>CAINHO010000051.1 GCA_903848935.1 uncultured Pseudomonadota bacterium | reverse complement strand
GGCGCACGCGGCAGATTTAGCCAAAGGGCATCCTGGCGCACAAGCGCGGGATAATGCGATGTCAAAAGCGCGTTTTGAATTCCGTTGGGAAGACCAATTCAACATCGGTTTAGACCCTGAAAAAGCGCGTGAATTCCACGACGAAACCTTGCCAAAACAATCTTCAAAAGTCGCGCATTTCTGTTCGATGTGTGGCCCGCATTTTTGTTCGATGAAAATCAGCCAAGACGTGCGCGATTATGCGAATGCAAAAGGCGTTGCCGAAGCAGAAGCCTTGAAACTGGGCATGGACGAAAAGTCGCAAGAATTCTTAAACGAAGGCGCGGCGATTTATCACGAGGTTTAAGGTTTTATCATTCAAACGCACCTCGATGATTTTCGGGGTGCAGTTTATGAACTAAAAGAGAAAACAAACATGGCTAAAATCGAAGGCATTAGAGTAAAGAATTTTCGTAATTTAAAAGACGTTACACTTGGACGGCTTTGGAATCAGCAAAAGTCGGAACCACTGACTACGATGACGGTTGTTATCGGCAAGAATGGTGTGGGCAAAAGCACCTTATTTGACGTTTTTGGTTTTTTATCAGATGCACTTAAATTAGGGGTTGAAGAGGCATGTGATTCAAGAGGACGCGGTGGTTTTGAAAAAATACGTTCCCAAGGACAAGAAGGAGCGATTGAGTTTGAAGTTTATTACAAAGAAGATGGTAATGCTCGTCCTATAACTTATGAAATTTCAATTGATATAGATAATTCTGGGCGACCTTTTGTGAAAAAAGAACGCCTCCGACAACGTAGGAAGAATCAATCTAACGGATGGCCATTTTCTTTTTTAATGCTCAACGATGGAAAAGGAATTGTTTGGAAAGACGACGGGCGAAGTATTGATGAAAACAAGGAAATCTTTGATTTTGATAGCTTTGTTAAATCATTAACCGTTGAAGAAAGTCGTGAGACTGAAGTTGTAGAGTTATCTGATAAAAGAAAATTAGGTATAACCACTCTTGGCTCTCTTAAACAACATCCTAGAATTTCGGCGTTCAGACAATTTATAGAAGGTTGGTATTTAAGCTATTTCACACCTGATGCAGCAAGAAGCCTACCTTTAGCTGGACCTCAAAAACATTTAAATATTCGTGGTGATAATCTTGGTAATGTCGTGCAATTTATGGAAAGAGAACATGAAGCTCGCTTTAAAAAGGTGCTAGAACGAATTGCAAAAAAAATACCAGGCATCAACTCAATTAAAACCTATCGAGACCCCGTCACTGATCATTTACACCTATTATTTCAAGATAAAGGCTTTAATAAACCTTTTTACGCACAACAAATGTCTGACGGCACATTGAAAGTATTTGCTTATTTGTTGCTATTAGAAGATCCCACGCCCCCGCCATTTATCTGTATTGAAGAACCTGAAAATGGCTTGTATCACAAGCTACTGGAAACGTTAGCGGCTGAATTTCGGATTCATGCTACAGGGCGAAAAAGTGCCTCTCAAGTTTTTATCACCACGCATCAGCCATATTTTGTGGATGCTTTAGAACCAGAGGAAGTTTGGATTTTAGAAAAGGGTGAAGATGGTTTTTCTACGATTCGCCGTGCCAACGATGATGAACTGGTAAAAAACATGGTTGCCGAAGGTTTGCCACTAGGTGGATTATGGTACAGCGATTATTTGGATGCACGGTGAATTCATGCACTTTGAAATACTGGTTGAAGACAAATCTGGAAAAGTTGCCTTAGATATTCTAGTTCCAAAAATTATTGGAAAAGAGCATAAATTTCGTGTCATTGCTTTCAAGGGAATTGGACATTTTCCTAAAAATGAACGCGATGGGGTAGCGTTACTTACTCATAAATTACTAAATGACTTGCCGCATCTATTGATTGCTTATGGAAAAACAAAGCAATATCAGAAAAAGGAAGCTGTAGTTATTGTGATCTGTGATTTAGATGGAAAATGTCTCAAAAATTTTCATAACGACTTAATCGCACTTTTGAACTCTTGTAACATTCATCCTGAAACACGTTTTTGTATTGCCGTTGAAGAAGGCGAAGCATGGTTTTTAGGTGATATTGCCGCAATAAAACACGCCTATCCAAATGCCAAAGATGCTATTTTGAAAAGTTACTCTAATGATTCTATTTGTGGGACATGGGAAAAACTCGCTGATGCACTTTATAGAGGTGGTTCTGAAAGTCTTAAAATTCAAGGATGGCAAGCCGTTGGTAAAGAAAAATCTATATGGGCTGAAAAAATATCCCCTCACATGACGATAGAAGATAATAAATCGCCTAGTTTTAATTATTTCGTCAGAAAAATTCGAGAAATAACTTCAACTGAGGTAAATACAGAAGCAAATATTCAATGATGAGTGAAAACTAACATGACCTACCCCAAATTAACAGACTTAAACATTAAAAGCCGTTGTCGAATTACGAAACAACGAGGTTTAAGGGTTTGTAAGTTAATTCGCAAAGGAACAGGCGCGAATAAATCCGCGCCTGTTTTGTTTTAAAACCGCGAAATGCCTACCGCTTCACGCAATTGAGCAATAAACGGCTGACTAATCGCCCGTGCTTTTGCTGCACCAGCTTGTAATTTCGCTTCAATTTCATCGGGCTGTTGCAATAATTCTTCGTAACGTTCCCGCGCTGGCGCAACTTCGGCATTCACTTTTTCAAACAAAATTGCTTTCATCTCGCCCCAACCAATGCCTTCGGCGTAACGTTTCGCCACTTCTGCTACTTCGTCAGCATTCGCAAACGCTTTGTACATACTAAACAACGTGCAATCGCTAGTATCTTTCGGTTCGTGCGGTTCGAGCGAATTGGTTTTGATTTTGTTAATCAGTTTTTTTAATTTCTTTTCAGGTTCAAACAACGGAAGGGTGTTGTTATAACTTTTACTCATTTTGCGCCCATCCAAACCCGATAAAATCGCGCCTTGTTCATCAATCACCGCTTCGGGCAAGCTGAAATGTTCGCCATAAATGTGATTAAAGCGTGCGCCAATATCCCGCGCCATTTCGATATGTTGCAACTGGTCTTTGCCGACTGGCACTTTGTTCGCGTTGAATAACAAAATATCCGCCGCCATCAAAATCGGATAACTAAACAAGCCCATCGTAATGCCTTGGTCTGGGTCATTTCCTGCCGTTTGTTCATTTTCGGCGACAGCCGCTTTATACGCATGAGAGCGATTCATCAAACCTTTTGCCGTCACACACGTTAAAAGCCATGTCAATTCCAAAATTTCCGGCACATCGGATTGACGATAAAACACCGCGTTATCCGTATCTAAACCCAATGCCAACCACGTCGCCGCAATTTCTAAACTCGATTGGCGCACCCGTTCAGGTTCTTGGCATTTAATCAGCGCGTGATAATCCGCCAAAAAATAAAATGGTGTGACATTTGTGTTTTGACTCAGGTTAATTGCCGGACGAATCGCGCCAACATAATTGCCTAAATGCGGCGTGCCGGTGGTGGTGATGCCGGTTAAAACAATGGCTTTTTTCATGTAAAACTCTCAAAAGTGACAAGGTAAAAAATTTTAGACCGCCATTTTATAGTAAAATTTTCGGCAATCACGTTTAAGACAGGAAAAATTAAATGCAATATGACGAAAAACGCGCTTATATGCGAATCAGCATTGACAGTGAAATGCGCTACCGATTAGTGGATTCAACCGAATTTCATGCCGCCCGTTGCTCTTCGTTGAGCGGTTCAGGCGTATCGTTTATCACCACAAAAACGTTTGACGAAGGCAAAGCCATGGAAATTAACCTCACGCCACAAAATGAAATTACGCCCGCTTTAACAGCATTTGTAGAAGTGGTGCGCGTGTCGCCATTACTTTCTGGTGAATTTGAAGTTGCCGCCACAATTAAAACGATTAAAGGTTAAATATGTTTACGATTACCAAAGAAGTGTATTTTTGTTACGGGCATCGCTTGATGAATCACGGCGGAAAATGCCGGCATTTGCACGGTCATAGCGTCAAAGCGGCGATTTCAATTACCCACGAAAATTTGAACGAACAAAGTATGGTGTGTGATTTTTCAGACGTAAAAGAATGCGTTGAAAATTATGTGAATAAGCAGTTAGACCACAACTTTTTATTGCACAAAGACGACCCGATTATTCCTGCACTCATTCAAAACAACGAACGTTTTTTAGTTCTCGATGAACATCCGACCGCCGAAGTATTAAGCAAAATGATTTTCAAACATTTGCAAACCAACGGTTTTCACGTCACCGAAGTCGCACTTTGGGAAACCGCTAGCGCGTGTGCAAGTTATCGAGAAGTATGAAAATTCGCTGCTATAAAAAATCGCCTTTTAACGCTTACTTTTAAAAAATTATGACCACTCAAACACCTAAAACCATTCGCCGCGAAGATTACACCGTTCCAGATTTTTTGATTCTCGATGTAAAACTCCATTTTTCACTCGATGCTGAAAATACGAAAGTGCTTTCAACGATGACTTTACAACGTAATTCTGCCAGCCAAAACACCAGCAGCAATTTAGTGCTAAACGGTGAAAACTTAACGCTAAACCGTGTCATTTTGAATGAAACTGAACTTACGCCAAGTGATTATGTTCAAACTTCTGAAACGTTGACGATTCAAAACGCGCCACAAGATGAATCGTTTACAGTGATTATCGAAAACACGATTAACCCCAAAGAAAATACCGCGTTGGAAGGACTTTATTTGTCAAACGGAATGCTTTGCACGCAATGTGAAGCGGAAGGTTTTAGAAAAATTACTTATTTTCTCGACCGTCCCGATGTGATGACAACATTTACGACGACGATTGTTGCCGATAAAACTGATTATCCCGTGTTGCTTTCAAACGGCAACAAGGTCGCCAGCGGTGAATTTGAAAATAACCAACATTGGGTCACATGGCACGACCCGTTTGCAAAACCGTGTTATTTATTCGCACTCGTCGCGGGACAATTAGAATGTGTCGCCGACACATTTGTGACGCAATCGGGCAGAAAAATTGATTTAGAAATTTTTGTCGAAACGCACGACAAAGATAAATGCGCTCACGCCATGCAATCGCTTAAATACGCGATGCGTTGGGACGAAGCCGTTTATGGGCGTGAATACGATTTAGATTTATACATGATTGTTGCCGTCAGCCATTTCAATATGGGCGCGATGGAAAATAAAGGGTTAAACGTTTTCAACACTAAATTTGTTCTCGCTCGCCCAGATACCGCGACGGATTTTGATTACGAAGGTATCGAAGGCGTAATTGCACATGAGTATTTTCACAATTGGACAGGCAACCGAATCACTTGCAGAGATTGGTTTCAATTGAGTTTGAAAGAAGGTTTTACGGTTTTTCGTGACCAAGAATTTACCGCCAACCGTGTTTCAAAATCCGTTAAACGCATTGAAGATGTCACGCAACTTCGCACGCGCCAATTCGCTGAAGATGCCAGCCCGTTAGCGCATTCGGTTCGCCCAGATTCGTATATCGAAATCAATAATTTTTACACCTTAACCGTTTATGAAAAAGGCGCAGAAGTTGTGCGAATGTTGCACACATTGCTTGGCGTAGACGGTTTTAGACGTGGTAGCGATTTGTATTTTGAACGTCATGATGGGCAAGCGGTAACGTGTGATGATTTTGTCAGCGCGATGCAAGATGCGAATGGTGTGGATTTGAGCCAATTCCGCCGTTGGTATTCGCAAGCGGGAACGCCAAAAGTTCAAGTTGAATCGAATTATGATGCAGCAACAAAAACCTTTTCGCTCACGCTTTCGCAAAGTTATCCCAATCAAACAGAACCGTTGTTAATCCCGATTCATTTAGGTTTGTTAGATTCAACAACTGGCGCGGATTTATTACCCGAAACGTTGTTGCAATTTAACGAAATGCAACAAACGTTTACATTTGACGCGCTCGAAGCTGCTCCGATTGTATCGATTTTGCGAGGTTTTTCTGCGCCCGTAAATATTGAAATGCCGCGCCGTTTGGAAGAATTGGCGTTTTTATCACAACACGACAGCGATTCATTTAACCGTTGGGATGCAAGCCAGCAATTGTCCGAACAAATCATTTTGGATTTGGTGAAATCGAAATCCGCTGACGTAAATCCAATTTTGCTGGCGACATTTGAAAAAATCTTAAATTCCCCGATTGACGATTTAGCGTATTTTTCACTGTTGCTTTCGTTGCCGTCAGAAAATTATTTAGCTGAACGCATGACGGTGGTGGATTTTGACGGTATTCATTTTGCGCGTGAATTGGTGTTAAAAACGCTCGCTGAAAAATTCGAAACACAATTTACAGCAATTTATAACGCGCATCACAAAGATGAATCGGGCGATTTTAGTCCCGAAGCGATTGGTCGGCGGCGCGTGAAAAATGCGTGTTTGGCGTTTTTAAGTCGATTAGATTCTGCTGGAAATCATGCGCTGGCTCAGTTGCAATTTGAAAACGCGGGCAATATGACCGACCAAATGGCGGCGTTAGTGGCGATTGTTCACAATAATCACCCAACCAAAGCAACGTGTTTAGAAAATTTCTACGCACAATGGGAAAACGAACCGTTGGTAATTGATAAATGGTTTGCGTTGCAAGCCAGCAGTCCAGCCGCTGATACGTTTGAAATCGTGCAAAATTTACGTTCACACATTGCGTTTGATATGAAAAATCCCAATCGTGTGCGTTCATTGATTGGTGCGTTTAGCCAAACGAATCCGGTACATTTTCACGCTGCGAATGGTCAAGGTTATGCGTTTTTAGCGGACGCGATTTTGGAATTGAATGCAATAAATCCACAAGTTGCTTCTCGAATGGTTACGCCTTTGACCGCGTGGCGAAAAGTCGATGAAACTCGTCAAACCTTAATGAAAGCCCAATTACAACGCCTCATCGACACGAAAGATATTTCTAACGATGTGTTTGAATTGGCGAGTAAAAGTTTGGCTTAAGCGTCAATACGATGAATAAAATTTTAGCGGTATTTCGATTCATTCAAGCCTATCCGCGCGTCATCATGCCGATATTGACGTTGCTGTTGTGCGGTTACGGTTATGAAATGTGGATGGCTCGCCCTGCCCTGCTCTATCAAGGCGAGCCAAAAGCGATTGCGTCGTTGAATACAAATACTTGGTTTCGAGTGTTGCGAAATAACGGTTTCATCGTCGGCTATTCGGATTTGCGCGGCAATCCATTGTGGGTGGAGTACGCGCTAAAACCGGTTGCCGATAACGCGCCACGCTTAAAACGTCCGTCACATTTTCAAACGGATTGGCGCGGACTAAATCGTGTCAGTCATGACGATTACACCAAAAGTGGTTTTGATCGAGGACATAACGCACCCAATCATGCGATGAGTACGCTGTACGGAAAATATGGTCAAGCGGATAGTTTTTTGATGACTAACATCAGTCCGCAACGCCCCAAGTTAAATCAACAAATTTGGGAACGTTTGGAAGAAGCGGAACTGTCATTTTTTGCGAAAAACTTTGGCAAAGTCTGGGTGATTACCGGCCCGATTTTTGGCAATAATTCGGAAAGAATTGCGTCGTCGTTGTGGCATATCGATATTCCAAAAGCGTTTTACAAAATTTACGTTACCGAAGAAAGCGATAGCAAACCGGCGTTTGCGCTGGCGTTTATCATGCCGCAAACCGTCACGGGTAAAGAGCCGATTTCACAATTTATCACCACGATTGATACCGTCGAAGCGCAAACCGGTTTGGATTTTCTAAGCGATTTTGACGACAAAATCGAAAATCATTTAGAAGGCGCGATTGAAACTGCGCCGTGGAATTTGAATGCAATCAATAAAATCCCGTCACGTTATCCGTAACTTCAAAACTCAAATGAAAATTCTAATAATTGCGCCATCGTGGGTAGGTGATATGGTGATGGCACAAAGCCTCTTTATCACTCTAAAAGAAAAAAATCCAGATTGCCAAATTGATGTGCTTGCGCCGTCGTGGTCATTGGGTTTATTGGCGCGAATGCCTGAAGTTTCTAAAGCATTTGTGATACCTTTAACGCACGGCGACTTTGGTTTGAAAGCCCGTTTTTTATTGGGTAAAAAACTACAATCAGAACATTATCATCAAGCAATCGTGCTGCCGAATTCGTGGAAATCGGCGTTAATTCCGTTTTTCGCCCACATTCCAAAACGCACCGGATTTTTAGGCGAAGCGCGTTATGGTTTATTGAACGATGCCAAAAAATTAGACAAATCGGTTTTAACCATGACAGTGCAGCGGTTTGTAGCGTTAGGTTTTGAAGCAAGCGAGAATTTACCAACGTATTCATTTCCTGCTTTAAACGTCACCGGACTTCAACAACGCGCCGTTATCGAAAAATTCAATCTCCGTTTATCAAAACCGATTTTGGTTTTATGCGCCGGTGCAGAATTTGGCTCGGCAAAACGTTGGACGGAAGCGCATTTTGCCGAACTCGCGTCACAAAAAATCGCCGACGGTTGGCAAATCTGGCTTATCGGTTCTGAAAAAGACAAGCCCGTGACCGAAGAAATCAACAAATTTACGGGCTGGCAATGTCTGGATTTCGCAGGCAAAACGGATTTGACTGAAGCTGTCGATTTGCTTTCACTCGCTCACACCGTTGTCAGCAATGATTCCGGTTTGATGCACGTCGCGGCGGCATTGAATAAAAAAGTCATCGCAATTTACGGTTCATCTGACCCGAAATTCACGCCGCCGTTACATTCCGAAGCGGAAATTGTGACTTTAAATTTATCGTGTTCGCCGTGTTTTAAACGTGATTGTCCGCTCGGACATCGACAATGTTTAACGGATATTTTGCCCGCCCAAATTGCCGAGTTAATTCATTTATGAAAAAAATCGCTATCGTTAAACTTTCCGCGCTCGGCGACATCGTTCACGCCATGGTCGCGTTGCAATTTATCAAAGCACGTTTTCCCGATTCACAAATCGATTGGTTAGTTGAAGCCCGATTTGCAGATTTATTACGCGACAATCCCGATATTTCAAACGTGTTAACAGTCAATTTAAAAGCTGCAAAAACCCATAAACGCGCCATTTTTGACGAAATCAAAATGGTGCGAAATTACGCCGTTCAAAATTATGATTTAGTTATCGACGCGCAAGGCTTGTTAAAATCCGCGATTACGGCACGATTACTCGGCAAAAATGTTGCGGGATTTGATAAAAACTCAAGTCGCGAATCGTTAGCTTCAGTGTTTTATTCACAAAAAATCGCCTGTGCTTACGACGA
Source organism: uncultured Pseudomonadota bacterium (assembly GCA_903848935.1). Lineage (GTDB taxonomy): Bacteria > Pseudomonadota > Gammaproteobacteria > Methylococcales > Methylomonadaceae > UBA10906. Next base: position 13,463 of record CAINHO010000051.1, on the reverse strand, counting down.
AAATACCATTGACCGAAATGCCGCCGTTTTGTCGCAACCACTGGGATTTTCGATTTCACATGAAGACATTTTAGCAAAACAGCCGTTTTTGTTTTTTCATCCGCCGACCGTAAATTTAAATCAGTTTTTACGTCATGATTTAAAAAATATCGTATTTGTGATTGGTTCAACGTGGGAAAGTCGGAATTATCCAGCGTCAAAATTCGTTGAAGTTGCCAACGCACTCAAACAAAATTGTGTGGTGATTTGGGGCAATGAAACGGAACGTCAAACGGCAGAAACGATGGCGACACAATCGCCATTTATTCACGTTTTGCCGGCATTGAATTTGAATGATCTGAAAGCTTTATTGTCGCAAGTCGATTTAGTGATCGGCAATGATACCGGGCCGACACATATCGCGTGGGGTTTGAATACGCCGTCGATTACGTTGTTTGGTTGCACACCAATAAGTCGCGTTTATCAAACGGACATCCACAAAGTTTTGAAATCCCCGTCAATCGTCAATCCGCACAAACTTAACAAACTCGACAATTCCATTAAAGAAATTAAATCGATTGAAATTGTTCAGTTAACAAACACGTTATTGTACTTGTGAGAGCCTTGAATTATGGTAATCTTTCCGGCTTTAAATTTGGGGAATGTGCGATGATAAGTAAATGCCTTTCTTGTGGTTATGCCCACCATGAGATCGAGTTAAATTGCTCCAAGTGCGGCAGTTTTTATACTGAAATTATTGATGATACTCAGCCGCCTAAACGTACCCAAGAAAAAGCACTGAACGTAACAGAAAAAGTTATAGATCAGCCAAAGATACTCAATGGAGTTCCGCATGACTAAATGCCTTTTTTGTGAACATATTCGCCACGACTTTGAATTGAATTGCCCGAAATGTGGTAGTTTTTACTCGACGTTTGCGGATAGTTTTTCAACCGACGATTTGAAACGCGAGAACGCATTAACCAAAATTAAAGCGTGTTTGGCACACCCACGGCATCGTTTAATAGCGATTGGAATGGTGATTTTTTTAATAATTGCGGTGATGTTTTTATGAATTTGAAGCGTTATTTTGGTGTGGTTTTAGTGGTTTTTAGTTCGAGCGCATTTTCGGCAGCAACGATTGAACATTGGCAAGCCACAAAAGGTAGTCGAGTTTATTTCGTGCCGACCGACAGTTTGCCGATGGTAGATATTCAGGTCGTTTTCGATGCAGGCAGCGCGAGAGATGGCGCACAGTTTGGACTTTCTGCGCTAACGGCTGGAATACTCGATACAGGTGCGGGCGATTGGAATGCGGAAGAAATTGCTCAACGTTTTGAAAGTGTCGGCGCAAATTTTGGCGTGGCAAGTTCCATCGATACAGCGAGCGTCACGTTGCGAACCTTGACCGACAAACCACTTTTCGACAAAGCGATTGATACGATGCGGATGATTTTGAGCAAACCGCATTTTGCTGAAACTGATTTTCAACGTGAAAAAAATCGCACGTTGGCGGCGTTAAAACAACGTGAAGAATCGCCTGGCGAATTAGCGAATATGGCGTTTTATCAAGCCATTTATGGCGAACATCCTTACGCGCATCCGAATTTAGGCGTGTTAAATACGGTTGAAAAATTCACCGCTGACGATACGCGCCATTTTTATCAAACCTATTTCACCGCCTCGAATGCGATCGTGGTGATTGTCGGAAATTTGTCGAAAACTGATGCAGAAAAAACCGCGAATTTGCTAGTTTCGGATTTGCTGCAAGGTCAAAAACCTGCGCCGTTACCCGAAGTTCCAGCGTTAACAAAAGCGACCACGCAACATCTCGAATTTCCTTCAACGCAAACACACGTTTTAGTCGGTGAAACAGGAACGTATCGCAAAGACCCTGATTATTTTACGTTATACGTTGGAAATCATATTTTGGGTGGTGGCAGTTTGGTCTCGAAATTATTTGACGAAGTGCGCGAAAAACGAGGATTGGCGTACAGTGCCTCAAGTGCATTTATTCCGTTGTTGAAAGAAGGCGTTTTTGTCGCTAGTTTGCAAACCCGCAACGATCAAACCACGCAAGCGTTGGATGTTTTGAATCAAACGCTGGCGGATTTTGTGAAAAATGGCGTGACTGAAACGGAATTGACGGCGGCGAAAAACAACATTATCGGTGGATTTGCAATGCGTTTTGATACCAATAAAGAATTGGCGAATTACGTTTCAATGATTGGTTTTTATCAGATGCCGCTAGATTATTTGGACACTTTTCAACAAAACATTCAAAACGTCACTGCTGCACAAATTGGCGAGACGTTCAAACGGCGCGTGGATTTAACGCATTTACAAACGGTCACAGTCGGGAAGAAATAATCATGGCGGACAAAAACGCGAAGAAAAAAGCGGATTCTCAAAATGCGACAATTGCCAAAAATCGTCAAGCCACGCACGAGTATTCTGTTGAAGAAAAATTTGAAGCGGGCTTGGTTTTGGAAGGTTGGGAAGTCAAAAGTTTGCGTGATGGACGTGTTCAGCTGAAAGAAAGTTATGTGACGATTAAAAAAGGCGAAGCATGGTTACAAGGCGCACATATTTCGGCGTTACTTTCAGCTTCGACGCACATTAAACCTGAAGCCGTTCGCAATAAAAAATTGCTCCTTAATCGACACGAATTGAATAAATTGATTGGCGCGGTTGAACGCAAAGGTTACACGATTATTCCGTTGGCGATGTATTGGAAAAACGGACGCGCAAAAATTGAAATAGGGTTAGCAAAAGGCAAGCAATTACACGACAAACGCGCAGCCTCAAAAGACCAAGATTGGAAACGCGAACAAGCACGGATTATGAAAAAGGCATGAAAATATATGCAGAAAAATTACAACGATTTGAAAACGCCGAAAACTTAGGTGGTAAAGCGTGGGAACACGCCGTTTTGATTGATTTCACGACAAACTCTGGTATTAAAGATTGTGCGATGCACTGTTTTCATTATCAGCAAATGTTAGAAATGTTGCTTAAACATACATTGGAAACAAGAAGTGAGTTTGGCTCCTACAGTAAAACGCACAAATTGTATCGCTTGCTCGAAGAAGTCATTGCAAGTACACCATTTCGCACAGATAAATCAAAATACTTCATGGCGTTGCAAGTTATCAGCGTTTGCGCCGAGGAATATCGCTACAATTTCTTGCTTGATTGTTTGGGTTATTGGGAAGGCGTGAAAGTAGCCGACGAATTATTTGAACAGTTACTCGCCTTTTAGAAAATTTTTATTAGAGGAAAAACAATGATTATTAACGGTGTCACGATAGACGCGACGTTCGCCGAAGCCTTTCCGATGAAAGGCACTCGCGCGATTATCACCGCGCAAAATGAAAAATGGGCAATGATTGCCGCGCAAGCCATGACGGGTTTTGCGACTTCGGTGATTGCGTGCGGTTGTGAAGCAGGCATTGAGCGAACTTTAACACCTGACGAAACGCCAGATGGTCGTCCAGGTGTGGCAATTATGATTTTCGCCATGGGCGGAAAAGGTTTAGCCAAACAACTCGAAACTCGTGCGGGTCAATGCGTTTTAACGTCGCCAACGTCTGCGTTATTCGCAGGAATTGACGGCGGCATTCGTATTCCATTGGGCAAAAACTTACGTTATTTCGGCGACGGTTTTCAAACCTCAAAAGTCATTTCGGGTAAACGTTATTGGCGAATCCCTGTAATGGATGGCGAATTTTTAGCCGAAGCGACCACTGGTCAAGTCGATACCATTGGTGGCGGCAACTTTTTAGTTTTAGCGCAATCACAACCGCAAGCCCTCGCCGCGTGCGAAGCAGCGATTGAAGAAATGCGAAAAATCCCCAACGTGATTATGCCCTTCCCTGGTGGAGTCGTGCGGTCAGGTTCAAAAGTCGGTTCAAAATACAAAACCCTCGGTGCATCAACCAATGACGCATTTTGCCCTACGCTCAAAGGTTCGACAAAGAAAACCGATTTATCGCCTGACATCGAATCGGTGATGGAAATCGTCATCGACGGTTTAACCAAAGAAGACATCGATAAAGCCATGCGTGTCGGCATTCAAGCGGTGTGCGACTTGGGTTCAGAAAACGGTATTATGCGAATCAGCGCAGGCAATTACGGCGGCAAATTAGGGCCGTTCCATTTTCATTTACAGGAGATTATGGCGTGAGCGCATTAACTTTCACTTTAAAAACCCGCCCCGATCAACGTGTTGATATGTCGCCACTCGTTTGTCAGGCGTTGGCGAATTTAGAACCCACCGACATCGCCGCGATTAAATTACAGTGCGGCAAACGTAAGTTGCGCGTCGATGAACTTTTTACGATTAGCGGCTTTGACGTGCAGCATATCGTCATCAAAAACAGTTTCGCCAAACTCGATTACATTGGCAAAGATTTAGACGGCGGCAGCATTCACGTTGAAGGCGATGTCGGTGCGTATTGCGGCATGGGCTTGAAAAAAGGTGTGATTAAAATTTCGGGCAACACAGGAATTTACGCCGGTTGCGAAATGAAAAAAGGACAACTCGAAATTGACGGCAACACTGGCGACTTTTTAGGTGGCGCACTCGCCGGCAATAAAATGGGCATGAAAGGCGGTTTGATTTTGGTCAAAGGCAACGCGGGCGATAGAGTCGGCGACCATTTACGTCGTGGTACGATTTTAATTGAAGGCAGCGTCGGCGATTATTGCGGTTCACGCATGATTGCTGGCACGATTGCCGTCATGGGAAACACCAGAAAATTCTTAGGACATTCAATGCGTCGCGGCACGATATTACTTTGGAATAGCCCCAAATTATCAGCCAGTTTTAACGATTGTGGTTCACACACGTTGGCGTTTCTACCGATGTTGTTCAACTCATTCAAGGAATTGAACTCGCCTTTTGCTGACAGTCAAAATGCTTTCAATCGGGTGCAACGTTTCGCGGGTGATATGGCTGAAATCGGACGTGGCGAAATTTTAGTTAAAATTTGAGACATAAGTCACATAAGGGCATTTTAAAATTGGGAACATCGTTTTATAATCCAAACGTTGAATTTATAAACCGCTGGATTCATAACATTTTTAACTTCAAAGAGAGAAAATCATGAAAACAACTATTCAAAAAGCACAACAAGGTTTTACCTTAATCGAATTGATGATTGTGGTGGCAATCATTGGTATTTTGGCTTCTGTGGCGTTGCCTGCTTATCAGGGTTACACAAAAAAAGCTAAATTTTCAGAAGTTGTACTTGCAACCGCTGCAGCTAAATTAGGTGTTGAAATGTGTACCGCTAATAATTATGTGACTGCTGATGTTGTACCGAAAGCTGCTTGCAAAGCTGGCTATGACGGCATTCCTGCTGATGCTGGTGCTTCAGGATATGTAGCAAGCGTTAAAACAGCGGCAAGCGGTGTAATTACGGCTACTGCTATTGCAACTAAAGGTCTTAATAGTGAAACCTACACAATGACTCCCGCTACTGATGCCGTTTCTGGCAAGGTGACTTGGACTAACGTTTGTAGCGATATAACACTCTGTAATTAAAATCTGATTTCGCATCAAACAAAACCGCCCTTGGTGAAAACTGGGGGCGGTTTTTTGTTGTGATAGAATTTGGGTTTTAAAATACGCAATCTGCGAGGCAGCATGATTCAAGACGATATTATTCACGAATTGCAGTTTATTCCCGAGGCGAAACTGTTTGAGCTTTACGACTTCATTCATTATTTTAGATTGGGATTAAATGCAGAAACGTCAAAACGCCCCATGAAAAAAGAAAAAATCAGCCTTGATAAGGCTATGTGTTTGGATACATTACGAAAAATTCAGCAAAATGATTTGACGGGATTCAGTGAAATTCAAGACATAAACGCGCATATTCAGAATTTGAAAAATGAAATTAGTTAGAGACGAAAGTTACCAGCGCAAGGAGCGCAAATTTTTCAAAAAGCACGCCGATTTGCTCGATAAATATGCAAAAGTGCTGACCAAACTCAAGGAAAATCCATTCGACGCGGCACTAAAAACACATAAATTGCACGGCGATTTAAGCGAATTCCACGCTTGTAGTTTGACGCATGATTACCGAATTGTTTGTCTGTTTTTAATTCAAAACGACATGATTTTTTTGGTTGATATTGGCAGTCATGATGCGGTTTATTGAAAAACCGCCCCCAGTTTTAACTAAGAGCGGTTTTTTGTTGTGTTAAATGTAACGTGAAATCAATCCATAATTTCCATTCATTTCAGGCAACGGGATTTTCACTTCATAACCGCCGCCGCTCGCTTCCTGCATTTCTTGTCCGTACATATTTTCCATGCGTTCGATAACCAAATCTTGATTACCTTTGGGCAAAATCAATTCGATTTTATCGCCCACCGCAAATTTATTTTTTGCATCAATCGTCGCTAAACCCGTTTCTTTATCGTAGCTACGAATTTCACCACAGAATTGTTGCTGATGGCTTTTTGAATAACCCGTTAAATAATTTTGCTGTTCGTGCGTGTGATGACGTTGATAAAAACCATCGGTATAACCACGATTCGCCAAATTTTCCAAAACACCAAGCGATTCGGGATTAAATTCACGTCCAGCAAGTGCGTCGTCAATCGCTTGACGATAGGTTTGTGCCGTTCGAGCGACGTAATAATGTGATTTTGTGCGACCTTCGATTTTCAAACTGTCCACGCCAATTTCAACCAATCGTTGAACGTGTTCGATGGCGCGTAAATCTTTGGAATTCATGATGTAAGTGCCGTTTTCGTCTTCCATCACGGGCAACAATTCGCCTTTGCGTCCTTCTTCTTCGAGAAAATAAACTTTATCAGCTAACGGATGACGTTCTGCGCCGCCACAACTTGCGTTGCTAATATCGCTCATCGATAAAACTTCGCCATTTTCAGCCGGCAAAATCAAATCTCCTTCGGCATTTTCTTCAGCAGGTTTGGTGTCGTATTTCCAGCGGCAAGAGTTGGTACAAGTGCCTTGGTTCGGGTCGCGGTGATTAAAATAACCCGACAATAAACACCGTCCCGAATACGCAATGCACAATGCACCGTGGACAAAAACTTCGATTTCGGTGTCGGGGCATTCTTGGCGAATTTCGGCGATTTCATCCAGTGACAATTCCCGCGATAAAATCACTCGTTCCACACCCATGCGTTTCCAAAAATTTACGCTGGCAAAATTCACGGTATTCGCTTGCACCGACAAATGAATCGGCATTTCTGGATAAGTATCGCGCATCATCATAATCAAACCAGGATCCGCCATAATCAGCGCATCTGGTTTCATGGCAACAATTGGCGCGATGTCTTTCATGAAGGTTTTGATTTTCGCGTTGTGCGGAATCACGTTTGCGGCAATAAAAAACTTTTTGCCAAGTTGATGCGCTTCGTTGATGCCGATTTGTAAATTGTCGTGCAGAAAATCATTGTTTCGGACGCGCAAACTGTAACGTGGTTGACCGGCATAAACCGCGTCAGCACCATAAGCAAACGCATAACGCATATTTCTAATTGTTCCCGCAGGCGAGAGAAGTTCGATTTTTTTCATTAAGTGGGAATGTGAAATGAATAGAGAAAAGGCTCAACACAAATGACTTGAGCCTTTGAATTTGATTTTTTAATGAACGACTTTCGACGTATAAAGATTGTTGAACATTCGCACCACGACAAACAACATCGTTTTCGTTAAATCCAACATTGAATCGTGATAATCATCGCCCGAATCTTTGGCGAAATCATCTACCGCCATATTCATAAATTCGACCAAACCCGTTTGAATAAATTCGCCTTCTTTGGGTTTGAAAAAGTCTTCGCGCATTTTTTTCGCTGCTTTATCGCTGATTTTGCTCGATGCCAATAATGGCGCAAGTTCTTTGTCCAACAATTGTGCTTGGCTTTCAATCCACAACGGATCGTCTTCAAAAGACGGCATTTTGCCAAACGCTTTCGTATAAACGCATAACACATCAAAACATAAATCTGCAAAATGTTGGGCGAGATTTTGGTATTTCAATTCGCTACTTTGATTGTCAATCACCGACGGAAAAACGTTGAATAACGTCGTTGAAAACATCGGTTGATCAATTTCAAACTGAATCAAAATGTGTTTACCTTGTTCTTCGTCCACGCTACGCGCATATTCCAAGGCTTCAAAAAGTTCGCGTTCAATAAGTTCGTGCATAACAGTCCTAAATTAAATTATAAATTCGCCATTGCAGCGACAATTGCATCGCCCATTTCAATCGTTCCAGCTTTGGTATTTGGATTCAAATCGGGCGTAACAAAAATGCCTTCATTAACTACTTTTTCAACGGCAGTTTTAATTTTTTCAGCCGCTTCGTGTTCACCGATATGATGCAACATCATCACGCCAGCCATAATCACAGCGGTTGGATTAGCGATATTTTTGCCGGCAATATCGGGCGCACTACCGTGAACCGCTTCAAATAATGCGGCATCTTTGCCGATATTCGCGCCCGCAATCAAGCCCAAACCACCGACTAATCCCGCCGTTAAATCTGACAAAATATCGCCAAACATATTAGTGCAGACAATCACGTCAAATTTTTGTGGATTCATAACCATGTGCATACAGGCGGCATCGATAATCACGTCTTCAAATTTAATGTCGGGATAACGCGCCGCCGTTTCACGCGCAATATCTAAAAACAATCCTTGCGTGTATTTCAAAATGTTGGCTTTGTGGCAAACCGTGACTTTTTTACGTCCATTGTCACGTGCATATTGAAACGCATAGTCAATGATGCGTTCTGATGCCACGCGAGTCACCACAGCAATACTTTCCGCGATGTCTTTTTTAGGCGTTAAATAATGTTCCAAACCCGCATAAAGTCCTTCGGTATTTTCACGCACAATCACAATATCAACATTTTCATAGCGCGTGTTCACGCCTTTCCAACTTTTTGCAGGACGGACGTTGGCATACAAATCGTATTTTTGACGCAACGCGACGTTAATACTTCTGAAACCTGCACCAATCGGTGTAGTTAGTGGGCCTTTGAATGCCAAGCGGGTACGGTCAATCGATACCATAGTTTCTTCAGGAATCGGTGTGCCGAAAACTTCAAACGCGCCTAAACCTGCGTGCGTTTCTTCCCAGTTAATTTTCGCGCCCGAGGCGTTAATGATTTTTACGGCTTCGTCCATAATCGAGGGGCCAATGCCGTCGCCTTTTATCAGGGTAATGTTGTGCATAATTTTTCCTGTGATTTAAAAAAATGGGGGATTCGCTATTTTTAGCGTGCGGCATTTTACCGTAACACGCGCCTCGACGCATTGAATGCGCGAATAAATTCGCACCATAATCGGTCAGCACTCATTACAATTATGGACATCTGACTAATTAGACAAAAGAAAACCGTCGGCAGATAAACACCTTTCTTTATGCGCGAATAGGAAACTATGAATCAATAAACGACCATATTGTCAATGAAACGATGCGTCTGTATAGTACGCTCCAAGTTAGTTATTTCATTTTTTCGCAACAACCAAAGGAACATTATCATGACAACTTTCACTAGAGACGTATTGATTGGCTTGATGTTTATCGTCGGCATTGTTGGTTTTATTTCGGGCGAATTTATTATTTCAACCGTGTTATTTGCATCAGCAGCGATTTTCAGCAACGTTCATTTGAATCGCCACATTTATGGCTAAATTTTAAACTCCAAACATTCTACCTCCTGTATTTTGTAGCAAACATTGACTCCTCATTGTCCTGTTTGACCTCTCGCTCTCATTGCTTGCATTGGGAGCTTTTTTTTGCCTGTTACATTTCGTAACGCGCTAAAATAGCGACTTTCTTATCACTTTCAGAGACTTAAATATCATGCGAACTTCCTCCTTTCCTTTAAATACCGTCAAAGAAACGCCGTCCGATGCGGAAATTATCAGTCATCAATTGATGATTCGTGCCGGACTGATTCGCAAATTGGCAACCGGCTTATACACTTGGTTGCCGCTGGGACTGCGCGTGTTGCGTAAAGTTGAAAAAATCGTGCGCGACGAAATGGAAAAAACCGGGGCGTTAGAAGTGCTGATGCCGGGGTTGCAACCTGCCGAATTGTGGCAAGAAACCGGACGTTGGGATCAATACGGCGCGGAATTGGCGCGTTTGAAAGATCGTCACGGGCGTGATTTTTGCCTCGGCCCGACGCACGAAGAAATCATTACCGATATGGCGCGGCATGAAATCAAAAGTTATAAACAATTGCCGATTACTTATTTTCAAATTCAAACGAAATTCCGTGACGAAATTCGTCCTCGTTTTGGCGTAATGCGTTCGCGTGAATTCATTATGAAAGATGCCTATTCGTTCCATTTAACCGAGGAAAGTTTGCACGAAACTTATGAGGTGATGTATGCCGCCTACACGTCTATTTTCACGCATTTTGGTTTGAAATTCCGTGCCGTCATGGCGGATTCAGGTTCAATTGGTGGCGCGATTTCACACGAATTTCATGTATTAGCGGATTCGGGCGAAGATGCGATTGCCTTTTCAACCGAAAGCGAATATGCCGCCAATGTTGAAAAAGCTGAAGCCATCATACCAACGCAAACTCGTCCAACGGCAACACAAACTATGTCAATTATCGACACGCCGAATCAACACAGCATCATTGACGTGTGTGAATTTTTGAACATTCCGGCGACGCAATGTTTAAAAACTTTAATCGTGAAAGGCGCGGAAGAAGGCGAGTTAGTCGCATTATTATTGCGTGGCGACCATGAATTAAACGAAATCAAAGTTGAAAAAATCGCCAGCGTCGCCTCACCGTTGCAATTCGCCAGCGACGAAGAAATTCAACGCGCTTGTAGTTGCCAAGCGGGTTCAATTGGCGTGTTAGGTTTAACAATTCCAATCATTGCCGACCGCAGCGTTATAGTCATGGCAGATTTTGTATGTGGCGCGAACCAAGATGGCAAACATTATCAAGGCGTGAATTGGGAACGCGATTTGCCATTACCAGAACAAATTGTAGATATGCGAACCGTGGTCGAAGGCGATGTCAGCCCTGATGGCAAAGGCACGTTGACGATTGCTCGCGGCATCGAAGTCGGACATATTTTTCAGCTCGGCACTAAATACAGCGAAGCCATGAAAGCCGGCGTGATCAATGAAGGTGGTAAAAACCAAATCATGATGATGGGCTGTTATGGAATTGGGATTTCACGGGTGGTGGCGGCGGCAATTGAACAAAATCACGACAGTCGCGGCATTATTTGGTCAGCGAATTTGGCACCGTTCCAAGTGGCGATTTGCCCGATGAATATGCACAAATCGGAACGTTTACGCGAAGCGACCGAAACTTTATATCAAGAATTAGTCAGCGCAGGCATTGAAGTGTTGCTTGATGATCGAAAAGTTCGCGCAGGCTTTATGTTTTCGGATATGGATTTAATCGGCATTCCGCATTTATTGGTGATGGGCGACAAAGGTTTGGACGCTGGCACGATTGAATATAAAGCACGAACAGCAGAAGAATCAGAAGATATTGCGATGGCGGATATTTTGAAATTTATTCAGGCGAAATTGAATTAAAACAAAAAGGGCGGATGTTAAATCCGCCCTTTTTTTATGCAATCAACTTCAAATACTTCTGATACAACGATTCTTTGTCTTCAACGTGTTTCGGGTCTTTGCTAATGCAATCCACCGGACACACTTCAATACATTGCGGCACATCGTGATGCCCCACACATTCTGTACATAATTGGGGATTGATAACATAAATATCTTCGCCTTGCGAAATCGCGCCATTCGGGCATTCCGGTTCGCATACGTCACAGTTAATACATTCTTCAGCAATAATGAGTGCCATTTTTTTACCTCGTTTAATAAGATTTATCGTCGGGGCGATTGAACGAACCAATCACCATATTGAAAAGTTTAGCGCGTCGAACTGTCGGAATCGGCGTTAATTGTACAACGGGATGAATGCAATCAACCGGACAAACTAAAACGCATTGCGGCGTATTATGAAAACCTTGGCATTCGGTACACGCTTTGGTATCAATCATAAACGTTTTTTCGTCATGACTAATTGCTTGATTCGGACACACGGGTTCACACGCGCCACAAATCACACATTCTTCCATATCAATCGCTAACGCCATCGTCTAACCTCGCAAATTTTTCAATCAATTGTTGATGCACACACTCCGCTACAAAAAACGAAACGTTGCCTTTTAAACGCGCAATTTCTCGAATCATGCTGGACGAAATGAATTCATATTGTTCAGCGGGCGTTAAAAATACCGTTTCTAATTCCGGAGCTAATCGACGATTCATACCTGCCAATTGAAACTCATACTCGAAATCAGACACCGCTCGCAAACCGCGTAAAATCACTCGTGCGCCTTGTTGATTCGCACAATCGACCAGCAAATTATCGAAGCCAATCACACGAACATTGGCAAATACCGTTGTAATTTGTTGAGCCAATGCCACACGTTCCTCGAGTGAAAATAGCGGAGTTTTGGTTTTATTTTCTGCCACCGCAATAATCACTTCATCATATAACTGCGAAGCTCGCGCCACTAAATCCAAATGCCCATTGGTAATCGGGTCAAATGTGCCAGGATAAATGGCTGTAATTTTATTAGGGCGCACGATTTAAAACTCTTCCCAATCATCAGCAAAGGTCGAGGCTTCGACAACTTTGCTTTTAACAGGTTTCGCTATTGGTGCAGGTTTAGGCGCGGTCTCTTTTTTCAAACGCATAATCGCCGCACCCACTGCGCTAGAAGCATTACTAAAGCCCGAAACAGTGCCTAATAATTGTTGTGCTTGCTCATACTTTTTCGCATTGATAACTTCTGCAATTTTGCCGCATTCAATATGAAACAAAGCGTGATGTTCTATGCACTCTTGATAACTTTTCAAATGACTCACTTGGGGATGTGTGTCTTCACTGTGCAACCACTTTCCAAAATCACAGCAATTGTCTTTAGAAATAGTCGCCACATCGAGCGTTTCTTTGTTGCTAATGGCAGTGCGTAATTTTATTTTCCAATCTGAATGTTTTTTCAATGCACCATCTAAATCAATGTCAATTGCTTCGGTCGCTTGTGTTGCAACAGGTGCTATTGATTTTGTGGGCGTAACTGACGTAATTTGTGACGTAGGTGCGCTTGACGCATACGTTTTAACAACGGGCGCAGCACTTTGTTTACCGTCGATTTTAAAATTACCCATCGTGATAGACAAGTTACGCGCTTGATCTTCTAACGCTTCTGCGGAAGCCGCTGCTTGTTCAACGAGTGCCGCATTTTGTTGAGTGACATCATCCATTTGCCCAATCGCTTGATTGACTTGTTCAATACCGGACGTTTGTTCAGATGATGCGGAGGTAATTTGAGAAATACTTGCGGTTACGCCTTGGATGGAATTCACAATTTCTTCCATGGTTTTACCGGCTTTAGCCACTAACTCGGTGCCATCTTCGACTTT
>CAINHO010000050.1 GCA_903848935.1 uncultured Pseudomonadota bacterium | reverse complement strand
TCAAACTTCTAGCGAAGTTTGGAAACCAGTTTGCTTGGTGACCATAGCGAGCGTGAACCACCCGATCCCATCCCGAACTCGGAAGTGAAACCGCTTAGCGCCGATGATAGTGTGGCAGTTTGCCATGCGAAAGTAGGGAATCGCCAAGCTCTTAATTTTACGAAAGCCTAAAATTTGACGATTTTGGGCTTTTTTTTGACTGAAAAATTGCTGACGAATAATGTTAACGTTTTCTGGTGCGTAGCCCGTTCTAATTCTGGATTCGGCAACATATCCAAGCAACCGCGTCGTATTTCAACACGACCATGCCTCAAATCCACTGTTTCATTTTGTTGCATTAAACACAAAGGATTATTAGTCAGTGTCGTTACAAAATAATCAATAATTGCATCGTATAGATTTTGTTGGCTTCCCTTAACCGCCAAGGCATAATCCCCTTATTTATCAAAAATTTTCTCGGCAATTGCCGTCTGACAACCCATTGAATCAATCGTAATAATGTATTACGCGATGTTCGACTTTTGCTGAATTGAAAGCATGACCCGATTTCCTGTAGAGTTGTTTTTGCCAAAGCAACTAAATTCAGGAGAAGAGGTCATGCCAGTCGAGGATTTTATCATTTACATTTATTGCTGTGTAGACGAAGCGTTACATGATGTAGTGAAAACGCCCCTCAGAAAACGAGGATATTTGCCGCGAAACTGAGCGATGGCGAGGTCATTACAATGGAACTGGTCGGTGAATTTATGGGAAAAGATCAAGACAAAAGCATCTGGCGATATTTTCGCAATCATTGGCATGATTGGTTTCCAAACTTAGGTTCACGTTCGAATTTTGTAAAACAAAGTACGTTGTTGTACGAAGTAAAAAGGCTTGTACATCATCACTTGGTCGTAAAAATGGGGGCGGTAAGCGACTCAATTCACATGGTGGATGGCCCGTGTGTGAAAAAACAAGAGCGGCACATAGCAAATGTTTTAAAGGTGAAGCGGATTACAGCTATTGTGCCTCAAAGAGGCAGTATTATTACGGCTTTGAGGGCTATATCGTGATTAACTTTGATGGGGTGATTTGTGATTATACGTTTGCGGCCGCCAATATCGACGAACGGGATGTACTTCAAGATATGACGGACGAAATTCACGGATTATTGATTGGCGATCAAGGTTTTATTCGTCCTTTCTTAAAAGAAGAACCGGCACGACAAGGGATTGATTTTCAAACACCTTTACGAAAAAATCGATTCATCCGCAAAATTCTTGCTCATACTTTGGGAATATTTCTGAATCTGATTTTGGGAAACCCTGTTTTACATTTTGACGGCTTGGTTTTGTTCTAAAAAGTCGAACATCGCGTATTCACTTATCAAATATCGCTGTCATGAAATTCAGTTTTTTCGGAATTAAGCGGAGCATTTCAAAGTAGCGAAGCAGCGCATCCATTCGTTTCGTCTATAAAAATGGTTAAAAGAAAGATGCGCTATAGTATCGCGCATTTTTTTGTGGAACAATGTTGCTTATCGACAACCTAACCACGCTGTTATTCTAGCATACAGGCCATTTCAAACAGCGGGCTGGCAGCAACCAACAGGTTATTTTTAACATGATAGACTCAAGAGGATACCGCCCAAATGTGGGAATCATCCTTTGCAATGACGAGGGTCGCGTGTTTTGGGCAAAACGAGTAGGGGTGAATTCGTGGCAATTTCCGCAAGGCGGTATCAATCCAAATGAAGACCCCGAAGCCGCGATGTATCGAGAATTGTGGGAAGAAACTGGTTTACAACAACATCACGTTCAACTTCTAGGACGCACTCGTTATTGGCTACGGTACCAGTTGCCCGAGCGATATGTTCGCAAACATTCATTGCCGTTATGTATTGGACAAAAGCAGATTTGGTTTCTGTTACGATTGGTAACATCCGAATCTAATGTACGTTTTGATCATTGTGTCAGTCCCGAATTTGACGGGTGGCGATGGGTGGATTATTGGGAACCGCTTAAAGACGTAGTGTATTTCAAGCGAAAGGTTTACCACAAAGCCATGGGCGAATTAGGTGAAATTCTAACGATAGATTCTGTTCCTGTAAATTCAGCTGGTTATTTAACAAAAGCCCGTGAATGGTGGTGATTTTTGCACGCAACTTGCTAATAAAAGTAAAATATCGCTACATGACAGTCGAATATAAATTATTTTGTGCTAGAATCGGCGGATTTCACTGAATGGACACGGACGAATTTCATTCGTAGGCATCAACTAAAACAAATACTTAGCCATTGCCAAAGCGCAATGTAAAAAAGAAAACAGGCTTATATTTTATGACAATACAATCTCAACCAAGCAATTCACAATCACTACTTTATGACGCAGATCAATCAAAGGACAGTTGTGGCGTTGGTTTTATTACCCACAAACGTAGTTTGCAAACTCACGATTTATTAGTTAGATCACATGAAGCGTTATGCACAATTCCGCATCGTGGTGGCATGAGTGCAGAAGGCGTGGGCGATGGTGCAGGTGTGAATATCGATTTGTCATTAAAATTTTTCCGCAAACTTACCAGTAATCCTGCGTTAAATATCGGTCAATTTGGCGTAGCGAACTTTTTTTTTCCAGCCGATCACACGCATTATGATTCGACGGCGAATGAATTGGTCGAACATCATTTTAAAGAATTCGATTTGCCGTTAATTGCGCGTCGCGTCATTCCTGTTGATAATGCTGTTATCAATGCCGCCGCTGTTAAAGCCCAATTACCGATAGAACAATTTATTTTTGGTCGTCCTGCACATTTGCAAAATGCCACGCACGATGAATTTGAAAAACACATTCAAAAAGTATTAGTCACCATCGAAGTCGAAGGTTTTACACGCCCAGAATTAGCAGGTTTTTACCCGCTATCAATGAGTTCACGCACCCAAGTTTATAAAGGACGTTTAAATTCGGGCGAAGTGATTCCGTATTTCAAAGATTTGTACGATACTGACCACGAAATCAGCACATTATTTTTCCATACTCGTTTTTCAACGAACACTGCGCCTGCCACGATGATGGCGCAACCGTTCCGCTACATGGCGCATAACGGCGAGTTGAATACTGACAAAAAAAATCGTCTCAGCGAAAACGCGATTGCACGTCAACACAATAAATCGGTGTGTTTTCCAAATGGACAATCGGATTCGAGCCGTTTAGATCAAACTTTAACGCGCCGCATTAACGAAGATAATTTAAATATCGTTGAAGCGATTTTAGCGATGATGCCGCCTGCGTGGGAAAACGACACGACGCTTTCGCCCGAAGTTCGCGCAATGCTTGAATACTTCAGTTTGTACGAAGAAAAAAATGATGGCCCAGCGGCGTTGATTTTCAATGATGGCATTCGTGTTGGTGCGCGTTTAGATCGTTTGGGTTTACGTCCGTTACGTTCGGTGGAAACGACGGATTATTTAGCGGTGATGTCGGAAGCGGGACAAATTGATTTTCCACCGCAAGACGTTTTGAAACGTGGACGTATTGAAGCTGGCGGAATGCTCTATTTCGACCACAGCACAGGCGAAGCCTACGATTCACACCAAGTTTTAGCAAAACTCGCAAAAGAAAAAGATTACGCCGCATTGTTAAAACAACGCGCCGTGAATTTGTCAGATTTGCCAAAAGTGGATTTAAGCGAACTCAGCGACGAAAATGAATTGAACGTTGACCAACGTTTCACTGCGTATTCGCTCAATCAAGAAAGTTTCCGTTTCTTACTCGACCCGATTTTAGCCACAGGTATGGAACGCATTTCGGCGATGGGTTACGGACTTGCACCGAACGCGCTTTCTGGTGGCGAAGGCGGCATGTCGCGTTATTTCAGCCAACGTTTTGCACAAGTGACCAATCCGCCGCTCGATTCAATTCGTGAAAGCGATGGCATGACATTGCGTGTGGCATTGGGTGCGAAACCAACCTTTTCAGAAAACAGCAAACAGCTCGTTATCGAAAGTCCGATTTTACAACGTACACAATTAGAGCAAATTCGTCGTCAAACGGCAGTATCAACGATTACGTTAAATGCGCTTTATGCGCCTGATTTTGAAAACGCCGAAGGCAATGAACATGCGTTGAATCGTGCAATCAATACAGTTTGCGATGAAGTCGAAAAAGCCGCGCGTAACAATATCGGCATCATCATTTTAAGTGATGCTCAAGTCAGCAAAACACAAGCGGCAATTCCTGCTTTACTAATGGTTGCGGCAGCAAATCAACGTTTGGTGCAACAAGGTTTGCGCTTTAATTCGTCGCTGATTTCAGAAACAGGACAAGCAGCAAGTCCGCACGATGTGGCAACGATTTTAGGTTTTGGCGCATCGGCAATTTGTTCGTTGAGCGTTCACAACCGTGCAGTCACGCAGTATTCAGGTGCAGATCAACAAAAAGCCCTCGATAAATTTTCAAAAGGCACTGAAAAATCGCTCATGAAAACCATGGGTAAATTCGGTTTGTGTACGGCTGAAAGTTATATCGGCGGCGAATTTTTCGAATCGAATTATTTAGATACCGACGAACCCAAATTGCATCCGTATTTCCCAAACATTCATTCGTCAGTGGGCGGTGTACGTTACAGCGATATTGCCGCAAGCGCGACCGAATGGCATCACAAAGCCCTTTCTGTTGAAAGCGAAAAAGACATTCCATTCTTAGGCTTATTCAAAGAACGTCAAGATGGCGCAGGACATTCTTACGGCAACACGGCGGTGCGTGAATATATTCACATGACCGACGAAGCGATTTTGTATATTCCACAAGAAAAATCAGCAGAAGCCAATGATTTAGCCTATTTGGATTTAGGTTACGAAAAACGCACGCCGCAGCAAATCGATAATTTTGGCATTACGCCAGCATATCGCAGTTTTGCAAAAAATCTCTATGAAGAACGTGACGCGCGACCAGCGGCATTGCGTGATGTGATGGATTTCCCTGCAGATGTATCGAATGCAGAAAGCGTTGACGATTTCGACAAAATTTTAGGCAAACAAAATCTACGCGGTAACGTTAATTATTTGATTCGTGGTTTGTCAGTTAGAAAATTGGATGAGGTTTTTAAAGTCGCATTCACTGAAAATAACAGCCAAGCGCGTTTGCAAAATTTAGCCGCGCATTTGAAAAAACGTTTTGTGGACGATTTTCATCTTGTGTCGTGTGGATTAAATGTTGCTGCCGATGCGTTGCGTGTTGAAAACGTGCCAGCAGGTAGTTTGTTGTCAGATTATTTGAATGCAATTCAAACGGCAAACGCGCCGTTGCCATTGGCAGACGTTCAATCTGCACATGAAATTACCGCAACGTTAGCATCAGGCGCGATGAGTCACGGCGCGTTACTTGCTGAAGCGCACGAAGCCGTTGCCCAAGGCACAAACATTGTTGGTGCGTTAAGCAATTCGGGTGAAGGCGGCGAACATTTCAGCCGTTTCAATAGCATCAAATCCAGCAAAATCAAACAATTTGCGTCGGGACGTTTCGGCGTTTGGACAGGTTATTTAGCTGACCCAACGCTTGAAGAAATCGAAATCAAAATCGCGCAAGGTGCAAAACCTGGAGAGGGTGGACAATTGCCAGCGATGAAAGTATCGGTCGAAATCGCTGCGTTGCGTGGCGGTACGCCAAAAGTGGAACTCGTCAGCCCGCCGCCGCACCATGATACTTATTCGATTGAAGATTTAGGGCAGTTGATTCACGACGCGAAAGCGGCGCGTGTGAAAGTCGGCGTAAAACTCGTTTCGTCTGAAGGTATCGGCACGATTGCAGTTGGTGTTGCAAAAGCAGGCGCAGACGTTATCAATGTTGCTGGCAACACAGGCGGTACAGGTGCGGCGGCTGTTACCAGTTTGAAGCACGCAGGGCGTTCACCTGAAATCGGGATTGCCGAAGTGCATCAAGCTCTTTCGGTTAATGGTTTGCGCGACAAAGTAATTTTGCGTTGCTCAGGCGCACACCAAAGCGGTTTGGACGTGGTGAAATCGGCGATTTTGGGTGCGGATTCTTTCGAGTTCGGCACGACGGCGTTGATGATGTTGCGTTGCGTGATGGCGAAAAACTGCAACATCAAATGCCCCGCAGGGTTGACCACCGCGCACGAAGAATTCAAAGGCGACCCGCGTGTTTTAGCGCAGTATTTCATGAACGTCGCGCACGAAGTTCGGGAATTACTCGCGTCACTCGGTTATAAAAATTTGCGTGATATTCGTGGCAAAACGGATTTGTTACATTTAATCGACCACCCTTGCATGGTTGGACAGTTGAATTTGACCAAAATGTTGCAACAAGTCGAAGAAGTTAAAATCGCGCAACCGATTTATTTAGAAGCCGATTTCCAAGTTGACGACAAGATTTTAGAACGTGTGAAAGCGTTTTTAGAAAATGGTAAATCAGAACAACTTGTGATTGATGGCGACGATTTCAAACTCAAAAACAACGACAAAACCGTTGGCGGTCAGCTTGCGATTGATATTGAACGCATTTTAAATTACGAATTCAACGGCGATGCGTCATTCATTTACAAAAACGGACACGGACGACGTTATTTAGCCCCTGAAACCATTGTAATTCGCACGCACGGCTCGGCTGGTCAAAGTTATGCCGCGTTTATGAATGATGGGATGTATTTGCGTCATTTAGGCACCGCAAATGATGGCGTTGGCAAATCGATGAGCGGCGGCGTGTTAGTTGTCGAATCACCAGGTGGCGGCATCAAAACCCCAGGTAATAACGTGTTAATCGGTAACTTCGCGTTGTTCGGCGCGACAGGTGGCAAAGCGTTTATCAACGGCGAAGCAGGCGACCGTTTTGCGGTGCGTAATTCTGGCGCGATGGCGGTGGTTGAAGGCGTGGGCGATTTCGGTTGCGAATACATGACCAATGGCGCGGTGCTTAACATCGGCGGCTTCGGTAAAGGTTTCTGCAACGGCATGTCAGGCGGTAACGCTTACCAATATGACCCTGAAAATAAACTCGCGGCGTTATACGACAAAACGTCGGTGGAATTGCACGATTTAACTGAAGACGATGCACACGAAAAAATCGTGTTGCACATGCTCGAGCAACACGCCGAATATGCAAATTCAAGCAAAGCGCGTAATTTGCTCGCCAATTGGGAAAATGAACGCAAACATTTCAAATTTGCCATGCCGCTTTGGCTCTATAAAACGCAAACTGCCAGCTATTTAAAAGCGTCGATGGATGCGAAAGAAATGGTGGAAGAATTGGCGGTTGATTTGGCGCAAACGCAAATCGCGCAAGTCAAAAAAGCCTATCAATCAGGTCAACCGTTGTTTAACGGTGCGATTCCTGCGTTTGGCGAAGTCGATAGTGCATTGGCGTTTGATTTGATTAACAGTTTTGCGGTCTTCGATAAAGCGCAAGCGGTGGCAACTGAAATGCTTAAAACTGCGCCAGAATCACAACATACACCTGCTTACATTGAAAAAGCGGCGAAAAAGTTGATTTTGGAACGTCCACGCAAATTACAAGATGCGTTAGTCAAAACCACTCGTGAAGCCTACAGCAGTTATAACGATGATGAAATCGCGGCATTGCTAGCAAATAAACGGTTGAATGATTACAAAACTGCGTTAATCAATCGCTCGGTGCAAAGCATTAACTCGATGGGTTCAACGGTTTGGATTATTGAGCAAAGCCTCGCCAATCGCGTTGCACTGGTAAACATTCCACCTGTTGAAAAACATTTGGCGAGTTTGGTTGGGCTGGAATTGGCACAAGATGGACTTGCGGCTTAATCGGGAAAATAAATTTTAGGTTTAATGAAATGAAAACACACCAACTTCCAAACGACGCACCTTACAGCGACAATCAACGTGCATGGCTCGGCGGATTTTTCGCGGGCTTGCATTCGCAACTTGTGCAAAACAGTTCAAACGCGCAAACCGCTCGCACAATCCATATTTTGTATGGTTCACAAACAGGCACAGCCGAATCAGTTGCGCGTGATGCCGTCAAAGTCGCCAAAGCACACGGTTTAAATCCTGTTATCAAAAGCATGGATGAAGTCGATGCTGACGCGCTGACTAAAATGGAAACCTTGCTCATCGTCACCAGCACTTACGGCGAAGGCGAAATGCCTGATAACTCACAAGTGTTGTGGTCTGCGGTGAAAGCCGATTCGATGGCGAAATTAGAAAATTTGCAATTCACGGTTTTAGCATTAGGCGACACCAGTTACGATTTATTCTGCCAAGCGGGAATTGATTGGGACAACCGTTTAGCCGAATTGGGCGCAGCCCGTTTGCAAACGCGTATTGATTGCGATGTTGAATACGAAGAACCTGCTGAAAAATGGATTAACAACGTAATATCAGAACTTAATCCTAATTCTAATGATGTTACGGTAAATCTTACTAGCGTTTCTTTAACCCCATCTGTTGGTGATATTACGGTACCTTCACAATACGACCGTAAAAATCCATTCCCAGCGAAATTACTGGTGAATCGTTTGTTGACGACTGAAAACTCATCAAAAGAAACCCGTCATTATGAAATTTCAATCGCAGGTTCAGGCTTGAGTTATGAAGCAGGCGATGCGCTTTGCATTGTGCCAACAAATTGCCCAGATTTGGTTGCTGATATTTTGAACGCGATTGAATGCGATGGCGACGAAGTTATAGACGGTATTTCTTTGCGCGAAGCGTTACGCACGCAGTTTGAAATAAAAACACCGAGCAAAGAATTGTTTAATGCTATAAAAGAACGTAATCAGGAGATTCTGACAGAGATATTGGAATCCGATTATTTATGGGGACGTGATACGCTCGATTTGTTATTGGAAAATCAAAATGTGGCGATGGACTTTTACACGCGACCAAAAGAATTTTTAGCGTTATTAAAACCTTTGCAACATCGCGCCTATTCAATTTCATCGAGCGGCAAAGCGAATCCTGAAACCGTGCATTTGACTGTTGCTAGCGTGCGTTACAACGCTTTCAACCGTCAGCATAAAGGCGTTTGTTCAACATTCCTTTCGGATTTGACCGATGAAAATCCGCCAATTCGCTGTTTCTTCACGCCAAACAAAGTTTTCCGTGTGCCAGACAACAACGATTTGCCAATGATTATGGTAGGGCCTGGAACAGGGATTGCGCCATTCCGCGCGTTTTTACAAGAACGCCAATTCCGTGGCGCGAAAGGTAAAAACTGGTTATTTTTCGGTGACCGTAATGCGGAAACCGATTTTATTTACCGCGACGAATTAGAACAAATGGGCAAAAGCGGGTTGTTAAATCGTTTGGATTTGGCGTTTTCGCGTGATCAGGAAGAAAAAATTTACGTTCAAGACAAAATGCGCGAACACGGTGCAGAATTATTTGCGTGGTTAGAACGAGGTGGTTATTTCTTTGTTTGTGGCGATGCGTATCGCATGGCAAAAGACGTGGACAAAGCCTTGCATGACGTAGTTAAAACGCATGGTGAAAAATCCGAACAACAAGCCATTGACTACGTTAATCAGCTCAAAAAAGATAAACGTTACGTTCGTGACGTGTACTAAATGCACGCAGATTACTTCGATTTGAATTGCCAAAAATGCCCGCGTCTCGCGGCATTTTTGTCTGAAGTAAAAGAAAAAAATCCGACTTATCACTGCGAACCCGTTGCGCCATTTGGTGACGAAAATGCGAAATTATTGATTGTCGGATTAGCCCCTGGAATGCACGGTGCCAATGCAACGGGACGACCTTTCACGGGTGATTATGCGGGAATTTTTCTGTATGAAGCCTTGCATGAATTTGGTTTTAGTAATCGCCCAACGTCGGAATCATTAAGTGATGATTTGGTTTTGAAAAATGCACGAATCACCAACGCCGTAAAATGTTTGCCGCCACAAAATAAACCAACGGGCGACGAAATCAATCAGTGCAATTCATTTTTGGCAGCAGAATTACAAACTTTGCCCGAAAAATCGGTCATTTTGGCGTTAGGGCTAATTGCTCATCAAGCCGTTTTGAAAGCCTACGGTTTAAAAATTTCCAGTGCGAAATTCGCTCATAACGCCAAACACGACTTACCAAGTGGTCACACGTTGATAAATTCTTATCACACCAGCCGTTATAACGTAAATACAAAACGCCTCACAAAAGAAACCTTTGACACCGTTTTCGAAACGATTATTCGAAAATTAAAATGAAGCCGTAATTTTCTTTTCACTACTTTTACAAGCGACAAAAATGACTTTAGCGATTTTTGATTTAGACAACACGTTAATCGCCGATGATAGCGATTATTTATGGGGGAAGTTTTTAGTTGATCAAGGCATTGTCGATCGCACGATTTACGAACAAATCAACGCGCAATTTTACGAAGATTATCAGCAAGGTACATTAGACATGGCGGCATTTTTGCGGTTTGCCTTGAAACCACTTGCTGATCATCCGATTGCACAATTATACTTTTGGCGTGAACAGTTTTTAGCCGAAGTTATCTCGCCGATTTTGCTGCAAGCGGCTGTGGAATTAGTCGAAAAACACCGCACCTTGGGTCACACGTTGTTAGTAATTACCGCGACCAATCGTTTTATCACCGCGCCGATTGTGGAAATGTATGGCATTGAAAATTTAATTGCCACGACACCTGAATTAGTCAATGAACAATACACCGGCGAAATTGTTGGTGTGCCATGTTTTCAAGAAGGAAAAGTGACGTTGTTAAATGCGTGGTTAGAAAAAACTGGGGAGTCTTTAACTGGCAGTTATTTTTACAGCGATTCACACAACGATTTGCCGTTGTTGAAATTGGTAGATAATCCCGTCGCCATTGATCCCGATGAAAAACTGCGTCACTTTGCAGAAGCACAAGGCTGGGGAATCATGAGTTTACGCAGTTAAGTTAGCAGATTCTGGCAGCTGAGACGATTGAGCAAGGTGAAAACAATCTTCATGATATTTCTCTAACATAGCCACAACGTGTTCATCGAGTTTCCCGGCTGAAACCATGCCATCCATAATCAGTTTGATTTCTTGTAAATTCAACGCATCTCGATAGGGTCGTTTTTGCACCAAGGCTTGAAATACATCCGCCACCGCTACAATCCGCGCTCCCAAATCTAATTGTGTTGCATTAAGATGAAAAGGATAGCCATCACCCGCCAAGTTTTCATGATGATAACTTGCCCACTCGGCAATGTTGGTATGTGGAAAGACGGTTTTTAATATCTGCATAGTGTCGAAACTGTGACGTTGAATGCTCGCCTTTTCACTTTCACTCAGCGCGGAAGTTTTGTTCAAAATGTAATCCGGTACACGCAGTTTGCCCAAATCATGTAGCATTCCTGCCAGTTCAATATGTTGCTGGTTTTTTTTGTCAAAGCCCATTTTTTTGGCTAAAAACCGCGCTAACATTGCCACATATTTGGAATGCTCTTTAGTGTAATGACTTTTCGCATCAATGATTTTTGAAAACAAGGACGCAATACTCAACAACATCGGAAAGCTGGCATTTTTGCGTTCTGAAAATTTGCAGTACGCTCGCACCGACGATTCGATATAGAACGCATCCATCGCTAGCCAAAACGATTCTCGCTTGCTCATTTCTACAAACACATCGATAAGTATCGGCGCGAAAAATGTGCCGCTAAACGCTTGTATTTCTTCCACGATATGATGATTTTCGAGCAAAATATCATTGTCACCACGATTGAAATTGACGTATTTCACCTGTAGAAAATCGACACGATCCACAAGAAAAAGTAAGTTAGCCGCTAATTTGTCCGCTTCCGGTAAATCCAGCGTTTTTAACTCCGACCAGCGCGTGTGATGGTACAAAATCCAGGGCGCATATTTTGCCAATACAGGACAATCTTTCAGGTAACGATACCCCCGCCCGCAATGTGCTTGAGCATCCTCCCATTCCAATTCCGAAATAAGATGATTGTGATCTTCCGTATTCGACACGCCGCAATCGTGGAGCATTCCGGCATAAAGCATATTTAATTCAGCGGTTGCACCCCACTCAAGTTGTTTCGCTATATTCGCTGCCATTAAGGCGACGCGCTTACCGTGATGCACTTCCGTTACACCCACTAAATCCAGTGACGAACTTAACGAACAAATCACATCGTGAAACACCAATTCCATTGAAAATTTCCTCTACACATAACGAAAACAGCGATTATATTACTGAAAAATTGTTGTCAAAGCATTACAGGTATTCGATGAGCGATACAATTTGCATCGCTCAAAAAATACCATTTACACGAAAAATTTACTGACATTCATCAGCGTTTTATAAACACCCCACGCTAACGGAATACCCACAATTGACCATGCCGCATAAACCAAAATTAGTGGTGTTGAAGTCACCATATCATTGGTTTCATCCGCGCTGATTTCTTCATCATGAATTTTGTCCTGCGCTAAATGTTTTTCATGCGCGAGTTCTTTGGCATTCATAAACCATTTTTCATCCACCGGACGAATCAGCAAATTACAAATTAAACCAATAATCAGCAAGCCCGCCAAAATCCACATCGTTTGGTTATAAACTTGCTCGCGCGGAATGCCTAAACCAAGTTGATAGTCGCGCATATAATTCACAATCACCGGGCCTAAAACGCCAGCTGTCGCCCATGCGGTTAATAATCGCCCATGAATTGCACCGACCATTTGTGTGCCGAATAAGTCTGCCAAATAGGCGGGAACAGTTGCAAATGCACCACCATACATGCTTAAAATCAAACATAATGCACCGACGAATAATAATTTATTGCCAGCCATCGCACTGGCTGAAACGCTTAAATACAACGCGCTGCCCAAAATGAAAAAGATAAAAAATGTAACTTTTCGTCCTAATTTATCAGACAAACTCCCCCAGAAAAACCGTCCGCCGATATTGAACAAACTCAATAATGCCGTGAACCCTGCGGCAACCGTCGCAATCGTAGCGAGTTCGGGTTTATCTAATTCGCTGTAAGTTTTTGCTAGACCAATCAATTGTCCGCCGAAAACTTCTTGCAACATCGGCGACGACATACCGATTACGCCAATGCCCGCGCTGACATTCATACATAATGCGCCCCACAACAACCAAAACTGCTTAATCTTAAATATATTTTTGACGTGAACGTGGTGCGGCGTAACCATTTTATTTTCGGTTAAAGTTGGTGCAATCCAATTCGCAGGCTGCCAACCCGAAACAGGCAACCGATACGTCATCGCGCCTGCCATCATGAACATAAAATAAATCCCTGCAATTACGATAAAGGTTTGCATCACGCCGACATTCGTTTCACCGGCGAAATGTCCCATTAACAACGTCGCTAACGGTGAGCCAATCATCGCACCGCCACCAAAACCCATAATCGCCATACCCGTCGCCATACCGCGACGGTCGGGAAACCATTTAATCAGCATCGATACGGGTGAAATATAACCCAAGCCCAAACCGATGCCACCAATCACGCCTGAACCGAGCAGCATCAACCAGAATTGGTGCGTGTAAATGCCCAGCGCAGACAACAACATTCCGCCACACCAACATAAAGCACTGACCACGCCAGCCCGACGAGGTCCAACGTGTTCGAGCCAACCGCCCCAAATAGCTGCCGATGACCCTAAAAATACAAAAAATAACGTGTACATCCAACCCAGCGTGGAAATTTTCCAATCGCAAGTGGTGACAAATAATTCGGCGAAAAATCCCACGTCTGCCGGGCAGGCAATGCTTTGTTTAATCCCAATCGCTTTGGAAAGTGGCAACCAAAATACCGAAAATCCATACGCCATGCCGATACATAAATGAATCGCTAACGCTGCCGGTGGCATGAGCCAACGGTTAAAACCTGCACCTGCAATGGTGTGTTTTTTGTCTAAAAAATCGAGTGTCATGATTATTTGAAAAGTTAAATAGAAAGAACGAGTTTGCCCATCGTGTGACCGGCTTCAATTAAATCGTGTGCTGTTTGCGCTTCCGTTAATGACAAAACGTGACTAACGTGAATTTTTAATTTTCCCGCGTCGATATAAGCTGCACATTGTTTGAGCAAGGTAACGTGTTGATCACGAGCTGCGTGTAAATCCCGCAACATCGGCGTGAGCATTAACTCAAATCCAATTAACAAATTCCGCATTCTGGCTTCGCTTAAATCTAAATGTGACGCATCGAGCAACGTCACGATGCGTCCAAAATGGGCGGTGCAAGGAATACTGGCTTTAAAAACGTCCGCACCTACTGTATCCAATACTAAATCTACGCCGTGATTTGCCGTTAAGCCTTTTACTTCGCTGGCAAAATCGGTTTCGTTGTAAAAAATCACTTCGTCTGCACCGAGTAATTTTACAAAAGCGGCTTTTTCGAGTGAGCTGACCGTTGTGATAACTCGTGCGCCGGCAATTTTTGCCAATTGAATTGCCACATGACCGACACCGCCTGTACCGGCATGAATTAACACGGTTTGTTCCGGTTGCAAATCCCCACGTCCAAACAATGCGCCCCACGCGGTAATTAAAACTAAAGGCGCGGCAGCAGCGGTTTGGAAATCGAGCGTTTGCGGCATTAAGCTCGCCCAGCGTTGGTCGATTGTTGTGAATTCGGCGTAATTGCCTGGTTCACGTCCTAAACCGCCATGACAAAACCAAACTTTGTCGCCGATTTTGAAATCTGTGACGTTTGTACCGATTTCCACGATTTCGCCCGCACCGTCACAACCTAAAACTGTGGGCAATTCAGCATTCGGATAAAGCAATCCACCTTTGCGAATTTTGGTGTCGACCGGATTTACGCCCGCCGCGTGCAAGCGGACTTTGATTTCAGTCGATGTTGTTAAATTGGGTTCCGCGATTTCTTGTTCGATTAAAACATTGCTATCGCCGATGGCTGTCATCAATATGGCTTTCATTTGGATTTCCTTAAAATATGTTGCTCTAAAAATTGTTGAAATTCGTGCAATTCCGGATACGCGCCACAAACTTTGACGATGTAATTCAAGGTACGAGGAATCGATTTCAAATACTCCGATTTGTCATCGCGTAAATGTAACCGTGCAAAAATGCCACACACTTTCAAATGTCGCTGCATTCCCATCAAATCAAACCAACGTTTAAATTGCGCGAAATCACATTCAACCACTTTCGCCTGTTTCAATTGCTCAAAATAATCACGCAACCACGTTTCAATCTGTTCATCTGACCAATCAATGTAGCAATCCCGCAATAGCGAAACGATGTCATACGTCAACGCACCCAAAACCGCGTCTTGAAAATCCAAAATTCCCAATTCGCCATTCGGTAAAACCATTAAATTGCGCGAATGGTAATCTCGATGCACGCACACAACAGGCTGTTTTAACGCGGATTGAATCAAAATTTGCTGCACGTTTTTCCACAACTCAGGCGGCAACTCTTCATCTAAAAGCTGTTCGACAAACCATTCTTCAAATAATGCCATTTCACGGCGTAACAACACTTCGTCATAACGCGGCAAATCGGCATTCAATAAGGTTTCATGTGTGTGCAACGGCAACAAATCGAGTAACGCTCGACGATAAAGTTTAGGCGCAGTTTCGTTGTTCAATTCATCGAGCAACCATTGGGAACCAAAATCTTCCAACAAAAGAAAACCGTCGCTTAAATTATGTCGCAACAACTCGGGCGTGTTCACCTTCGCCTGTTTAAATAAATTCGCAATCCACATAAATGGCGCAATGTCTTCTTTGTCGGGTGGCGCGTCCATCGCAATAAACGTTTCGCCATCAATCGTCACGCGAAAATATCGCCGAAAACTTGCGTCATTTGAAGCTGGTTCACAATTCGATACGTTAAAAAGGCAATCGTTTTCGAGCCAATCCAGCAACGTTATTATTCTTAAATCATTCAAAATCATGTTGTTTAGTTAGAAAGCGGTGGTCAAAGTAGGTTAAAATGCAGCTCAAAAGCACTCCTGCATTCTATCACCACTCGGCTATTTAGACTTAAATCACCCTTATGCAACGACCTTTATTCTTACTTTTAATATCGACCTTATCCTATGCAAGCGAAGCTGCGTCAAATTCTGCCGCATGGAATTGTGAACAAAGTAAAGACGGTAAAGAATGGGTTTGTAGTGGTGACGAAAAGCCCGTCGAAACCGTACCTGCCTCTAAAATTGAAACGCCTGTTATTAAACCAGAACCTGTCGCGATTGAAATTCCTGCACCGATTGAAACTGAAAAACAACCTACGCCTGTTGTCGAAACGGTCGCAAAGCCAGAGCCAATTATCGCGCCGCTACCCGTTGAAAAAGCAGTGATCGAAGTTGAAAAATCGCGTCCTATTTCAGTTCCAACAGAAACTTCAACTGCGCCCACTTCCGGCGAATGGCAATGTGGCGCGGCAGGTCAAAGTAATGAATGGAATTGCCAACAAACTAAAAAATCAGTTTCAATCGAAAATGGCGAAAGCATTACTGAAGTCAAAACTGTCTCGACAAAATCAGAATCTTCACACAATTTGAGTATTTTGCCTGCGGCTTTCGACGCGACACAGGAACAGACGTTTAACGTTTTAAAATCACAACTCAAAATCGATCCGTGGCAACATTGCAGCAATCCGAATGCGCCGAAATACGTTCAAATCAGTACCAATAAAGGTGAAAGAATTCACGCGCCGATTAACGTGAAATCGAATTATTCCGAGATTTTTGAAAACGAAATCAGTAGTTATTTTGGTAATGTTCGAATTGACCATGCTGACCAACAAATGTCTTCCAATGCTGCGAATTACGACAGCGTCACAGGAAAATTGGACGCGCAAGGTGACGTGTATTACAGCGATGACGACATGGCAGTGCATACCGATGCAGCGACGTTTGATTTAGCGAACGATCAAGCGAAATTACGCGACGTACTTTTCATTGCGCCAAGTGCGCCATTGCGCGGTCATGCAGGCGCAGTTTATCGAGACAGCAAAACCGTTTCACATTATCAAGATGTCGCTTATACCAGTTGTCCCACGGGAAATCAGGATTGGGTGGTTCACGCTTCCGAG
The DNA here is from genome assembly GCA_903848935.1 of uncultured Pseudomonadota bacterium. Lineage (GTDB taxonomy): Bacteria > Pseudomonadota > Gammaproteobacteria > Methylococcales > Methylomonadaceae > UBA10906. The sequence goes on along the minus strand of CAINHO010000050.1, from coordinate 78,898 downwards.
TTGAAAATCGATAAAGAAGAAGGACGCGGTTCAGCCAAAAATGCGTGGTTAGAATTCAAAGGCACACCCGTTTTTTATTCACCGTATCTTTCATTTCCCACCGATAGCCGCCGAACGTCCGGTTTTCTTGCACCTTCTTTTGGCAGCACGCAACGAAGCGGTTTCAATATCAGTACGCCGTATTATTTCAACATTGCGGACAATTACGACGCGACTTTCAAACCTCGTTATTTAAGCAAACGTGGCATATTGCTGGCGGGTGAATTTCGTTATTTAACCGAATCGTCGCAAGGTCAGACCAGTGTCGAAGTGTTGCCAAACGATTATTTACAAAATAAACCGCGTTATTTTGCGACCATGAAAAATACCACGAAATTCACGGATAAAATTCAAGCAAACATCGATTTGAATTTCGTTTCGGATAAAAATTATTTCGCGGAATTAGGTAGCGCGTTGAGTATGCCAAATTTCAGTTATTTGAAAAGTCAGGCGGATGTCGGTTATTACGGCGATGAAATTAACGCAGTTGCACGGGTTGAAAATTACCAGTCGATTGATAAATATCTGACGGGCAATAAATTACCGTATCGAAAATTGCCGCAAATCAATGTGAATTTAAAACACGCTTTTGATCAATTGCCGATGCCGGTAAATGTGGCGATGGAAAATGAATTTGTTTATTTCCAACATACGAGTTTATTAAATGGTCAACGCAGCAACATCAAGCCGTCAGTAAGTTTGCCAATGCAATCGGCGAGTGCTTACGTTACGCCGAAAGTTTCGTTGCAATACACCAATTATTTTTTAAGTAACCCGTTAAATAGCGGCGATTCAAGCCAAATTTCACGCACGTTGCCAATTTTTTCGACCGACAGTGGTATGACATTTGAACGCAATTTGAATTTAGGTGGCAAAGGATTTTTAAATACCTTAGAGCCACGTTTATATTATTTATATATTCCGCGTGCCAATCAAAAAGATATTCCACTATTCGACACGGCAGCTTACGACGTTTGGTTTAACACGTTGTTCCGCGAAAATCGGTTTAGTGGCATCGATAGAATACAGGATGCCAATCAAGTGACGGCGGCAATTAGTTCGCGTTTGATTGATGAAACAACCGGTAAGGAACGGGCGAAATTTAGTTTGGGCAATATCTTCTATTTTCAAAATCGAGAAGTTCAAGCTCCATACTATGTTCAAACAGTAGACTCAGCGGGAAATCCAATTTTACAAACCTTTACGCCGCCGACCGATACCACTCGTTTTTCTAATGTCATTGGCGAACTTAGCGCACGCATTAACGACCACGTTGCCATTGATTCGGGTGTGCAGTTTGATCCGTATCAACATGAAATCAGTCGTGGTAAAGCGGTGTTACATTTAACAAATAAGCCGAATGAAATTTTGAATTTGGGTTATCGCTATCGCAAAATTTCACCAACGATTGTTCCAAATCGCGCCAACGATATTATTCAAAGTGACGTATCTTTCCATTATCCCGTTTATGACAATTGGTCAGCAATTGGGCGTTGGCAATACTCGCTACTTTACAATTCAACACAGGAAAGTTTTTTTGGTGTTGAAAAGGAAAATTGTTGCTGGCGATTCCGCGTTGTTGGACGACGTTACATCAACAATTTAAATGTATTTTATAACGGCGCGGACGTTCAAGGTACAAGTCAAACGGGCATATTTTTCCAAGTTGAACTCAAAGGGTTCACCGGAATGGGTGAAAAATTAGACACTTTCTTAGAACAAAACATTTACGGTTATCGGTCAGCGCAATAATGAAATTTAAAAAAAATCAGCAAATCGCCCTCCTTTGCAGCGCGTTACTTTTCCCTGCTTTCGCACCTGCCGAAGTGTTAGACAACATTATCGCGGTCGTGGAAGACGACGTGATTTTAGAGAACGAATTACAAAAAGAAGTTTCAACTGTCGAACAACGCATTGCCGCGAGTAAGTCGCCCATGCCGCCGTTATCGATTTTGCGTCGCCAAGTTTTAGAGCGAATGATTGTCGATAAATTGCAACGTCAACTCGCTGAGAAAGCAGGGATTAACATCAGTGACGAAATGTTGAACTCGTCCGCCGCCGATATTGCAAAACGCAATAATATGTCGCCCGAAGAATTTCGTGTCGAACTCGAAAAACAAGGTATGAGTTACGCGGCATTTTTAGAAAACATGAAAAACGAAATCGTGGTGAATGAATTACGTCAGCGGGAAATTGGCGGACGTATCAAAGTGACTGACCGCGAAGTTGAACATTATTTAGAAACTCAACAAGGTAAAGTCGGCGAAGACTTGGTGCAATATCATTTGGGACACATTTTAATTGCTCTGCCGGAAGGTGCGTCATCAACGGCAATTCAAAAAGCCCAAGAAAAAGCTAATGATTTAGTGAAGAAATTACGCGCAGGACAAGATTTCGCCCAAACCGCGATGAGTGAATCCAGCGACAGTAACGCTTTGAAAGGCGGTGATTTAGGCTGGCGCACGTTGAAAGATATGCCGACGTTATTTGTTAGTGAAGTCGGCAAATTACGCCAAGGCAGTATTTCAGAACCGTTGCGAAGCCCGAGTGGTTTTCATATTCTTAAAATGTTAGAACTCAAAGGATTAGCCGACGGTCACACGGTCGTCAAAACGAAAGTCCGTCATATTTTAATCAAAACTAACGAACTCGTAGACGATGTCGAAGCCAGCAAACGCGCGTGGGCATTGAAAGAACGGATTATGAGTGGCGACGATTTTGCCACATTGGCACGCGCCAATTCGGACGACAAAGGTTCTGCCATCAAAGGCGGTTCACTCGATTGGGTCGAAGCAGGCGCATTGGTGAAACCGTTTGAAGAAGCCATGACAAAATTGAAAATCAATGAAATCAGCGATCCCGTACAAACGCAATTCGGCTGGCACATCATTCAAGTATTAGATCGCGAAAATCGGGACAACAGCGCGGAATTCAAAAAGAATCAAGTCCGCGATGCCATTCGTAAACGTAAAATCGAAGAAGAAACCGAATTGTGGCTGCGAAAATTGCGCGACGAAGCCTTCGTCGAAATCAAAGAAAATCGGATTTAACACCATCATGGTTGAAGTAAATACGTTCGACATCATCACGCGCCAATTACGCAATGTTTTGAAACATCGTCATCTCGATGGCAAGCGTAATGCGGTTTTAATTCTGGCGAATGAGCTTGAAATCAGTCCGCTAGATTGCGCCGCCGCGTTATTGTCGCTGCACTTTGAAGGTGATGTTACAACCCCGCCGCCGCCCCCGATTCCGACACGCATTATTGAACCATTAGATTTACCACCGATTAAACTGCAACGGTATCGTTTAGATGTCGGTAAAAAACAGCGAGTCGAATTAGAATGGCTTAAAAATATGCTAATTGAAGAATCGGGCGTAGATCGAAATAACATTCAAAATGTCAGCATTCGCAACGATTACACGTTATTAGAATTACCCGATGAGATGCCGTCCGACATTTTTTTACATTTAAAAAATATCGATGTGAACGGTTATAAACTTAACATTAAACGCTTAAAAGTGCGTAAATCCACCCCGAAATCAAACAGCAATCGTTTTCGTCGCCGACACTAAATTTATGACCAAAATTGAATATATTAAACACCCAGAGCAACTGGACGATTTGTGCCGGCGGATTGAAAACGCGCCGTGGATTGCAGTTGATACTGAATTTTTGCGTGAGAAAACTTATTATCCAAAATTTTGTTTGTTGCAATTAGCGACTCCCGAATGGGTGGCGTGCGTTGATCCCATTGCATTGCCGAATCTAGGTCAACTTTTCGACGCGATTTATAACCCTGCTGTCATTAAAGTCTTTCATTCGTGTCGCCAAGATTTAGAAATTTTTTATCAGTTGACGGGGAAACTCCCTACGCCTATTTTTGATACGCAAATTGCCGCGCCGTTGTTGGGTTTTCAAGATAACACCGGTTATGCGATGTTAGTTTCGACTTTTTTAAATATCAATTTAAACAAAGCACATACGCGAGCCGATTGGAGTCATCGTCCGTTAAGTCACGATGAAATTCAATATGCTGCCGATGACGTGATTCATTTGTGTGAAATTTACCAAAAAATGGTGAAGCAATTAACCGATTTGGAACGAATGGATTGGTTAAAGGACGATTTTTTTGCACTCGAAAATCCCGAACAATACGAAGCGACACCTGAAAATGCCTGGTTAAAAATCAAAGGTAAAAGTAAATTAACCGGCAAGCAGTTGTCGATTGTACAAGCGGTTTCGCAATGGCGTGAAACGGCGGCACAAAAAGAAAATCGCCCCAAAAATTGGTTGTTGCGTGATGAATTGCTATTTGATTTTGCAAAATTACAGCCTGAAACCATTGAAGCATTGTCAAAAATTCGCGGTATTAGCGAACGAGCGGTGAATTATTATGGCAAAGAATTGTGTGCATTGATTAAGACCGCGAAAAATTCACTGCCTATTCCGATGCCTGAATACACAAAAAGTATTACGGGTAAAGCTCCCCAACAAGAAGCGATTATTGACATTTTGTTTGCCTTAGTGCGAATTCGTGCCGAAGAAAATTTGTTGAATTCTACAATTTTAGCGACACGCCATGATTTAGAAGCCTTGCTAAATGGCGAGGGTGAAGATTGTTTATTGTTGCGCGGCTGGCGTTTTTCGATGGTTGGTAAGGAATTGCAGCAATTGTTGCGTGGTGAATTACATTTAAAAATTGAAGACGGAAATTTGCGATTGATGGGTTGAGATGATTGGTTTTTCCTTGAAAGCAAAAAGGCGCAAGCGGCAGAAAATGCCACTTGCGCCTTTTGTAGTTTTAAGCGTTAAGAAACTATTTTTTCTCTTTCGCTTTGTTACGTTCTGCGACTTCTTTAATTACTTCGTCAGCCACGTTTTTAGGGCAAGGTAAGTAATGTGAAAATTCCATCGAGAATTGTCCACGACCTGAAGTCATGGTACGCAAATCACCGATGTAACCAAACATTTCACTCAAAGGTACTTCTGATTTAATACGAACACCTGTTGCGCCTGCATCTTGTGATTTAATCATGCCGCGACGACGGTTTAAATCGCCGATGACATCACCAACGTGATCCGATGGTGTGAACGTATCCACTGCCATAATTGGCTCAATCAATTGGGGTGCTGCTTTTGGAATCGATTGACGGAACGCTGCTTTCGCTGCGATTTCAAATGCAATGGCTGATGAATCGACCGCGTGGAAACCACCGTCCATCAACATGACTTTGAAATCTAAACAAGGGAAGCCAGCTAAAACACCTTTGTCCAACATTGATTTAAAGCCTTTTTCAACCGCTGGCCAGTATTCGCGGGGCACGTTACCACCGGTAACTTTAGATTCAAATACGAAACCTGAACCGGGTTCACCTGGTTCGATGATGTAGTTGATTTTGCCGTATTGACCAGAACCACCTGATTGTTTTTTGTGCGTGTATTCGTCTTCAACCATGCGTGTAATCGTTTCACGGTACGCTACTTGTGGTTTGCCGACGATAACGTCAACGCCATGTGTACGACGCAAAATATCTACTTTGATGTCTAAATGTAATTCGCCCATGCCTTTCAAAATCGTTTCGCCGCTGTCTTCGTCGGTTTCAACGTGGAAAGATGGATCTTCTTGAATCATTTTGCCTAACGCCACACCCATTTTTTCAGAAGCGGCTTTGTCTTTTGGCGAAATTGATAACGAAATTACAGGTTCTGGGAAAACCATTGGCTCTAATGTCGCTGGGAATTTCGGATCGCACAAGGTGTGACCGGTTTGCACGTTTTTCATACCTAAAACAGCAACAATATCACCAGCTTGGGCTGATTCTAATTCGATACGATTATCGGCGTGCATTTCAACAATACGACCAATACGTTCGGTTTTACCGGTGAAGGTATTTAAAACCGCTGTACCTTTTTCCAATTTACCGGAGTAAATACGTAAGAAAGTTAACGCGCCAAAACGGTCATCCATAATTTTGAATGCTAATGAACGCAAAGGTGCATCAACCGTAACCGTTGCAAATTTACCTGTTGGGTTGCCGTCTAAATCCACTTCTGGCTGTGGATTTACTTCAGTTGGGCAAGGTAAATAATCGATAACACCGTCTAAAACTAATTGAACACCTTTGTTTTTGAACGATGAACCGCAGAAAGTTGGGAAAAAATCCATTTTAATTGTGCCAGCACGAAGGCAACGTTTAAGGTCTTCAATGCTTGGTGCAATTTCATCATCTAAATACTTTTCATAAATCGCATCATCTTGATCGATAACATCTTCAATCAATTTGATACGGTATTCTTCAGCTTTGGCTTGCATATCCGCAGGCACGTCTTCGATGGTGTAACTTAATGGATCGCCAGATTCGTCCCAAATCCATGCTTTCATCGTCAACAAATCAACCACACCACAGAATTTGTCTTCTTCGCCAATTGGTAAAGTCATAATAACTGGTTTTGCCGCTAAAACGTCTTCAACTTGTTTCACAACGCGGTAAAAGTCTGCGCCGATACGGTCTAATTTATTGACATAAATAATCCGTGAAACTTTTGAATCGTTCGCGTAACGCCAGTTGGTTTCTGATTGTGGTTCAACACCGCCTGAACCACAGAATACGCCGACACCGCCATCTAAAACTTTTAATGAACGGTAAACTTCAATCGTGAAATCAACGTGACCTGGTGTATCGATGATGTTGAAACGATGGTCTTTCCAGAAGCAAGTCGTTGCTGCTGATTGAATGGTAATTCCGCGTTCTTGTTCTTGTTCCATGAAATCTGTCGTCGCTGCGCCGTCATGTACTTCGCCGATTTTGTGAATTTTGCCGGTTAATTTCAAAATACGTTCGGTCGTGGTAGTTTTGCCTGCATCAACGTGGGCAAAAATACCGATATTTCTATAAAGGGATAAATCTTTCATGTGTTTACTTACTCTAAAGGATGGAAAATGGGATTTGAAAAGGCGGCATTTTAACCTAAAAACGCCCAAAAAAGATAAAAAACAGTTGGAGTCATAATCTATTCGACTTGATTGCCTCTATTTTTCTTTGGTATGTGGTAGAAACTTCACCAATTTCACTGAATTTTCATCACGTTCCAAAATTTCCAGTGCGTAACCGTGTAAGCGAATACTCGTACCGATGTTAGGAATAGTTTCCATAAATTCCAAAATTAAACCGTTCAAAGTTTTAGGACCTTCCGTAGGCAGTGACCATTGCGTAACCCGATTCAATTCACGCACAGTCACGCTCGTATCAACTAAATAACAGCCGTCACTTTGCACCTGTACCGTATTGTCCTCTTCGGTAATCAATTCGCCGACAATTTCTTGCAATAAATCGTCAAATGTCACCAAACCTTGTACATCACCATATTCATCGACTACTAAGCCAATCCGAATACGTTCACTTTTAAAACGTCCCATTTGGGTGTGAACAGGCGTACTTTCAGGAATGAACGTGGGCTTACTCAGCAAGCTGATAATGGTTTGTTTGTCGAAATCTTCATGATGAATTTCGATTAACACTTTGCGTAAATGTAAAAAACCAATCACCCGATCGATGTTTTGTTTATAAACGGGTAAGCGCGTGTGCGAACTGTGTTTGATTTGATGAATGATGGTTTCAATCGGCAATTCTAAATCGATACCAATAATTTCATTGCGCGGAGTCATGATGTCTTCAACGGTCGCCGATTCTAAATCGAGAATACCCAGCAGCATTTTTTGATAACGTGCGGGCATTACATTTTCGGCTTCGCTGATAATGCTTTTGAGTTCGTCTTTATTGAGTGAATCGTGGCTGATTTTGGTTGTATCGACCCCAATCTGGCTCAGTAAACAATGTGCTAATGAATTTACCAACCAAACTAGTGGATAAAATATTTTTAACAATCCGGTGTAAATCCATGCGGCTGGAAAGGCGAGTAATTCGGGTTTAATCGTAGCGAGCGTTTTGGGTGTAACTTCTGAAAAAATCAGCATCACTAAGGTGAGTAGCGCAGCTGCAATAGCAACGCTTGATTCTTCGTCGGCGTAAAGTTTTATCGCAATGACGGTGGCAATGGAGGAGGCAAAATTATTGACGAAATTATTGCACAGTAAAATCAGCCCCAATACACGATCAGGACGTTGCAGCAATTGCTGTGCTTTGATTGCACCGGAATGTTTTAGTTTTACCAAATGCCGTAATCGGTAACGATTTAACGTCATTAAAGATGTTTCAGAGCCAGAAAAAAAAGCGGATAAAACTAACATCAATACAAGTATGCCAAACAGCATACTCAGGGGCATATCGTTCAAAGAAAACGCTCACTAGGGTTATTGATAACTCGCCTAGTGTCTACCGTGGCAAATTTTTGTCAAGCGCAAAAATTGACACAGTTTTGTTTTTTGTAGTTCAAATGACATTAACAAAATGCAATAATAAGCTGAAATAAAACGTATTTTAGTTTTTGATTTTTGTAGAATCAACTTGTTTGGAACGATTATTTGGCAAATAGTTTTCTTTTTAACGACCTTCCGTGTCTTATAATAATCCGCAAATCTTTTAGTTTAACCGAGTGAAAAGTATGGCGTTGCCTCCTATTTTGTTAATTGATGATAATCAGTCTCGCATCCAACAATTTGAAATTATTTTTCAATTCATGGGCTATCAGGTAAAAACGATTGGATCAGAAAATTACGCCGATTATTTACATGAAATTAACCGCGTGAGCAGCATTTTTATTGGCGAAGGCATTCGAAAACAATTCATGATTATCAATGAAATTGTCGAAATGGCGCGAATCCCCGTTATTTTTTTGGCTGAAAGCAATGACGAAATTACCGTTGATCAAGTTCACGAAAAGCTGTTCCACGTTTTATCTAGCCCGCTACAACACACGCAATTAAATCCACTGCTTGCCAAAATTGCAATCAATCGGACTCCCATCGCGCCAGCTAATATCACGACCGAAACGCCAAAATTCGTTTTAGAAACTGCCGAAAATACCGAAGCGTTATCGTTAGTTGCGGCGCGTCTCAAAGGGAATAGTGCGTCGATAGTGCATATTCGCAAAATGATTGCTCAAGTCGCTGAATCTGAAGCTACGGTTTTAATTTTGGGTGAATCCGGTACAGGCAAAGAAGTGGTAGCTAACGCGCTACACGATGCGTCATTACGCAGTGCAAAACCGTTTGTGCCGATTAACTGTGGCGCGATTCCCGCTGAATTATTAGAAAGTGAATTATTCGGGCATGAAAAAGGCGCGTTTACCGGTGCATTAAATGCGCGTCAAGGTCGTTTTGAAATGGCGGAAGGCGGCACCTTATTTTTAGACGAAATTGGCGATATGCCGTTGTCGATGCAAGTCAAATTGTTGCGGGTATTGCAAGAACGCACGTTTGAACGGGTTGGTGGTAATAAAACGATTCATTGTGATGTGCGAATAATTGCAGCAACACACCGGCATTTAGAAGAAGAAATTAAACATAATCGTTTTCGAGAAGATTTATTTTATCGGTTAAATGTTTTTCCGATTGAAATGCCGCCGTTGAAACACCGCACGGATGATATTCCGGTGTTAATTGAAGATTTAATTACCCGAATGGTGCAAGGAAATCGCGGTTTTGTGAAATTAACGCCGAATGCGTTGGCGACGTTAATGCACTACGAATGGCCTGGAAATGTGCGGGAATTGGCGAATTTGATTGAGCGATTGGCAATTATTTACCCAAAATCGCAAGTCGATGTGGATGATTTGCCGGAAAAATTTAAACAGCATCGGGTTGAAAATGCTCATATCGATACGCCAATTTTAGTCGTTGAAATGCCGAACGATGAAATTAAAGTTCGCCCGCTGATTGTCGAAAACCTGTCAGGGACAACGTCATCTGAAATGCACGATTTGATGCGTCATCATGAGTATGTGCCTGAAACGACAACACAATTGCCGGAAGAAGGCATTGATTTAAAAGAATACTTAAACACAATGGAATTAGATTTAATTCGTCAAGCGTTGGACGAGTGCAATGGCGTGGTCGCTCATGCGGCAAAACGTCTGAATATGCGTCGCACGACCTTAGTGGAAAAACTGCGTAAATTTGATTTACAGCGTTAAATCAATTTTTTACGTCGAGTTTTTGACGGTTAGAATCTTATTTTTCTGGCATCTATTGTGCTTGTAACAATACTAATACGCCCTGATTAGAGAGAATAAAAATGAACGACATCCGCATCGCTCCCGCCCTAGAGCAAATCCGTAATCTATCCGTTGCCGCTGGTAGTAAAGTTCCCGAAGTGCCTTCAGAAGGCATAGATTTTAGCTCTTTATTAAAGCAAGCCATTGAAAATGTAAACGAAAAACAGCACATCTCTGGACAGATGAAAGCCGCTTTTGAAGCAGGTGACAAAACGGTAAATCTCGCGGAAGCGATGGTCGCCTCACAAAAAGCTGATGTTTCTTTTAAAGCTATGTTGCAGGTTAGAAACAAATTAGTTGAAGCCTATAAAGATGTTATGAACATGCCCATGTAACTCCACAACCCACTGTGATTAGACAATGAGTGAACAAAATAGTACCAATCCGCTCGCTACTAACAGTGGCGCGGACATCACCACAGGCGGCACCGGTTCCGAAGGCTTTATGTCAGGTTTGAACCTCGAAGGTCATCCTGCGATTCGAGGACTTGCCAAACTGACAATGGCTCGTCAAGTCGCCATTATGCTAGGTTTAGCCTTGAGTGTAGCCATTGGCATTGCGGTCGTTTTATGGTCGCAAGATGCCAATTACGCGCGGCTTTATACCGAATTAAATGACAAAGATACCGCCGAAATTCTCGATGCGTTAAATGCCCAAGGCGTGAAATACAAAATCGAGGAAGGCGGTAGCATCATGGTGTTAGCCGATAAAGTGAATGATTTAAAAATCAAACTTGCCGCTCAAGGGCTGCCAAAAAGTAACAGCCTCGGTTACGAATTACTCGACAAAGAACAAAGTTTTGGTACGAGCAAAACAGCAGAATTATCACGTCATCAACGTGCATTGGAAGGCGAAATTGCACGCACAATTATGTCGATTCAAAGCGTGAAGTTGGCGCGAGTATTATTAGCGTTGCCAGTGCAATCAGTGTTTGTACGGGAACGTAAGAAACCGAGCGCGTCAGTGATTGTGCATTTGTATCAAGGTCGCACGCTCGACAAAGGGCAAGTTGAAGCGATTGTGCATCTGGTTTCGTCTAGCGTGCCACAACTCGATGCGGATCACGTCACGGTGGTCGATTACAAAGGGCAATTGTTAAATTCTCGCGCCAGTGCCGCCGAAAATTTGACGGCGAACCAATTTGAATACAAAACCAGCATCGAAGAACATTTGATGCACCGTATTGAAAATATCATGTCGCCGTTAGTCGGGGCAGAATCGATGCGCGTTCAAATTTCGGCGGACGTAGATTTCACCGAAACCGATAAAACGCAGGAAATGTTTAATCCTGATTTACCGGCATTACGCAGTGAACAAACGACGGACGAACATAATAAAGAAAATCCCCAAGGTGTACCGGGTGCGTTGACGAATCAACCTACACCCGCTGGCGTAGCGATTGAAGCGATTCCGCCTGCCCAATCTAATGCAATTGCAGCGGATACTAAACAAGGTTACGGCTCTAAAACCGCGACCCGCAATTATGAATTAGATAAAACCATTACCCATACACGCTTGGCTTCGGGTTTATTGCGTCGCTTATCGGTGGCGGTAGTGGTCGATGATCGACACATTGCTCAAACCGACGGCGTGTCAAAATTACAACCGTATGCTCAAGAAGATTTGAATCGTTTTAATGATTTAGTGAAACAAGCTGTAGGTTTTGATAGCGGTCGTGGCGATGCGGTGACGGTTACGAATGTGAGTTTCAGAGGCGCAGATTTAGATTTGCCGCCTGAATTACCGTTGTGGAAAGAAGTTTGGTTTATCGAATTAGTGAAACAAGCTGCCGCTGTATTGGCTATTTTGTTCCTCATATTTGGGGTGTTGCGTCCAACCATTCGCAGTTTGATTGCGAAAGATGAAGACGAAAAACGCGCCATTGCTGAAGCTGAAGAACAAGCGCGTGCTGCTGCATTATTAGCCGCTGGTTTCATCCTCGATGATGATGGCACACCGTTGTCATTGACTGAAGATGAACAACATAAAATTGATGATTTATTGGATTCGTTGGAAATGCCAAAATCGTATCAAAATCGTTTGGATTATCTGAAACGTCTCGTTGATGATGATCCGAAAGTCGTCGCCCAAGTACTGAAAACATGGATTAGAAGAGATGTCTAGCACCCCAAATGTCTTAATGCGTAATTCTGAAAAAGCCGCTGTTTTATTACTTGCAGTCGGAATGGATAAAGCCGCCTTTGTTTTGAAACAAATGAATCCACGCGAAGTGCAGTCCGTCTGTGCGGCGATGGCGAATATGGGCGACATCAATGTGCAGTTAATCGAAGAAATTTTGGAAGAATTTATCAAAGACGTGAAATCTCAAACGGCTTTAGGGATGAATTCCGATGATTACATTCGTACCGTATTGGTCAACGCGCTGGGTTCAGAAAAAGCGAACAGTATTTTAGATCGTATTTTTCAAGGGGGTAGTTCAAAAGGGATTGAACAGCTTAAATGGCTCGATTCGCGTTCGATTGCCGATATGATTCGCGCAGAACATCCGCAAATTATCTCCACTTTATTGTCGCTTATGGATCCGGAACAAGCGGCGGAAGTTGTGATGTTCTTTGGCGAATCATTACGCGCTGATTTAATGATGCGTATTGCGACAATGCAAGGGATTCAACCGCAAGCGTTGCGTGAACTCGATCAGATTATGGAGAAACAATTGACTGGCTCAGATAATGCGAAATCCACCAGTTTGGGCGGTGTAGATACCGTTGCTAGTATTTTGAACTTCATGGAAACAGCGGCAACTGAATTGGTGATGAATGAAATCACCGAGCAACGCGCCGAATTGGCTCAAGAAATTCAAGAAAAAATGTTCACGTTTGAAGATCTTATTGATATTGATGATCGTGGCATGCAAACCTTGTTGCGTGAAGTCGCGACGGGGAACTTATTGCTGGCATTGCGCGGGGTAGACGAAGGATTGAAAGAAAAAATCTTCTCGAATATGTCGAAACGTGCCGCTGAAATGTTGCGCGACGATTTAGAAGCCTCGCCACCGGCGAAATTAAGCGATGTGGAACAATCACAAAAAGATATTTTGGCGATTGCAAAACGTTTGGCGGAATCCGGTGAAATTAACTTAGGTGGTGGTGGTGATGAACTCGTCTAATCGTCCTCGTTTTTCGGCAACTGAATTAGAGTCGTTACGCTTGTGGGCAACACCGTATTTCGATGAAGACACTCGTCCATTAGAAATTATTGAAACTGAAATCATTGTTGAGCTAGAAGAACCGCCCGCGCCGACATTGACGGTGGAAGAAATTGAAGCGATTCAAAAACAAGCGCAAGCCGAGGGTTTTGCGTTAGGAAAACAAGAAGGTTATCAAACTGGTTTTGTAGAAGGTTCAAAGAAAGGTTATGACGAAAACGTGCATCTTATCGAAGTACGGACGACACAATTAGTGAGTTTGCTTGAAGCATTTGCGACACCATTTAAACATCTCGATGAAAGTGTAGAGCGGGCATTAGTGGATTTGGCGGTCAAAATTGCCAAACAAATTTTGCATCGAGAAATTGAATTAGATTCGGGACAAGTGACGGCAGCGGTAAAAGCAGCGGTGGCAGCATTACCAATGGCATCGCAAAATGTGAAGTTGCACTTAAATCCCGAAGACGCAGAACTGGTCAGCTTTAATTTAGGCTTAGACGATTCACCAAATACATGGACGATTATTGAAGATGCGTCGATTACGCGCGGGGGCTGCAAAGTTGAAACTGAAATTTCTTATGTCGATGCCACCGTTGAAAATCGTTTGAATACGGTTTTGGAATCAATGTTTGGTGAGGATTTTGTTGCTGAGGATTCTCAATGATTCCCAAAGCAAATCGTTCCGATATTTGGTTAGAACGTTTAAAACCTTATAACGAACGTGCCGATGTGCCGCATGATTTAATCGTCGAAGGCAGATTGTCGCGCATGGTCGGTTTAACATTAGAAGCCATTGGATGCCGCGCCGCCATTGGTTCGCGCTGTGAAATTGAAACCAAAAATGGACGCAGAATTGAAGCAGAAGTTGTAGGTTTTTCGGGTTCAAAAGTATTTTTAATGCCAACGGCAGAAGTTCACGGCTTAGAACCTGATTGCCGCGTCATTCCGATGGGTAAAAATAGTTTAGCAAAAGTCGGGTTTGGTTTGTTGGGACGGGTACTAGATGGTGCAGGCAATGCGTTAGACGATAAAGGTGCCTTGCGAACGACGGCACAAGTTTCCTTGACCGGCACGCCAATTAACCCGTTAACGCGCAAACCGATTCGGGAACCCTTAGATGTCGGCGTGCGAGCAATTAACGCCATTCTTGCCGTTGGACGCGGTCAGCGTATGGGCTTATTTGCGGGAACAGGTGTCGGTAAAAGTATTTTGCTCGGCATGATGACCAAATTCACCAACGCCGATATTGTCGTGGTGGCGTTAGTCGGTGAACGGGGACGCGAGGTGAATGAATTCGTTTTGAAGATTCTCGGCGAAGAAGGTTTAAAACGTGCAGTGATTATAGCGAGTCCTGCCGATTGTCCACCGCTCATGCGGGTTCACGGCGCATTGTTGGCGACCAGTATTGCTGAATATTTTCGTGATCAAGGTAAAGACGTGTTGTTGTTAATGGATTCGTTAACTCGTTTTGCCCAAGCGCATCGGGAGATTGCTTTGGCGATTGATGAACCGCCTGCAACGAAAGGTTATCCGCCGTCAGTGTTTGCGAAATTGCCACATTTGGTTGAACGTGCCGGTAACGCAGACGAAGGCGGGGGTTCGATTACGGCTTTTTATACAGTTTTGGCGGAAGGTGACGATAACAATGATCCTATCGCCGATGCGGCACGGGGTGTTTTAGACGGACATATTGTGTTGTCGCGGGCTTTGGCGGAGTCAGGGCATTTCCCCGCGATTGATATTGAAGCGTCAGTTAGTCGTGTAATGCCCGACATTGCAGATGCTAACCACTTGAAATTGGCGCGAGACTTGCGACGCTTATATTCACTTTATCAGCAAAACAAAGATTTAATCAGTGTCGGCGCATATCAACCTGGTTCGGATCCTCGCATTGATAAAGCGATTGAAAAACATCCGGCAATTGTCGAGTTTTTGCAGCAAGACATGGAAGAATCCGTCGGCATCGCACAAAGTTTGCATGAACTCGAATTGTTATTGAACTTACGGTAAAGCGAGATTCTTATGAAAAGGTCAAAACGGTTACAAGTGATTGTCGATATTAAAGCCAATCAAGAGCAAAAAGCGTTGGAAATTCTAGGGCAATCGCAACGGCAACATACCCAAATGAAAGGGCAGGTTGAAGGGTTAACAGTTTACCGCAAAGATTACGTCGATAAATGTAATGCCTTTGCCAGCGAAGGAGTAAAAGTGGCGCGGTTGATTGAATTTCGCTCGTTTATCGACAAACTTGACGTGGCAATTGTGGGGCAAGAGCGCGTACTGAAAAGCATCGAACAAGATGTACAAGCCAAACGTAGATTGTGGGAAACCATGCACCAAAGCACGCAAGCGATTCAAAAAGTCCAGGAATCGGCCTTAAAAGTCGAACAAAAACACGAAGATAAACGTGAGCAATCCGAAATGGACGAACACGCTTCACGCTTAGGGCGTAAAAAATTGATGGGCTACGCCTACTAACACGCGACAAATAAATTTTAAAAGGTCACACGATGATTACCGTAACAGCTTCACCCATAAATACGTTCACGCCTGTTGTTGATGGGGCGGTAGCAGCTACGTCACCAGCGGTGGATGGTACAGTTTTACCTGAAGGTTTTTCAACGGCGTTAAATACACAAATGGGTTTATTGGTTCAGCCGACGACTAATGTAGCGATGTTGACCACGCCAACCTCTGCGATGCTTGCTGCAATTGCTACCGTGCCGACAACTGCTGCTATAACAGAACTTGCACCCGATGTAACGATTCCGTCAATATTGACCACTAATGCGTCATCAATTAACCCGACAACCATAGGTAATACGACTATTACGACGATGAGTGCGGAAGATACAGCAATTTTATCGACGGTAACTGACCTGCTTAAATTCATTACGTCGGGGGCAACATTGGGCGATACGTTGCCAGCGGGGCAATCGGTGCAATTACCTGCCGCGAATTCGACAACACTGTTAACACAACAAAGTATGCAATCGGCGGTTAAGCAAGCTGTAACCAATACATCCGTGAATACACCGGCAAGTATTTTAGTTCAACAACAAGCTTCGATTTTGTCAGCACCCGTGCAAACGGCGTTGGCTCAACTTCAGACGGCGTTGACGCAAAAAACAGTTGCTCTACCAGTCCCGGTGCAAACGGCGTTAGTTCAACTTCAGACGGCGTTGACGCAAAAAACAGTTGCTCTGCCAGTCCCAGTGCAAACGGCGTTGGCTCAACTTCAGACGGCGTTGACGCAAAAAACCGTTGCTTTGCCAGTCCCGGTGCAAACGGCGTTAGCTCAACTTCAGACGGCGTTGACGCAAGAAAAAGTTGCTCTGCCAGTCCCGGTGCAAACGGCGTTAGTTCAACTTCAGACGGCGTTGACGCAAGAAAAAGTTGTTCTGCCAGTCCCGGTGCAAACGGCGTTAGTTCAACTTCAGACGGCGTTGACGCAAGAAAAAGTTGCTCTGCCAGTTCCTGTTCAAACGGCGTTAGCTCAACTTCAGACGGCCTTGACGCACGAAACAGTTGCTCTGCCAGCCCCTGTACAAACAGCGTTAGCTCAACTTCAAATGACGTTGACACAACTGCCGGTATCTGTAACTCAAAAAACACCCGTCCAGCCGGTATCAGTACAATCGGTATTAGATAAACAACAAAACGCTGTCCTGCCAGCACCCGTACAAATGGCGTTAGCTCAACTTCAAACAGCATTAGCGAAACAACAAGAACCTACCGTTTTGCCAGCACCTATACAAAAGGCGTTAGTTCAACTTAAAGCTGCGTTAGCAGAACAAACACCCGAAATACAAACAGGTTCCGGCGATTCTGTTTTGACTCAATCCATTGCTGTTCCACTTTTGCAAAATGAAGCTGTGCTGTGGCAACAAAATAATATTTCTAAAAAAACTACATCTGAAGCCACGGTAGTTGAGCAAACGACACTATTGGATAATGGTACAACACCACTTATCCAAGCTCAGAATGTTAACGTTGAAGAAAATTCAAATACCACTGTTCCAATTACTTCCGAACAAGATTCGAAATCAGCAGACAATCCAGATGCGGCAATTGTTCAAGCTACCCCGTCTGTGATTATTATGCCGCAAGTCGCAACACCAGTTACTTCAGTTCAATCCGAAGTTGCATCGGTGAAAACATCAGGCGATACAACTGTACAAGATAAATTAACACTAACTTCTGCGAATGATTTGTTAAAAGAAGCCGTTACAAATCGTAATAATACTGGTGGTGATACGGCGAATAATGGCAGCAGTAATAACGGAAATACACCGTCAAATCCCGTGTTACCAGACGATGCGTTATTAAATCAAACCGTTGATAACAAACAAGGTGCTGCAGATTTAAAACCATTTTCTTCGTTATTAACGGCTGAGAAATCGGATGCCATCAGTGCATCAGCAATAGCACCGACGAGCGATAAATCCGCCCCGCAGACTATTACTGCTGCCGTGAATAAATTAGTGCAAGATACTAAAGTCGAAGTTCCTGCGATGACGAAACCCATTTCTCATCCAGAATGGAATCAAGATTTAGGTGATCGAATTGTGTGGATGAATAGCCGTGGTATTTCGAGCGCAGAAATCAAAATGAATCCGCAAAATATGGGACCGATTACCGTGCGAATTGATATGAATCAAGATCAAGCAACGATTGCATTTACTGCTCAAAATAGCGAAGTGCGCACGGCGTTAGAAGCTTCGATTCCTAAATTGCGCGAAATGTTGAGTTCACAACAAGTGACGTTAGCTGAAGTGAATGTGTCACAACAATCGACTTCAAATGATTCAGGTCGTTCACAACAACAAACAGCTCAAATGATGGCAGATGCGTCGGCGAACGGGCAGGGAAATCGCCAAACGAATCAAGAAGTTGACGCACAAGGTAATCCAGTGAATGCCAGTAATAATGCCGATGGAACGGTGGATGAGTTTGCTAACGGTCAAGTTATCGACACCAATGGCACGAATGGTTTATTGAGCATTTACGCTTAAAAATAGTAGGAATCGGGAGTTCAGAATTCTGAATCCCTCCCGCACAAAATGCCTGCGTGTCACCGTTTCGACAATAAAAACCAGCAACAGTCTTGTTCAATGTGTGTAAAATCGTGTCGATGTTTTTCACACTTTATTTTGTAGGACAGTTATTCATGCGTAGAGTTATTTTCAATCAAAAAGGCGGCGTGGGAAAATCCACCATCACCTGTAATTTAGCGGCAATCAGCGCGATGGAAGGCAAGCGCACACTGGTTATCGATTTAGACGTACAAGGTAATTCCACGCAGTATTTACTCGGTCAAAAAGTCACGGATAGCGATAAAACCGTTGTGCATTTTTTCAAAGAAACGTTGAGTGTTTCATTATTTGGCGGAAATAAAAGTGGTTCGGGTTTGGAAGGTGCAATCCACGCCACGCCATTTCCCAATTTATTTGTGTTGCCATCACATCCAGAACTCGAACCGTTACAAGGGCGTTTAGAATCACGTTACAAAATTTTCAAACTCAAAGAAGCTCTCGAAAAACTAGAAGATTTCGACGAGATTTATATGGATACGCCGCCAATTTTGAATTTTTACAGTCAATCTGCGTTAATCGCTGCACACAAATGTTTGATTCCGTTTGATTGCGATACCTTTGCTCGCGAGGCGTTGTATTTGTTGATGAATACGCTCACCGAAGTCAAAGCAGATCACAATCCCGCTTTAGAAATTGAAGGTATTGTAGTTAATCAATTCCAAAAACAAGCCAATTTACCACGCCAATTAGTGAACGAATTGATTGCTGAAGGTTTGCCGGTTTTAGCGTCGATGATTTCCACGTCGGTGAAAGTCCGTGAATCACATTCTGAATCAAAGCCGCTTATTCACTACGTTCCGACGCATAAATTAACCGACGAATTCCGTGCGCTTCATGCTGAAATTCATCGTTATTAAGCAGTATTGGTTACCGATTCTATCGGGTATTTTTATCGGCACGAGTTACATTCCGTTTCCACCGTGGGCGGCGTTGTTTGGATTTGTGCCGCTTTGGATTTTTTGGCAACGACAGACTGAATTAAAACCCGTTATTTTAGGTGGAATGGTTACAGCGTTTGTATTTACGCTGATTGGTTTTAATTGGATGACGTATTTACTACATGAATTCGCACATTTGCCTTGGGCAGTGGCGGTCATTGGTATGATTATTTACGCGCTAATTGCTCATTTGTATGTGCCGATTGCAGGCACAATGTGGTTTTACATCCATCGTCGTTTGAATTGTTCGCCGATGTTATCTATCTCTTTACTTGCAATAATCACGATTTTAAATGAAGCCTATTCGCTGACGTTGTTTGATTGGAATTTTGGTTATTCGTGGTTTGGCGCGGGAATTCCGTTTTATCAGCTCGCTGAAATCGTGGGTTTTAGCGGCTTGAGCGCGATCACGTTAGCGTGTAATTTGCCGCTGTATTTGACGTGGCAATGGCGAAATGAACGACGTGGTAAAGTGGTTTTTGGCGCAGTAATTGGCGTGTTTGTATTGTTAAATGTGGGTGGTTTGGCGTTAAAAGCGCGGTTGCCCGAACCCGATGCTGAATTTAATGTGTTGATGGTGCAAGGGAATATCGGCAATTCTGAAAAAATGGCAGCTGAAATTGGTGACGGTTACGGGCAAGCGATTTTGAACCGTTACCTTTCGCTCACGCACGAAGCCTTGAACGCACATGAAAATGAAAAAATAGATTTTGTGTTGTGGGCAGAAACGGCGTTTCCGACATTTTTAGGCGAAAAATTAACGCCGCAAAATGATTATCCCGCACAACTCAGCGAATTTTTAAGCGAGCATAATGTGCCGTTAATCACGGGTGCGTACAGCGTTAAATTTCCTGAAAAATTACTGACAAATTCGTTGTTTTTGTTGAATGAAAACGGTGAAATTATTCCGCCGCACTACAGCAAAACGATTTTGTTGGCGTTTGGTGAATACATTCCGTTTGAAGAATTTTTTCCGCAAATTCGAAATTGGTTGCCGCCGATTGGGCATTTTGCAAGAGGGCAGGGGGCAACGACTTTGTTTGATTTACATGGTTTGAAAATCGCGCCACAAATTTGTTACGAAGGTTTATTTGCGTATTTCTCACGCGATTTGGCAAATTTGGGTGCACAAATTATTGTGAATGCGACCAATGATTCGTGGTACGGGACGTGGCAACAACCGTATCAGCATTTTTATATGACCTTGGCGCGTGGTGTAGAATTCCGTCGTCCAGTTTTGCGGGTGACAAATACGGGAATCTCGTCGGTAGTTTTGGCTTCGGGGGAGATTTTGCAACGTTCACCGATTCATGAAATGTGGTCAGATGTTTATCGTGTGCCGTATTTGAAAAATCCATCGCCTACGTTTTATCAACAGTGGTTTTATTTGCAGCCAATTTTACTGTGGCTGAGTTTTGTGGGTTTGTTCATGATGGCGATAAAACAACGCTTTATGTCAGTAAAAGCATTGAAATGAACGTAAAAATCGTTAAAAATGTAAAAAAATGTAGCAGAATTTAAATTTTTCTATATAATACGCAACTTATCAAGTTATTTGCCTTGGTGGCGAAATTGGTAGACGCAAGGGACTTAAAATCCCTCGTTCGAAAGGACGTGCCGGTTCGACTCCGGCCCAAGGCACCATAAATTAAAAAGCCTTACTCCAAAAGAGTAAGGCTTTTTTGTGTTTTCAAATTACTCATAATTTGAAATTAAAAACTCACACA
This sequence comes from uncultured Pseudomonadota bacterium, assembly GCA_903848935.1. GTDB lineage: Bacteria > Pseudomonadota > Gammaproteobacteria > Methylococcales > Methylomonadaceae > UBA10906. Next base: position 57,755 of record CAINHO010000050.1, on the reverse strand, counting down.
ACACATCGCCCTTCACCATGCTACGTGTCAGTTCAACAGATTCATTGAGTGTGTTTTTAATTAACGCTAAATCGAATTGGCAAATTTGGGGATATTTTTTCACTAAATCGTGGTAAATGCAGTTGCTGGCTTGCAAGCATTTTTTACCTTGTTCATTTTGGGTTTCTTGAACGACAAAACCCAATTCATTCATCACCACCATCAATTGCATCACACGTTCGGTTAACGGTTTGCCTTCAAATTGATGCAATTGTCCTGCGAGTTTATTGCCCAATTTCGTCATATAAATTTCGCTATCTTCAATAGAAAACGTTTCGAGCAAATTTTCTAACATCAAATCCGCAAGCCACGCATAGTGTTTGGGGAAATGATTGATGCCTTTATCTGTGATTGCGTAACGTATAACCGGGCGCCCTGTTGTTTTAGTTGTCGCATTTTTTTCAATATAGCTTTCGTTTTCTAAAGTAATAAAATGTTGCTGCACTGCCGTCCGTGAAATTCCTAAAGCGGCGGCTAATTCTTCAATGCTCAAGCCTTGCTTTCGCGATAAAAAATGTTCAAGTATTTCGTGTTGTCGTTGACTTATTTTGTTCATAAAAGAGGACTAAAAAGTTTTAAAATTATTAACTTATATAATGGTTATATTGTATAAGTATTTTAGTTACTATAAACTATTTTCGGGCGATTTAGCTCGAACAATAATAATAACTTTTGGAGTTTAAAATCATGACTGAAAGTACAGCGAATGCGACTTTATTTGAACAACTCGGCGGCGAAGCGGCTGTTAATGCAGCTGTTGATATTTTTTACCGTAAAGTTTTAGCAGATTATCGCATCAATCGTTTTTTTGACGGCGTTGATATGGACACACAAGCCGCTAAACAAAAAGCTTTTTTGACAATGGCATTCGGCGGTCCCGCTAATTACAGCGGTAAAGATATGCGTGATGGTCACGCCAAATTTGTCAAAATGGGTTTAGACAATAGCCATTTCGACGCGGTTGTTGAAAATTTAGCAGCAACCCTGACTGAATTAGGCGTTTCGCAAGAATTGATTGGGCAAGTTGCGGCGATTGCCGAAACCACTCGTACCGATGTTTTAGGTAAATAAAAAGGTTAAAAATCATGACACGCATTAAATTCAATGAACAAACTTTCGAAACTGAAAACAACGAAACTATTTTACACACGTTGCTACGCAACAATGTTCAAGTTCCTTACGGTTGTAAAGCAGGTGTTTGTCAATCATGTTTAATGCGTAGTCTTGATAATGCACCGCCCTCTGCATCACAAGTAGGTTTAAAAGACACCCAACAAAAACAGAATTATTTTCTATCGTGTATTTGTCAGCCAGAAAACGATATGACGGTTGTGTTGCCAAACGCCGAAAGCGTGTGGCTTGAAGCCGAAGTTATCGAAAAAATAGAATTATCGTCTAACGTTGTTTTTCTCAAATTAAAATCGAAAGAACCGTTAGCCTTTTTTGCGGGGCAATTTGTGAATTTGCGTCGCAATGACGGTGTGATTCGCAGTTATTCAATTGCCAATACTCCAAATGGTGAACACGAATTAGAGTTTCATATTCGTATTTTGCCAAATGGGCAATTTAGCCGTTGGGTGGCTGACGAATTAGAGGTTGGAATGTCATTGAGTTTTTCGCACGCACAAGGCAATTGTCATTACGTCGAGGGTCAGGCTGAACAACTGCTATTACTTATCGGAACGGGAACGGGACTTGCGCCGTTATACGGTATTATTCGAGATGCACTTTCACATAAACATCAGGGGGAAATTCATTTATTTCACGGTAGTCGTGACGAATCTGGTTTGTATTTAGAAGAAAAATTAACTGCATTAACTCAAAAACATCCCAATTTTCATTACATACCGTGCTTGTCAGGTGCGGACGTTTCTGGAAAATACACATTAGGTCGCGCCAATCAAATAGCACTTGAAAAATTTCCGAAATTAAACGGTTGGCGCGTGTATTTGTGCGGTCAACCCGAAATGGTGTTGCATTCAAAACGCGCAGCCTATTTACAAGGCGCGTCGTTAAAAGAAATTTATGCCGATGCGTTTGCGTCTTGAAAATTAGCAAATAATCCTACAAACAAAAAAACGAGGTAAAAACTTCGCTTTTTTGCCTATCAATTTTTGTAGCCTAGACGTTAAACGTTACTCATGACTTTTGTCGCCCAATTGATGCTTTCAATGTAAGCGTTACCAATAACAGCTTGATCTACATTGCTAAATGTAATCGCACCTGTATCCCAATGTTCATAACTGAGAACACAATTTAACGCCTCACCACCTAAGCCTTTGTGATGCAAAATTGCCTCGATAATATCGTCGCCCAAAGGTAATTGTTCCATCGCTTCTTCCAACGAAATATCTAAAATACTGTCCAACGACGATAACATTCCAATTAAAAAGAAGTTTGCCGTTTTTTGCCCCACAATTTTCGCCAATAACTCGCACATTTTGCCGCGAATCAACGCATTTTGCATGACCACGGCAGGTTTATCTGATAACGAAGACAGCATCAAAATGTTAATCCAACGTTTCAATTCGTTCATACCGAGGTAGGTAATGGCTTGATTTATAGATTCAATCTTACTGGGAATCGAGAAAAATGCTGAGTTAATATAATGCAATAATTTGTAGCTCAATCCTACATCTTCTGAAATGACTTTTGTTAATTCATCAAACTCAACATTGGGATTATTGATAGTTGTCAACAAGCGCACGGCGGCTAATTGGTTGATACCCATGCGTTTACCTTCAACTAAATTCGGTTTACTAAAAAAGAAACCTTGAAAGTAATCACAACCCAATTCGCGTAAATACTGATATTCGCTGTGTGTTTCAACTTTTTCAGCCAGAATTTTTAGGTTATACGGTGCAAGTTGAGCAATCGCGTCGCGAGTCTTCATTTCGCCCATTTCTAAAACATCAAGTTTAATAATGTTCGCGAATTCAACTAATGGCTTCCATTCCTCGGTAAAGACAAAGTCATCTAACGCAATCAAATAGCCTTGTTGCGACATTTCACGCAGATTGTTAATCACCCGTAAGTCGATTTTCACATTTTCTAAAACTTCGATAACGATACGATCTTTCGGTAACGATAACGGCGTTTTTTCTAAAATGTTTTGCGTCGTAAAGTTAATGAACGCGCGGTGTTCGTCAACGATATTGTTAATGCCTACTTCTAAAATTGCATCAGTAATAATTTGATTAGTTGCTTGTGTTGCCTCATCTCTATCAGTCAGGTCAAAACCTTGACCCCGAAACAAAAGCTCATAAGCATAAACATTCAGTTTTCTGTCAAGAATTTGCTGCCGCCCAATAATAAAATTTGCCATGGTTTTACTTCCGCTCAAAAGAATTATTAAAAATGGAATCCGCATCTGTTTAACGAATTGAATGGGAGTTAACAGTGCGGGGGACTCGATTTAAAAAGTGCCACATACTAGTCATGCAGCTTGTGCGTAGTATAACTTACATTCATTCGTTCATTGATAATTTGGCATCTGTTAAAAACAGCGGACACACCTGTTACACTATGCCCGCTTTTTAGCGTTACACAGAAGGACGCGGAAGCTTTTTTCAATTCACAATAATGAGGTGTTTTATGTCAAAAGTTTTAAATGAAGTTTTGCTCGCAAATCGTGAATATTACGCTAATTTTGAAAAAGGCGATTTAGCCATGCCGCCCGCGCGACAATTTGCCATTTTAACCTGCATGGATGCGCGTTTAGATCCCGCGAAATATGCTGGTTTAAGCGAAGGCGATGCTCACGTTATTCGTAATGCTGGTGGACGGGCGAGCGATGATGCAATTCGTTCGTTGGTGATTTCGTACAAATTACTCGGCACCAAAGAATGGTTTGTAATTCATCACACAGATTGCGGTATGCAAACATTTACCGATGAAATTATGCGTGATTTGTTGGCGAGTAGTTTAAAAGCGGCAACGGTGGATGAAAATGGCTGGCATGATTGCTGTGAAGGTGGTGGTTCGCATGAAGCCAAACACATTTCGTGGCTAACCATCAGTGATTTAGTGCAAAGCGTTGTTGAAGACGTGATTCGCATTAAAAATCATCCGCTCGTGCCTAGCGACATTCCGGTTTATGGTTACATTTATGACGTTAAAACTGGTGGTTTAGTAGAAGTTCCCGAAGCGACGCGCATTGGCGCAGTACGCTAATTTTCAGTCATCCACTTTAAAAACGATGCAAATTTTTTTCGCGTATTTTGGAATCGTTTTATTGTGGGCGACCACGCCGTTAGCGATTAAATGGAGCGTGGATGGATTTGGTGTTTTATGGAGCGTGACTTCGCGCATGAGTATTGGCATGGTGTGTATGGTTGCACTATTGTTATTTTTCAAAAAACGCCTGCCCTTCACACGCCCCGCCTGTTTAACTTATCTCGCCGTCGCGGTGCAAATTTACGGCGCAATGTCCGTTGTTTATTGGGCAGCACAATTTATTCCGTCTGGTTGGATTTCAGTGATTAGTGGTTTAACGCCATTGATGACCGCGATTTTTGCGGCGATTTGGTTGTATGAACGTAGCTTAACGACGGGAAAAATTCTGTCTTATTTGCTCGGCATAGTCGGTTTAGGCACGATGTTTGGCTCGGCGGGCGAATTAGATTCCCACGCGATGTTAGGAATTTTCGGCGTTTTGGGTTCAATTTCGTTACAAGCGATTAGCGCGATTGCCATTAAACGGATTCCCCAAAAATTACCGCCTCTTTCGCAAGTTACTGGCGGTTTATTATTTTCAATACCGCTATATTTCGCCACTTGGAGCGTGTTTGACGGACACATTTCGATGCAATTTTCGCTGACGACTTTTTTATCTGTGCTGTATTTGGGTGTGATTGCTACGCCAGCGGGTTTTTTGTTGTACTACTATCTGTTGTCGAAACGTTCTGCGACGCAAGTTTCACTCGTGACACTAGCCTCACCGGTATTGTCGCTGTGGCTAGGACATTCTGTGAATAATGAACCGATGACATTAAAAATTATCATCGGTACTGCACTCATTTTACTAGCATTGGTGATTCATAATTTTTTCGACCGAATTTTTACGCGCCACTCTTATCGTTAGAATTTTTAACAAGTACCTGAGTTTCGCATACGAACGCTGGTTTATTTAATTCCCAATCAATGCTAAAGTTATTCCGCATTAAATTACTTGGTTATTATTTATTTTAGGAGATTTTTATGGCGTTTGAACTTCCCGCTTTACCGTTTGAAAGAGACGCACTCGCGCCTTATATTTCAACTGAAACCTTAGAATTTCACCACGGCAAACACCACCAAACTTACGTCACCAACTTAAACAATTTAGTTCCTGGAACTGAATTTGAAGGTTTGTCACTCGAAGAAATCGTTGTTAAATCAACGGGTGGAATTTTTAACAATGCCGCGCAAGTTTGGAATCACACGTTTTATTGGAATTGTTTAGCTCCAAACGCTGGTGGTGAACCGACTGGCGAATTAGGCGATGCGATTAACGCAACATTTGGTTCGTTTGCGAAATTCAAAGAAGAATTCGCCAAATGTGCTGTGACAACATTTGGTTCGGGTTGGGCGTGGCTTGTTAAAAATGCAGACGGCAGTTTGGCTCTCGTTAGTACAAGTAATGCCGGTTGCCCATTAACTGCAGGTCAAACGCCGATTTTAACTTGTGACGTTTGGGAACACGCTTACTACGTTGATTACCGCAATGCGCGTCCTGCGTATTTGGAAGCCTTCTGGGCATTAGTGAATTGGAATTTTGCAGCGAAAAATTTTGCCGCTTAGTTTTTAAGTTCATTTTGATTGAATAGAACGCCCTGCTTTTTTGAAAAGAGGCGCGAATTGCGTCTCTTTTTTGTCAAAAATCACTTCATTTCAAATGACCGTTTGTCATATTGGCGATTGCCAATTGAATCCGTTTCGTAAATTCGTCCATTATCCGAAATCATGTAAGACGGTTTATCGTACTGGCGATTACCAATTGCATCAGTTGAATAAATGCGTTTTTCGGCCGCTTGAGCCGATAACGCGAAAATAATTAAGCTGGTGAAAAGTGTGAATTTCATGTGGTTTCCCGTTTCAAAATTTTCATAATTTGATTTTCCGAATTTGTTTTAATCCTGAATTCAACACGGCGCGAAAGTTTTGTATCTTCAACCCCATTTACCAGTATTGGCTTGCTTGAAGATAAACCATTTGCGGTTAGAATCTGACGAATCCAAAACCGTTCTGAGGAAACATTTGGTAACATTAAACAATGTTCTAATGTGGCTCGTGTTCGATTTTGAGATAACTCCATTTAAACTGGCGATAAATTTGATTTTCAAACCGTCTAATAATTTTGGAATACTGCCTTGTATATCCGTTAAATCTAAGGCAATCAACCCAATAGAAATCCCCCAAAAACTAAAAAAGATACCAACAGTTGCCAAAATTGCAGGTGACTGTTTAGCAAAATTTTTAATTTTTACATTTGTAGGTGTAAATATGCCAAGCAATGCAAGTAACGTTAGAAATGCAATAACTGTTGCGGCAATTTGATTGGTAGTGCTGGCAAAAATTTGTTCAATAATTTGTTCATATTCCATGTAATTCTCCTTTTTTGAATTTTAGAGCGTTAATTTTTAACAGTGACAATAACACACACCGACGACAGGTTGTGTCATCCTAAAAATGGCGGTGAAAATAATTATTCGTCATCATTTAAATAATCCCGTAAACCTTGAAACAACGTGTGACGCAATTCATTCGGACTAATTACTTGCACATTTGGCAACCAATATCGAATCAGCGGCAAAATTTGGTGGTCGTGAGCAATCCGCGATGACACAATCAAACTGCCATCTTCAAGAGTTTTATCAATTTGTTGATTCGGTAATAAATCGCGGCGTTTGAAATACTGTGCGACCGAACTATCGACTTTCAAAACCACTTCACGTTTATTTTCGGCAAACCAAATGCTGTCTTCTTGCTCGATAATTTGATGCGTTGTCGCATCGGGAGAAAACATTTCACTTTCAATCACAATGCCTTTCATTTGGGTAAAACAAAACGCTTTATGTTTTCAACTTTTGCGGCGAGATACCAAATCGCTTTGTGGTTCACGAGTTTGTAAGATTCAGCGCGGTAAGTTTTGTTTTTGTATTCAAATTGAACGATGTGATGTTGCAAGATGGTCAGAATTTCAGTTAAGCGAACGGCGGTTTTATCGTGTTCAGTGGTTTTAGTCATGAGTGATTCTAGTTTTGAAAGAATGATAAAAACAATAACATACCGTGACGACAGGTTGTGTCATTTGAAATAGATTGTTTTTTAAAGTTGCGCCTAAAAAAAACTCACGCGCATTTTTGTGTACAATCACGTCATTATGAAAAATTAAATTTAGAAATTTATGCAAAAAAAGTATTTAGTTTTTAGCTTGTTAGCGATTACGACGGCTTTAGTAATCGTGATTACGCAGTGGTTTCCCATCATTGAAAAACACGCGCGTGAAAATCCGCCGAGGACTATCTTTAGTGAGGCGAATAATGCGAATGTTGAAAAGCCGTGTACCGATGATCATGTTGAGTGGCGCGACGCACAAGAAATTGAAGGCGTAAAAATCGCGGCTTCACCAGCGTGTGAACCCGATAATCCTTACACGATTGCGACAGCGGTTAAAGGTACAAACAATGTTTCGATGATGACGTTAATGCAAAGTAATTTGGCACAAGACGCAGTCACGATGGGCGAAGATTTGGATGGTGATGGCGACCCCGACGTGATTCATATCAAATTGGAAGTGGTTGAGCTAAATGGTTTTAGTCCTGATGGCGATTATTTAATGAATACTTATAATACTGCCCCAGGTTTGCAGCCGTCGTTGTGGGTATTCGCGCCGAAAATGCAGGGAATGGCGGTGAAGAATTTTAATTCTCGCGTTGCTCATCCGTTATTGCGTGCGCCTTCGCCTGTGATTCGTGTTGAACAAGGTGACAAGGTTTTTATCACTTTAGAAAACACGCATTATTTGCCGCACACAATTCATTTGCATGGTGTGGATCATCCATTTTTAACTGCCGATGGTCATGATAATGACGGTATGGAAGAACACGCTATTTTTCCAGGAAAACAACATACTTACGAAATTCAACCGCGCCACGCAGGAACAATGCTTTATCACTGCCATGTTCAAACGGCTCAACATTTCATGATGGGCTTAAACGGTATGATTATCGTGGAAGAAAATGCACCGAATAATTGGGTGCAAACTTTTAATATCGGGGCAGGACAGGTGCGTCATTTGGCAGTAGCAGTTAAGAAAAACTATGATCAAGAATATGATTTACATTATCAATCTATAGATAAGCAACTCTCTAAAATTCCTCAAGAAGCCAATGATCCGCGTTTAATCAGCCAGAAAATGAGTCGTGATTACAACATGACGACTTCGACTGAGAATTATTTTTTACTTAACGGGCATTCGTTTCCTTATACCTTGCGTGATGCAATGATTATTGCGGGCGAAGATGAACGTATTAAATTACACATTGCGAATTTACAACGTTCCGCGATTGCGGTGCATTTTCACGGACATAAGGCAACGATTATGGCTTATGACGGTGTCGATGCGCCGCAAGGTTTGCAATTAACTCGAGATGTTTTCGATATTGCCACGGCACAACGATTGGATTTATCGTTAAAAACAAAAAATGACGGCTTGAATAGTTACGGCGCGGGATTGTGGATGTTTCATGATCATGTGCCAACTGGAACAACGACAGATGGCATGGAGCCTGGAGGGAATATGGCGATTTTGGCATATAAATCACTACTCGACGTACAAGGGATGCCTAAAATGCACGACGAATTATTTAATGATGTGTTCAACAAAGAATACTACGCTAAACAGCGTCCGCCTTGGGCGAACGGGGATTGGGCGAATTTATTTGGCGATGCTGGAAAAGTTATTCCAAGTCATGGAGAGTTGATTGCATTTTGTATGGTGATTGGATTGTTAGTTGGCACATTCATTTTGGCGTTGCATATTTACTTACGAAACAAACTTTATGAAAAATAATAAATTTTTAATCGCATTGTTGCTCATAATTTCGCAAGTGAGTTTTGCGAGTATGCAAATGGACGAAAAAGGCATGGTAATGAATGCGAATTCAGATAATTTGCCAAAAGATTGCCCACAAATTTCTGAAACAGTAAATTTGACTGTTCACGCTGGACAAAAATACGCGGCGAAATTTAATGGAAAAATGTTTGCCTTTGACCAGCAACAATGGGAGGTGAAACCTTGTGCAAAAATCAATATTACCTTTATCAATGATGACCAAATTCGCCACCAATTTATGATTCACGGTTTGCCTGGTTATTTGTATCCCGATGGAATGTTGCATTTGGAACTTTATGGCGAAGGAGAATTACACGCGAGTTTGATTATGCCGAGTCAAAAAAAGACATATTTGGTGCATTGCGAATTGGCACAACACGCGGAAAAGGGTATGAAAGCGCAATTGAAAGTAGGTGGTGGCGATGGTGATTTACCGAGTATTCCCGCGATTAGTACGCCAATAAAATCAGATGCCTATTTACTTGATTGGTCAGTGTTAAAGCTAGGCGGAATCGTTAGTTTGTTGATGATTGTATTGATTATTGGTAGCGGTCGATGGATGTTGTCTCGTTATTTTAACCGACAAAAATGATTGAATTTTTAGTGCGAAAAAAGATTGTGTGTCATTTAGAAAATTATTTAGAGCATTATTATTGACAACAAAGAATGAACTGGTAGACTTGCATTCGCTAAATGGAGTTGCGACATTTTGACGCAGTTATAGCGTTCAAAATGCGGGAAAAGGATGTGAAAACATGACTCCCGAAAAATCGGGGATTTAGTAATTCTAGGAGGTAGAAATGGCAGCTACAACTGAATCAGTGAAAGCTGATGCTGCAGAAGCACCGCTTTTAAACAAAAAAAATATGTTCGCAGGCGCAGCACTTTATATAGTGTTTTACGCATGGGTTCGTTGGTATGAAGGAATTTACGGCTGGTCAGCTGGCTTAGATTCATTTGCACCTGAGTTCGAAACGTACTGGATGAACTTCCTTTACATTGAAATGGTTGCTGAAATCGTGACTGCATCGGTATTGTGGGGTTACATTTGGAAATCTCGCGATCGTAAAGTAATGTCTATCACACCACGTGAAGAGTTGAGAAGACACTTTACACATTGGATCTGGTTGTGTATGTACGGTATCGCTATTTACTATGGCGCATCTTATTTCACAGAACAAGATGGTACATGGCATCAAACAATCGTTCGTGATACCGACTTTACACCAAGTCACATCATCGAATTCTACTTAGCATACCCAATTTACATCATTACTGGTGTAAGTGCTTTATTGTATGCGAAAACAAGATTGCCAGCTTACCAACAAGGTCTTCCTTTAATGTATTTGGTAGCTGTAATTGGACCTTTCATGATTTTGCCAAATGTTGGCTTAAACGAATGGGGTCACACTTTCTGGTTTATGGAAGAATTGTTCGTTGCACCTTTACACTACGGTTTCGTATTCTTCGGATGGGCTGCTTTGGGTGTAATGGGCGTTGTGAACATCGAAGTTCAATCGTTGTCAAAACTTTTGAAAAAAGACTTAGCATAATTTAAGTCACGGTTGTAATTACTATCTCCCGCTGCTCTATAATTTTAAGGTAGAGCAGTAAAAGAGGTAGGTAGTATATAAAAATAATTTAAATCCTTTAGGAGGTAAGCTAATGAGCGCATCTCAATCAGCTGTACGGTCGCGTGCTGAAGCAGTAAAAGTTTCACGCACATTTGACTGGATGATTTTGTTTACGTTGTTCTTCGTAGTATTAGGTGGTTATCACATTCACTATATGTTGACTGGTGGTGACTGGGATTTCTGGACTGACTGGAAAGATAGACGTTTGTGGGTAACTGTTGCACCGATCGTGTCAATCACCTTCCCAGCAGCTGTTCAAGCATGTTTGTGGTACCGCTACCGTTTGCCTTTTGGTGCAGTAGTTTGTGTATTAGGTTTGTTATTAGGTGAATGGGTTAACCGTTACTTAAACTTCTGGGGTTGGACATATTTCCCAGTAAACTTCTGTTTCCCTTCAAACTTAATGCCTGGAGCTATCGTATTAGACGGCATCATGTTGTTGGGTGGCAGCATGACATTAACCGCTGTTGTTGGTGGTTTGGCATGGGGCTTATTGTTCTATCCAGGTAACTGGCCAGTTATTGCTCCATTGCATGTACCCGTTGAATACAACGGTATGATGATGACTTTAGCTGACTTACAAGGTTACAATTATGTAAGAACTGGTACACCTGAATACATCCGTATGGTAGAAAAAGGTACCTTAAGAACTTTCGGTAAAGACGTTGCTCCAGTATCTGCATTCTTCTCTGGTTTCGTAAGTATCATCATTTACTTCTTGTGGCATTTCTTTGGTCGTTGGTTCGCTTCTACTGATTTTATCAGCAGCGAAAACCTTTAATCTAAGAATTACATTACCACTAGGGGGATATATGAAATTATTAAAAGACAAAGTTGCTAAATTGTCCTTTGTCGCATTGCTAGCTGCTTCTTCGGCTGCGATGCTTTATACACCAACAGCTGCGGCTCATGGTGAAAAATCACAAGCAGCGTTCATGCGTATGCGTACTATTCACTGGTTTGACTTAAATTGGTCAAAAGAAGAAGTGAAAGTAAACGATACTATGACAGTTACTGGTAAATTCTACGTTTTCTTAGGATGGCCAGAAACCGTTGATAAACCAGAAGTATCATTTTTAAACGTTGGTATTCCTGGTCCTGTGTTCATTCGTCAAGGTTCTTGGATTGGTGGTCAATTAGTACCACGTTCAGTATCTTTGGAATTGGGCGAAACTTATGAATTCAAAGTATTATTGAAAGCACGTCGCCCAGGCGATTGGCACGTTCATTCTATGATGAACGTTCAAGGTGGCGGTCCAATCATCGGGCCTGGTAAATGGACAACCATTACTGGTTCTATGAAAGATTTCGTTAACCCTGTTACAACTTTGACAGGTGAAACTATCGATCTTGAAACTTACAATTTAGATAACACTTACTTCTGGCACGCTTTGTGGTATGCCTTAGGTTTGGCTTGGTTGGCTTACTGGATTCGTAAACCGATGTTCATTCCACGTTCAATTGCGATGGAATCTGGTAAAGCGAATACTTTAATTACAGCCACTGACAGAAAAGTTGGTATGGCGTTTGTAGCGGGTACTATTGCACTTGTTGCAACCGCTATGACATCAACGAATGAAAAATATCCAATTACAACGCCATTACAAGCTGGTTTGTTACGCGGTATGAAAACAGTCGAAATGCCTGCGAAAACTGTTACTGTTAAAGTTGAAGATGCTACTTACCGTGTACCAGGTCGTGCTATGCAAATGACCTTGAAAATCACCAACAACGGCGATTCAGCTGTTCGTTTAGGTGAATTCAACACGGCTTCTGTTCGTTTCTTAGACTCAGCAGTGTTGGAAGATACAACTGGTTATCCGGATGATTTATTGGCTGAAGATGGTTTAACTGTTAGTGATAACAGCCCATTAGCACCTGGTCAAACAAGAACTGTTCAAGTTACTGCGTCTGACGCGGCTTGGGAAGTTTATCGTTTAGCCGATTTGATTTACGATCCAGACAGTCGTTTCGCTGGTTTGTTGTTCTTCTTCGACGAAGCTGGCAAACGTCAAATGATTACAGTGGATGCTCCATTAATTCCTGTGTTCATCTAATCGTTTAGCTTAAGCTATCTGAAAAGAAAAACCCTCGTTGTATAAACAGCGGGGGTTTTTATTTGAGACAAGATAATTTTTTATCAAAAAAGTTTTGCAGCTTTATTAACAATCCATATTTGTTTTTCTTTAAACCATGCGAATGGATTTACACCGACATGAAGCGTAATTTTCAATTGGTCTTCATCCGAAATTGCCTCTTCACCACCAATCAACAAAATCAGCGCGTAATCCCCTTTTTTATCTAAATCGGCTTGTGCTTCAACGACACCTTTGGAATATATTTTGGGTTCAACGCGGTTTAATTCTCGAATTTCTTTGAAGTCGTTTGGTTTGTCGCCGATTTTCTCAATTTCGACAACCCGAATGCCAATCGGTGTTTTGCGAATATCACGGTCGATTAAATCTGCTGCAAAAAATACTTTGCCTACATTCGGTAATTCTTGACAGTATGGCGTTAGTAAAGCTTCGCGCTCGTTGCCTTGTTTGGGTTTTAAATATGCGCTGAAATGTACAGCGTAAAAATCGTTGGCGACTAAACAACCAACACTATTTACATCGGCGATTTGGGGTGGTGTGCCTAGTTTTTCCGACATATCGCAACCTGCTAATAATGCGCCCGTGAATAACACACCTAAAATAAAATTGTTTTTCATAAATTATGGTTTGACAGTGAATTGAAATTTGCCAGTGACGATGTGTGTGTCGATTGAAACCACTCGATAACGGACGGTATAAGAGTCGGCGGGTAATGCGGGAATGGTGCAATACAAATGCGAGCCATCAAGCATTTCTTGTTGCACGTCTTTGTTATCGACGCGATTGCCTTTACTATCGATGACGGCGATGGCTTTGTATTCGCTACCGACTTTGTCGTTAAACCATACGTCGATTTGCTTAGGTGAAACGGTAAGGGTCGCGTTTTGTTCGGGTTGCGATTTAACCATAATGGCGTGGGCAAAAACCGAAAATGGTGAGGCGAAGGCGACCGTAAAAAGTAATGATTTTAAAAAGTTTTTTGTGTAATCAGCTGTCATAAAAAGTTAATACTTGAATTAGAAAGGAGACTTATTATAACCTGGTTAAACCTTAAACTTCGTAACCTTAACGCAATGAAAAACCTAAAAATAACCGCGCTGTTTTTTCTTTTATGTAGCTGTTTTCACGTCCACGCAGACGATATTTTGCCCGTATTTAATTTTCCTGATACTGACGAAAAAATGCACAGTATTTCAGAATGGCAGGGCAAAACCTTGGTTATCAATTTTTGGGCGACTTGGTGCCAACCGTGTTTAAAAGAAATTCCCGAATTTATGCAATTACAAATGCAATTTGGTAAACAGAATGTGCAGTTTATTGGAATTGCGATTGACGAATTACTAGCGGTGACGCGCTACAAAAATACAGTAAGTATAAATTACCCTGTGTTGATTAGTAGCGAATGGGATGGTTTTAATTTAGCACAACAACTTGGTAACAGCGCGAATACTGTGCCTTATACTGTGGTGGCGAATTCAGCGGGGCAGATTATTTATCGCCACGCCGGAACAGTGAAAAAAGAAGACTTAATTGCGGTGATTGCGAAATAGATTATTCCAGCCACGTCATTGCCCATTGACTGGTTTGTTTCGATTGTTTTTCTGTCCACAAAATCAAAGCGTTATTTTCGGTAGCCACGATGCGTGGGTGGGTAGCATTTGTGCCATTTGCCGACAAACGATGTGGTATTGACCACGTTGCACCTTTATCAAAAGATTGTGCGATAAAAATTCCAGTTCCATCTTTATTCATTTCGTCCCAAACGATAACAACGCGATTGTCTAAAATAGTAATATCGCTGTGCGTGCCATTTTTGCTAATTTTGATAGGTGAATTCGTAATTGAATTCACCGTGTATAAACTCGATTTCGATGCTTCGCCTGTCCAAACACTAGCGTAAAAATCATTATTTTCATCGAATGCAATACCACCGCCAACGTGTGGACAACCGTCAAAATACCAATCAAATTTTCCGACGTTTTTTTTACTTTGCCAATTTTTGCCATTATCACTGGAACTGAGTAATGTCATATCACGCGGATTCATATCACGATACAACACATGAAGTTCGTTATTAGGTGATACAGCCAGCGTGTTCCAACAACAGGAACAGCTTGAATCATCGAGCTTCGAAGGTGGTTGCCAGTTTTCGCCACTATCAATCGAACGCGCATAACGCAAACTTTGATAGCCATTTTCTTCGGGGTCAGCGAGCCAAACGCTATGAAAAATTCCTTTTTTATCGGCAATTAAATCCGCGTGCGATTGGTCACCAATATTATCAACAGCGGGATTTTTGCCTGCTTGCCAGGTTTTACCTGCATCGTGTGAATAAGTGCTAATTAACGGGCCACTATTTGGAATGTCGCCTTGTATTTGCCAAATTGCGACCAAATTTTGTCCATTAGCAGCAAGCTGAACATCGTTACCACGAGTGGCGATGGCGGGCGGGAAAATATTTTGAATATCGACAGGTGACGACCAATGTTTGCCATTATTGATAGATTGTAAATAACGCACGGTTTGAGTTTTATCTTTTTCCGTCTTCAAACCAGAAACCAATGCGTGTAAGGTTTCGCCATCTTTATAAACATCGAAACTGCTGATTTCTAAAAGTCCAACCGAGGTTTTTGGATAAAATGTGGTGAATAAATTTTGTGGCATAGTCGCACAACTGACCAGAAATAAACTGGTGTAAAGCATCGTTTTAATCATAAGGCGATAAACAAATAGTGAATTCTGTTAGCGTCATTATAATAGCTGCGGGTCAATTCACAGTGCACATTTAGAGGTCAAGTCATGAATAATAAAAATAAAATTGCGTTAATTTCTATGTTTTTAATGGCGCAAAATGTATTAGCCGCCGAAATGAAAAGTTTTGAGGGGATTCGGTTTGTGAAAATTGAAGCTGGTTGTTTTCAAATGGGACAGGACAAACAAACCGAACTCAGTGACAAAGACAAGCAAACAACTGCAAACGAATTGCCACAACACAAAGTTTGCATCGACAAGCCGTTTTACTTGGGCGAGTCGGAAGTCACCCAGAAGCAATGGGAAGATGTAATGGGTAGCAATCCGAGTAAGTTTAAAGGTATGTATCGACCCGTTGAAAAAGTCAGTTGGAATGATACGCAAACATTTATTGAAAAATTAAATGACCGTGAAAAAGGAGATTTTTACCGTTTGCCGACCGAAGCGGAATGGGAGTATGCCGCCAGAGCTGGCACACAAACCATTTGGTCATTTGGTGATGATCCAAAAAACATTCGGCAATATGCGTGGTTTGGTAACGAAGGTTATGGCGGCGACACCCACGAGGTCGGTCAAAAAACAGCTAATCCGTGGGGTTTAGTCGATATGCACGGCAATGTTTGGGAGTGGGTGCAAGATTGGTATGATCCAAATGGTTACAAAAATAGTCTCGTGACCAATCCAAAAGGTTCCGAAACGGGGCAATATAAAATTTATCGTGGCGGAAGTTGGGTGGCGAAATATAGCAATTTGCGTTCAGCGACACGTTATAGCGGTTTGCCCATGACACGCTCCGGCGATATTGGCTTTCGTTTGGTGCGTGACATTAAATAATCGCTCAAACTGCGACAAATTGCCGCGTGACAAAGTGTCGCGCGACAATTTGCCACATTTTCAAACGGTGAAGTTGTGATTAAACTAAATACAACTTGTGAGTTGTCGCTCACAAGAGTTGAGCGAATCAATTTCAATATTCTAACTGTGAGATAAAAAATGAAAAAATTAAGCAAAAACCAAATTATTATTGCTGCAGCTGTTTCTGCATTGACGACTATTATTGCATTTCAACAAGTGGGCATTGCAGGCTCAAAATCTGACGAGGCAAAAAGTGTCGGCTGGTACACAGCAAACATAAAAGCTGCACAAACAAAAAATACGGAATGTCGCGGCGAGTCGGGTAACACTGAATTACAAGCTACGCCCGATTGTGTCCATGCGTTAGAAGCACTGGAAATCAGTTTCAAATAAAAAATTAAATTGAGATTTACGAGTAAAAAAGGCGTGAAATTATCACGCCTTTTTTATTACTTAAAAGCTGGTCGATAACGTCATTCTAAAACTTAATGGTTCGACGGGGTGAAAATGAATATCTTGATTACCGCCTGCTGGACAACTTGCATCAGTTTTTAAACATGAGCCGTAGTAGTAGTCAATGCCGCTGTCCTTTCTGTTTAGCAAATTGAAAAGCTCACCTTGCAGTTTCCAATGTTTATTGAACTCATAGCCGACCATCGCAGAAAGCATCATTGTTTCTTTTGAACGCACGCTATTGTCTTCAATCAAAGCACGCGGACCAAAATAACGTAATCGAGGACCACCATAAAATCCACCAAATACATCATGGAATGTTGCTCCAGACGCAATAACAGTTTCAACTGAGCCAGGAATATAATTGCCTTCCACTGGATGACCTTGAAAACGTGCTTTTGAGAAACTCAAATCAGCATCAAACGTAAGCCATTCGGTTGGCGAATAATAGTTCGCCGATTCAATCCCGTAACGACGGCTAGGATGACTGGCTTCCGTCGTTCCCGCATCGCCTGCAAAAATAAGTTCTGAATCAATATCAAGCCACCAAATTGCTAAGGTACTGTTTAAGCCTTTAATCCAGTTACTACGCATACCTACTTCTGCACCGTAAGTCCTCGCTAAAGGAACAGCTTTTTGAATTGGATTTCCATCACTATCCGTTGCCTTACCAGTTAAAGGGTCAACGGTCGTATTTACACCGCGTGCATCGTTACTGTGAAAACCTAAACCACCGTTTAAATAAAACTCCGTTTCAGCCCAAGGACCAAACACCATGCCCAGTTTTGGACTGACTAATCCATCGTAGACAGTACCATCATTTGCCGCTTGATTACTTTTTGACACATTAAAACGATAACCATCGAAACGTAATCCTAAATCTGTCTTGAGCCAATTTGTCCACGTTGTTTTGTTGTCAAAATACGGGCTTAAACTGCTTTGCCAAATGGTATCTTTTCGAGTGATTCCTAAAACTTGTTGTGCTTTCGTTTTCAACAAAGCGTTATTGATATTGTCGTTACGAAACTGCAAACCAAAGGTACTTTCAGAATCAAATCGCCCTAATTTATGAAAAATCGTGTGAGTCGCTTTTGAACCAGTGACAAACCGCTCATCGGGTTGTCCAAATTGATCGCCATTAACAGGATCATTCATGAAATAAGTAAAATTTGAGAATAAATTGAGTTTTGTGTACAAACCATAAGTCATGATTTGTGTCTTGCTGTCTTTATCTTGACGATGCCATTCAGATGTTAAACTATACCGTTGACTCGCGCCGCCATCCGTTGGGTCGATATTGCCAAAACGGCTAATTGTACCGTCAGTGACAGCCCGCATAGGAATTTGGTCGGTTGAATTCCAATCCGCTTCCATCGCCATGCCTGTTACACTCCAACCATGATTCCCGTGTTCTTCGCTGTATTTTAAAACGCCGTTGAATTTCATGTAATCGTTGCTAACCGTCCAAGGGCCACCGTTGTGAACGGTTTCACCCGCATACGCTAAATTACCGTCACCGACTTTTTGCGATCCCATCACAACACCACGATAATAATCAAAGCTACCGCCTGTAAATTTCACTGTGTGTTCAGGTAAATCACTAAAATACTGAATGTTTGCCGAGCCTGCACTCGAAAAATCGCCAGTATCTGCATAATAATTTCCTTTTTGATAGCCGATGGTTTTAATCATTTCAGGAATTAAAAAGTTGGTATCCATCCAACCTTGACCATGCGAATGCGATGGTAAATTCACAGGCACGCCGTCAACTTGCGTTAAAAAATCTGTGCCATGATCTAAATTAAAACCACGCAAATAATACTGGCTGGCTTTACCTTCGCCGCTGTGTTGGCTTGAAATCAAACCAGGGACGGTTTCTAGCACTTCACTTGGGCGCGTGACAGGACGATATTTTAATTGTTCTTGTCCGACGTTACCTTGTGACGCACTGGCAGCAATTCCAACCAATGAATCGGCACGTTGGGTAATGACCATATCGTCAAATTCAACAGGTTCATTGTCTTTTTTTGCGGATTTTGATTTTTTTACTTTTTTAGATTTTTTGGTTGAATCATTGTCAGTTGCCGTAATTTCTTTTTCTGCTTCGGTATATTCGGCGTGTGCGTAAGCCGAGCAACTTGCCAAAATCGCCAGTGATAACAGAGTCAATTTAAAAGGATGATTTTTTTTCATAATTTCCTCATTTATTATTTTTATAAAATCGTGCGTTCAATTAACCAGAATCCACCTGCTAAACACACAAATACCGATGAAATTGGCACGAAGTATTTTTCGATGAGTGGTTTTGTGTGCAACCACCAAATGATGGGTAACGAAATAGTCGTCACAATTAACTGCCCCGTTTCAACACCCAAATTGAATGAAAATAATGGCACTAAAATCCCCGTTTCGATGCTGGAGATGTTCATTTCTTGTAACACCGCCGCAAAGCCAAAACCGTGAATCAAACCGAATGCGAACGTCAGATATTTTCTGCCTTTAGGTTCTTTAACGATGAGATTTTCTAAACCAACATAAACAATCGACGCGGCAATTAACGGTTCAATAATTGTGCTGGGAATGGTGACTAAATTCATTCCTGCGATTGCAAGCGTGATGGAATGCGCGATGGTAAAAAACGTGATAATTCCGAATGCTGACCAAAAACGGTGCGTCACAATCAGCAAGGCAAATAAAAATAGTAAATGGTCATAACCTGTCAAAATGTGTTCAACGCCAAGCACAAAAAAATCTTTGAACATCGACGAACTTTCGCCAGCGGCTAAATTTAATTCGATGACGTTATCTTGTTGGGTGAGCATTTTTTCGCTGAGATTTTTTCCAGCGGCATCTTTAATCGTGACAACTTGTTTATGACCGTCGGGCAATTTATTCAAAAACAATAACTGCATTTTCAAACTGGTCGCAGCAGGTTCGTAATGAAACGAAATGTGGGCGTTGTTTTGTGCGTCAAACGTTACGTCACCTGCTTTTACAGGTTTGACGTTTTGATTATTGAGCGTAACTTCTAATTCTTTTGCAATTAACGCAGCAACTTCAGGTTTTGATGCTTCACGTTCTTCATTGCTAACTTCTGCATCGCCATCGTTATCCATCGGCGCAAACGCTTCGGTGTCTTGCAAGGCGAAAGTAATTGAAACATCAACGCCTTTTTCGTTCAAAACAACTTCAGCAGAACTTAAACCTGGGTCGTGTGCGAAACTAATTTGAGCGAAAGTAAATAAAAATAAAAAGCTGATTAACTTCATTGCTCAATACTCACAAACGCGATTTTAGAAATTCCCGCGTGTTGCACCGTTGCCATCACTTCAGCGACCTTTGCATAAACCACCGCTTGGTCAGCATACAAATGCACACCGATTTCGGCATCCTTCGCAAATTCAGATTTCAACGCCGTTTCCAACGCACCTAAATTTGAAATCGGATTTTTGTTCAGCGTAATTGAGCCTTGCGAATCGATGCCAAGTTGTAACGGTTGTTGTTTCGTATCGGCAATAGTTTCAGTTGTTTTGGGTAATTTCACTTGCACGGATTGCGTTAACAATGGCGCGGTCACGAGCAAAATAATCACTAACACTAACATCACATCCACCAGCGGTGTGACGTTGATTTCACTCATCGCGCTTTCGTCTTCGGATTGTGGTTTAAAAGCCATTTTAATCTCCTAATCTGTTGGCAAATCAGCGACGAGCAAGAAATGCGCGACAAAACTTTCTAATTGTTGACGTTGCAATTTCACCCGACGCAAAAAGAAGTTGTACGCTAACACAGCGGGGACTGCGACGGCGATACCGATTGCCGTTGCAACGAGCGCGTCACCAATTGGCCCAGCGACAACGTCCAAACTAGTTGAACCGCTTGCCGTAATATCGTGCATCGCGTGCATAATTCCCATCACCGTTCCGAATAAACCCACAAACGGCGCGGTGCTGCCAATACTCGCTAGCAAGGTTAAACCGCTTTCAAGCGTATGTTGTTCTTTTTGCAATTGTCCACGCAAAGCGTGTTCCAGTAATTCGTTTGGATTGCCTGCATATTTGAAATTTTTGCCGCGCAAACGTTGATATTCATCGAGCCAAAACAGTCCTTCATACGCCAAATGCGATTGCGTACCTTTGAAAATATCATCGGGCAAACGTTTCGCTTGTTCCATATTTTGAGCATTCCAAAACGCTTCGCTAAATACGTTGTTATTACGATTATTCGCCATAAATTGCCAAATTTTGTAAAAAATCATAGTCCACGTCAGCACAGAGAAAAGTATCAAAATGTCAAATGTCGCATCGATAACGAAATGGGTAATTGAATCGGTCATTTTTGTTCCTAATTATTTAGAAGGTTGAAATTTAATAGTTTTATTGCCTTTGAAACTCATTGCTTTGCCGCCTACGATTTTTGGGTCAAATTCCATTTCCATCAAACTTTCTTTGATTTCAGAAATGACTTCATCGTCGAACATATCCGCAGGTTCAGCATTTTTAAACGTTGCATTTTGAACTTTGCCGTCTTCGCCGATTGTGAATGTAAAAGACACCGAACCTGTAAAATTGCGTCGCGCATAACGACGTTGCAGACGTTTTTCGATGCTGGCACAGTTTTCACAAGTGCCGCCTGAATTCGCAGAACTTTCCGTATTTTCCGAAGTCGTTGCGGCAGGTTGCGCGACAGGTTTTGCCACCGTTTGAACAGGTACAGGCGGCGTATAAACGGGTGCGGCTTCAAATTTTGGAATGTTTACCTCGGCATTTTCAGAAGCTGTTGTTAAAATTTTCGGTTGTAAAACGGGTTTTGGTGGTGTGATTTGTTTCACAGGCACTGGTTTAACAATTGGTTTGGGTTTCACGATTTCTTTTTTTACCACAGGTTTCACAACGGGTGGTGCAGGTGATGGCTCTTTAATTACAGGTTTTGGCAAAACAACCATTGCCACTTCCATAATTATCAGTGGGTTTTTGGGTTCATCTTTTGGCGTATTTGCCAATTCAAACGCGATTACACCGTGTAAAATCACCATCGTAGCCAGTATCAAACCCCCACGAAAACGTGCATTTTTCAGCTCTTGTTTTGACGGTTGAAAAATCGGATAACCAGTAAAAGTCGTTTTTGTTGCGTCCATAATTTTTATTTACTTAAATCGAAGACAATTTGCCAAATAAACAACTTGTGTAAATAGAATTCCTGCGACGTATAGCAATGACACTATTCCAATCAATCGCGGTAAATGCCATCGAATGTGCATGAGCAAACGAAGGTGAAAGTAAAAACAACGCTAAAATTTTAGACAAACGAATACACATAAAAATCTCCTTGGAATTTGAATTGAGAAAAGAAAAATTGATTTAAACGCGAAAGCGTTTTAGGCAAAACGAAGGAATGAAGCGAATTTTTGAAACAACGAGCGAGGAACAAAACAAAATCACAATGTTGTTTTGGATAAAAAACGTAGCAAAAGAATTGCGAAATATAAAACAAAAGTAACAGTACACATAAAACGAAATATGTTTTGTGCGGTTCAAAAATTGGTAAAATAGCATAAATCGGCGGCGACATTATTGCTGGCGGTTTTTCAACAGATTGAGTTTCACGTTGCTCGAATGTTTTTTCTGCAATTTGTAAATAACTTGCAGTGACGGTTCTGGCTGATTCGGTTGGAACAACAACATTTAACGTTTGTGTAATAAAAAACGTAATGAAAAGTAAAATTACTTTTGCGACCAAAATTCCTGCGCCGTGCAAAAGTAACGTTGCCACCATGAAACCGAGCGTGTAAGAAATTAAACTTGCCGATGCAGAAATTTCTGCTCCGTGGGCGTAACCGTGAAAAAAGGCAAAAAATGCCACGATTAGAACATTGATTTTGGTATCAAAACGTACTTTGCGAATAATTAAAATGCTAAAAACTAAACACGATAAAACGATTAAAATTTCTGCGCTAGGCACAGCCAGATATTTTACCGCCCCTGAAATACCACCTAAACTCATGACGCTCACAAATGTCATCGGTAACAACCAAATCGCCTTGCCGCGAAGTTGTGCCGCCCAAATTCCAACTGCTAACATCGTGACAAGATGATCCCAGCCTTCTAACGGGTGCGAAAAACCACTACTTAAATCGATCACTACTGTGTCAGTTAAACGCCCAAAAACACACATAACTACCAGCAACAAAATCGTCGCGGGTAATACAATGCGTTTTAAAAATGGCGGGTTAAATGACATAAGAAAATCAGTTTGAGTGGAAGGTGTAGCGAATTCTACGCAGATTTAGTTTTTTAGCCAATGTTTGCTAATCGCTAAAGCAAAAAAAATAACCTATAATGCGCCCCGTTCTTAACCGACTTTTCTAGTAGGTTTAAAGATAACCCTCAATTTCATTTTCTCATTCAAGGAATACAATGAACACGTTTAAAAAAATTGTTTTATCAACTGCTATCGTAGCTGCATTCGCAACCGTTTCTGCACCATCTTTTGCAGCTGAAGAACACAAAGATAAAAATGCTGAAGTAAAAACAGCGGCAACTAATACGGCTGCAAAAATTGAAGAAGCAGTTTCTATTGCTGAAAAAGGCGACAAAGCGGCATTCCTTGTAGCAGTTTCTGAAGCACGTCAATTACAAAAAGAATTTCGTTATGAACAAACAGAACGCTTACGTCAAAAATTGAACGACAAGTTAGCGGCGGCGCGTGAAGCGGCGACCCAAGACAACATGTCAGAAGCTAATGTTGCAATTAAAGCAGCAGCAGCTTATGTAAAAGAAATGAGAGAAATCTACGACGCAGCTCACAAATAAGCTTCGCTCGAAAAAATCTTTAAAACATTACGCCGCTTCAATTGAAGAATTAAGCGGCGTAATTGCATCAGCAATTTTTAGGAATAGTGATTGCCGGTAACATTTTTTTTCGAACCTTCTTCTTCGATTTGTCTGATGCGTTTTTGAGCATCAAATAGCCGTGCAAAATTTTCAATTTTCGCACTGCCATTCGCGGACTTCACCGTTACGCGATAAACAATTGTGCCGTTCGGTTCGCAAATTTTTTCCAGTATTGCAGACATCTTAATTTCCAGATTTAAAGTAAGTTAAATATATTCACCAGCTAAATTTTGCTGCATGAATGAAACGACCGTCGTTTCGCCGGTAAAGTTACCATAAGCTAGTGATAATTTCACAAAAGTCGCTTCAATTGTCATATTAAAAAGCATCGTCGCTCTTGTATTTACTAATTCAAGAGTCGATTGATAAGCGTTTGTTGACTTCAACGCGGGGGCAAGATAAACAGCGATATTTTGCGATTGGCAACGTTTTATAAACGCCAGCAATGACTTCCCTTGTCCAGTTGTACAAGCCGTCCCTGAATGATACAAATCATGCAAAACAGCCTCCACATTCGTCAAATCAAAATAATCATAATTCAGCGATGGATAAGGTTTTATCAGCAAAATACGTTCTGAAAATTGTGCTTTGAGTGGCGCGTTAAAAATCGTTTTGGGAACAGTATTAGCGTCGGCAATACTAAAAAAATCACTGCTCAATTGCGGCGAACACATTAAGCGTGTGGCTTTATGTAAGACCACCCATTTTGCGGCCGGATTGCGATACGGTACAAAAACACCGCTTAAATTTTCAGTTATAATTTTCTCAATAGCAAAACTAAAATTATCCAGCCCATTCGCGTTTTTATTACTTAACGGATAGTGGCTTGAAACCAAAAAAATCGGCAGGTTGAGTGCATGAAAATAAAATCCTAACGCTGCCGCCGTATAAGCCAAGGTGTCCGTGCCGTGCGTGATAACAATGCCGTCGTAGTTTTGTGGATTTGCATTTTCAATCGCTAAAATTAGCGTTGTCCAAATTTTTGGTGACAAGTTTTCACTCAACATTTGATAGGGTTGCAGCGTGGTAAAGGTCACGTTAGCCTGTGGAAAACGCTGTTTAAATTGTGCTAACAGTAAAAAAGATGTGTTTGAGTCCGTATCAATCGCACCATCATTAACGCTCGAACCAATCGTGCCACCTGTAAATACTACTAAAATTTTTTTCATAAGCTCTTATCCCGTAAAATTAACGTTTTTCAAAGCACGAATCCTACACTAAATGAAAATATCACTCATCGTCGCCATGTCGGCAAACCGCGTTATTGGTCGCGACAATAAAATGCCGTGGCATTTGTCCGCCGATTTGAAACGCTTTCGCACTCTCACCATGAACGCGCCCATTTTAATGGGACGTAAAACGTTTGAGTCTATCGGTAAACCGCTCGATGGTCGCACTAATCTAATTTTGAGCAAAAATCCCAATTATCAGCCAGAAGGTTGCTTGGTTTTTGATTCGCTCAAAACCGCGTTGAATGCAGCACAAAATTATGGCGAAGAATTATTTATTATTGGTGGCGCGACACTTTATGAAAGGGCTTTGCCATTAGCGAATCGTCTTTATTTAACGGACATCGAAGCTGAATTTGAAGGTGACACATTTTTTCCAGAATTCGATTTTAACGACTGGAACGAAATCGCTTGCGAACGAATTATTGATGATATTAAAGTTAATTTTACTTACCGCTTTTTAACATTGGAGAAAAAATGCAATCTTTAATCAAATTAACGGATTTAGGGTGTTTATCAGTAATAGGCGTGGATGCCACCTCATTTTTACAGGGACAAACAACCTGTGACGTAAATGAAGTTATTGAACACAAAAGCAATATGGGAGCATTTTGCAATCCAAAAGGTAAGGTAATTTCTATTTTTTTGATTACGAAAGTAAACGGTGGTTTTTTGTTAATTTTGCCAAAATCGCTTTTAGTGACCATTCAGGAATTACTCGAACGTTATAAATTACGCGCTAAAGTTGAAATTTCTGAAATTGAAAATGTGCCGATTACCAAATTTTTACAACCCACTACGGTTAGAACACCATGGATTTTGCCTGAAACGAGTGAGCAATTTATTCCACAAGCGTTAAAATTAGACGAGGTTGGAGCGATTAGTTTTACTAAGGGGTGTTACACGGGGCAGGAAATTGTAGTACGAACACACTACCTTGGTGAAGTAAAACGCCAATTAAATCTGGCACTTTGTGAACCGAGCGCAAGCGTCGAACCAGACTGTTCAATTGTTGATGAAAATGGTGAAAAAGTAGGGAGTGTTTTGTTAGCGCAAGTACGGAGAATTCCACGCAAGGTCAAGGACTCAATCACTGATGAAGTTGAGACTATTTCAGTGAGTAAGATGGTAATTTTATGTGTATTAAATACCGAAGTAACAAACACCACATTACGGTTAGATAATGCTATGCGAGAAATTTTAAAAATTGTAGATGGACGAAAATCATGAACGAAGTAGCAGCGTTACATTTTCGGCGATTGG
Source organism: uncultured Pseudomonadota bacterium (assembly GCA_903848935.1). Classification (GTDB taxonomy): domain Bacteria; phylum Pseudomonadota; class Gammaproteobacteria; order Methylococcales; family Methylomonadaceae; genus UBA10906. Next base: position 31,445 of record CAINHO010000050.1, on the reverse strand, counting down.
GAATGCTGACCATTTGCGCGGTGTATTTTGTAATTTTGGTCGGTGGAATTGTTCGTGCTTCGGGCGCAGGAATGGGTTGTCCCGACTGGCCTACTTGTTTTGGACAATGGATTCCACCTACTTCGGAAGCGCAATTGCCCGCGAATTATCACGAAATTTACTCCCAACGTGGCTATGAAAACACTGAATTTAATCCGATTAAAACGTGGACGGAATACACGAATCGTTTGGTGGGTGTGACGATTGGCTTTTTGGTTTTCTTAACGGCGTGGTCGTCGCGGATTTATTTGAAAACCGATAAGCCGGTTTTTTATTTAGCGGTGACTGCATTTTTCATGGTCGGATTTCAAGGCTGGCTCGGTTCAACCGTTGTAGCCAGTAATTTAAATCCGCTTAAAATTACGATTCACATGGTCGTTGCGTTGATTATTGTCGCGTTGTTGATTTACACGATAACGCGCTCGCAACGGGACACGTTTGCGCCGATTGATGTAGCGAGTTTGCCCGCAAAATTTAAAATTATTTTATTAGTTGTAATGGTAATGTCGGCGTTACAAATCGCTATGGGAACGCAGGTACGCGAAGCGGTGGATTTCATTTCGCACGAACACGCTTACATTGACCGACAATTTTGGCGCGAAGATTTTCCGATAATTTTTTATGTACATCGGTCGTTTTCATCGCTAATTTTATTCACGAATGCGTGGTTGGTTTGGCGACTTTGGCAAAATGTGGCGAAAAATCATCCGATAGTTCGCGCAGGATTTTTGTTGTTCAGTTTAATTGTGACGGCGATTTTAGCGGGCGTGAGTTTAGATCGTTTGGGAATGCCGCCTGTCGCGCAACCGATTCATTTGCTGATGGCGAATTTGATTTTAGGCACGCAGTTTTTTATGTGGATGGCGTTGCGTTATAGCACGCAAAAAAATGGCTAATTTCAACGTCCATTTTTCAGTGGCGGCAAGCAGTAGCAGTATCGCCGCCGTTTTAGGCGTGAATCTAAACGTGATGGATTTTTCACACGCGCCGTGGCTTATTTTTCTCGGTATCGTCGGTGGAATGTTGCCTGATATTGATGCGGTGAATTCTAAACCGGTGCGCTTGTTATTTAATGTATTGGCGTTATTGTCTGCGACAGCTGTGTTATCAGCATTGAAGACTTACGTTGGGTCTTATCAATTATTAGCATTGGCGGCAGGAATTTATTGGCTGACGCGCTATTTGGTTTTAGCGTCATTGGCGCGATTTACGGTGCATCGTGGTATTTTTCATTCGGTGTTAGCGTTACTATTCTTTGCATTATTGATGGTGTGTGTCAGTGATTATGCGTTTAAACAAAACGCGGTTTCTGCGTGGTTGAATGGTTTTTTTCTAGGTTTCGGTTTTTTGGTGCATTTATTATTGGACGAAATGTACAGCGTGGATTTGTCAAATCGGCGCATGAAAAAATCATTCGGCACAGCGTTAAAATTATTCAATTATAAAAATCTGCCGTCATCCGCGTTGATGTCGTTGCTGACGATTTTTTTGTATTGGGCAACACCGTCACCATCGACTTTATTGACGGTTAACACGCACAGTTTTGGATTTTTGCTGTTTTAATTTTACAAAATCACGTCGTTTAAAGTTAAGACGCGCTCTGCTTTTATTGTTAAAATGGTTTAACTTTTTTAATTATCCCCTTGTTTATTGAGCTGTTATTTTCATGAAAATCCGCGTTCCGTTTGCCCTTTCTGTTTTAACTTTGCTGTCCCTACCGAGTTTTGCAACTGTCTATAATCCGCCTATAAAAGCGCGAGATAACGTGGTTGCGGAATATCCAAATGAAATTGCGGTCACTCGCGCGGAAAAGAATGAAACTTTGCTCGACGTGGCGCGACGTTTTTCTTTGGGGCAAATGGAAATCATCCGTTTGAACCAAGATTTAGATCGTTGGCTCATCAAAAAAGACCAAATTATTACGCTACCAAATAAACGCATTTTGCCCGATTCTCCACACGTCGGTATTACGTTAAACATTGCCGAATATCGAATGTTTTATTATTCGACCAATGGAAAAATTTATTCGTTCGCGCATGGTGTAGGGCGGCAAGATTGGAACACGCCACTCGGAAGAACAACTATTCAAAAGAAAGTGAAAGATCCTGTTTGGCGACCACCTGAATCGATTCGTCGTGAACACGCTGCAAACGGTGATCCGTTGCCAGAAGTTGTGCCAGCGGGGATTCATAATCCGCTCGGAGCTTACGCGCTGTATTTGAATTTACCAGGTGATTATCGAATTCATGGCACGGACATCGATAAAATTTTTGGGATTGGAATGCAAATTACGCACGGTTGTGTCCGAATGTATCCCGAAGATATTGACCAGCTTTTTCATTTGGTAAGCGAAGGAACGCCTGTTTATATTGTCAAACAACCGATTAAAGTAGGTTGGCTGGATAATGTTTTATATGTCGAATCGCACCCTGATTTGGAAGGTGAAGAAACTACTGCAGAGCAGCGTTTAACAATAACGTTAGCGTTAATTCAAAAAGCGAATAACAATGAATTGCCTGAATATAATCAATCCGCTTTGAAAGAGGCTTTAGAAAAACAAAACGGTAATCCGACGGCAATTTATCAACGTTCTGACGAAGAAATTGCCATGAATGACACAATCATTGCACCAGAATCTAAAATTCCAGACATCGCACCACCTGTGAAAGCAATTGCACCAGTTGTGAAAAAAGCGGCGACGATTATTCCAAAACTTTCGCCGAAATCGAAAGCGGTTGTTTCAAAAAAACCAGTGCTTTCTGCAAAAGTTAAAGTCATTAACGCAGTAAAACCTGTTCCGAAACCAGTATCGACTAGTTATCATCATATTTAATTTTTCCTTTCGCCTTGAATCGTAATCTTATGAAAAAAATTTTTATTTCAGACAAACTTGCCAACGACGGCGTGAATTATTTAAAAGCGCAAGACGACATCGAAATTCATTTTGAAGTGGGTTTAAGCAAAGCTGTTAATGCTGAAATTGTCTGTTTCGATTGTGATAGCACGTTAAGTAAAATCGAAGGCATCGATGAATTGGCGCGACGTGTGGGTTTAGGCGAAGAACTTGCTAAACTCACCGACGCGGCAATGAATGGTGACGTGGCTTTGGAAGATATTTACGGTAAACGATTGGATTTGATTAAACCAAATCGTGATGCAATTGATTGGTTAGCTGATTTGTACATTGCTGAATTAGTGGATGGTGTTGTAGAGGTTTTTGCCGAACTTCAAAAATATAATAAAACTGTTCACATTATTAGTGGGGGATTGTTGCCCGCGATTTTACCGTTGGCAAAATTGCTCGGCGTTTCTGAATCGAATGTACACGCGGTCGATGTGTATTTTGCGGAGAATGGCAATTATTTGAATTATGAAACTGAATCGCCATTAGCAAAAAATGGTGGCAAAGCAAAAGTAATAAAATCATTACAAGCGACAAGTTTAGTCATGATTGGCGACGGAAAAACAGATTTAGAAGCCAAACAAGCAGGCGCAAAAGTGATTGGTTTTGGTGGTGTGGTGAATCGAAAATTAGTGTGTGAAAATGCAGATTTTTTCGTCGCAGATAAAAATTTAACAGCGGTTTTACCGTACATTTTATAAACTTTTTTAACTAACAATTTTAGAGAGTAAGCAATATGGCTGGTCATAGTAAATGGGCAAACATTAAACATCGCAAAGCGGGACAGGACGCTTTACGAGGAAAGATTTTCACCAAAATTTTGCGCGAAATAAGCGTAGCTGTAAAAATAAGCGGCGTTGATCCCGCGAGTAATCCTGGTTTACGCTCGGCAATTGATAAAGCGTTGGGTGCAAATATGCGCCGCGACACGATTGATACCGCAATCAAAAAAGCGTCCGGAACATTGGAAGGCGTGCATTATGAAGCCATTCGTTATGAAGGCTACGGCGCAGGCGGCGTGGCGGTTATTGTCGATTGTTTGACTGACAATAAACAACGCACCGTTGGCGAAGTGCGTCATGCGTTCAGTAAATCGGGTGGCAATTTAGGCACAGATGGTTCAGTTGCCTATATGTTTAGCACCGTTGGTATCATTAGTTATGGTGTAGAAACTGACGAAGATGCGTTAATGGAAGCCGCGATTGAAGCGGGCGCAGATGACGTGGTAACGAATGATGACAATTCAAAAGATGTCATCACGACGCTTGAAAATTATTTGAATGTGAAAGAAGCGTTAGTCGCAGCGGGTTTTGTACCAGAAAGTTCTGAAATCACCATGCAAGCCAGCACCAAAGCCGAATTAGATGCTGAAAATGCCGAAAAAATGATGTTATTGATTGAGCGTTTAGAAGATTTGGATGACGTGCAAAATGTCTATTCGAATGGCGATATTAGCGACGAAATTATGGCGACGATGGGTTGAGAATTCTCGGCATTGACCCAGGTTCAAGATTGACGGGTTTTGGCATTATTGAAACCGTACCGAATGGTTATCGTTACATTTCGAGCGGCGTTTTAAAAATTCAAGCCGACGATTTTCCACGCAAACTCAAACAAATTTTCGACGGTATTTTGCAATTGGTTGAAAAACATCAGCCTGAACAAATGGCAATCGAACAAGTATTCATGGGCAAAAATGCCGATTCAGCGTTGAAACTTGGACAAGCTCGCGGTGCGGCGATTTGTGCGGTGCAAATGCACGATATTTCTGTTTTTGAATACGCCGCTCGCGAAGTCAAACAAGCCATTGTCGGTAAAGGCAGCGCGGATAAATTACAAGTTCAGCAAATGGTGAAACTCTTGTTAAACATTCAAGGCGACTTACAAATCGATGCAAGTGATGCGCTGGGGATTGCGATTTGTCATGCAAATTTTTATGAAACGCAACAACGGTTACAAACGGGAATGAAAACATGATTGGTTTTTTGCGTGGCAAAATTGCGTTGAAGGCTCCACCACTTATCGTTTTAGACGTGAATGGCGTGGGGTATGAAATCGAAGCTCCGATGACGGTATTTTACAATTTGCCCGAAGTTGGCGTGGAAATTACGCTGCAAACACATTTTGTGGTTCGTGAAGACGCACATAGTTTGTTTGGTTTCGCGACCGAAACCGATAAAATCATGTTTAAAACGTTGATTAAAATTAGCGGCGTAGGTGCAAAATTAGCGTTGGTGATTTTATCGGGACAAAGCGCGGAGCAGTTTCAAACGTGCATTCAAAATAATGACACGGCGGCGTTGGTGAAATTACCCGGCGTGGGCAAAAAAACGGCTGAACGTTTGGTAATGGAATTACGCGATAAATTGCCCAAATCGGACAACACGCCGCAAATTTTAAGCGTTGGAAATCTTGGCAATGCACGAGCCGAAGCGATTAGTGCGTTGTGTTCGTTGGGTTATAAACCACTCGATGCCAGCTGTATGGTTTCGGCGATTCAACCCGAAGGAAAAAGTTGTGAAACGATTATTCGTCTCGCCTTGCAAAGTGCCGCGAAATGATTGAAGAAGACCGTTTAATTACCGCGAATGCGGGTCAAGGTGAAGAAGGTCATGATCGTGCGATGCGTCCAAAAAAATTGGCGGATTATGTCGGGCAAGAAGAATGTCGCATACAAATGGAAATTTTCATTCAAGCGGCAATGGCACGACAAGAAGCTCTCGATCACACGTTAATTTTTGGCCCACCAGGTTTAGGAAAAACGACGTTAGCGTTGATTATCGCCAACGAAATGGGTGTGAATTTACGACAAACCGCTGCGCCAGTTTTGGAAAAAGCAGGTGATTTAGCGGCGTTGCTAACGAATTTAGAAAAGCACGATGTGCTATTTATCGACGAAATTCACCGTTTAAGTCCCGCCGTCGAAGAAATTTTATATCCTGCAATGGAAGATTATCAGCTCGATTTGATGATTGGCGAAGGGGCATCGGCGCGGTCGATTAAAATTGATTTGCCACCGTTCACGTTAATCGGCGCAACGACTCGCGCTGGTTTGTTGACTTCGCCGTTGCGTGATAGATTCGGGATTGTGCAACGCTTGGTTTTTTACACGGTTGAAGAATTAACACACATCGTCACCCGTTCCGCACAAGTTTTAAAAATGGGTATCGAACCAAAAGGCGCAGTCGAAATCGCTAAACGTTCACGCGGCACGCCTCGCATTGCAAATCGATTATTGCGGCGCGTGCGTGATTTTGCTCAAGTGAAAAGCAACGCCATTATCACCGAACACGTTGCGGCGGAAGCCTTAACCATGTTAAAAGTGGACGGCAACGGCTTTGATAGTTTGGACAGAAAATTTTTATTAACGCTGATTGAAAATTTCTCTGGCGGACCAGTCGGTTTAGACACGATGGCGGCGGCAATTAGCGAAGAACGTGGCACGATTGAAGATGTTTTAGAACCGTATTTGTTGCAACAAGGTTTTATTATGCGAACACCTCGCGGACGAGTTGCCACATCGGCGGCTTATTTGCATTTCGGTTTGAAAGCCCCAAAAGTTGAAACAGCAAACGTCGATTTATTTGAATCATGAAAATCCCCTTTATTTTACCCGTTAGAATTTATTACGAAGACACCGATGCAGGCGGCGTGGTGTATTATGCGAACTATTTAAGATTTTTTGAACGCGCTCGAACCGAAATGTTACGCGACTTAGGTTTTGAACAAAACGAATTGCGTGAGCAAAGTGGCGTTATTTTTGCTGTAAAAACTATGCAAATTGACTATTTACGACCCGCGAAATTCAACAATTTAGTACACGTTAGCGCGGCAATTTCGCAACTGAAAAAAGCCAGTTTAACCTTTGAACAAACCATAAAGTGTGGCGAGATTACGCTTTGCACTTGTAGCTGTCGGATTGCTTGCCTCAACTCAGACAATTTAAAACCGATCGCCATTCCTGATTTTTTATTTGACGCATTTTTAACTAAAAACAATGAACACTGATTTATCGATTTTCCATTTAGTCACCGAAGCCAGCTTTGTCGTGCAGTTTGTGATGTTAATTTTATTCACGGCATCGCTGGTGTCGTGGACATTTATTTTTTCTAAACGCAAAGAACTCAATCGTTCTATCGAAATTACCGACGAATTTGAAGAACAATTTTGGTCAGGCGTTTCGTTGTCGGAACTTTATCGTAAACTCGCCGCAAAAGATTTTGAACCCGAAGGCATCGAAAAGATTTTTTTAGCAGGTTATAAAGAATTTTCCAGAATGCGATTAAGCGGCAACGTTGAACCAGCAGTGCAAGTCGAAAGCGCACAGCGTGTAATGCGAATTGAATTATTGCGCGAACTTGACCGCTTGGATGAACATTTAGCGTTTTTAGCGACCGTCGGTTCAACCAGTCCTTACATCGGTTTATTCGGCACAGTTTGGGGGATTATGAATTCATTTATGGGTTTAGGTAACGTCAAACAAGCGACACTTGCGACTGTCGCACCTGGGATTGCCGAGGCGTTAATCGCTACTGCGATTGGTTTGTTTGCTGCGATTCCAGCCGTTGTCGCCTACAACCGTTTTTCAACCCGTTTGGATAGATTAACGGGACGTTATGAATTATTCGTTGAAGAATTCATTGTGTTGTTGCAAAGACAGGCACACAGCAAATGAACGTCAATAACAAAAAAGCAGGTCGCCGCCGTCCGATGGCTGAAATTAACGTCGTACCGTACATCGACGTAACGTTGGTGTTGCTGATTATTTTCATGATTACTACGCCAATGTTGCAATCAGGCGTGGAGGTTGATTTACCAAGAGCGCAAGCCGCGATGATTGATCAAAAAGACGACACGCCGCCGTTTATTATTTCGATTCAAAACGCAGACGGTGCTGGCAAGTATTTTATTAACGTTGGAAATGGCGAAGATGAACCTGTTACGCTTGAAGAAATTTATCCGCGTATCGATGCCATTTTGAAAAATAAACCCACCACGCAAATTTTGATTAACGCCGACAAAAATATCGATTACGGTACGGTTGTCGTGACAATGGCAGCCTTGAAAAAAGCAGGTGTGCCGACGGTTGGCTTAATGACTAAATCAGATGATTAACGGCTTCAATGGCTAATCAAAAATTTTCAAAACCATTTTTATTGGCATTAGCGTTTCATTTAACGCTGTTGGGGTTATTTGCGTTGAGTGCGTTTTATAAACCTGCACCGCCACCTCCGCCGCCAGAACCTGAAATTATTCACGCAACGATGGTGGAATTGAATCCACCAGCTATGAAACCCGAAGTGCCTGTTGAAAAACCTGCGCCCATTCCAGAGCCGCCACCGCTTCCGCCTGTTGAAGAACCAAAGCCAATCGAGCCACCAAAGCCGATTGAGCCACCTAAAAAAGTGGAACCTTTAAAACCTGTCGAGCTACCTAAAAAAATCGAACCGAAACCTATTGAGCCACCGAAACCTATTGAGCCACCCAAAAAAGTAGAGCCGCCAAAACCCGTTGAACCGCCAAAAGAAGATTTGGTTAAAAAAGCGGTTATGAAAGCGGAAAAAATTGCTGCTGAAAAAGCGGAAGCACAAAAAGTGGAAGAGGGGAAAAAAGCGATTGAGCGCGTGAAATCAAAAGAAGCTGAAGACGCTAAAAAATCTGAACATGAAAAAGAAGCTGCGGCTGAAAAATTAGCGAACGAAAAAGCGGAAGTAGATGCTAAAAAAGCAGCAGCTAGAGAAATCCTTGAAAAAGAAAAAGCGGAAGTCAAAAAAGCCGCTGATAAAGCGAACGCTAAAGAAGTCGCTGAAAAAGAAAAGGCTGATAAACTTGCTGCTGAAAAAGCCGAAACTAAAAAAGCAGATGCAGATGCCAAGAAAGTCGCTGATAAAGCCGCAAAAGCAGACGCTGACAAAGCTGAAAAATTAGCCGCCGATAAAGCTTCAAAACAAGCGGCTGAAAAAGCCGAAGCATCCGCGAAACAAGCAGCCGACAAAGCTGCAAAAGAGGCTTCTGCTAAAGCAGATGCCGAACGCGCTGCAAATGAAAAAGCGCGTGCTGACGCATTAGCAAAACAAGCAGCTGAACGTGAAGCGGCTGATAAAGCCAGAATAGAAGCGGCAAAACAAGAAGCTGCTGCGGCAAATGCAAAAGCAGCGGCAAATAATGCCGCTGCCGCCAATGCTCAAGCCGAGGCAAAAGCCAAGGCAATGGCTGAAATTAAGCGAACCGTGAACAGTCGTTGGATTCGTCCACCTGAAAGCGCGAATTTAAAATGTACTATTCGAGTACGTTTAGCCGCTGATGGTACCGTGTTAGATGTTACGATTGAGCGCAGTAGCGGCGATGAAATTTTTGATCAATCTGCCGAAAATGCTGTTGGAAGTCATTTGCCTGTTCCGTCCGATAAAGAATTGTTTGCAAAAGAGTTCAAATCCTTTACGTTTGTGTTCGACCCTAAATAAAAATAGTTAGAGAAGGTATTCCGTGAATTTATTTAAAAAACTGATTTTAGCGTCGGCAATCGGAATGTGTTTCGCATCAACCGTGAACGCTGAAATGTCTATTGAGATTACCGAGGGCATTGAAAGCGCGATGCCAATTGCGATTGTGCCGTTTGCATCACAAGGTGCGCCGCTGGATATTAGCAGCGTCGTAGATTCAGATTTGACCCGTAGCGGTTATTTCAAAACGTTGCCGCCACAAAATATGCCTGCTAAACCAAGTTCTGCTGATGCAATTAACTTTCCAGATTGGCAAGCGGTTCGGCAAAATTACGTTGTAATTGGGCGTGTGCAACCAAATGGTGGTTCATATAATGTCGAATTTCAATTGTTCGACGTGGCAAATGGTTCGCAATTATTGGGTTATCGAATGTCGTCATCGGCAAATGATTTGCGTAAAACCGCGCATCACATTAGCGATATGATTTATGAAAAATTACTCGGCAAAAAAGGCGTATTTAGCGGGCGAATTGCCTACATTACCACCACGCGCCAAGGCACACAGAGCAATCACAAATTGATGGTTGCCGATGCCGATGGTGCGAATGCTCAAGCCATTGCCACATCGATTGAACCGTTAATGTCACCCGCATGGTCGCCCGATGCAAAGCGAATTGCCTATGTTTCGTTTGAACATAAAACGGCTTCCGTCATTACGCAAACCCTAGCAACGGGACAACGTGAGCGTGTGGCTGAATTTCCAGGCATTAACGGCGCACCTGCGTGGTCACCCGACGGTTCGAAACTCGCGGTCACGTTATCGAAAGACGGCAATCCCGATATTTATATTTTGGATTTAGGTTCGCGCAATGTCACAAAATTAACCAAAAATCGGGCAATTGATACTGAACCCACCTGGTCGCCCGACGGTAGTAAAATCGTGTTCACGTCTGACCGTGGTGGCAAACCGCAGTTGTATTCGATTCCCGTGCAAGGCGGCGAAGAAAAACGGATTACCTTTAGCGGCAGTTATAATGCACGGGCGAGTTTTTCACCCGACGGTAAATTTATTACGATGGTTCACGGCAACGGCGGCGATTATCGGATTGGCGTGATGGATGTGAATTCAAAATCTATTAGCGTCTTAACTCCTGGGCCGCTCGATGAATCACCGAGTTTTGCCCCGAATAGCGACATGGTTTTATATGCGTCACGCAAGGGAAATACAGGTTATTTATCCGCCGTTTCTATCAATGGTAGAATGCAGCAACGACTTGTTTTTGATAGCTCTGAAGTACGCGAACCTGCTTGGTCGCCGAAATAAACAAACTTTTAACCCTTAACATTTTGGAAAAATAAACATGAAATTTACAAAAACTTTGGCGGCAATTGCTATCGTCAGCACATTGGCTTTAACAGGTTGTAGCTCTGACGAAGAAAAAGATGCCAGTTTGACCGATGGCAGTTTAAACGGCGGCATGAACGATGCGTCAGTTAACGGTTTGGGCGATGGTTCAGGCATGAACGGCGGACGTTTTGGTGCAAATGGCAGCAAATACGGCGCACGCGGTGCAAACGGTTTGCCGCCAGAATTTAGTGATCCAAACAACCCACTTTCAAAACGCACGATTTATTTCATGCTCGACAGCAGTCAAGTTCAACAAGATTTCGTTTCGGTCATTGCAGCACACGCACGTTATTTATTGGCAAATCCTAGTCAACACGTTGTCTTAGAAGGTAATGGCGACGAACGTGGTTCGCGCGAATACAACATTGCGCTTGGTGAACAACGTTCAAAAACTGTTGCAGGAATGTTGAAAGCGCAAGGCGTTTCAGAAAGTCAACTCGGTATCGTCAGTTACGGCGAAGAAAAACCTGTCGCCATGGGGCATGACGAATCATCTTGGGAATTAAATCGTCGCGTTGAAATTGCTTACTAAAATGAAAAAAATTCCTGCGTTTTTACTTTTTGCAAGTTCGTTTGCTTTGGCAGATTCGCTCGCGCCTGTGATTGATAATTCGGCTTATCCAAACGGTGCGCCAGCGGCAACGCCGATTTCTGTCAGTGCGCCGATGAATAGTACGTTTGAATTGATGACCCGTTTGGACGAAGCGCAGGTTGAAATTCAACAATTGAATGGCAAACTTGAAGAGCAAGCGAATTTGATTACTGAAATGAAAAAGAAGCAATCGGCAATGTATGCGGATTTTGATGACCGTTTGCAGCAAATTGAAACGAAATTGAGTGGCGCGAAACCAGCGGCTGCGGCTGAAACGTCCGCGCCTACGGTGAAAGAACCTGAACCTGTTGAATCCGCGCCACCACCAAAATTTGCACCTTCTGTTGTTCCACCAGCGGCTACACCTACTGACGAAAAAAAACAGCAATATCTGCAAGCCTTTGAGGCGTTTCGTAACGGTCAGGTGACTGAAGCGATTACCCAATTCAATACCTTGTTAAGCAAAGATCCAGCGAATTTATATGCGAATAACGCGCAATTTTGGTTGGGCGAAGCGTATCGGGTTAATAAAGACGTGCCATCAGCGAAAAAAGCATTTAGTTTGGTGTTAGAAAAATATCCGAATAGTCAAAAAGTACCAGACGCGCTTTTAAAACTCGGCACAATTGAAATGGATGCAAAAAATTCAGCGAAAGCGAAAGAGTATTTAACGCGCGTGATTACGGATTTCCCCACCTCAAAATCGGCTGAAGTTGCCGCTAAAAAATTGCAACAACTCAACAGCGCACCAAACTAAATGTTACGAATTAGCGAGATTTTTTATTCCCTTCAAGGCGAATCAAACACAGTTGGTTTACCGACAGTATTTGTGCGTTTAACAGGCTGTCCATTACGTTGTAATTATTGTGATACCAGTTATGCGTTTTCAGGCGGGGTGAAAATGTCTCTTATCGATATTCTTGCCGAAATTAAAACATACGATTGCAAAACCGTTTGTGTCACAGGTGGCGAACCGTTAGCACAACCCGCATGTTTAGCATTATTAACGCAATTATCTGACAATTATTTTAACGTTTCGCTTGAAACCAGCGGCGCGTTAGACGTTTCGAAAGTCGATAGCCGAATTGTCAAAGTCATGGATTTAAAAACACCGAGTTCGGGCGAAGTTGAAAAAAATCGTTATGAAAATATCGAATTTTTAACTACAAAAGACCAGGTGAAATTTGTGATTGCTAGCGACGATGATTACAACTGGTCAAAAAAAATAATGGCAGATTACGATTTAGCGCAACGTTGTCACGTTTTATTTTCACCCGTTGTGCCGCCGCAAAATCCAACCGAATTAGCCGAAAAAATATTAGCGGACAGACTACCGGTGCGCTTTCAAATTCAACTTCACAAACTCTTGTGGCAAGACGCACAAGGAAAATAATCAATGCACCACAAAAGAGCAGTCGTTTTACTTTCAGGCGGTTTGGATTCTGTAACCGTTTTGGCAATGGCACAAGCGCAAGGTTATAAGTGTTTTGCGCTGAGTTTTGATTACGGACAACGTAATAAAGCGGAATTACAAGCAGGTGCAAAAATTGCCGCTGATTATGGTGTGATGCGTAAAGTCGTAAATTTGGGCTTAGGTTCAATTGGCGGTAGCGCGTTAACGGATGCGGATATTCCCGTACCGCAAACGTTGGAAACTGGCATTCCGGTTACTTATGTTCCCGCGCGAAATACGGTTTTTTTATCGTTGGCTTTAGGTTGGGCAGAAGTTTTGCACGCGCAAGATATTTTTATTGGTGTGAATGCGGTCGATTATTCGGGTTATCCTGATTGCCGTCCTGAGTTTATTGCGGCATTTGAAACAATGGCGAATTTGGCGACAAAAGCCAGTGTTGAAGGTGAACCGTTTAAAATTCACACGCCGTTAATTCATTTGAGCAAAGCGGAAATTATCGAAGCAGGGACAAAATTGGGCGTGGATTATCGACAAACCGTTTCGTGTTATTCTGCTAGCGAAAACGGCGAAGCCTGCGGAACGTGTGATGCGTGCCGATTACGAAAAACGGGGTTTTTAGTGGCGGGTATCGAAGATTCAACACGGTATTCATCACAGTGCTAAATTACACATCGATTCAACTTGTTAATCGAATATAAATTTTAGTAGTGAAAAAACCGATGCAATCAATGCGTTAAACAGTTTCATCATATTTTTCAGTAAGTCATTAAACGCAAAAATTATAACAACTACAAAAATCATAACGATACATAAAAAAATGTATGTTGCCAGTAACACTTTTGAGGGTTTTGAATTGGAAGGTAATGGAGCTGTTTCGCTCGTTAATTTGTTTTCAGATTCCATTTTGTTTTGCTCAATGGTCGGTTCAGTGATTTTTGTCATTGTTTCATTATCGCTGCCGTGACAATGTTCTATGTTGGTACTTCGATCAACATGACAACCGTTCACATTTGTTCGGCCACTATGAGCAATTGAATTCGTTGAAACTAACAAAATAAGTAAAATCAGCACCTTTGTTTTCATTTGAACCTTTGTAAAATAATTGACTGACACATTAGAAAATTTGCTAAAACGAGCGTGTGATTTTAGATGACTTAGTCTCAAAACAAGGCATGAAAATTTGTGCTACTATCTTTTTTTAACTTAACCAAGAGGCAAAACCATGAGTAAAGATATTTCCAGTACCACTTTGATGTACGCAATTTTATCAGTTGAAGATTCGGTCAACACCCAACAAGATTACTTGGAATCGGGCGAAATCCCTGATGAAGAACTCGAAAACGAAGAAGAAATTTTGGGTGATTTGGAACAAGCCTTAATGGAACTCATCGACGTTTATAAAGTTCGTCTTCGCACCGAACCTGACTTGCCAGCAATCGAAGATTTGCTTGGCGGCGATAACGAAGAAGGCTAATACAATGATTATTTACGGTTTAACAAATTGCGACACGGTCAAAAAAGCACGGCTTTGGTTTGACGAACATCAAATTGAGTACAAATTCCACGATATTCGTAGCGAAGGTTTAACCTTGGAATTGTTAAAACAATTTGCGGCACGGCTTGAAGATTGGAAGATTTTGTTGAACCGTAAAGGTATGACGTGGCGCAAATTATCGCCAGAGCAACAACAGCTTTGCGCGAACATTGAAACGGCGTTACCGTTGATTGCTCAAAATCGTACGCTAATGAAACGCCCCGTGATTGATAATGGGGCGATTTTGTTGGTCGGTTTTGATACCAGAATGTATGAAAAACATTTTTTATGACAGACACGTTAGCACTTTTAAAAGATTTAATTTGCCGTGAATCGGTGACACCTAATGATGCGGGTTGTTTAGATTTAATTGCCAGTCGTTTAACGCCTTTGGGGTTTGTCGATGAACGTTTAAATTTTAATGACACCGAAAATATGTGGCTTCGGCGTGGTAACGTAAAACCACTTTTTGTATTTTTAGGACATACCGACGTTGTGCCAGTGGGTGCGTTGAATTTGTGGGAATCGCCCCCGTTTGAGCCGACAATTCGTGATGGGAATTTATACGGACGTGGCGCGGCAGATATGAAAGGCGGCATTGCCTGTTTCATTACTGCGGTGGAACGTTTCATTACGAACCACCCAAATCACGCGGGTTCAATCGCTATTATGTTGACGAGCGATGAAGAAGGCGTAGCCACAAATGGTGTGGTGAAAGTCGTCGAAACTTTAGAAAAACGGGGTGACAAAATCGACTGGTGTTTAGTCGGTGAACCATCAAGTGACAAAAAAATTGGTGATGTCATTCGTGTGGGGCGACGCGGTTCGCTGTGTGCAAATTTAACGGTTCACGGTATTCAAGGTCATGTCGCGTACCCAGAATTAGCCAACAATCCAATTCATAGCATTTCGCCCGCGTTGCAAGATTTAGTGAGTGAAGTTTGGGACAATGGTAACGAATATTTTCCTGCCACAAGTTTGCAAATTTCAAACATTCACAGTGGCGCGGGGGCAGAAAATGTCATTCCAGCCAATGTGAATGTGCAATTTAATTTGCGCTTTAGTACAGAATTGACCGCTGAAATTATTAAACAACGCACGGCAGAAATTTTAAATCGTCATAAGTTAAATTATGAAATCGTGTGGCGTTTATCAGGCGAACCGTTTTTAACGTCAAATGGCGCGTTAATTGATGCTGCACATTCTGCGATTAAAACGGTAACGGGTTTTGAGACGCTTGATGATACGGGTGGCGGCACATCGGACGGGCGATTTATTGCTCCAACAGGCGCACAAGTAATTGAACTCGGTGCATTAAATGCCAGCATTCACAAAGTCAATGAACACATTGGTGTTGCCGATTTAGATGTTTTAAGCAAAATTTATGAGCAAATGTTAGTGGATTTGTTGGAACAAAAATAACGTTCCCATTTTCAGAAAAAAACGTTAAACAACTTTTGGGTGATTTTTATGAAAACAGTAAAACAAACTTTGATTTTTTTCGGGGTGTTATTTTTTGCTCATTCAGCAATGGCAGTTACCGACCTTTCTGCACAACAAAAATTTCTTGAGGCGAAAGTGTCTAGTCACCAGAAAGAAGGCGAACACGCAAACCATTTGAATCCGGTGGAAGAAAGTAAGAAATTTCGCGGTGTTTTTTATGGTTTTCTGCCTTGTAATAATTGCAATGGAATTAAAGCCACGTTGTCTTTAAAAGATAACAATAATTATCTGCTCGTCACACAGCCGGCAAAAGAATCCTCAAGAGAATTTTACGAAAAAGGAAAGTACATTTGGGATGATGAAGCTAAGAGCGTTGTTTTAACGCCGCGTGAAAATACCACGAGTACAAAACAATATCTGATCAAAGACGAAGGAACACTGATTCAGCTTAACGACGATGGACAACAGTTCACGGGTGAGAAAGCTAACAGTTATATTTTGCGTCGCAGCGACACGGTTCAAAGCCGCGAAGTTCATATTCATTAGAAATTCTCTCGATTCATTCTGCCACATTCAAACACAGGTTTTATGTACTTACTTCAACTCGCACGACAAGCTATTCTCGCTCCTGCCAACATTCAAGATTCTGACATCGAAAAATTGATGAATCATCTGCTCAATGCAGAAGTTGATGCTGCCGATATTTATTTTCAATCGAGTCATTCCGAATCGTGGGTACTTGAAAGTGGCATTGTGAAAGAAGGTCATCACAGCATCGAACAAGGTGCAGGCGTGCGAGCGGTTTCAGGTGAAAAAACAGGTTTTGCCTATAGCGATCGTTTAGAAATGCCCGTGTTGTTCGAGGCAATCAATAATGTTAAAGTCATCACGCGCCAAGCGCAGAACGCGCAAGTTAATTTGAAAGCCATCAACACTAATGCACGAGTTTTATATCCTGCATTGAATCCGTTGAAATCACTTGAAGATCAACAAAAAATCGATTTCCTCAAACAACTCGACACACAAACACGCGCTTTAGATTCTCGCATTGAAGAGGTGATTATTAGTTTATCTGGCGTTCACGAACATATTTTGGTGGCGAATCAAGACGGACATTTACTCGCCGATGTTCGCCCACTCGTGCGTTTGAATGTCACGGTTATCGTGGTTGAAAATGGCAAACGCGAACAAGGTAGCATGGGCGGTGGTGGACGGTGTGATTACGCGATGTTTTTTGAACAAGATACTGCATTAAATTACGCCAAAGAATCCGTGCGCCAAGCTCTTGTAAATTTAGAAGCCGAAGAAGCTCCTGCTGGAAATATGACGGTGGTTTTAGGTTCAGGCTGGCCAGGGATTTTATTGCACGAAGCGATTGGTCACGGTTTAGAAGGCGACTTTAATCGCAAAGGCACGTCGGCATTTAGTGGACGAGTCGGTGAACGAGTTGCGTCTGAATTATGCACCGTTGTTGACGATGGCACATTGTACGGACGACGCGGATCGCTTAGCATCGACGACGAAGGCACACAAACCGAAAATACCGTGTTAATCGAAAACGGAATTTTAAAAGGCTATATGCAAGACCGTTTGAATGCCCGATTGATGGGCGTTTCACCAACAGGAAATGGACGACGCGAATCTTATGCCCATTTGCCGATGCCACGCATGACGAATACTTATATGCTTGCTGGACAAAGTCATCCTGATGAAATTATTGCATCGGTCAAAAATGGGCTGTACGCGAAAAATTTTGCGGGCGGGCAAGTTGATATTACCTCGGGAAAATTCGTGTTTTCTGCCAGCGAAGCCTATTTAATTGAAAATGGCAAAATCACGCGCCCTGTCAAAGGTGCAACGTTAATCGGCAATGGTCCAGACGTTTTGACAAAAGTGTCGATGGTTGGCAACGATTTGGAACTCGATAGCGGTGTGGGAACGTGTGGCAAAGATGGTCAAAGCGTGCCAGTCGGAGTCGGTCAACCTACTTTGAAAATCGACGGGCTAACCGTCGGCGGAACACAGATTTAACGATAGAAAAACTCATGAAATTTACCAAAATGCACGGTCTCGGCAATGATTTTGTCGTGGTTGATGCTATCAATCAACGCATTACGCTGACTCCCAAAAAAATCCGTTTTATGGCGAATCGCCACACGGGAATTGGTTTTGACCAGCTTTTAGTGGTCGAAAAAACCAATCAATCGAATGCCGATTTTAAATACCGAATTTTCAACGCTGACGGCAGCGAAGTCGGACAATGTGGCAATGGCGCACGGTGTTTTGCGCGATTTGTGCGCGATAAAAAATTGACCGATAAAGACGAAATCGTGGTCGAAACAAAATCTGGGCAACTGGTTTTGACTTTTACGGACAACGATTTAATTACCGTCAACATGGGAATTCCAAAACATTTACCTACTGAAATTCCACTTACCGAAGAACACGAAGCCCGCTTTTATACCGTAAAAGTCAATGATACAGAAAAAGCATTTGGCGCAGTTTCAATGGGGAATCCACACGCCGTTTTACAAGTGAATGACATTAAAACTGCCCCTGTTGAAACGATTGGCGCGGTTCTCGAAAGCCACAAAATTTTTCCCGAACGCGCCAACATTGGCTTTATGCAAGTGGTAGATAAAAATGCGATTAAATTGCGCGTGTTTGAACGTGGAGCTGGTGAAACTCAAGCCTGTGGAAGTGGTGCGTGTGCAGCGGTGGTCATTGGTATCGAACAAAATTTGTTAAATAACACCGTGCGGGTCGAATTGTCTGGCGGTGAATTAAACATTAGTTGGGCGGGACGCGGTGAACCTGTTTTTATGACGGGTGCAGCAGTTTCTGTGTTTGAAGGATTTATTGCGCTATGAGTAAAGAATTAGAAAAATCGGCGAAAAAACCACGCAAACCGCGTGTTGTAAAACCTAAAGAAGCCGTTGAAAAAATTGTTACGCCTAAAGTCGTTAAAATTAAACCCGAAAAAACAATTGAAATAAACGTAACACAAGTTGCCGATTATTTGAAATCACATCCTGATTTTTTTATCGAACACGTTCATTTGCTCGAACATTTAAGCATTCCACATCCTAGCGGTGTCGCGGTGTCGTTAATTTCAAAACAGCTAGAATTATTCCGTTCACGTTCGCAAGAAATGGAAAATCAATTGATTGAATTGATTGAAATTGCGCGAGGCAACGACACCGCTGTGACTCGAATGCACAAACTAAATTTGGCTCTGCTTGATGCGACGACGTTAGAAGAGGTAGTGGCGAATTTAAACATCGTGTTATCGGAGTATTTTTTGACCGATTTTGTGGCAATTCGTTTAATTCAAGACGCACCAGAATCCGACTTAAATGGACTTTTCGTTTCATCAGACAGCAAAGAATTAAAACCGTTTGCTGATGAATTGAGAACGGGCAAACCGAGTTGTGGCAAACCAACCTTGACACAAGCGCGGATGTTGTTTGGTTTTCAAGCCAACGACGTGAAATCGTGTGCGATTGTACCGATGTTGTTCACGGAATTAGAAGGTTTGCTCGCTATCGGAAGCCGCGATGAAACCCGTTTTCACGCCAGCATGGGACATTTGTTTTTAACGCAAATGAGCGAAGTGATCGCCACCCGTTTAATCACTCTTTTACAATCCGACAAATAATTTTCACCATGCCATTACTCACCTCTTATCTCAAACTCTGTTTGTTCAAAAGCGATCCAACGGATTTAATGCCGAGCCGTAGCTTTTCTTATAATACGGTTATTTTTTATTTCATTTCGGGCATTATCGTCGAAGGCTTAATTGCGGATTTCGCCGACGGTTCATTGGAAGTTTCATTGCGGGCGGTGATGGCGTTTTCAGCGGTAGCGACGTTTTTATTTTTCCATAAAAATATTTTGTTATTTCAGCGCGTTTTTACTGCCATTTTTGTCTGTGAAAACTTCATAATGGTGCTGGCAATTTTGTGCGAAGTGTTAGATTTCTGGCTCATCACGCTGCATTATGAATATCATGAACTGGTTGGAATTAGTTTAGCGGTATTTTTAGTGAGCTGGTATTTGGCGATTGTTGCTTACATTTTGCGCCGCTTTTTTGCATACAACGTTGGAAAAAGTTTGACCTTGGCATTCAGTTATTTCATTTTGACTTATGGCATTCCGATGCTGTTCATGGATATTTAAATCATGCGTCTAGCATTATTCTCACGATCACGGTTTTGCATTTTAGGGTTGTTTTTACTGATTAACCTGGCAGCTTTTGCCGTATTGCGTGTGGCGTTATTGGTGAAACAATGGACAGACATCGACACGCCGTTTTATCAAATAGCGTTCGCATTTGTGCTAGGTGCGATTCATGATTTGGCGTTTTACAGCTATTTATTGATTCCATTTACGCTCTATTTATTGGTTATTCCGAATCGTTGGTATCAACAAAAATGGCACAAATGGTTCGTGTTTTCGAGCTTTCTGCTAAATTTGTACGGACTATTTTTTCTGATTCTTTCCGAATGGACATTCTGGGATGAATTTGGTGTGCGCTTTAATTTTATTGCAGTCGATTATCTAATTTACACACATGAAGTCGTTCAAAATATCATCGAATCGTATTCGCTCGGCAAGTTGTTAACGGGAATTTTAATAATCTCAATTGCGAGTTTTTGGCTGGTGAAAAGTACGTTAGCCGTGACATTTTATGCGGTTGAAAGTTTCAAACGACGTGCAAAAATTGCAGGTGTTTTATTTTTATTGCCTGTAATTAGTTATTTAGCCATTGGTCGCACGACGTATCAATTCTCACAAAATACTTATCTAAACGAAGTCGCGGCAAATGGCGCGTATCAATTTTTCTCCGCGTTTCGCACGAACGAGTTGGATTATCGCCAGTTTTATCGTTTGGGTGATGACGCGCAATTATCGGCAAAAATTAAAACCGAACTCGGTGCAAATGGCGAAGGTTTGTACAACATCAAGCGTGAAATCAAAGGGCAAGGCGCAGAAAAACGCTTAAATGTTATTTTGATTACGGTCGAAAGTTTGAGTGCGGATTACTTGACCAAATTTGGCAATACGCAAAAAATTACGCCGTTTATGGATGAATGGTTTAAAGAAGGTGCGTTGTTCACGAATTTCTATGCGACGGGAACGCGCACCATTCGAGGTTTGGAAGCGTTGACGTTATCGATTCCACCCACGGCCGGACAATCGATTGTGAAACGTCCTGACAATGAAAGACTGTTTAATTTGGGTCACGTTTTAAAAGAGCGCGGCTACGATACGGCGTTTTTATACGGTGGGCGCGGCTATTTCGACAATATGAATGCCTTTTATTCGGGCAACGATTTTAGAATTGTTGATCAAACTGAATTTACCAACGAAGAAATGACATTTAAAAATGCGTGGGGCGTGTCGGATGACGTGATTTTTAATCGCACAATGAAAGAGGCGGACAAAGATTTTGCCGAAAATAAACCGTTTTTCTTTCAAATTATGACCACGACTAACCACCGTCCGTATTCGTATCCCGAAGGAAAAATTGATATTCCGTCAGGTCAAAGCCGTGAAGGGGCGGTGAAATATACCGATTACGCGATTCAAGAATTTATCAAAACCGCAAAAACAAAACCGTGGTTTGAAAATACGATTTTCGTGATGGTGGCAGATCATTGTGCTGGCAGTGCACGAAAAACGGAATTACCTGTTGATAAATATCACATTCCGCTATTTATTTACGCTCCAAAACACGTTCCAGTGGTTGAAAATTCAACGCTTTCAAGTCAAATCGACGTTGCACCGACGGTTTTAGGTTTGCTGAATTTGAATTATGAAAGCCAATTTTACGGGCAGGATATTTTCAAAATGTCACCCGAAAAAGGGCGAGCGTTGGTGAGTAATTATCAAAAATTGGGTTTGTTCAAAGATAACAAATTGGTGTATTTATCACCTCAGCAAAAAGTCGATATGGTTGATGATCCGCTCGGTGAGCATCACATTTTGAAACCCGAAACACAGCCAGATTTAGTCAATGACGTGATGAGCTATTATCAATCGGCGGATTATATTTGGACGCATCGATTGAGTCGGTATTGAGAAAATAGTTCTATGCAAAATTGGCGGTGTCGTACTTTTTCTGGATTTTTGACATTTATGCTCCAAAACTTGCACAAAAACGAAAATAAATAGATAAAAAACTGGTAATTTTGAAAAATGTTGCTATACTTTCCAGACTTTGCCGGGGTGGCGGAACTGGTAGACGCGCCGGATTCAAAATCCGGTGGGGGTGACTCCGTGCCGGTTCGATTCCGGCCCTCGGTACCAAAGTAAAAAGTCTTAATAGAGATTCTATTAAGACTTTTTTTATGCCTATCACTTTTTTAAGTCAATTTCTTATATGATTGAATTATCACAATTTTCTCGTCTTGACTCTGCTTTTTCACAATTTTTCAGTGCTTCAACTCTCATTTCTGAACTCGAAAAAGCATCCTTAAAAAACCTACTCGCCCAACTTTCCTACACCTATTATCATGGCAACACTTGTCTAAAATTAACGGCTCAACAACAAAAAATTCTGCTCAATTCAAAATTAGTCACAACGTCAGAAAATCACTCAACCGTTCTTCCGCTACACATCGATCAACACAATTACCTTTATTTGCGTCGGTATTGGGATTACGAACAATGCCTAATCGCAAAACTTCGCGCCATGCAGCAAAATAATTCTTCATTTTCAAACTTAAACAAGTTGCTCGATGCGTTTTTTGAAAAAACTTTCGATTCTGAAACCAATTATCAACGGGAAGCGGCAAAATGTGCCGTCAGCCAAAACTTCACCATCATTACAGGCGGTCCTGGAACTGGCAAAACCACCACAGTCGTTAAAATTATCGCGCTTTTACAACAAATTAACGCAGACAAACCGTTACATATTGCACTTGCCGCTCCAACGGGTAAAGCCGCTATGCGTTTGCAAGAATCCATTACTAACAGCAAAGCGAAATTAAATTGTGAACAATCTATAAAAGATGTTTTGCCTGAAACCGTTACCACTATTCATCGTTTGCTCGGTGCAAAACCACCATCGCCCTATTTTCGCTACAACGAAAAAAATCTATTGCCTTACGATTTAATCGTTATCGATGAAGCCTCGATGATTGATTTAGCGATGATGAGTAAACTCGTTGCAGCAATCAAACCGTCAGCACGCTTGATTTTATTAGGTGACAAAGAACAACTTGCATCCGTCGAATCAGGAACGGTTTTAGCGGATTTAACCGAAGCCTTACCAAATAACACCATCGAATTACAAAAAACCTATCGTTTCAAAAACGAAATCAAAGCCTTCGCACAAGCGATCAATCAAAAAAATGCCTTTCAAGCATGGGAACTTACGCAGAATAAAAATGCCGTGATTGAACATTTAGGAGATGATTTTTTGGATTATTTGGCGAATCAACATACGACCTATTTTGAACTGATTAAAACGCGAGCAGATTTCAAAGAGATTTACGCCACGTTCAATAAATTCCAAATTTTATGCGCTCATCGCGAAGGCAAAAACAGCGTTTCAGATTTAAATTATCGTTTAGAAAAAATTTTGCGCGACCGAAAACAGATCAATTTATCCACAACATGGTATGTTGGACGACCTGTAATGATTACGCAAAACAATGCCGCGTTACAGTTATACAACGGAGATATTGGCTTATGTTTGTCCGACGAAAATGGCGAAAAAAAAGTTTTTTTTCCGCGTCCAGACGGCAATTCACAAGGTTATTCGCCCGCCCGTTTGCCACATTGTGAAACTGTTTTTGCTATGACCATTCACAAAAGTCAAGGCTCGGAATTCGAGGAAGTTTGCGTCTGCTTACCCGAATATCAACAAACGATTTTGACGAAAGAATTACTCTATACCGCCATCACTCGCGCCAAAGAACGCATTAAATTAGTCACCACCGAAGCAATTTTCACTGCCACCGTTCAAGCCAGCATCACACGGGTAACAGGATTAGTCGAACAATTCGTTGTACCCTATAATTAGCGCATTCTAAATTGATTATGAGTGACTTTTTATGCAAAACACCGTCGTTACCCCCACAGATTTAAAAATCGCATTGACCGAGATTCGTCAAGCCGCCGCCGAACTTTATCGTTTTACTGAAAAATTAACATTATTGAAAATGGTGCATCATGTCGCCGTTCAAATCATTAAGACTGTCGATAATCTTCAAAAAGAATTAAAAAAACCACTCGCAGGCACAGATTTATTTGCCGCGCTCGAATCCTCAAAATCGGTTTTATTTTTGGAAGAGGTTGTTGATGCTGACACGATGAGCGATTTGGAGGATTACATTTTGTCGTTTGCGAAAAAATTAGATGATGAAGATTTAACGCGCTTTTTGAGTGAAGTTATGGACAAAGTGGAAGCGAAATATAATGTCATGCTCGAAAAAACGCACGAATTTAATGCGTTAATCAAAGACGAATTAGAATAGTGTTGCAACGCTTGCTTTTTATCGTAGAACCGTTAAGTTATTGTTTTAGTCATTTAATCGAGGAAACTTTTTTATGAAACGCATCTTTCTATTTTTAGTCACGAACCTTGCCGTCATGGTTGTGATTGGCACTATTTTTAACCTGTTAGGTTTACACAGTTCATTAGCCGCTAACGGCGTGGATTTGGACTTGAAAAAATTGCTGTTAATGTCAGCTATTATTGGTTCAGCGGGTTCAATCATTTCGCTATTTATGTCGAAATGGTCTGCAAAAAGAATGATGGGCGTAGTCATTATCGAATCGCCACAAAATCAAACTGAACGATGGCTGTTGGATATTGTGGCGCGTCAAGCACAACAAGCGGGAATCGAAATGCCAGAAGTCGGTATTTTCGAAGCTGCCGAACCGAATGCGTTTGCAACAGGCGCAAGTCGTAACAGTGCGTTGGTGGCAGTCAGCACCGGTTTGTTGCAAGCCATGAGTGCAGATGAAGTAGAAGCGGTTGTCGGTCACGAAATCAGTCACGTTGCCAACGGCGATATGATTACGATGGCGTTGATGCAAGGCGTGGTGAATACCTTTGTGTATTTCTTCGCGACAATTATTGGGCATTTCGTAGATAAAGTGATTCTGAAAAACGAAGGAGAAGGCTACGGCTGGGCGTATTATGTTACTCAAATAGTCGCACAAATTGCCCTCGGTATTTTGGCTTCAATGTTGACGATGTGGTTCTCACGTTACCGCGAATTCAGAGCCGATGCCGGTGGCGCAAATTTAGCGGGACGCGAAAAAATGATTGCTGCGTTACAAGCCTTGCAACGCGCTCACGAACCTGCTGATTTGCCAGGGCAATTAGCGGCATTTGGCATTAGTGGCAGTGGTTCAATGAAATTATTCATGTCCCATCCACCTCTTGAAGAACGCATTGCTGCATTACAAAACTTACGTTAATTTTTTTAAAACAGGTGCAAAGTTTTCGGCTTTGCACCTTTAATTTTGTCTAACTTAAAACTCTACAAAACAAATGAGCATCAAACTTTCTAATCGCGTAAATGCTGTAAAACCTTCCCCGACTTTGGCAATCACCGCCCGTGCCGCGAAAATGCGAGCCGAAGGTCACGACATTATTGGTTTAGGCGCGGGCGAACCTGATTTCGATACGCCTGATTTTATTAAACAAGCCGCGATTGACGCGATTCACAAAGGTTTCACGAAATACACTGCTGTCGATGGCATTGCGCCGTTGAAAAAAGCGATTATCGACAAATTCAAGAACGACAACGGGCTGGAATACAACGCGAAACAAATTTTAGTTTCGGGCGGTGGCAAGCAAAGTTCGTTTAATTTGACGCAAGCCCTTTTGAATTCGGGCGACGAAGTGATTATTCCTGCGCCTTACTGGGTCTCATATCCCGATATGGTTTTGTTGGCGGATGGTGTACCTGTAATTATTGAAACCACGCAAGCGCACAACTTCAAAATTTCACCTGAACAATTACGCGCCGCGATTACCGAAAAAACCCGCTTGATTTTCATCAATAGCCCGTCAAATCCTTCAGGTTCAGCGTATTCGTTGGACGAATTGAAAGCTATTGGCGACGTGTTAGCTGATTTTTCAAATATCGTGATTGCTACTGATGATATGTATGAGCATATTCTTTGGGAACAAGGTACGTTTGTGAACATTTTGAACGCACATCCTGAATTTTACGACCGCACAGTGGTAATGAATGGCGTGTCAAAAGCTTATTCAATGACGGGTTGGCGTATTGGTTACGCGGCTGGAAATGAAAAACTGATTGAGGCTATGTGTACGATTCAATCACAAAGCACTTCAAATCCAACGTCAATTTCACAATATGCAGCACTCGCTGCGTTAACCGGCGATCAAAGTTTCATTCGTGATATGTGTGTGGAATTCAAAAAACGTCATGATTTCGTCGTCGCAGAATTGAACAGGATTGACGGCGTGGAATGTTTACCAACTGATGGCACATTCTACGTTTTCCCGAATATTGAAAAATTACTCAAACGTTTAGATGGCATTGATGATGATTTGGCGTTTTCAGATTATTTGATTGAAAAAGCAGGTGTGGCACTCGTGCCAGGTTCGGCGTTTGGAACGGAGGGACATATTCGACTTTCGATTGCAACCAGCATGGACAATTTAAAAACCGCTCTCGAACGTATTAAACAAGCGATTTAAAACACAGAAAGGCGATTTTTTAATCGCCTTTTTTATTATCTGAACCCAAGGATTTTTATGTCCATTCACACCAGAAAACTCACTTTAGCCTTAGCGATTACGCTTGCATTTTCGGGCTGTTCGGTCATGCGAAGTTACGACGATGAACTGAAACAAACTGTTGATTTAGTCTCGCAAGGCGAAGTCTCGCAAGCCTTGCAACAACTTGATTCTAACAACACGGGTAACGACAAAGATTTGTTGTATTACTTTGAAAAAGGTACGTTGCAACGCTTTGATAATAAATACAAAGACAGCGTGATAACGTGGTTATCTGCTGACCATTTGGTGAACGAATGGGAGAACGAGGCAAAAATTCGGGCGGGTGCGATTTTAGAAAACATTGGTGCAGTGACGTTGAACGATAAAACCCGCCGTTACGACGGACATGATTATGAAAAAGTGATGCTTTCAACACAGTTAGCGTTAGATCATTTGTTGAATGGCGATTGGGATTATGCTCGCACGGAAATCAAAAAAACGCATGAACGGGAAGCGATTATTGCTGACGTTCGTGCGAAAGAAACCGATGCCATTGAAAAAGAAAGCCGTGAAAAAGGCATTGGCACAACTTTCAAAAATTTAAACGGTTATCCCGTAGAAACCTTGAATTCGCCTGAAATTACGTCACTGAAAAATGGCTATCAAAGTGCGTTTAGTCATTATTTAGCGGGTTTTGTGTATGAAGCGTTGGATGAACCGAGTTTAGCGGCAGCAGGTTATCGCCAAGCGATTGAATTGCGCCCAAATATCAAAATGTTAGAAGATGGTTTAGCGGGTTTGGATTCGCGTCCACACCAACATAAACCCAATGAAACGGACGTTTTGATGGTTGTGGAAAGTGGCGTAGCACCGTCGTTAAGTTCGGTCATGATTCCAATTCCTGTGATTTACAAAGGTTTGGGCGTGATTCCGATTTCGTTTCCTGTTTTACATTCTGACCCAACTCGCACAAATACACCGCTTACTGTTGCCATTGATAACGCAAACACGCAACCGTTATCAATGGTGACAAGTTTAGACGCGATGTCGAAACGAGCGTTAAAAGACGATATGCCAGGGATTATTTTGCGTGGCATTTTGCGAGCGGCAATCAAAGGTGCATCGCAACAAGCTTTGATGCACAGCAATAATGGTTATGCAATGTTGGCGGGAGTTGCATTGAATGTAGCAAATGTAATTACTGAGTCGGCTGATGAACGGACGTGGCGCACGTTGCCTTCGACGATAAGCGTGGCGCGTTTTTCAATCCCGACGGGCAAACATGAATTTACGCTTGGTTTAAATAAAAAAACGCTCGATATTAACGGAGCGCACGCACTCATCGTTGCGAGAGTAATTAACAATCAGGTGTATTGGTCACAACCTATTTATGGTGCGAAAATGCCAGCGAATATCATCGCGCCACCTGCACCACAAATCGAACCTGAAATTATTCCAAAATCAGTCAGTAAAAAAGTGCGTAAATCCTCCACGAAAAAACGGAGTAAAAAATGAAAAAGTTGGTTCTGAGTTTGAGTATTGTAGCGACATTAACTTTAACCGCGTGTGCTACGCCACCCCCGCCGTTGCCAAATAGTATTCTGACGAAAGTTGAGCAGTACGGCATGATGGATTATTTGGTCGTGAGCAATATCGTAACGACAAAACGTAATCATTTGATGGCAATTCAAGCCGAAATTTTAAACACAGATTCGAATAATCAGCAGCTGCTTTATCGCTTCAAATGGCTGGACAGAGGCGGCATGGTGATTGGAGATGATGAAGCATGGCAACCGTTATTGGTTTATGCGGGACAACAACAAACGATTAACGCGCTTGCACCGTCGCCACAAGTAACAGATTTTAGAATTTTAGTGAGCAGTCCAGATAATTCAGGCAATCCATAGTCTAATTTATGTCGTGGTTCAGGTTTTTGAACCACGATAACTCCGCTAAACATTTTTGTAATATACAAAACACCCACGTCCACTGTCTTTCGCTTGATAAAGTGCAGTGTCCGCGTTATCCGTGAGTTTGTCTGGTGATGTACCATGCAATGGATAAACGCTAATACCAATGCTCGCACCAATTTGAACCACATTTCCATCCGATAATTCAAACGGAACAGTTAAATCTGCAATTACGTCCAATGCGACTTTTGCGGCATCTTCAGGCACGATAAGATTATCTAAAACAATCACAAATTCATCTCCACCCAAACGCGCAACCATGTCGCTATCGCGTAACCGCTTCGTAATTCTAGTCGCAACTTGTTTGAGTAATTCATCACCCGCCGCGTGTCCTAATGTGTCATTTACTGCTTTAAATTTGTCCAAATCTATCATAAAAATAGCAAACTGCTTTTTTTCTCGGCGACTTAACGCAATTGAATAGTTCAATCTATCTAGTAAATTTCGACGATTCGGTAAATTCGTTAATGGATCATAAAATGCCAATTGCCGAATCTCTTCTTCTAGCATCTTCCGCTTGGTAATATCTCGTGTAACTGCCAAACGAACGATATTTCCATTATCCAACATCGGCACAGCGTGCGTTTCCATCCATCGCCGAGTCCCCTTAAGCCCAATTATCTCAAATTCCATTTGCATTACTTCACCCGCAATGACGCGCCGATGTAGTTGTTCAACATTTACACGGTATTCAGGTGCGACAAGATTTAACACTGATTTTCTAACGACTTGATTGAGTGAATCGGCCTCAATCATCGCTAATCCAGCTGAATTCATTTGTATCAATTGCCCTTGTGCATCCACGATTTGAATACATTCCGGATTTGTTTCGATGATGGTTTGCAGGCGATTTTTACTTTCCTGTAATTCATTTTCGTATTTTTTACGTTTAGTAATATCAACAAACGTTGCAATGGCACCTGTTAAAACACCATTGGCTATAAGAGGCTGTGACCAGTATTCCACAGGAACAGCTACGCCATCTTTTCGCCAAAACACTTCATTTGAAACATGGATATTCTTGTGTTGCCGATAAGCGTTATACATTTGGCATTCTTCTGAAGGATAAAATTCTCCATTGGCATGAGAATGGTGAATAAGTTCATGAATGTGCTGTCCCACAACTTCATCTGCACTTTCATAACCTAGTATTTTCAAAAATGAATCATTCGCAAATAGACAAAAACCTTTATTGTCAACGCCATACGCACCTTCCGCTATTGAATTTAATAATAGCGAAATTTCGGCATAAGATTCATATAATCGAATTTTTGCTTTTTTAAATTTTCGATTTGACCAAATTAAAGACACAAATAGCACAAGAATTAAACACGCAATAACCGTTGCGATAACTGCATTATTTCTGTAACGCCACAGCACGTCAGAAAAATTAAAATACTTCAACTCGTCTGGATGAGTGCGTAGTCGTAACATTAAAATTTCAACGGGCGTGTAATCGGCAGGCGCAGTAAAACCAGCAATTCCAGCTATTTTTGCAACCTCGCTATCGGGTTTCATATTTAACAACGTGAGCGAAACTCGCCGTGCAATATCTGCATCGATATTTTTTGTGACGCTAAATACCCATTCGGGATAATGATCAGTTGAATGCAAAACAGGGATTTCATCTGTGATTGGATGAGGAGCTAAAACGCGAATCGTCGCATTTTCACCAAGCCTAATTTTTCCTGTTTGTTCTAGTTTTTCTAATACCCCACTCCGTACAAATCCAGCGTCTGCTTTACCTTCAAGCACTTCGTCAACCACTTTGTCGTGCGACATTCCTGTAAAAATATAGCTTTTTGCTGTTATGTTATTTTTTTCCAATTCCCAACGCTGCATTAAATAGCCGCCCAATGATTCTTCGGCTGGCGAAGCAATTTGTTTGTCGTTTAAATCAGCAAGCGTTTGAATATCTGTTCTGTCTACACGAGTAAAAATCACGCCTGCAAAATGCGTTAGCAGATGACCTTTTTCTAAGGTAATCATTGTCGCCACCGCATTCGCACCGATTTTATTTTTGAGCAAAATGTAACGCTCTGGATTCGTTAAAATGAAATCGAGTTTGTTTTCTTTGGCAGCGGTGTCCAGTTCTGGATAATTCAGCGGCATCAACTCAACGCTATACCCAGACAAATTTCTCTCAAGTTCTTTTGCAAGTGGCAACCATTGTACCGCTGTGATTTCTTTTGGACGATACGATAATACACCAAAATGTAGTGGTTTCAATGCGTGTTCAGCCAACGCGAAATTAACGTGTGAAATAAGCAGAATGGTAATCAAAAGTACAATTTTCATAGTTTTTTATAAAAACAGAATAGGGTGTGATTGCTATTGAAAAGAATTAACCATCTAACCCCACTATTATGAAATGATTTAACCTCATTCCGTATAATTTCGTAGAATAACGTATGAAAATTATAATTTTGTCGATTTTTTCGGCGTTCAGTTCAAATTCAACATCTGCTCAACCACCACCCGAATTTGGTCATTAGTCACATCGCAATTGCTGTCGCGCTTGGTAAGGTTGCGAACCTTTGAAATCACATCGTCAGTTAACAACAACCCGCCAATTACTTCACTACTTAGCACATTGCTTTCACGCCACAATTTTTCCAGTTCGTTATTCTTATGATTCATGAAGGTGCGAGAAATCAACGCTAGCTTTTCTACGTCCTGCGGCGAAATTTCTGCACTCAGTTTGATTGCGAAAATTAAGTCTGCCTCGACTTTTTCTTGTGCCGAAACGCGATAGAGCTGCCATTCAACCAAATTGGTAAGTAATGCCCAGCGAATGCCAGAATAAGCCCCGTAGGACGTGGCTTGAAAGATTTGCTTATCACGCAAAGCCATACCCGCTTTTTTCGCTTCTACAACAATTACATCGCTGTCATTGGCTGACAAAACATAATCAGCACGCCGACCTTGGATGTTCTGCTCTGCCTTGACTTCATTGATGTCGTAATCCAGCACGTCGATAAAGAAG
>CAINHO010000049.1 GCA_903848935.1 uncultured Pseudomonadota bacterium | reverse complement strand
AATTTGTCGCACAACGTTACAAAACGACAGAGGCGAATTTACATAATTGGCTTAAAAAGAATCATTTGATGACCTCACGCGAGCGATTCCAATCCTAAAATCCTATAGGACTTTTGTGTCGTTTGTTTAAACTCACCCAATGTCACTTGTTGATTGAACTTTTACACCTGCTTTTTCTGCAATTCTTTTCTTAATTACCAACGGCAACACAATTTCACCTTCGTAACTTGCCAATGCGGCGATATGAATCAATACGCGAGTTTCACCACCAGATAATTTATTGAGTAAGCCTAAATCGTCAATGTAGAGTTTTAAGTAATTCGGTTCTGTTGGAACAGTGTTTATGTCGGTTGTTGCTGTCGTCATTGACAACAATTCGCCCGTCAAATCGTTCATAACTCGATGTGTTTCTTCAATGTGAATCGCCATATTTAAACCTATTTTATTCGGCGGATTTGCCTAATGAAATACTATCATTTTTTAAAATAACACTCAATTCATTAGTCGAATTTGCCGAATGGTAGTCACCTATTTACCGAATAAGGCACAGCACTACGCCGAATGACAGTCAGCACTACGCCGAACGATTTACCCTACAAGCCGCGTCGCGTCTAATTGTCCGCTATCTATTATTTTCTATGCTTTTCGCCGTTGAGTTTTTGAACACAAAAAAACCGCCGATTATGGCGGTTAATATCGTTCGATTTAGCGCGATGACTAAACTTTGCCAGTCATTCGCATGAACAACAGAAAGATAGCCACCAATTGCGCTAATCCCATACCCACGCCAACGGATAAAATCAGGCGTGATAAATCGGCTTTCGTTTCTGACATTTCTTTGCTTACTTTTGAAATGTCGCGGGTTAATTCAGCCCTTACGATTTCAATATCTTTGCGTACCAACTCAATTTTTAATTCAGTTTCTTTGATACGAGCGTCTAAATCTTTGTTGGTGGTAATGTCATCAAGCCTAAAATCATGTTTCGTTTGTTCAATTGCCGCCGATGCAGTTTCTTTTTGAATTTCTGCAATTGCTTCGGCTTGTTGTTCACTAAAGCCAACGCCTTTAAGCCGATTGTAGAAAGTGTGCGTGTCAAATGACATTACGACAGCGGCGGTCATGATTGCACCTGTTGGCGTTGTTGCTGCTTTCTAAAAACTTCAACCATTGCTGTAACCATATCGAGTATTTCAGCAGGCACAAAAACGTTTCTGCCCGTTTTTTCTTTGCGTGGACGACCGCCCTTATTCTTTTCCATTTCGTTACCTTTTAACTTTCTTTAACTTGTAGCAATTATCCGTCTTTGTTGAATTACATACAAGTATCGAAAAGCGATAATAACGAACAAAATGTAATAAAATATATTCGTTCGATAGAAATTATTACGTTATTAAATTGAGAATAATTTACGAAGGCTTGAAAGCCTCGCCGTTGTTAATAATGTAATATATTGGATAGTAAATTACATTTTGAGCGGCGGTGGCAACTTTCGGGAAAAACCGTGGCGGTTTTGAGTTGGTGACAAATTGTCACCAACTCAAACTTGTTTTTGTGTACACGTTTTCAAAATCGGCTGATTTTCACGCCGTTGATTCGCTATTACTCAGTATTATTCGGAATTACTCAGTATGACGGTCTGAAAACGGGGGCATTTTGCCTGCTGAACGGTAAAACAATTTCATAATTCGGGTGCTTCATACCTTAAAACACCCTATTCTACGGAATTATACCGTTCGAACTTCGGGTCGACACACGAAATGGCATATCAACCACGTTAAGGAATTTCTAAAAGCTCAACCATCTGAAATTAAAGTCTTTTCTTTATCATTCAACTTCCAAACATAATCACCAGTCAAACCGATATGTTCCCAGCCGAGCGGCGACAAATGTT
>CAINHO010000048.1 GCA_903848935.1 uncultured Pseudomonadota bacterium | reverse complement strand
TTTGGTATTTTCGTCAGACCAAACAATGACTTTACCGCCCTGCCCTGTTGTTTTTGCATCGGCAGTAATTTTTACTTTTTCAGCAACGGTGGTAGTTTTGGCATTTTGAACAGCGGAATTTTTACCTTGATAATCACCACCAATTAAAATTTCACCGCCACCTGTTTGACCATTGGCGTTGAGTTTTGAATTATCCAAAACCGCAACATTTTCGCCGGTGATTTCAATTTTTCCAGCGACACCCTTGTCGTTGTTTGCCGAAATGGTGCTGCCTTTGTCGAGCGTCACATCGCCTTTGGCAACCAAACGAATGTTGCCTTGTTTATCAACTTCAACGCTATCCGCATTCATATCGCCGCTGTGTTTAATTGAACCTGCAAACACGTTAATCGCGCCGCCTTCGGTTAACAGTTGTCCGATATTTAAAACGTGATTTTTCGGAGCTTGAACTTGAAAACGAATTTCAGGATCATCCATGCTAGTCAAAATCAATTCTTGCCCCGCCGCTAAAACGATTTTGCCGCCTTCACTTTGGATAATGCCTTTATTTTCGATGTTCGGCGCGATTAAAACGATATTGCCATCTTTACCCGCGTGAATAATGCCTTCGTTAGAAATATCGCCTGCTTTTGAACCGGCGATAAAATGAAAATTCCCTTTTTGAAAATCGTTGTCACTGAGATTTAAACTCGATGCAATCAAGCCTTGCGTATCGATTTGTGAACCCGCACCAAAGACAATGCCATTCTGGTTAATCAAAAACACCTGACCGTTTGAAAACAATGAACCTAAAATCTCACTCGGATTACCACCGATGATGCGATTCAACACCGCACTTTGCCCATTTTGTTGAATGAAGCGAGTAATTTCATGTTGCGCGATATTGAAATCCTGCCAATTGATAATCGCATTCGGCGAATTTGTTACCGTCGTAATCCCCGCCACAGATTGATCAATGCTGACTTGACCGCTAATCACTTGGGCATGATTAGGATTTGCCGACGAAACGGCGGGGTACAAAATCGCGGTAATCGCTAAATAAAGCGCGTTGCGTCGCAACGATGTTTGAGTATTTGCGGGCTGCAAATTGAATAAGTAATTTTTAATTTTCATAATAGACAGGCGTTAAAGATTCTAGTGCATCGAGAAACTTTCCCAATGTTTTAATGTATCGCACTACCCATGCGGAAAGTCGTTTCGCTGTTTTTGAGGTTATCACCTTTCCAAAATACTGCAAAATAAAAAATTCAATATATAACAAATAGTTGTATGTATTTTATTTGAAAATAATCGCTTGGAGATCAGCACTATCAAGTGATTGATGAGATTACGCCCCTAAAACAAAAAATTCTACGGCTTTTCGGTAAATCTGACGCTGACATAAATCAGATTTCTTGGATTTGTTACCTGCTCAATGTAGATTCTAAAGCCGCTTTAACTGATTCATTTCGAGAAAGTATTATTTTTGCTACCTGAATTTATATGCGTTTTCCCTGAGGCATTGTCCAAGCTAATATCGAGATATATCTATCGAATTTTAACGTTTTATTTTTTTACAGAACCTTCATATCATCGCTTCGTTCTTTGACAATTTATGCCACACAAACGGATAGGCGTTCATGGATTCAAAGAAGAACAAGTAGTTATTTTGACTAATAATAATTTGAGGGTACGAATATGACTTCATCAAAGGCAAGCAAACATTTTTTATTGATAACATTATTTTCCTGTACGGCTGCGGGTTCAATATCTACTGTTCAAGCTAATGAAACATCAAAAAAATATAAACATGTAAAACATATTATTGCTTCGACGGATACACAAATCGGATTACATGCACTTGAGAGCATCAATGCAAAAGTGAACGCTCTGGAGTCTCAATTGCAGGTAGTACAAGCCGAAAATCGTGATTTACGGGTAGCCGTGAACCGCTCACACGCTGATCCAGACACCGCGAAAGTTCAGGAGTTAGAAGCATGGGCAAATTCTGTTAAAGCAGAAGGTTCAACAAAAGGTAGCAAAGACAATCTAGTGTTTTTCCGTGGCGGTTATAACCATGCGAATAACAGTCGTGGCGGTATAACGGCAGCAACTCCTGGTGGTGGTCTTTTAGGTAGTGCGGATTTGGGCGTAAAAGGTGATCCATTAGCAGGCGGGAATCCAGTTCCTCAAGACGCATGGTATTTCGGTGCTGGTTTTGATTGGAGCTTGAATGATGGCTTATTTGGTTTAGCCCCACGCGGGACAGAATTATTTGCTGAATTGATGTTTGATTACAAAGAATTTGGAAACAAAATTTCTAGCCCGTTAACTGGTCAAGGTTTAACAGTTAGCCAGTTTACTTTAGCCGCATCGCCAAAAGTTAAATTATTCAAAGGTAGCGATTTCCGTCCTTGGTTGATTCCAGCAGGTCTTGAAATCAATGTTATTAGTCCACCATCCGCTGGCGTGACTTACATCAACCCAGGTATTCAATTTGGTGCTGGTGCGGACTATAAAATTTGGAAAGATTTATACGTTGGTGCTGATGCACGTTACCATTTAAGCCTTAATGCCAATGACGGCGTGAGAACTGACGGTGTTTCTGCGGGTGGCTACTTAGGTTTTGGTTTCTAATTGGTTGCATTAGACAAACACGAAATGAAAAAAGGAACATAACGTTCCTTTTTTTGTACTTGAAATTTTTTGCACCGCATTGACTGTTTATCAGGCAGTGAGTTTCAGAGAAAATGACACCATTTCGCTTGCTAACATGACTGAAAATGGCAGACTTGCGGAATATAATAAATGTTTAGGATTAGGAGCTTTGTACAAGCTATGACCAAATACTAGACACGCAATGATGAGACTAGGAATGAGCAGTATCAAATGAAGCTGTGATGTAACGATGGCAACATTCCAAGTGATAAAAAAAATCAAAAAAAGTATTCGAACGGCTTGATATGTTTTTTTCGCGCCAAACCGTACGGCAAAAGTACGTTTATTTACTCGACGATCAGTGTCAATTTGGTCTGGTTGATGTGCCAATAACAACGCAACGGCAAGTGAACCAAAGGAGAGCGAACCCAAAATAATCGTATTTCCTAGTTCTTGACTTGCGACCAACCAAAGACATCCAAAAACACCACCATAGCACAAGGCTGTAACCCATTCGCCGGCTCGTGAATACGACAACGGTTTTTGCCCTGAATTATACAAATAACCCAAGCCTACCAACGGCAACGCAATTAACAATATCCACAGTTTTTCTAGCCAAACCAACGTCACTAATCCTAATAATCCGCCTGCAACGAAACTAATCCAGCCATGGCGTGTGGCAACGCCCAGATTCTCATCATGAAAACGAACCCAAGAATCCCATTTCTCTACATCTGCGCCTAATTTCCAATCGGCAACATCGTTCAACAAGTTGATAGCGTGCTGCGCTAACACCACAGCGAAGGTGGCGACAAGTAAACCAATTTGTGCTTTGCCTTCGGGTTGAACGAGCAACCACACCCCAATTCCTGGCAAAATGGAAACTAGGTAAATGGCAGGGTTCAACGCCTGCCACCAACGTAAATGTATTGAACGAGATGGTTGCATTTAAGCGGCTGCGGCTTGTCTAAAATCAGTCAACGCCGTGTGAAACCACTCTGCGTGTTGCCGCTCGGAATCAATAACGCGCTGGTATACTGCGCTGGTTTCGCTATCGTTAGCGGCTTCTGCTTGATCTCTAAAACGCGGATAAATATCGCCATATTCACGTTCTTCTACGCGAAGAGCCACAGTCAATGCTTTTTCAATTACAGCTTGCGGATCTATTTCAATGAGTGCATCGCAGTTTTCTCGAATAGTTTGCAATGCGTCTATCGCCCGTTGAGTATCTTCGCCGTGTACAGGCACACCGATGTCATCGTATAAAGCACGCAACCACACAGAATGTAATTTTTCCTCACCCGCTACTTTGCGAAACAACGTCGCTAATTTTGGATGACCTGCTTTCGTTGCCCAACGCGCAAATTCCGGATACATTACTTGCGCTTCGTATTCTTCTACGTCGATAAATGACGCAGCCGTTTCACCACGGTTTTCACATTGTTTCGCTGCGGCAAAACACTGAAAAATCATATCTTCGGTAATTTCTTTATTGTTTAGCATGGTTTTCTCCAAAAGTTGAATTAAAAAAATAATGTTAAATAGCTTCCTAAATTTAGGGGGCTGGTGAAATTTGATGCCATTAAATGTCAAAGTGCAGATACTGCAAGCCTTTAACCAAGCAATTTTTAAAATTTTTTATAGTCGTCACTTTACACTGCTTAGGTACAGATGGATTCTCGGTGAATACACGCGGATTCACTTCATTTTCCAATTTAAAAATTGACGCAATAACTTCGGCAGATGAACGATTAAAAGGAGATCGACCATCTCTTAGCAACAGTTCCGCTTCATCGTATTTTTTAGCGTTGATGACTTCTGCTACTTTTCCAGCGACAAGATGAAATGCAACGTGTCTTTCCACACATTCCCGATAACTTTCCATCAGACCAATTTGTGAAAGCGTATCGTCACCATGTAACCATTTGCCAAGAACACAGCAGTCATCCCTAGAAATGACCGTCACATCAAGTGTTGTTTTATTTCTGATGGCATCGTTCAGTTTTAATTTCCACCGGATGTGACTTGCTATCAAGATGTCGCTATCGTTGGGTGTTTGTTCATTTTCGACATGATGCTTAACTTTTAAAGCTGTAATTCTCATTGCATTTTAATCCGGTCAAATCTTTCACAAATTTCAGTGCTATCAGACTTTAAAAAAATGCACTGAACCTACTTAAAAATTAAACGCTTTTGCTTTTGCCGCTTGAACACTGAATTGTTCTTGCCACGATATTCCTGATAATTTTTCTGCCAAAGCAACCGCAAGATGTTGTGGTTCTACGCCCATACTTTTGTTTCGTCCTAAACCCTGTATGCAAGAAGGACAATTAGTGAGAATGGTCGCTTTGCCTTGTTCAGGCATCGCTTTTTCCAACGAATCACGTTTGCGATGAAGCATTGCGCCCGAAATATCGGGGCGTGACAGTGACAATGTTCCTGCTTCAGAACAGCAATCGGGTACTTTTTGAACATCACCAAATCCACCTAACTCACCAAGTACATCGACTGCTTTGCCGCCTAGCGAATCATGACAGGGGGTGTGATACAAATAAGGCGTACTGTTATTGTCTGCACTTTCCAAATTCAAACCGCGTTCCAGGGCGTAACGACTTATGTCCACCAATCGACCACCAAATAATTTGGCTGCTTCCATTTCATGCAAACCTTCACGACAAGTTCCACAAGTCACAACGCAACCATCAAAATCTAAATGCGTGAACATATCCCGAATTTGATTGAGCAGAATCGTCACACGCAACACATTGCGTGAATGCAATTCGCTCAACCCATTGGCGTGGGCTGGAAATCCACAACATAAAAAAGGCGGAGGTAAAATTACTCGCGTTTTTAACTTTGACAACAGATGAATAGTTGCCATTGAAATGGTCGATACCATGCGTTCAGAACCACAACCTGGAAAATAAAAAACGGTGCGCTCTGCTTCCTCTTCAGGTTCAAACACCAAAACCTCATCATCCTTGCAACTGGGCAGCAAATCACGAAGTGTATTTGCTGGCACTGACGGCATCGGAGAATTAAGTAATTGCAGGTGATAATGTTTCGATTGTCCTTTTTTAGGTTGAAGCGGCGCAGCAATTTTGTGCGCCAACTGTTGTCCTGCAAGCCCTGCTTGAAGAACAACTGCTCGAAAAACTTTATTGAACGTTGGCGAGCCGCTATTCAAATAACGTAGTGTCATTTTTGTCGCAGCGGCTGTGTGTTTATAACCCCAGTCCGCCAAAATTTGGCGTTCCAAAACGGACACCTCACCAGAATCTATATCCACAGGACAAGGTTTCGCGCATTTATGGCACGTTGTGCAATGGTCAGCGACCTCTTCCAAATACTTCAATAATTCAAATTTAGTGGAGTATTCGCGCTGTGCATCGAACAATAAGGCTTCGATAATCGCGCCAATCGCTAAATTTTTATTACGTGGATGATAAAATAAGCTGCCTCCTGGATAAAAAACACAGCAATCTGGTTTGCATTTTCCACAGCGGACACAATTGGAAATTTTATTCGCCAGTTCTTCAAGTTGTCCGTGTTGGAGGATGCGTGCTTCTAATCCCAACAAATTGAACGAGGGCGTAAAAATGTGTTCAAGCGCGTTAAAGTCTTCCAATTTACCAGGATTCATTAACCCAGAAGGATCCACTTCGCTACGGTAAACGCGAAGATCCTCTACGGTTTGTTTATCCAAATACTTGAGTTTGGTTACACCAATGCCGTGTTCGCCAGAAACTACACCACCCAATTCCACGACTTTAAACATCACCTCATCAATCACGTCGTTCGAACGTTTGAGCATATCTCTATCGTTAGACAGCACTGGCAAGTTCACATGAACGTTACCGTCACCAGCGTGCATGTGCGTTGCTAACACAATACGGCGATCGCGTATTTCTTGATGAGTAAATTCTACAGCAGCGATAATCTTCGGAAAGCCACGAGCTAACTCGGCAAATGCTTGCTTAAACTCTGTGAGAATCGACAAATTACGCAACGTTTTATAATCCGCCGTGGAAAGCGCGTTTTTAGCTGTTTCATAAAGTTCGAGCGCGAGGTTGGTTTTGTCCGCAAATGAATCGTTGCCATCCTCAACAGGTGGTTGGCGAAATAATGTCGCGGCTTTGTCCAAGAATTTTAGTTGAGCATGACGTTCTTCATCGACATTCACTTCATCGATATAACGAGAAAATTCAGGCAATGCTTCCAACGGAATAACAATGTCTTCATTCATTTTGAAAGCATTAGTACGTCGTGCAATTGCGCCGAATCGTTTGCGATCTGCCCAATAACGTTCTGCCTCGGCATCGTCTTTTGCTTCAAAAAGTTTGGTATTGGGATACTGCTCTAAAATGGTACGAATTTTATTGATGCCATTTTGTGTTTGTTCAGAAGAATGCCCCGCAATATCAATCAGCAAAACGGCTTTTGGCGTTTTTAACTGGCTTGATTTAACCTGATAATCGATAGCTCGCACATATTCGTCATCAAAATGTTCCAAGGCAATCAGCGTATCCTCGCCTTGATCTGGAAATGGAAAGGTTTTTGACAGCGCGATAATCACGCGGCTGGCTTCTTCCATGTCTTGCCCGAAAAATTCTAAACAAACCGTTCGTGTCGCTTGGTATTTTGGATAAAGTATAAATTTTGCGGAAGTGATAATTCCGTCTGTACCTTCTTTTTGTAATCCTGGAACACCGCCCAATGCTTTATTGGTAATGTCTTTCCATAGACCTTTTTTTCTAATTTCACTGCCTTTTAAAACAATTTGTTTAATCAATTCGCCACTTTCATCAGCTATTTCGAAAGTTACGTCATCGTCTGGCAAAATTTTTCGTAATTGATGATTGGTTCGGCGTACTTCCCAACGTTTTCCACCCGGCATTGCCATCTGCCAAGAAATGAGATTATCAATACAAGTTCCCCAACGCACCGCACCTTTACCGCCCGCATTTTCAGAAATGTTACCGCCGATAGTAGAAGCCCACGCACTGGTTGGATCTGTTGCAAATACCAAACCACGATTACTGGCGTATTGATGCGCTTTTTCGGTAATAACACCGACTTCAAGTTCAAGAACTTGTGCGACTTCCGTGCGTCCATCCCAAAGTGTAAATTCCACATCTTGAGTGCCACGAATGTGGTCGAGCTTTTCAGTGTTAATGACAACACAGTTTGAACGTAATGGAATCGCGCCACCCGTTAAACCTGTACCACCGCCGCGTGGCACGGCTTTTAATCCCATCTCGGCAATAGCGGTTAGGAGTGGTGCAAGTTGTTCTTCTTTGTCTGGCATTACAACCGCTACTGGCAAATATAAACGCCAGTCCGTGGCATCAGTGGCATGAGAAACTAATGTAAACGGGTCGAAAAGTACGTTGTCCGTTCCGACAACATCGCCCAGTTCTTTTTTCATGCGACGACGTAGCAATGGAACGGTTTTAACATCGTTACGAAAATCGTCGAGCAACTGACGCGAAGCAACCAATACTTTTTTTACTCGTTCTTCAACGCCAACGTTGCGTTCGATAATATCCAAATGTTTTTCGGCATTCTCAAACATCCGTTTACGTCTACTTGCGGAAATGACTAACTCTTGGAAAAGATAAGGATTGCGGCGATAAATCAGAATTTCGCCAAAAAAAGACATCAACAAACGCGCCGAACGTCCTGTTACGCGCAGACCACGCAATTCTTCTAGCGTGAACGCAATCTCCGAACCCAACAGAAAAGACACAATCTGCCAATCGTTTGAAGAGGTGTAATTAAAAGGAATTTCGCGATGGCTTCTAGGAATGTGAGTTGTAGAATCAGATTTAGTTTTTGTACTTGGCAACATGATAAATTCTATCCAAATGTAATGTGATGTGATTGAAAGAAGTAAAATTATAAGCGGACAATGCGAATTTAGTAGGCAGCACTTTTAATTAAGTACCTCCGAACAACGGAAATCAAATCAATCCTTACTTGTGTTGAATTTTTTCACAGCGGCAACTAACAGTTCCACTTCATCATGTGTGTTATAAAACGCGAGTGACGGACGCACTGTCTAATTAGTAAGTTAATAATTAAATTTTTCCGACCTCCAGATCGGAAACTTACCGCATGGAATTCCACTTCCAATCCACTAGAAGCTGGAGCTTCTATCTGTCCACGCTCGACGTAGACACGATTCTTTATAGCCGCAACTTTGAAAAATTGGACGGCTATATTCCTGTTCCACCACTAAATAATTCGTTGCGAGCTTTTGCTTGGGTGATATTGCTACCAGGCGGTACACCATGCGTAAGCCAAACGTTTCCACCGATAGAGGAACCTTTGCCAATAGTAATACGCCCCAAAACAGTTGCTCCCGCATAAATGACTACATCATCTTCGATGATTGGATGCCGTGCCTGACCTTTGACAATGATACCGTTATCGTCTTTTTGAAAACTCTTCGCGCCCAAGGTAACAGCTTGATACACGCGGACATTTTTTCCGATAATTGCTGTTTCACCAATAACGACACCTGTACCATGATCGACAAAAAAACGTTCATCAATCTGTGCGCCAGGATGAATATCAATGCCAGTAGCTGAATGTGCTATATCAGAAATAATGCGAGCAACCAGTGGTAATCCTAATTGATGAAGGATATGTGCTAATCGATAATGAATGACGGCTTTAATACCTGGATAACAAACCAGTAATTCGTAAGCATCTCGTGCTGCCGGATCACCTTCATACGCCGCCTTAATATCGCTATTTAACATCACTCTCACATCAGGTAAACGTGTCGCGAATTCACGAGTAATAGCGAACGCTTGTTGATGCGCCTCTTTATCCGTCAAATGTTCTGAAACAAATTCCAGCTCACAACGGACTTGCTTGTAAAGTTCAAGCAATATGGCATTAAGTTCGTGCCCGACAAAATGATCGACCCCTTGATTATTCAAATCTGGTGGGCCTAATCGGTGTGGAAATAGGACTGCGCCTACACCATCGATAATGTTTTGCAATTCCTTGCTCGAAGGTAGTTTTTGGTGACGTTGATGATCGGCTTCCAACGATTGATCGCGTAAATCATGCAATTTTGTTATCAACTCATCAATGCCCCAATCAAGCTCGATATTTTGATATTTGAAATCGTTCATGCGGCAATGCCTCCAGCATCGAAAACGCCTTCAAACAAAGGAGAACTCAAATAACGTTCGCCAGAATCGGGTAGTATCACCACAATCGTTTTGCCCGCATTCTCAGGCAACTTGCCGATTCGAACAGCTGCTGCCACTGCTGCACCACTAGAAATACCTGAAATAATTCCTTCTTCAAGCGCGAGACGACGTGCAAAAGAAATTGCGTCTTCATTGCTTACTTGTTCGATTTCATCAATCAATGACAAATCTAAAATGTCAGGAATAAAACCCGCGCCAATACCCTGAATTTTATGAGGGCCTGGTTTTAAAGGTTCACCTGCACGATGTTGCGTGAGTACAGGACTTGCGGCAGGTTCAACCGCAATTGAAATTATCTGTTTACCTTGAGTCTTTTTGATATAACGAGAAATACCAGTAATTGTGCCGCCTGTACCTACACCAGAAACAAGAATATCGATTTCACCATCGGTATCATTCCAAATTTCAGGACCTGTTGTTTTCTCGTGAATAGCTGGATTTGCTGGATTTTTAAATTGTTGAAGTAATACATAACGTTCAGGATTTGATGCCGCAATTTCTTCAGCTTTCGCTATAGCACCACTCATGCCTTTTGCGCCTTCTGTCAGCACCAATTTTGCACCAAATGCGGCAAGCAATTTACGACGCTCTAAACTCATCGTTTCTGGCATCGTCAATGTTAATGGAATGCCCTTTGCGGCGGCAACAAACGCCAATGCAATGCCTGTATTACCACTGGTAGGTTCTATAAGTTCTTTTCCTTCACCTAGCAAACCACGTTGTTCGGCATCGGCTATCAACGCTGCGCCAATACGACACTTTACGGAATAAGCGGGATTTCGCCCCTCTATCTTTGCCAAAATAGTGACGGGTGCGCCATCGGTAATATGGTTAAGTCTGATTAGAGGGGTGTTCCCGATAGATTGAGAATTATCTTTGTACCAGTGCGACATAAAAATTCCTCTTGATTCCAGAAATGGTTGTAATGAGTGATATGTTTTTGTAAATTTCTAGGTGTTATGAGACACCCCTAAATTTAAGATTATTGTTTGCCTTGTGACGACGGGGAAAAGTATAGGGAAAATTTTTTCTTTTGAAATCAACATTTTTAGATGATAGCGTCTAAATTTTAAATATCCAATTGCTAGATATTTATATCGAATCTTACTGTTTTACTT
This sequence comes from uncultured Pseudomonadota bacterium, assembly GCA_903848935.1. GTDB lineage: Bacteria > Pseudomonadota > Gammaproteobacteria > Methylococcales > Methylomonadaceae > UBA10906. The sequence continues at coordinate 74,333 of CAINHO010000048.1, read as the reverse complement.
TTTGTCTATTTTTTTCTATCGTTGAAATGAACGTCCGCACACTGACTCCTACGCGGCATGATTTTTTCATTTTCAAGAGGTTTAAATTATGAGTAATAAATATAAACCAGTCGACAACAGTGATTTGTTGATAGCAAGCCACATTCGTTGGAAACTAAAATTACGCGATGCGATAGACAATAAGACAAAACTCGACGCAAACTTAATTTCAAGGGATGACTGCTGTGTTCTAGGAAAATGGCTACATGGTTCTGACACCTATAGACAAATGAACAATCTGCAAAGCTATCATGAATGTGTAGTAAAACACGCTGACTTCCATTCCGAAGCCGGCAACTTGGCTAATCTTATCAATGCAGGCGAATATGATGCCGCTCAACAATTATTAAGCAACGGAGAATCCAATTTTAATCGTGCCTCTGCTAACGTAGTTTCCACAATTTTCAGATTGGAAAAAGAAACGTTAGACGTTGCTAAAAAAAGCGATAAACAGCGTGCAGTCATTAAGTCTGTTGAGAATCACTGGTTCAAGTCTGTTGAGAATCACTGGTTCAGTAATTTTGTTTATGCGAAGCTCCCTGCCTATTAAAATCAAGCAGATAAAAATTTTAAATCATAATTTGGGCAAATCTGTCAGGAGAATACAAAATGAGTAGGGTTTACAACTTTGGTGCAGGTCCCGCAACATTGCCAGAATCTGTTTTGAAAAAAGCGCATGACGAAATGATGGAATGGCATTCCACGGGTATTTCTGTGATGGAAATGGGGCATCATAGTAAAGAATTTACAAGTATCGTTGAACAAGCCGAAGTCAATTTACGGGAATTATTGTCAATTCCTGCTTCATATCAGGCACTGTTTTTACCTGGCGGTGGAACAGGACAATTTGCGGCGGTACCTTTAAATTTAGGACGCGATAAAGCCAAATTTGCCTATATACATACAGGACAATGGTCTGGAAAAGCAATCGCTGAAGCTGCTCGTTATGGCGAAGTGCAAGTTGCGGCAAGTTCAAAAGATCAAGGTTTCACACTTATTCCACCACGTTCAGAATGGAAATTTGATTCCGATGTCGCTTATTTGCATTACACGGCAAATGAAACTATTAGCGGTGTTGAATTTCAAAGTGCGCCAGAGGTTGGTGATATAACGCTTGTTGCGGATATGTCCTCAAATATCTGTTCTCGTCCAATCGACGTGAATCAATTTGGTGTCATTTATGCCGGCGCACAGAAGAATCTAGGTGCGGCAGGAATTACCATTGTGATTGTGCGCGACGACCTGATTGGTCATGCTCATCCTTTTACGCCCTCGATTTTTGATTATAAATTGCAGGCAAATGAACATTCTATTTTGAATACACCGCCGACTTATAGCTGGTATATGCTTGGACTAGAGTTGGAATGGTTAAAAGAACAGGGCGGAATCGCAGAGGTTGAAAAACGCAACATTCGTAAAGCAGAAAAACTTTATGCGGTTATCGATGAATCCTCGTTTTATTTGAACAAGGTTGATCCCGCTGTTCGGTCACGCATGAATGTGCCATTTCATTTGACTGACGACAATCTTGAACAAACATTTTTAACGCAGGCAAAGGAAAACGGCTTAGTTAATCTAGCAGGGTATCGCTCAATTGGTGGACTACGAGCCAGTATTTACAACGCAATGAGTGAAGAAGGCGTAGATAAATTGGTTGCATTCATGCGCGAATTCGAGAGAACGCGGGGATAAATTAAAGCCCTTCCCAAGGTGTATAAAGCCCCGTCACGTCTACACCGAATAAATCCAAAATTCGTCCGACCGTTTCATTAACCATCGCAGTTAACGAATCGGTTTTGCTATAAAACGCAGGCATGGGTGGAAAAATAATTCCGCCCATTTCGGTCACAATTCCCATATTCCGAATATGTACCAAATGCAATGGCGTTTCACGGGGCATGACGACTAATCGCCGCCGTTCTTTCAACACCACATCCGCGCCACGCGAAATCAAATTATCCCCAAAACCATGCGCCACCGCCGCCAACGTTTTCATTGAACACGGCGCGATAATCATGCCTTCCGTTTTAAAACCACCACTGGCAATCGTCGCGGCAATATCATGAATCCCGTGCGTCACGTCGGCTAATGCACTCAAATCGTCGCGGGTCATATCGAGTTCGTGTTTCAAATTCACCAACCCCGCCGATGAAATGACTAAATGTGTTTCCCATTCCGGCTGTAATTGTAAAACTTGCAACATTCGCACGCCATAAATCGCACCCGTCGCGCCTGTAATCGCAATGATTAAGCGTTTTTTTACGCTCATTTTACGTCGTCTTTCTTTTTGAATTTATACGGCGCAGCGGTCGGTTTAGTAGTTTCCCCTTCGATGATTTTATCTTTATCATCCTCGTGCGATTCGTCAGATTCGCCCTGCCCTCTTTTCATTTCAGAACGAAAATTGCGAATTGCCGCGCCCACATCGCCGCCAACATTGGTTAATTTTTTGGTGCCAAATAACAAAACGATAATGCCTAAAATTAAGGCTAACTGCATCACGCTAAAGTGCATTTTTAATTCCTCTATTGTTTACGTTGGGCTTTTTCATCTAAGCCAGACAAGCCAAAACGGCGATTTAATTCGTCCAAAACATCATTAGGATGCAAGCCTTGTTGCGCCAATAACACCATGCAATGAAACCATAAATCGGCTGTTTCATAAATAATTTGCTCGGCATCACCATCTTTTGCGGCAATGATAACTTCGGTGGCTTCTTCGCCGATTTTTTTCAAAATCGAATTCAGTCCTTTTTCATACAAACTGGCAACGTAAGATTTATCGCCCGATTGTTCTTTGCGCTGTTCTAAAACCTGCGCGAGTTGCATTAACGTGTTGTTCATTTTTGATTCCAAAATTAAAGTATCTCGTTTTATTAAACGGCAAAATTTTCCACAAACTTCGGCAAATAAACCGTTACTGTCGTCAAATCGTCTACATCCGAAACATCGAGGGAAATGCTGCCATGTTGTGCTTCTGCCATGAGTTTTGTGGCATACGCGCCGCCCCATTTTGTACTGATACTGTCCAAGTATTTTTCAAAAAATGGCTCCCTCAACCTCAACGGTACCACACCCTGATTTTTAACCGTGATTTTCATCGGATCAGTGTCACTCACTAATACCATTACGTCACTTTTTTCATTCGTGTATTCACAAGCGTTATTGATTAAATTGTGAAATAACGAGTAACACAATGTTGCATCGCCCAAAACGTTCGGTATGGTTTTATCGACCGACACATCGATTTCAATTGAAATTTTCAGATTTTTTTTCCGAAACGTTTCGCGGGAAATTTCAATTAACCGATGCAAAATCATATCGATTTTTACCGGCTGTGGATTTAATTTAAAATGTCCCGCTTCTATTTTGTAAAGCTCGGTCGAAAAATTAACCGCTTGCGTCGCTTGTAACGCAATTTCCTTCATCATTGTCAACTGTTCGAGTTGCTTGGGATTAAACGCCCCATTTTCCTGCATCGTTTCAATAAGATGCACGATACCCGTCAATGGCACTTTCAAATCGTGGCGCGTAATACTCCCAATCACATCACGCAATCTTACATTTTCTAGCATTGCATCATGATCCGATTGCAATTTTTTATGCAATTCGACGTAACGCATGAAATTTCGGACACGCACCTTGAGAATATCCGCATCAATCGGTTTGGTCACAAAATCGACCGCCCCTAAATCTAAACCTTTTACCCGCGCCTCCTTATCCGCCAAACCCGTAATGAAAATCACCGGAATATGTTGAGAATTGGGATGTTCACGCAGCCGGCGCGTCACTTCAAAACCGTCCATATTTGGCATCATTACGTCTAACAACACCAAATCGGGCTGTGTATCGGAAGTACAAATCTCAAGAGCTTTCGCCCCGTTTTGTGCGACTAGCACGCGATATTCGTCTTTGAATATTTCGGATAATATCTCCAAATTATTTGGCTCATCATCGACCACCAGAATCGTGGCGGGCGTAAACGATTCGGTAACAACCTCTACAACATCCTTCCTTCTGGCCAGTGGCACTGCTGTTTTTGACGGGTTGTTAAGGGCTTTTTCAATGTGTTCACCCAAACCGTCAAACGTATACGGTTTTACCAAAACACTACTCACGCCATATTTAATCATATCCAACAAATAATCACGGCTCGATTCATGTGTAATCATAATGAAAGACACCGAACAAAGTTTGGCATCGGTTCGTATTGCTTTTAACAAATCTAAACCCGACATCGGGGCGGTATCGCTATCGGATAAAATCAAATCAACGGGTACTTGCCTCAGAATGGCTAATGCCTCTTCACCGTTTGATGCTTCTAAACACCGCTGTGCGCCAAATGCGCGTAATTTTTGAATAAGCACTTGTCGTATCGATTCTGAATTATCGACCACGAGAAATTTTGTTGCGACTGAAATGGACATTATCCTTCCTAGAATTTTTGTTTGGCAGAATTTTAATCTACATGAAATATTGAAACTACTTGAAACGCATCTGTCACACCGCTTTTGTTCTCGTCAAACTCGCAAACGCCGCCGCCACATTTTCAGTTTGTGTCAGTTTTAAAACGTCTTGCACCCGCCCATTTGCTTTAATTTTCCCACGATGCAACACAATTAAATAATCGTCTGGATACACCTCGTCCATCAAATGACTCGCCCACAGCACGGCGATTTTTTCATCCGCAACGAGTTGATGGACATATTCGACAATGCTTTGACGACTCGGAATATCCAGCCCGACCGTCGGTTCATCGAGCAATAATAACGCCGGTTTATGCAATAATGCCCGCGCAATTTCCACACGCCGTTTATGTCCACCGTTCAATTGCCGCACTTTTTCGCCGCGCCGTTCGTACATTTGCAGCCGCTCCAATTCTTCTTGAATCCGTTGTTTCGCCAATTTGCTACTCATGCCATGCAATGCAGCGTGATAATTTAGATTCTGTAAAACCGTTAAATCCATATCGAGCGTGGTTTGTTGAAACACTACACCTAAACGTGCCAACGCTTGTCCTGATTGCTTTTGAATATCGAAACCACACAATTCAATTCGACCTTCGTGCGTATCGTACAAATGTGTAATTAACGAAAACAACGTACTTTTTCCCGCGCCATTTTCACCCAATAACAATGTGCATTCACCAGCGGCAATTTGAAAACTGACGTTATCGAGGGCTTTTTTTTGTCCGTAAGAAAAAGTTAAATCTTGAACTGTTAAAGCCATCGTACTCATGGCTTCACCGCCAAACCCCAAGGATAATTTCCCACGCCCACCGATTTCGTCACGGTTTGCGATTCCAAATCAATGATTGAAACGTCATTACTCAAGCCATTCGCCGCGTACAAATGTTTTTGATCGGGTGAAAATGCTACATTCCACACCCGCGAACCCACCAAAAGATATTTTTCAATTTCAAATGTTTGCGCGTTAATCACTGCAATCCGATTAGCCGTGCCAAGCGCAACATAAGCACGTTTGCGTTCTTTATCAATTGCAATACCAACAGGTTGGATTTTGTCATTCGGTACACCTTGAATGGCAAAAGTAATCGTTTTAATCGGTTGTTTCGTTTTTGAATCCAACACCATCAACGATCCCGCCATTTCAGAAGTCACCCACAATTGCGAACTGTCGGCGGTGAACGTGACGAAACGCGGACGCGCATCGACAAGCGTATTTTCAATAATCGTCTGCGTTTTGGTATCAATCCAATGCACCATATTCGTGGTTTCGGACGCGCTAATCAGCCATTGATTATCGGGACTGACGCAAATTCCTTCGGGTTCAACGCCGACTTTGATTTGGGTGATGACTTTCTTTTTCACCACATCAATCACCGTGACCAAACTATCGTCTTCGTTGGAAACATACATTTTGTCGCCGGTCGCACTGAGCGCGAAAGTTTCGGGATCTTCGCCAGAAGGTAATTTGCCTGTTTGTTTTAACGTTTCAGCGTCGAAAATTTTGATAGTGTTGTCGTCGCTGGTGGCAACATAAAGTGATTTATTGTCAGGACTTAACGCAATGCCGCGTGGACGTTTGCCGATTGGAACGGTTTTTAAAAGTGTGCCATCAATCGGATTCATCACGGCGAGCGCGTTGTCTTTTTCAAGCGTGACAAAAACGGTTTCAGCGTTTGCAGAACCGATTGCCGCGAATAATGCGAGGATTAAAAGTTTTTTATTCATGGTTTATTTTCCAATTTGCAGGTGGATTCACTTTGATCGAAACCTAGCGTATCCAATTCGGTTTTCGGATGCAAAAAACCTTCAATTGGCGCGACGGCAACTAAGGAACGTGGCGCAACCAGTAAAATCGATTGGCGCAATTGTCCATCCCACGCCCGAAACGACAACGCATTGCCTTTATAACCTTGCAGCGCAAATTGTTGGCTGCGTAAATAATCCCGCACGGTTTTTAAATCGCCCGATTTCGTCCGCGTTGCCGCTTCGCCAATCGCTCGTACCGCTAAATACGCGCCATAATCAGGCTCGTCCATGTTGCGTTTTGCCAAGTCTTGAAAACGATGTTGAATTTGCGTCGCACCCCACAAATCATGCGTTGAATGCCACGCTGTCGCAATTAAACCTTGTGTGCCGATAATTGGACGGGAAAGCCAGGTGCGATACGCTAAATACTCACCAAACAAACCTTGTTCATCCGCAACAACTAATACGTCGTAATCATCGCTTTGCGTGAAAACAGACACGTCGGTTTGTGCGCTTTTCCGCGCATCAAACGTATGTTCCCATTTTTTTTCTGTGACGATTTTCATCCCGAAACGTTTTGCCGCACGTTTCAACGCTGTAGCAAATAACGTATCTTCGGGCGTATTGCCAACGACTAAAAACCATTTAGACCAGCGTTTTTTCATCATATATTGCGCCAACGCATCGGCTTTCATGGCACGACTAGGTAATAAATGCAGCGTATTTGAGCGACACTGTTCATTGCGAAGCGCGTCGTCAATTGTTCCAGCATCAAAAAAAAGCGTATCTGAATTTGTCGCTAAATCCGAAATTGCCAACGTGTTTACCGCATTCAAATTGGTAATGACGTAATGAAATTTACCCGAAATGTTTTGTTTGAAAACGTCGGCAACATTGCCTTCAGTTGGCACGTTAAATTTGTGCAGCACAAAGTTTTGATGCGTGAATTGTCCCGTCGTATTGTTGTCGCTAATCGCAAGTTCCGCACCCTCAACGCCTTTATTCGCAATAAACGGGTCGAGATTTGATAAGGTTTCTGTCGGTGGCGCAAGTTCTTGATTGAGAAAAGCAATGTCGATAGTTTGAATAGTAGAAACAGGCGGTGATTTGGGTTTATCTTTGGAAACGGCAAACGCGGACGCACTCATTGAGGCGAATAAAAAGGCAAACCAATAAGACGTTATTTTCATGCTCGCGCCCCAAACAATGCCGTTCCAATCCGAACCAGCGTTGAACCTTCGGCAATTGCCGCTTTTAAATCATCCGACATTCCAAACGAAAACGTCGTTAAATTTACATTTTTCAACGCCTTCACTGCCGCCACTAATTTTTGATACGGTTCACGTTGCGCGGCAAAATCCGTTTGTGGCGCGGGAATCGCCATCACGCCGCGCAAAACCAAATTCGGTAACGCTGAAATCTGCAACACCAAATTTCCTAATTCGTCTAATGTCACGCCAGATTTGCTCGGTTCGGCACTGATATTCACTTGCACGCAAATGTTTAACGGCGGCAAAAAATCAGGGCGTTGCGAACTGAGCCGTTGCGCTATTTTCAAATTCTCGACGCAATGAATCCAATCAAAATGTGTGGCTAACACTTTGGTTTTATTCGATTGAATCGCACCAATAAAATGCCACGTTATATCAAATGCGCCGAGTTCTACCTGTTTATTCAACGCTTCTTGCACATAATTTTCACCAAAATGCCGTTGTCCTGCGTGATATGCGCTAACGATTGCACGCGCCGGTTTCGTTTTACTTACGGCGAGTAACTGCACCGAATTTTCAACCCGCTGATACGTTTGTTCGGCGACGTGGATTTGCGCGTGAATTTGTTTAAGGTTGTGAGCGATTGTAGGCATAATAGGCACTTCAAAAAGGTAGACGGGGATTTGATTTTACCGTTTTTTTCACTTCGCTACATTTCAAAAAATTATGGATATTGCAGAATTACTGACGTTTTCTTACAAAAACAAGGCTTCGGATTTACATTTGTCTGCCGGTTTACCGCCCATGATTCGTGTCGATGGCGATATGCGCCGCATCAACGTTCCCGCGCTCGATCATAAAGAAGTTCACGGGTTAATTTACGACATCATGAGTGACAAACAACGCCGTGATTACGAAGAATTTTTAGAAACTGATTTTTCGTTTGCCTTGCCAAATGTGGCGCGGTTTCGGGTCAATGCCTTTAATCAAGCGCGTGGTGCAGCAGCCGTATTTCGAACCATTCCATCCATCGTGCAAAGTTTGGAAGAATTGAAAGCTCCGCTGTTTTTCCAAGAATTATGTAAAAAACCACGCGGCTTAATTCTTGTCACCGGCCCGACGGGTTCAGGTAAATCCACGACGCTGGCGGCAATGATTAACTACATAAACAACAACGATTACGCCCACATTTTGACCGTCGAAGATCCGATTGAATTTGTCCACGAAAGTAATCGTTGCCTCATCAATCAACGCGAAGTTCACCGCGATACGCTGGGATTTAATGAAGCGTTGCGTTCTGCATTGCGTGAAGATCCCGACATTATTATGGTCGGCGAAATGCGCGATTTAGAAACCATTCGTCTGGCGTTGACCGCTGCTGAAACCGGACATTTAGTATTTGGAACATTACACACCACATCGGCAGCAAAAACGATTGACCGGATTATCGACGTATTTCCTGCCGCCGAAAAAGACATGATTCGGTCGATGTTATCTGAATCGTTGCAGGCGGTGATTTCTCAAGCGTTATTGAAAAAAACGGGTGGCGGACGAGTGGCAGCACATGAAATTATGGTCGGCACGGCGGCGATTAAAAATCTCATTCGAGAAGCCAAAGTCGCGCAAATGTATTCGACTATTCAAACCGGTCGTACCGATGGAATGCAAACGCTTGATCAAAATATGAAAGAATTGGTCGATAAAGGGTTGATAACTGCCAAAATCGCCGCTGTAAAAGCGGTCAACAAAGATATGTTTCGTTAGGAGCGACCGTGGACTTTAATGCTTTACTTGCACTGATGGTGCAAAAAAATTCGTTCGATTTATTCATTACCGCCGGACGTGCGCCCACCATGAAAATTGATAACACACTCGTCGAAGTATCTAAAACATTTCTCAGCAGAGAACAGACGCTGGCATTGGTGTTGAGCTTGATGGATGCACGCCAAAAAGAAGAATTTCATAAAACTAAAGAATGCCAATTTGCGATTGGCGTGCCGAAAGTCGGACGTTTTCGTATCAGTGCATTTATTCAACGCGACGCGGCAGGCATGGTCTTACACCGCATTCGGAATGATATTCCTGACATCGATAGCTTGAATTTACCGGCGATTGTGAAACAGTTGGTCATGCAAAAAAGTGGGCTGGTTTTATTTACCGGTGCGTTAGGAACAGGAAAATCAACCACACTCGCATCGGTCATCAAATACCGTAATGAAAACAGTAGCGGTCACATGATTGTGTTGGATGATCCAATGGAATTCATGCACTCGCACGCCAATTGTATTGTGACGCAACGCGAAGTGGGTTTGGATACCGAATCTTATGAAGTCGCGTTAAAAAATGCGCTGCAACAATCACCGAATGTGGTTTCAATCGGTGAAATTCGTACTCGCGAAGCCATGCAAAGTGCCATTAGCGTGGTTGATTCAGGGCGATTGTGTTTATCAACCTTGCTTGCACATAACGCCGAACAAGCCATCGAGCGAATTCTAAATTTTTATCCCGAAGAAATGCAGCGGCAAGTGCGAATTGATTTAGCGGCAAGTTTACGCGGCATTGTGTCGCAGCAAATGTTGCGTTGCTCAAACGGTAAAAGTCATGTGATTGCGGAAGTTTTAATTAACACGCCTGCCGTTCAGGAAGCGTTGCGAAAAGGGGAATTGCAACGCTTCAAAGAGCTAATTGTGAATGGGCGCAAGGACGGCATGCAAAGTTTTGATCAAGCACGATGTGATTTATTTTTACAGCAAAAAATCAGCTATGAAGACGCGCTCGAATCCGCAGAATATAAAAATGAATTCCGTTCAATGGTTAAGCAGGCGATGGAAAGTGCAGACGCAAACAAGTTATCAGAAACGACTGCATTCGCTGAACAAGGCGAAAAACGAACAACAGAACAAGATAAAAAATCGCCGAGCATCTTTGAATCCAACGAAATTACCTTGTCGGATGTTCATGATGACAGTAGTGACGAAGGTTCAATTTTTACGCATCGTTAAATGAAATCGTTAAATCCCGAACAACAAGCCGCTGTTAAACAAATTGAACGCCCGTTGCTGGTTTTAGCGGGTGCGGGCAGCGGTAAAACCCGCGTGATTACGGAAAAAATCGCCTATCTTGTAAAACAAGGTTTGCCTGCGCGTCATATTGCGGCGTTGACGTTTACCAATAAAGCCGCCCGCGAAATGCAAAATCGTGTCAGTAAATTGCTGCACGGTACGCAAAGTCGCGGATTGCGCGTTTCGACATTTCATTCGTTGGGCTTAGATATTTTACGCAAAGAACATAAAGCGTTGGGTTATAAAGCCGCGATTACGCTGTTTGATGAATACGATAAAACGACGGTGTTAAAAAGTTTGCTGACCCAACAAGCGGGCGATTACGACGCGAAACAAGTCGAACAATTTGCGGCAAAAATCGGGCAATGGAAAAATGCGTTTATTACGCCCGAACAAGCCACGGCATTGGTCATTTATCCGATTGAAGCGCAAATTTATGTCGATTACACGCGCTGTTTGCACGCTTATAACGCCGTGGATTTCGACGATTTAATTTTAATGCCGGTGTTATTATTTCAAAATCACGCCGAGATTTTAGCCAAATGGCAAAACCGGATTCGTTATTTGCTGGTCGATGAATATCAAGATACCAATTTGACCCAATATCAGTTGGTGAAATTATTGGTCGGCACCACGTTGGCGAAATTCACTGTGGTGGGCGACGATGATCAGTCGATTTATGCGTGGCGCGGCGCACAGCCTGAAAACTTAGCGCAACTGCAACACGATTTCCCACGTTTAGAAGTGATTAAACTCGAACAAAATTACCGGTCAACTGGACGCATTTTGAAAGTGGCGAATCATTTGATTGCCAATAATCCGCACGTTTTTGAAAAACGTTTGTGGAGTCAGTTGGAACACGGCGAACCATTGAAAGTATTGGCGCATCGGAATGAAGAAGTCGAAGCGGTGGCGTGCGTGTCTGAAATTATGCACCACAAGTTAATGAACAGTTCGAGCTATAAAGATTACGCAATTTTATATCGTGGCAATCATCAATCGCGCTTGCTTGAACAAAGTTTGCGTGAACGCAATGTGCCGTATTTTATCAGCGGCGGCACGTCGTTTTTTGCGTATGCTGAAATCAAAGATGTGTTGAGTTATCTACGTTTGTTGGCGAATCCTGACGACGATGCCGCGTTTTTACGAATTGTGAATACGCCGCGCCGCGAAATTGGCGCGACTACCTTGGAAACATTGGGCAGTTATGCACGAGAACGGCAAGTGAGTTTATTTGCTGCGTGTAACGAAATAGGCTTGGCGATACGTTTGCCCGAAGCTCCGCGTCTACGGCTGCAACAGTTTCACGATTGGATTTTGCAACGTGCCGCGCTGTTAAATTCAGCCCCGAATAAAATCGAACTGATTACCGAATTGCTCGAACAAATCGGCTATTCACAGTATTTGCGCGAAGACAGCAATACCCGTGATGCTGCTGATCGGCGTATCAAAAATGTGCAAGAATTGTTGGCGTGGTTGGCGCGATTGATTGAAAAAAATAGCTCCGACGGTGAAGATTTTTCACTAACGGATTTAGTGGCGAAAGTGATGTTGCTCGATGTTTTAGAGCGTAACCGTGAAGACGAAGTGAATGATGAAGTGAGTTTAATGACGCTGCACGCCGCGAAAGGATTAGAATTTCCCCATGTTTTTTTGATTGGCATGGAGGAGAAAATTTTGCCGCATCAAAACAGTATCGACAGCGATAGCATTGAAGAAGAACGGCGGCTCGCGTATGTTGGCATCACGAGAGCGCAACGAACTTGTACGTTGAGTTATTGCACACATCGTAAACAACGCGGCGTGAATGAAGAATGTGAACCGAGTCGATTTTTAGCAGAATTACCCGAAGAAGATTTGCATTGGTCAGCCAAAAAACCGTTATCCGCTGAAGTGAAAAAGAATAATAAGGATTCGTTTTTTACCGGAGCTAAAAATTTATTATCAGAGGAATTGTTATGACACTTTCCGTTGTGATTGGAATTGTTAAAAATGAAGACGGTGAACTTTTCATCACGCGCCGTCATAACACGTTGCATCAAGGGGGTCTGTGGGAATTTGCAGGCGGGAAAGTGGAACACGGTGAAAGGTTGAACACGGCGTTGTCGCGCGAATTGCGAGAAGAAATTGGAATTGAAGTCATTGCCATCATGCCACTGATTAGTTTTTATCACGATTATTTTGATCGACAAGTGCGGTTACACGTTTTCGAAATCACTGAATTTTCAGGGACGGCTGAAAGTAAATTGGGGCAAGGTTGGTTTTGGGTTAAGCCCGAAGATTTGAAAAATTATATTTTTCCTGCGGCGAATCGCCCGATTTTGACGGCGTTACGTTTGCCACCGTATTACGCGATTTTGAACGATAATAACGACGATTTATTGGCAGAATTACATCGCTTACTCGCGCAAGACATTAAATTGATTCAGGCACGTTTGAAAAATTTAACCGAGCAAGAAGCGCGTGATTTTTTAACGGTGGCATATCCACTTTGCCAAGCGCACGGAGCATTATTATTGGTGAATTCGGGAACTCCGCAAGCGATTGAAATGCCGAGTGATGGCATACATTTGACCAGTCAGGATTTGTTAGCATTAACGAATCGACCCTATGGTGTGCGTTGGTTGGCAGCCTCTTGTCACAATTTAAAAGAGCTGAAACACGCGGAGAAAATAGGTGTGGATTTTGCCGTGCTGTCACCGGTGTTAGCCACGCAAACCCATCCCGAATTTGAATCGATGGGCTGGGCGGTTTTTTCGAAATTGGTGGTTGAATGCAATATGCCGATTTATGCGTTAGGTGGATTAGAAAAAGCGAATTTACAAACGGTTAAACTCGCTGGCGGCCAAGGCATTGCGGGAATCCGGACGTTTTGTTGAATCAAACATCGGTGCTGGCACATTCAATTTTTTGACCTCTTTTTTCAATTGAAAAATAGCCGCTATTACCTCGCTAGAAGCCGATTCGAAGGCGGACGTACATTCCGTTAATCGCTCTGCAGTTTCATATTTTTTATCATTGATATATTCAGCTACTTTTGCGGCTTGAACGTGAAACTCGGCATTTTTTTTCTTTAAATCGTGATAACTCTGTAAATGAACAAGATGGGGATGCTCTTCCTCGCTATATAACCAATGACCTAAATCACAAACATCGTCTTGTAATATCTCATTCACGTCGAGTGTTTTTTTGTTGGTGATTGCATCAAATATTTGTTCTTTCCAGTATCCGTGACTCGCCACCAAAATCAGGTGGTCGTCTGCACGTCGAAACTTAACTGGCATAAGCGATCTAACTGGAATGGTTGAGTCAATCATAATTTTAAGCTCCGTGATAAGGTTGCATTATTGCTGTTTTGATTTTAACCACTCATAAAAGTTGTTAGAAAAAATCTGACGGTAGTGAGTGACCGTCTTTTTTTCAGTTTCAGTGGTGGTCGTCAATACCGCAATGTAACTTATAACACGATTCTTTGTTAATAATCGCGCCGCTTCGGCATTCGCGGATTTATCCGGATAGCCCGCTGCAACCGCTGCCTGTACACCGTCACCGCCATTAACCGCATAGACTTGACAGAATGTTTTCTCTTTCGCTGTTAGGGTCATTCTATTAACTTCAAATCAGTAGTATCTAAATTCACCTGTCCGCTAAATTGAATAAATTTAGTCGGCGTATAATGTGTGCCGGAACCATCCGCATCGAAATATAACGCTCGTGTCACGTTGTCATAAATCAAACTCGCATCACCAGCGGCTTTCAAACCATTCACACTTCTAAAACCGTTAAAAGCAAAGGCGGCACTGAGTTCGATAGTGTCCGAACCTTTAACGAAATCGGTAATCGTATCCAAGTTTACCGCGCGTGGTGCGAAATCACCCATGAAATCGTAGTCTTTCAAATTAAACACAAACGTATCATTGCCACTTCCACCCGTTAAAGTATCGTTGCCTTTGCCACCTTCTAACGTGTCATTTCCTGCCATGCCTCTCAAAACATTGTTTCCCGCATCGCCAATAATCATGTTGTTTAATTCATTTCCAGTTCCAATTTTTGCGTTGCCAGTCAGCGTTAAATTTTCAACATTTTTCGGCAAGGTGAAATTCACGATACTTTGCACCGAATCAATATCAGTTTTGTTGGTTTCAATAATTTTGTCACCGATATTGTCAACGATATAAAGGTCATTTCCGTTACCACCCGTCATCGTATCCTGTCCTAAGCCACCGTCCAACGTATCATTGCCCGAAAAACCGATAAGTTTATCGCTGCCTTTTGTGCCAGTTAAATACTTACCCAACACCGCCTTTTGAGAGGAAGAATACACCGTCGCCGAAGAATTACTCACACCACCTAAACCATCACCGCCATAAATCCATTGCAATGCCGCTAAATCATAAGCCTGATAAGTCGTTTTATAAGCACCCGCTTTGGTATAAGACATAACAGTATTGTTGGTATTGTCTAAATTTGTCGCCAATTTATTCGGAGCTTCAAACGGATGTTTCAAACCTAACGCATGACCGATTTCATGCAGCAATATCTCGTAACCTCTTGTTCCAGTCGTCGGTGTTCCATTCTCCATGCCCCATTCAACATTATCCAAATAAACATAAGCGTCAGCGGTATATTCCGTCACGATATTTTTGCCATCATATTGATAGCTATAACTTTTATCCGTTAATCCCGTAACCGATGAACCCGCTAAATCGGTATTGGCAAAATGAATATCCGCACTGCTGCCCGAAGCAACCTCTTTAAAAACAACACCTGTGATAGAACTGGCGTATTTCAAAATGGCGAGGGTCGCTTCTTGTTGTGCTGCATTAAATTCTGTTTTCGCCGTGGTGATTTGTTTATCGTCAGAGCCGTTAATATCGAACGAATAATACAACACCGTGCGAGTTGGATTGAGATAATTCCAATTCACATTGTTATCAAGTAACGCATCGGTCGTTGCTACACCAGAATAATTAACATGACTTAAATCCGCGACCGTCAATGTTGAAACAGGATTGCTAACATTAGGAACGGTTGTATTAGACAGATTGGCGATTTGAATGCCGGTTAAATTACTGACATAAGTTTGCAGATTATTACTTAATTCCCCAGGCGTAAAATTCACCGTGTCACTGAGTGAACCTTTCATGATGTTGAACGAATATGACACATTCGGTGCTGCTATTTGCCAGTCATTCGACATTTTTAAAACATCACTTAACGTAAATGTTCCCCAAAAATCGGAAAGACTGAAATCGGGTAAACTCGAAAAAGGATTGTAAGAACTCATAAATTAAACCATTGATGTAAAAAGTTTTGAGATGAAAATGTGTTGAATGGTGTGCATTGTCAATGTTTCCACGCTTTAAAAAACTTCAATTTCGCGCTCGTTTTTGCCCACCAAATTGCTTAGCGATGTTTGAGTATTTCTAAGGAATACTGTTTTTATGGTTGTCATAATTTTGTTATTCCTGAGAAATGTTGGAAAAGAAAAATATATTTGGTTTGGTTTAATCGTTGTTTCGTAATTCAGCGACGGCTTCAATCGTCAAACCTGTCATGTCGGCAATTTGAGTGTCATTCATGGCAACCAGTAAATTTCGCGCAATCGCTAATGCTTTGACTTGTTCGCCTTCGCGTTTACCCTGCTCGATGCCTTGTTCGATGCCTTGCTCGATACCTTGCTCGATACCTTGCTCGATACCCTGCTCGATACCTTGTTCGATGCCTTGCTCGATACCTTGCTCGATGCCTTGCTTGATGCCTTGCTTGATACCTTGCTCAATACCTTGCTCCATGCCATCCATTCGAGCGGTTTCAATCACATTTTCGTTTCGGTGAATTTCCATTTCTTGCGCGTCATAAACCGCCAATTCTTCAATCGTCCATTGATGTTGCTCGGCAATGTTATAAGCCAATTTCAAAGCGGGCGTATTCGCATTTTCAGGAATATGGTCAAGGCTTGTGGCTTGCCGGATAAAATAAATCCATTTATCCGCGATAGTTTGCAGTTCAGATTCTGTTTTTTTGAACTTTTTTAGTTCGATAAAATTCCATTCCAAATCTTTCAAATCGTGTTCACGGTTTTCTTTGTTAATAATCAAATGCCGTGAAAAATGGCTTGTCGTGCTAAACGCATCAAAATTCAAAATACCTAGAAAAATAACAGGTTTGAGTTTGTGATAATTTTCGCCAATTGAGAGTTGTTGACTGTAGGCTTTTGAACTGTAAAACATCGCACGCTGTAAAAACCATGCTTCTTTGGCGACTTGCATTTCAACGATAAATTCACGTCCAGACGTATCTTTGGCTTTTACATCAAGACTCGTATTTTTTAAGCCTTCGAATTTTGGTGGTTGATAAGAATTTAAAATATCCACGCTTTCAATCGGGTAATCGAGTTCTAACATTTCGTTGAGAAACTCAATCAAAATGCTTTTGTGCGCTTCATTGCCGAAGATTTTTTTGAAAGCAATGTCGGTTTTGGGGTCTACGAATTTCATGGGCGTATCCGTGGTGTAAAAAGAAAATGTGGATGGTTGGGTTTAACAGTTTTTTAAATCTTCGCGCATTATCAACGCTTCCATGCTTTAAAAAAACTTCAATTTCCGCGCTCGTTTTTTAACCGGTACGCGCGGCGGCAATTGAAACGCTACTTTCACTTTTAAACCACCCAATTCCGATTCGCTTAACGCTAGTTCGGCGTGATGATTCGCGGCGATGCGTTGCACAATCGAAAATCCCAGCCCCGTACCTTGCGCGGTGTGCGCGGTTTCGACACAGCGGTGAAAACGTTTGAGCGAGTTTTCGTATTGATCCGGCGCAATGCCAGGCCCTGAATCTTCCACGCAAAAAATCAATTGATCTTCCGTACCAATCAAACTGACTTTAATGTTACCGCGCTGAGGCGTGTATTTGATGGCATTATCAATAATGTTGCGGAGCAAAATGTTAATCAGCAATGTATTCGCCATAATCGGCACGACTTTTTCTTCAATAAATTCAAGATGGATGCGTTTTTTGTAGGCTTCGGCATCGAGTTCCGTAATTACTTGAACAATTTCTTTTTCGACGTTCGTCACGGCTTTCGCGAGATATTCGGTATTGGAATCGATACGCGAAAACGTCAACAATTGCTGCACCAAATACGTCATCCGATGCACGGCTTGTTCGATGCGTTTCAAAGCCTGATTTCGCACGGTTTCATCGGCGGTTCGCAACGCCACTTGCGCTTGTGTCAACAAGCCGGCAAGCGGTGTGCGTAATTCATGTGCCGCATCGGCGGTAAATTGACGTTCATGCTCAAAGGCTTGTTCGAGCTGAACAAACAACGTGTTGATTTCATGAACAATCGGCACAATTTCATTGGGCAATTTTTCAATTGATAACGGTTTTAAATAACTGGCTTCGCGACGTGAAAGCGCAATTTCTAAACGGTTCAATGGTTCAAGCGCACGTCCGACAATCAGCCAAATCACAATCCCTAAAATTGGCAGCCCGATTAAAGATTGCATCACCAATTGCATCGAAATTTCGTCAGTGAGTTCCGCGCGAATTTCTTCTTTCTGCCCAACATGAATAATATATTCACCGTTGGTGCTGGCAATACTAAACACATACCATAAATGCCCGTCGATATTGGTTTCACTAAAACCATGATCCGCTGAAGACAGCGCAAATAGTGGCGCACTGTCCGAATGCAATACGATGCCATTCGTATGTGACCACAGTTGAAAGGCAATTTTACGTTCATATTTATGCCCCAATGTACCGGATTGCAACAAATCATCGAACACGCCCCACAGTTGATCATCGATATTTTTTTCGTCAAAACTGTGCAACATCGTCGGCACTGATTCAGGTTTTAACAAATTATTTTCGTCATCGGTTAGCAACTGAAATGCCCGATTTTTATTGTGTTTGCGCCCAAGTGGAACGTGTAAATTTTCGTCGTTTTGCGCTTGCATCCAATGTGTAGACAACGAACCCTCGCGCAACAAACTTTCAATAAAACTGTGCAACACTTTTGCGGATTGCGCGAGTTCGGCATCGAATAAACTGGCGACTTCATCACGAGTAACTTTATAAGTTAAAAACGCGGTCACGCCCCAAATGCACATCGATGCCGTTAATAAACTGATGAGTAATAAGCGACGGAGAGAATAATTCATGCGTCATCATCCGCATCAATAATATAACCCACGCCCCGCACAGTACGAATGACGGACGCATCGAGTTTTTTTCGTAAATGGTGAATATGCACTTCGACGGTGTTGCTTTCCACGTCAGAACTCCAGGAATACAAACTTTCTTCCAATCGAGCTCGTGAAATTACGCGCCCGATGTTGCTCATTAAAAAGCTCAAAATCTCAAATTCTTTTTGCGATAATTCAACTTTTTCGCCTTGAAACGTAACGTGATGCGAGGCGGGATCGAGGACGATGCCATTATGTTCAATCGTCGGCGAACCACGCCCTTCATTGCGTCGTGCCAACGCGCGTAATCGAGCGCAAACTTCATTTAAATCAAATGGCTTAATCACAAAATCGTCCGCGCCACTGTCTAAACCTAAAATTCTATCGGGAATGGTATCTTTCGCAGTAAGAACCAAAACGGGCGTTTCATTTTTACGGCTTCGCAACGCGCGTAAAATGCTAATGCCGTCCATGTCGGGCAAATTTAAATCTAACACGACTAACTCATAACTGTTTGTTTTCAAAGCTTCGTCAGCGAGTTTGCCATTCGTCAACCAATCGACGGCGTAGCCTTCCATTTTCAAACCGGCGGCTAATCCGTCCCCTAAAATTTCGTCATCTTCAACCAATAATAGTCGCATAAATCCTCATTATTTTTTGTGTTACACTCGCCGCCATTCTAAACCTAATTCGATGATTTGCCTTGTTACCACTTAGTTTATATATCCACATTCCGTGGTGTTTGAAGAAATGCCCGTATTGCGATTTTAATTCCCACGCTGTGAAAGATTCGCTACCTGAAACGCATTACATCGATAGCTTGCTGACGGATTTAGCCCGAGATATTGAACGCTATGAAATTACTCGTCCGTTACACAGTATTTTTATCGGTGGCGGAACGCCGAGTTTATTTTCTCCTGAAGCTCTAAATCGTTTACTCCGAGGCGTTGAACAACAACTAAATTTTGTCGCTGATATTGAAATCACTCTCGAAGCAAATCCGGGGACATTTGAATTTCAAAAGTTTGCCGAATTTAGAGCGATTGGCGTAAACCGTTTGTCGATTGGTGTACAGAGTTTTGATGATGCGTTGTTAGCAGAATTGGGACGTGTTCATAATAGCAACGAAGCGATTGCGGCGGCTGAAATGGCGCGAAAAGTTGGGTTTGATAATTTTAATTTAGATTTGATGTTTGGTTTGCCAAAATCGACCTTAGCGCAAACTGAAAATGACATTCGCACGGCGATTGCGTTGCAACCAACACATTTGTCGTTTTATCAATTGACGCTTGAACCGAATACTTATTTTTACCGTTACCCGCCTATTTTACCGCCAGACGAGTTGATTTTTAAGACGCAGCAACATTGCCAACGCATTTTAGCTGAACACAATTACGCACAATATGAAGTGTCGGCGTACAGTTTGACCGGGAAACAATGTCAGCATAATGTGAACTATTGGCAGTTTGGCGATTACTTAGGGATTGGCGCGGGCGCACACGGAAAATTGAGTTTGGAATTACCGCATCGCATTATTCGCACGCAAAAAAATAAACACCCAGAGCGTTATCAACAAGAAAATGATTTCATCGAAAACGTGATTGAAGCTGCCGATTTACCGTTGGAATTTTTGATGAATCAATTGCGCTTGAAACAAGGTTTTAATTTGGCGCATTATTCGGTGGCGACAGGTTTGGATGCAACATCTCTTGAACCTGCATTAAGCGATTGTGTCAAAACGGGGTTGCTTGTCGAATGTGAAAATGTTTACCATTGCAGCGAACACGGTTGGAACTTTTTGGACGATGTTTTACAAAAATTTTTGGCGTGATTTTTAACTTTTTAACAAAGGAACAATTAAATGCAAACTTACCAACATGATTTTATTCGATACGCGCTAGATTGTGGCGTATTGAAATTTGGCAAATTTGAATTGAAATCGGGGCGCATTAGCCCGTATTTTTTCAACACAGGTTTATTTAACACTGGCGCACAATTACAAAAATTGGGGAAATTTTACGCGCAAGCCTTGATTGCGTCGGGCATAAACGTTGATATTTTTTATGGCCCTGCGTACAAAGGGATTCCATTAGCCGTTGCCACCGCGATGGCTTTTGCAGAATTAACCGGAAACGATATGCCATTTGCATTCAATCGAAAAGAAGCCAAAGATCATGGCGAAGGCGGTTTATTAGTCGGTGCGCCATTGAATGGACGGGTGTTAATTATTGACGATGTGATTACCGCTGGAACATCGGTGCGCGAATCGGTTGAAATTATTAAAGCCGCGAATGCCACACCCGCTGCCGTTTTAATTGCGCTGGATCGCCAAGAAAAAGGCTTAGGCGAAATTTCAGCAATTCAAGAAGTGACCGAACGTTTTGGCTTGCCTGTGACAGCAATTATTAGTTTAAGCAACATTATCGACTATTTGAAAACGGTGAATGACACAGCACAACTCGCCGCGATTGAAACCTATCAGACAAAATACGGGATTTAAACTATCCCATTTTTTAGTGTGATCCCATATAAAAACAAATGTATCGCTTGTTGCGCCCAGATTTTAATTTGCTGTTCGTCAGGCGTAGTCGCAAGTCCTAATTGTAGCTGTTGCAAACGTTCTCCCCGTAACGTACTGATAAGTTGCTCGGCTATAAAACACGGATCAAGCTCAACAAAATGTCCAGCACGTTGTTGAGCTGCAAAAAATTGCGTTAAATAATCTAAATTTCGCTTAACACCTTGCTCATAAAACTCTGTGGCAAGGTCAGGAAAACGTGGCGATTCACCAATCAAAATAGCTCGAATCCGCACGGCATCGGGTCGGGTAATTAAATATATATATTTCTGAGCAAATAAGTTTAGGGCGATTTCTGGTGACTCTTCAAGAGATAAATCGATGATAAATTGGTCGCTACAACGCCGTATCAATGCACCAAACACCCCCGCTTTCCCCCCGAATTGACCGTAAATAGTCCGCATGGAAACTCGCGCATGACGGGCAATCGTTTCCATACTCAGATTGCCATAACCGTATTCTAAAAATAATTCTAACGCTGCATCTAGCACACGATCACGACTTAATAATTCATTTCCCTTTGCTGGTCGTCCGCATTTAATCATTAAGTTCCACTCAAAAAAATCAATTGACTCAAATAATAATGATAACCTAGACTAAACGGTAATACTTATTACCGTTTATTTCGCCCTAAAATTAGGCACTTAAAAAATGAAAAGATTCACGATTTTACACACGCTACTCATAACGTTATGTTTGTTGCTACTGAGTGGCTGTGATAAACCTCAAAATACTTCTGTTGCGCCTGTTCAACCTGCTTCGCCACCACCGTCTAAAGCTAAAATTGCCCAACCATTAAGTCAGAAAGTGACAGAATGGGATGAATTCACAGGGCGAATTGAAGCGGTAAATATGGTGGAAGTTCGCGCGAGAGTGAGTGGCTATTTAGAAAAAGTAAATTTCACAGCAGGCGCAACGGTTAAAAAAGGCGATTTATTATTTGTCATCGATTCAAAACCGTTTAAAGCGCAATTGAGTTATGCCATTGCCGAATTTGAACAAGCTAAATCAAAACAAGAATTGGCAAAAAATGAATTAGCCCGTGCCGAAAATTTATTGAAAGCTAAAGCTATTTCAACTGAAGAATATGATACGCGAAATAAAGGCTTGCGTGGTGCGACGAAAGCAGTTGATTCGGCTACAGCGCAAGTGGAGAGTGCAAAATTAAATCTTGAATTTACGGAAGTACGCGCTCCGATAAACGGACGAATTAGTCGTGAATTGATTACGGCCGGTAATTTAGTTAATGGCGGCGGCGATGCGACAAAGTTGGCAACGATTGTTTCAATGAATCCCGTGTATGTGACGGTTGATGTGGATGAACGCGCCATTTTGAGCTATCGACGTGAAGCACAAAAACAAGGACACAACCTCGAAGGCACAGTGGTTGAATTAGCATTGAGTGATGAACAAGGATTTCCTCATTCGGGACATATCAATTATGTCGCGCCAATGGAAAATCCTGTTACAGGTACGGTCAGTTTGCGTGGTGTATTTACAAATGCCGATGAATTACTCAGTCCTGGTTTTTTTGCCCGAATGCGACTACGCGGCAGCGCACCTTATGACGGTTTATTATTACCTGATCGTGCTATCGGTACAGATCAAGCAGATCGCATCATTTGGGTGATGGATTCAGACAAAAAAGTGACGCAACGTAAAATCATTGTGGGTAAAAAAATAGGTGATTTGCGAGTGATTAGCGAAGGTTTAAAAGCGGACGAATGGGTGATCATTGAAGGCTTACAAAAATTGCGACCCAATAGCGTAGTCGAACCTGAAAAAATGACGCTTGCACCAGCGGCGGAGTAATTTGTCATGAATAATTTGATACGTTTTTTTATCGACCGCCCGATTTTCGCGGCGGTGCTGTCGATTATGATTGTGTTGGTCGGTGGTTTATCTCTGCTTAAATTACCCATCGCGCAATATCCTGAAATTGCCCCGCCGACGATTCAAGTCAGTGCCGTTTATCCTGGCGCGAATTCTAAAGTGGTTGCTGAAACCGTCGCAACGCCAATTGAACAAGAGGTCAATGGCGTAGAAGATATGTTGTATATGTCGTCGCAATCAACCAATAACGGCAATATGACATTGACGGTCACGTTTAAACCAGGAACGAATCTTGATAAAGCACAGGTATTGGTTCAAAACCGCGTTGCACTCGCTGACCCAAAATTGCCCGAAGAAGTAAGACGTAATGGAATTAGTGTTAAAAAACGCAGTCCAGATTTAAGTTTAGTTATTGGTTTGATTTCACCTGATAAAAGTTATAACAGCGTGTATTTGAATAATTATGCGTTGTTACAAATCAAAGATACGTTGTCACGTTTACCAGGTGTGGGCGAAATTACATTGCTCGGTGGGCAAGATTACAGTATGCGCTTGTGGCTAAATCCTGAAAAAATTTCCGCACAAAATCTCACCGCCAGCGAAGTTGTCAACGCCGTCCGTGAACAAAATATACAAGTCGCGGCAGGTGTTATCGGACAACCGCCGACTTCCACACAGACAGATTTTCAATATACCGTCACCACGCAAGGACGTTTGTTAGAACCTGAGCAATTTGCCAATATCGTGATTAAACAAAGTACAAATGGCGAAGTCGTGTATTTGAAAGATGTCGCACGAATTGAATTGGGCGCGAAAGATTACAACTCGCGCTTGCTATTAAATGGCGATGCGGCGGTAGGTTTAGCCGTGTTTCAAATGCCTGGTTCTAATGCGTTGGAAACCAAACAAGGCATTGTTGATGCAATGGAAAAACTGAAAACACACTTTCCAAAAGGCGTGGATTACAAGCTGGTTTATGACACGGTGGTTTTCGTTCAAGAATCTATTGATGCAGTAATAAAAACGCTATTTGAAGCGATTTTATTAGTGGTGTTAGTCGTCATCGTATTTTTGCAAAACTGGCGAGCGACGATTATTCCGTTGTTGAGCGTCCCTGTTTCGTTAATTGGAACGTTTGCAGTCATGTCAGCATTAGGTTTATCGCTCAATACGTTGTCGTTGTTTGGTTTAGTTTTAGCGATTGGAATTGTGGTGGATGACGCGATTGTCGTGGTTGAAAATGTCGAACGGCATATTGCATTAGGTTTATCTGCCAGAGATGCCACGCGAAAAGCGATGCAAGAAGTTGTCGGACCAATTATCGCCACATCGTTAGTTTTAGCAGCGGTGTTTGTTCCGACTGCCTTTATTACAGGTGTTTCAGGTGCGTTTTATAAACAATTTGCCTTAACCATTGCTGTATCTACGTTAATTTCAGCCTTTAATTCATTGACGTTAAGCCCTGCACTTTGCGCGTTATTACTCGACCGAGCGCATCATCACCAAGACTTATTTACTCGTGTATTAGAAAAATTATTCGGTTGGTTTTTTCGTGGTTTTAACCGTTTTTTCGATTCATTCAGTCACGGCTACGCGCGTTTAGTGGGGCGTTTAATTCGCATGACTGTTGTCGTATTAGTTTTATATGTTGGCTTGAATAGCCTTAATTGGTTGGCATTTGAAAAAGTTCCCGTCGGTTTTATTCCGCAACAAGACCAAGGTTATTTAATTTTATACGCGCAACTTCCTGATGCTGCGTCAGTCAGCCGCACCGAAGAAGTTGTAAAACAAGCCACTGAAATTCTGCAAAAAACCGAAGGTGTAGGCAACATTATTGCTTATGCGGGTTGGTCAGTGTTAACAGGGTCTACACAATCGAATGTCGCTACTATTTTTGTGCGTCTGAAAGACTTTGACGCACGCAAAGGTCATCCTGAAATGTCTGCCGATACGTTGGTTAAAACATTAGGACAAAAAATGGCACAAATTCCCAATGGATTTATCAAAGTATTTGCGCCACCGCCTGTGCGGGGCATGAGTTCAGTCGGGGGATTTAAATTACAAATTCAAGACCGTTCCAATGCGGGAATTACTGAATTGCAACGTGTGAATACGGAATTCGTTGGTAAAGGTAATCAACAAGCAGGTTTAGTTGGTTTATTTAGTACCTTTCGCGCAGATGTGCCACAACTTTTTGTTGATGTTGACCGCACACGCAGTAAAACGATGAGTGTACCGTTAAATGAAATTTTTGATACGTTACAAATCTATTTAGGTTCGCTGTATGTCAATGATTTCAACAATTTTGGTCGCATTTATCAGGTCATCGCCCAAGCAGATGCTGAATTTAGAATGCAACCTGAAGATATAGCCAAATTGAAAACACGTTCGACGAATGGCGATATTGTGCCGCTCGGTTCACTGGTCAACGTTCAGAACATCACAGGTCCTGACAAAATCACTCGCTACAATATGTATCCCGCCGCCGAAATCAACGGTAGCACGTTACCTGGTGTGAGTTCTGGGCAAGCCATTGAGTTAATGAGTAAATTATTAAATAACGAATTGCCTGCAGGTTTTGATTTTGAATGGACAGAAGTCAGCTTGCAACAAGTGTTAGCGGGCAATGTGGCGTATTTAGTATTTCCATTAAGCGTATTGTTCGTGTTTTTGGTATTAGCCGCACAATACGAAAGCTGGTCATTGCCTTTTACGGTGATTTTGATTGTGCCAATGTGTATTTTGTCGTCGATGGCGGGCGTTTGGTTGAGTGATATGGATAACAACATTTTTACCCAAATTGGCTTTATCGTTCTGGTTGGTTTGGCGAGTAAAAACGCAATTTTGATTGTTGAGTTTGCCAAACAGCGACAAGAACAAGGACTTGATAAATTTGCTGCCGTTATTGACGCGGCAAAAGTTCGATTACGCCCGATTTTAATGACTTCATTTGCATTTATTTTAGGCGTATTTCCGTTAGTGACCGCTCAAGGTGCAGGTTCGGAATCACGCCGCATATTAGGTACGGCAGTATTTAGCGGCATGATTGGCGTGACATTCTTTGGCTTGTTATTAACCCCTGTTTTTTATGTCGCGGTGCAAAGTTTGACGCAAAAATTATTTCCAGCGAAATCAGCGGCAGAGAAAAAATCATGAATTTAAATCGAATGACAATGCTTGTAACGGCTAGTTTATTAACCGCCTGTACAGTTGGACGTGATTATCAGTTGCCATTTTTCGCTACACCAGATAATTTTGCAGAAGCAACTACGCCTGAATTTTCTAAAAAAGCCATAGAATTAAAATGGTGGGAAGTGTTTAAAGATGGGCAACTCAGCGCATTAGTCAATCAAACGATACTGAATAATCACGATTTAAAAGTTGCTCACGCGAATTTACGCGAAGCGCGAGCATTGTACATGGAAGCGGGATTAAATTTGGCTCCAACAGTTACAACTCACAGCAATTACACCGAGCAATTACGCAGTGCGGGTTCGATGAATAATCGCGCATTCGTTCCGCGTGAATTAAGCCTTTACAGTGCAGGTTTTGATGCGGCTTGGGAATTAGATTTATTTGGACGAGTGCGGCGAAATATCGAAGCCAGCGGTGACGAAGTTGGAATGCAAGAAGCCAGTCTTAAAGATGTCAAAATTAGTTTAATTGCCGAAGTAGCACGAAATTATTTTGAACTTCGCGGCTTGCAAAACCAATTAGCCGTTATTCAGCAGAACATTAAAAACCAGCAGCAAACGTTAGAAATTACACGATTGCGGGTTGAAAATGGTCGGGGGACAGAACTTGATACCACAAGAGTCGCGGCGCAACTCGATAATACCCGCGCGATTGTTCCGACATTGGAAATGGAGATTACTCATGCTATTCATCGCTTAAGTGTTTTGACAGGACAGTTACCTAACGCGCTTACTGCAAATTTATCAAAAGCAATGCCAATTCCGAAATTACCTGAAATGATTGCTATCGGTAATCCTGCTGATTTATTGCGCCGTCGTCCCGATATTCAAATAGTAGAACGGCGTTTAGCCGCCTCAACCGCTAGAATTGGCGTTACTACAGCAGATTTATTTCCTAAAGTGACGTTTGTCGGTAGTATTTCCTTAGAAGCAAGCACCTTATCAACCATGGGTGCAACAGGTTCGGATGCTTATTCGCTTGGCCCTAGAATTAGTTGGGCAGCTTTGGATTTAGGTCGTGTTTATGCACGAATTAAAGCGGCTGATGCACACGCTGATGCTGATTTAGCAAGTTATCAGCAAACTGTTTTAGCGGCATTGGAAGAAACTGAAAATGCACTCGTCAGCTATAACAAGACGAAAGTGAAGCAGGATTTTTTAGCTTCAGCCGTTAAATCTAGCTTAAAAGCGTATGAATTAGCGCAATTACGTTTTAACGAAGGTATGACGGACTTTTTGACCGTGTTGGATAGTCAATTACGTTTGTTGCAAGATCAAAATCAGTTAGCTCAAAGTCAAACTGACACGGCAACAAAATTGGTAGCCGTTTACAAATCTTTAGGTGGCTGACAGGTTTTTTGGGGAATGTAATGGTTTGATAAACCATTACATAACCGTGAACTCATACGCTATTCTGAACTACTGCCTTGCAAAACTTGTTGTTCCGTTTTCTTGTTCATCACTAGAATCGAAATGCGGCGGTTGATAGGATTTGTCGGATCCGTTGATGGGCTATAAGGCACACTCGACGACATCCCGATGACCCGTAAAACTTTACTTTCTGATAACCCGCCTTCAACCAATTCATACCGTGCGGCATTTGCACGATCGCTCGACAATTCCCAATTAGTATAACCTTTTTGATTCGCAGGAAACGGCAACGCATCGGTGTGACCGTTCAAACTCACTTTGTTCGGCAACTCGTTAATCGCCGGTGCCAAAGCGCGTAGAATCACTCGAACATGCTGCTCCGTTTGTGCGCTGGCAAGTTTATACATGGGGCGATTTTGATCATCAACAATCAAAATTCGCAAACCTTCCGCTGTAATTTCAAGTTTGATTTGATCTTTAAGCTCGCTCAATTCAGGCGTTTCGTTGAGTTTCTCTTGAATTTTTTCTTTCAAATTTTCAAGTTTAGCTTTTTCAATTTCTTCTGCTTTTTTCTCAATTTCTTCCGATGTTGATTGTTCGGTGTCCATCGTTTCGCCAGTTTGTACTTGTCCTCTATCACTTGAAACCAGATCTGCCCCGCCCCCTTCAATTAACTCGGTACGCTCACCCGAATCTTTACCACCTTGCATAGAAACTTTATAAGGATCGGTAAAAAAGGAGGCAATCCCTTTCCGTGTGGCTTCATCAGTCGAACCGAGTAACCACATCAACAAAAAGAACGCCATCATCGCAGTCACAAAATCTGCATAAGCCAGTTTCCACGCGCCACCATGATGCGCGTGAGCATTCTTTTTTATTTTTTTAATGATAATGGGTTGTTGTTCTGCCATGACTGCGATTACCCTTTGTTACTGCGTAATAAATCATCAAGCTCTTGAAAACTAGGACGTTTATCCGATGAAATCATGGCTCGCATATATTCTGCGGTCATCGCGGGTGAAACGCCTTTCGCGGTACAAAGCAAACCTTTTTGAGCGCATCTAAACAAATTCCCCGTCATTTCGGCACGCACAGCCATTAACGATCCAACAGGTCCCACAAAACCGTAAGCTAATAAAATACCGATAAATGTTCCCACCAACGCCGCCGCAATCGCTTTCCCCATAACCGCCGGTGGCGCACCCACGAGTTCCATCGTATGTACCACGCCCATAACCGCTGCGACGATACCAAATGCCGGCAAACCGTCCGCCATCGTCTGAATTACTTTAACCGGTGCGTGTTCATCTTCGTGATGCGTTTCTAAAACTTGATCCATCAATTCTTCTAGCTGGTGAACTTCCACGCCCGTCACAATTAAACGTAGATTGTCGCAAACAAATTCCAGCAAATGATGATCAGCTCTAATTTTATCGGTAAAAATCGCCGGATTCGTTTCAGGGTTTTCAATCAATTCTTCTAATGACAACAAACCTTCTTTACGAGTTTTATTGGTCAGCATATAAAAACACATCAATAATTCTAAATAAAATTCTTTGGTGTAAGGCTCAGGCTTTATCGTAGCCGTGGCTTTTGAAACCGCTGCTTTTACAAGTTGTAATGGACTGGCAACAATCAATGCACCGACGGCAGCTCCGACGATGATAACGTACTCATTTGGCTGAATCAGAATGAGAGGGTGTCCACCACCCCACATATAACCGCCCAGTAATGAGCTAAAAACTACTATGTATCCAATAATAACTAACATTGTTTTCTCTGCTGTGTAATTAAAATACTTCGAGCTATAAATTTAATATAGCCGCCATCGTAAAGTGTCGCGTCACGTTTTTTATCTATGACATTAAATTTGATATAGATTCGCCAGTTAGTCGGCAGCAAAACGCATTTTTAAAAAATTATACTTTGAATCATAGCAATGGCGTAACGATAATGCCTTGTGTCATTGCTAACATTGACGTGAAAAAATGCCCACTCAAATTTCACTGTTTGCGCTACCCTGCTAAATTTTTTATGATGAATCAAATCTCCGAGACTTGTGAGCCACTATGACAAACATGACTGAACTCAACCATCAACACTATCTTGAAATGAAGCACATTGTAAGCCAGTTTGAGAAACTGGCTGATATTGGTGTCGCTTTATCTTCGGAACACAAGACCACCGAGTTATTGGAAAAGATTTTAATGGGTGCGATTTCGTTGACAAATGCGGATGGCGGCACTATTTACATGATTCGTGATAATAAAATTGAAGCCGAAATTTTGCATAACACCAGTTTAAAAAGTCATTCAACTAGCAAAAGCGGCATGAAAATCGTTGTGCCATTATTCGGTGATGACGGTGAACCGAATTTGAAAAACGTCGTCAGTTATTCCTATCACAAAGACGAAACTATCAACATTCACGATGCTTACAACGAGGCAGGCTTTGATTTTCGGGGTACGAAGATATTTGACGAAAAAAATAATTATCGCTCTACGTCATTTTTAACCACACCGCTTAAAAATCATCAGCACGAAACCGTTGGAATGTTGCAACTGATTAACGCACTTGATCCCGAAACTACAGCGGTTACACCGTTTGATTTAGTGGCTCAACGTTTTTGTGAATCTCTCGCGTCACAAGCCGCCACTGTTTTGACAAAACAAGAGCTGATTACCGATTTGGCGCAAATGTTTGAATCGATGATTATGTTGATTGCGAATGCGCTCGATGAGAAATCACCTTATAACGGCGGACATTGCCGACGTGTTCCAGAACTCACAACGATGATTGCTGAAGCCGCGCATGAAACGAAAGAAGGTTATTTAAAAGATTTCACACTGACCGATGAAGATCGTTACGAATTGCGGATTGCGGGACTTTTACACGATTGCGGAAAAATCACCACGCCCGAAGCAGTGGTAGATAAAGCAACCAAATTAGAAACGATTTTCGACCGAATTAACTTGCTGGAAACACGTTTTGAAGTGTTAAAACGGGATGCTGAAATTGCAACTCTGAAACGAGAAATTGAGGCATTGAAAGCCGGTAAGGAAGTACCCACAGTGATTTTAGAATACGGCTTGAAAAGCAACCTCGAGTTTCTTGCCGAAGAATTTGCCTTTATTAAAACCTGCAATACAGGTGGCGAATTTATGTCAGACGAGAAACTGCGACGATTGAACAGTTTGAAAGACCTAACGTGGCAATTAAATGGCGAAACTTTGCCATTATTAAGCGGTAACGAATTATACAATCTCAGTATTTCACGCGGCACGTTGACAGACGCAGAGCGTAAAATTATTAACAATCATGTCAGTGTTTCAATTTCGATGTTGAGTGCGATTAAGTGGCCAAAACATTTGCAGCGAGTCACAGAATACGCGGGCGGACATCATGAACGCATGGATGGAAAAGGGTATCCGAAAGGGCTGACACGCGAAGAAATGCCGATTCAAGCCCGCGCAATGGCAATTGCCGATGTTTTTGAAGCCTTGACGGCTTCGGATCGACCTTATAAACCTGGCAAGAAACTATCCGACGCACTATTTATTTTGGGGAAAATGAAAGACGAAGGGCATATCGATCCCGATTTATACGATGCTTTCATTGCTCACGATATTCCAAAAAAATATGCGGCTCAATTCTTAACACCCGAACAAGTTGATATATGAAATTATTAAGTAGCAAATGGCTGAAAGGCTATCAGTGGCTGATTTGTCTCGTTTTAACATTGACGTTTATGGCGCACACCACCGGTCAAATCCAAATTCCCACCATGCAGCGCGTCGAAAATATTTTGTATGATTTACGGTTGCGCGTCACGATGCCGAACACAATGGATGACCGCATTGTGATTTTGGATATTGACGAAAAAAGTTTGGCGCAAGAAGGTCATTGGCCGTGGCGACGGGACAAACTCGCCTATTTAATGGACATGGTGTTTGATTATTATGGCGCAAAAGTATTGGGATTCGACGTTGTATTTTCTGAACCCGATACAAGTGGCGGCATGGATGCGCTGGATAAATTAGCAAAAACTGAATTACAACAAGACAGTAAGTTTTTATCGGCGATTGAAAAGGTACGTCCCGAATTGTCGTTCGATGATAAATTCGCCAAAAGTTTGCAAAATCGTCCTGTCGTCATGGGCTATTTTTTAAGTCATCACGAAGAAGAAAATAACGAGTTAGGACTTTTGCCGCAGCCCTTAGCCAGTGCGGATGGACGCGAATTTTCGTCGTTACTTTTTAAAGCCCGCAGTTATGTTGGCAATTTGGCGCAGTTACAATCGGCAACACAAATGGGCGGTTATTTAAATAATTCCAATGTGGATGAAGACGGTGTTTATCGCCGTTTGCCGATGGTGACGCAATACAAAAATCAGCTTTACAGCACGTTGTCGCTATCGATATTGCAGCAAATTATGGGAATGCCCAGCGTTGAATTTATCACCAGCGACGATTATGGTGATAGTCGTTTGGAGGCGATTTCACTCGCGGGCTTGACGATTCCTGTGGATGAAGGCGGCAATTTACTCGTACCATTTCGCGGACGACAAGGCAGTTTCCCTTACATTTCCGCAACCGACGTGTTAAACGGTGTGGTCGATGTTTCGCAATTGAAAGACAAAATTGTGATTGTCGGTACGTCGGCGGCGGGGTTGCTCGATTTACGTTCTACACCTGTGCAAAACATTTACGCGGGGGTGGAAGTTCACGCCAACATTTTGAGCGGGTTACTCGATCAAACGGTGAAATCGCGTCCGACCTATATTCTCGCCGTCGAAGCGATTGAATTACTAGTGTTGCTGATTTTAGCAATGTTGATTTTTCCTCGTTTAGGCGTGATGGCATCGGCGGCAGTTTTTTTAGTTTTGGCGAGTATTGTGGTTGCGTTGAATTTTTATGTGTGGATAACGAAAAATTTAGACACGCATTTAGCGACACCGTTACTGTTATTTTCATTGCTTTACGGCGTGCAAATTTTCTTTGGTTTCTTCTTTGAAAGCCGTCGCAAAAAACAATTGGGCAACATTTTCGGGCAATATATTCCAAGTGAACTCGTCGAAGAAATGAGCAAAACCGACGAAGAATTTACCTTGAAAGGTGAAAACCGCGAAATGTCGGTATTTTTCTCGGACGTGCGCGGTTTCACTACAATTTCAGAAGGACTTGAGCCGCAAGAATTATGCGATTTAATTAACGAGATTCTTACGCCCGTGACACACGCCATTCATCATCACAAAGGCACGATTGATAAATATATTGGTGATGCGATTATGGCGTTTTGGGGCGCACCGTTGCACATGGAACAACACGCGACAGCGGCGGTTCGTGCGGGATTAGCTGTAATACAAACGCTGCCAATCATTAACGAAAGTTTTCAATTGAAAAATTGGCCGGCGATTGATTTGGGAATTGGCATCAATACCGGACCGATGGTAGTCGGTAATATGGGTTCACAATTTCGGATTGCATACACGGTGATGGGCGACACAGTGAATTTGGGTTCGCGGCTCGAAGGGTTGACGAAACAATATGGTGTGAAAATGATTGTCAGCGAATCGACGAAAGCTGCCGCGCCAGAATTTGCATATCGGGAACTCGACCGTGTGCGCGTGAAAGGTAAAAATAAACCGATTAAAATTTATGAACCAATTGGCGAATTGGCAGATATTTCACCTGAACAGCAAACACTTTTAGATGATGTACATCAAGCGTTGGCGGATTATCGTCAGCAATTGTGGGACAAAGCGGAAGCAGAATTTCATGAATTGCACGACTTAAAACCAGACGACAAGTTGTATAAAATTTATTTGGAACGGATTGAACATTATCGTGAAATACCGCCCGAAGAAAATTGGGACGGTTCGTTTACACACACGAGTAAATAATTTTGAAAGCCGCCCATTTGAAAATGAGCGGCTTTTTTAACGACTAATACACGCCTTTTGCATTCAAAAATGTGCCATATTTTCGATCTTCATCCAAAACGTGTCGCACTAACCAACGTTCCATACAATCCAGAAATTCTGCTCTATTCGGTATTTCGCCACTTAATGTCTGATGCTTATATTCGATGACTTGTTGAATCAAGTATTCATGACTTTTGTGTTGTGCGTCCGTTCCTGGATAATCGTAAAGCGTCAATAATTTTTCTTCCTCCGTAAAATGATAATGCGTGTAATCGACCAGTGCATCAAATGCTGTCGAAATCGCATCTAATTCAGCGTTATGGTACAAGTGATCCATGATTCGGTTCGCGATATGAATTAAACGCTTATGTTGATCATCCATACGGGCGACATGAATCGAAAATGAATCCTGCCACATAAATGCTTCGGCTGAATTATCGCTATGAACAAGGCGCGTGACCTGCTTTTGATAATTATCAAAAATTATCCAACGCAATATCGGTACATCTTCCAAAAGATTTCCTGCAATCTGTAACACTCGTGTCTCTTCTCGCACACGGAGTTGGAACAAACTAGGAATTTTTAAAATGGCGAATTCTTCACCAAAAAAATCCCTCGGTTTTAAAACCGCCAATACCTTGTCACCAATGCGCTGTTCGATTAACCCTGTACGAATGATATTTATGACTTGAATATCTTTACCAACAATCATTGAACCTGCTTTGAAATACTGCTCTTTCATGCCGCTAATAATACGTCCGAGTATTTCAACAGGTAATCCCTCTGAAAACAAACTCGTAGAATTTAAGAAATTTCGCATTTCAATAAAGTGACGCACCGACTTAAACAAACCATTCCGACGAATAACTTCGGTATAAAGATTTACCGGCAAAGTCAATACGCTTACAAATGAGGATGCCCGATAAGTATATTGAACGATGCCATTTCCGATTATCGCGCCATCGCCAATTAACGCACCCGCTGACAAGCGTCCAAACAAGTTATCGCGCGTGCGAATTTTTTCGACTTGTCCGCTCAATAACAACAAAATTTCCGAAGGTGTATCGCCTTCTTTAATTAAAATTGACCCCGGATTGATGTCCACAATGGGATGATTGAGGAGCATTCTTAAATCATGTCGTGTAATTCCAGGCAAATTTATTTCTAAATATGAATAAGCATTACGACGAAAACTGTCTGACTCGCCAGGAATCAAAATATCTACTGACCCAAATGACGCAGATGAGCCGATTTCTTTTTCTTCAAGTGTTAAATCTGTTGCACGATGTCCCAGTAAAATTCGCCCCGATTTATCATTACGAAAATCTTTGGTGTCACCATGAATCATGCTGCCACCTACATCGATTTTTTTCAAATCATACGGCATTAAATAAGCCGCCTGAACTCGCTCAAAGGTTTCCTTATCCAACCCTATTTCCTTCGGGTTATCTGTCACCATATTTTTCAATGTATTGAGTGAAGCGATGTCAGCAAAATGGGCGTAAGTTTTATAACCCTCTGCCCACAACGTACGGAACACAAAGATATTAGTCTCAACGGGATGTGGCGACAGAATCGGCATGACTTCTAAACCGTCAACATCGTTCCATTGGTCGAAAGTCAGATGGTGAACATCGAAAAAATTATCAAAATCGCCTTCGTCCATGCCGAGCAAGGCAGACAATTTATTTTCTACTGATGCACGAATTAACTGCGTAGCAAAATAACGAATTTTACGTCCAGCCCGCATTAACGCAGTCAATCCAGCAAAATGATCATCGTGTGCGTGGGTGTGAAAAATACCATCCACTTGATCAATGCCAATACCCAACGCTGCCATTGTGTTGACCAGATGCGGTCCTGCGTCGATTAAATACACGCCACCTTGATAAGTGATAATACTCGACATACAGGGACGATTCACATCCCAGCCATCGCCCTCGCCCGAATGAATGACTGAAAAATACTCGGGTTCAAATTTACGGTAGCCAAGCGGATACGGACATTCATAAGTTTCTGTGGGTTGTAGATTGAGATTCACGACAACCGTTTCGTCACTGTATGCGATTTCAAACACGTTTAATTCTAATCGCCGCACTGTTACGCCGTTCCGAATTTCGACACTGTCTGCACCTACAATCCGCGTATCCATAAAATCACTGGTTGGGCGAATACTGCCGAAAGCAAATTTGAGTTTCAACCGCATGATTTCGGTCGCTTTTTCTTCAGACACACCCGCTTGTATCATTTCTTCGCGCGAAATTAAACCGTAATTACCGCGATAAATGTAGCGCATTTGTGAATGAACTTGTGCCGTCGTGCCGATCATTATCGGCTTTTGTCCAGTGTTATTGGGATGATTTGGAATAATCAGCCCTTGTTTATAAAGCATTTGCAAAACGGGGAATTCGGCAAGATTGGCAAACTCGCCATTTTGTAACAAGACATCCGATAATAAAATGGCATTCGGCCCCCCTTCACAAATCACACCGTTTTTTTCTTGAGAAAAAATCAACCCACGTTTAATCAAGTGCTTTACAGCGTCGGCGGGACAACCACATAAAATCTTTAAATCAACGTCTGGAACTTCAATCCAGTAAATTCCGCGTGACACACTGATTTTGTTAATTTTCATCTACCATTTTCCCATTTTGTCCACTATTCAAGCAGCACGTTGTCGTAACACTTCGTACAATAATACGCCAGTCGCCACAGACAAATTCAAACTTTCAACTGTGCCAAGCATTGGTAATTTAACCAACACATCACATTGTTCGCGGGTTAAACGACGCATTCCACTTTCTTCCGCGCCAATTACCAATGCCATCGGCACAGTGAAATCACTTTGATAAAGCGTTTGTTCCGCTTCACCTGCTGTGCCGATAATCCATAAGCCTTCCGTTTTCAACCAACGCAAGGTTCGTGCTAAATTTGTCACCATATAAACTGGCACCGTTTCTGCCGCGCCACTCGCTACTTTGCAAACTGTCGGTGTAATGCCGACCGCATTGTCTTTGGTAATAATAATACCGTGAACTTTCGTTGCGTCGGCGGTTCGTAGACACGCACCCAAATTGTGTGGATCTTGCACGTTGTCCAAAACCAAAAATAACGCGGGTTCAGTCAAATGTTCGACGGCAGATTTCAATTCGTTTTCAGATAACTCTTCGGGTAACGAAACTTCCAAAACTACGCCTTGATGATTCATGCCGTCAGCGAGTTTATCGAGTTTTTTGCGTTCGACCTTTTCAATTGTTACGCCCAATTCCGTCAACGTTTCGAGCAAAGTTTCTAAACGTTTATCATGGCGTTCGGTATTGAGCCAAGCGCGGGAAATTTTTTGAGGTGAATAAGTCAGTGCAGATTGTGCGGCGTGTAAGCCGACGATTTTGGTAAGTTTCATGGTTAGTCTTTTTTAGAAGGCAGAGCATCAATGGGCAAAAGTGGAATGTGATAGTGCGACAAAATTGCAGCAATGTCAGCTGATTTTTCAGTAATCAATGTGTTGAGCTGTTCTTGTCGCGCTTTATCATTTTTACGCACACCCATCGCCATTTGGTAATCGAACTTTAAACCCGCTTCCGATTTCATGGGAATGACGGTGTAACCATTTGGATTTTGCGAAACGATATGACCCGCCAACACACCCCATAAAATCACCATATCGATTTTTTTAGCTTTCAAATCGTCCGACATTTGCATCGCAACATTGTGTTCACTGTCGCCCGTCATACTTTGATAAGGAATGCCTTGGTCGAGCAAATCGTGTTTTTGTAACCAATCTGTTCCCGCGCCACGGTCAAACATCGCAATTTTTAATTTTGCTTTTTGCGTAGGTGGAAGTTGCGCGAGTTGTTCAGCGGTTTGAATGTTGTCCCAGCCGCGTCCTTTCGCAATCAACAATACATAGGTCGAATGATAATAAGGTTGCGTCGTCAAAACCATATCGCTTCCTGCGGGCATTCCCATCACGATGTCGCATTTAAACTCTTTACTTTCAACGGCATTTTCATCGACAAAAGCATTCAGCGAATTACGAATAAAACCAATTCGTTGCGGAAACCAAAAGTATTCGAGTTCTTGTCCGAGTGATTTTGCGAAAAGTGTGGCGATTTTGTTTTCAAAACCGTCTTCTTTTTGGCTGGAATACGGTGGATTGAGCGGATCAGCGCAAACTTTGAATTTTTCAGCTTGCGCCGTGAAAAGCATCGCACTTAACGTCAAACCTAAAATAACAGAAGATATTTTCATTTTTTAATCTCAATAAAAAAAGCCCCAACCGATTAAGTCGGTCAGGGCTTTTTGACTAACTAAAAAAGCAAATGCTTATTTAGTTGGCAATGCAAAAACCGTGAAAACGCCACCCAATTTAGTGAACGAACTCAAACTTCTGTACGCGCCAACCGCGCCCAAACCTTCAGAGTTTGAACCCGCTTCGCCACTGTCTAAGCCAGCCGCGATGCCGATACCCGCCCAGCCACCAATACCAGAAAGTACGCCAACATATTGTTTGCCTTGGAATTCCCAAGTGTTTACGTTGCCGATAATGCCCGATGGAGTTTTGAATTTGTACAATTCTTTACCTGTTTTCGCGTCAACCGCTTTCAAGTAACCTTCCAATGTGCCGTAGAAAACTACGCCGCCAGCAGTTGCAACTGAACCTGACCAAACAGAGAATGTTTCTTTGTTAGACCAAGCAATTTTGCCAGTTTTTGCATCAAACGCAGTGAATTGACCTAAGTTGGTTGAATTATCTGGTTTGCCAGTAATAACATCCGCACCAGCTGGCCCCATTGTCAAAGTTGCACCCACATACGGTTGACCGGCTGTGTAAGCGACTTCAAATGGTTCGTAGTCCATGCACAAATGGTTGCCTGAAATATAGAACAAACCTGTTTGTGGAGAGTAAGAAACAGGTTGTTGGTTTTTAGAACCTAACGCCGCAGGGCAAACACCAACAGTATTTTTATCTTCGCCATTTTGTTGTGTTGAGTATTTAGACACAACTTCTGGACGACCAGTTTTCATATCAACATGGCTTGCCCAGTTGACTGATTTGTCGAATTTTTCAGCAACTAACAATTCACCCGTTTCACGATCCAATGTGTAACCAAAACCGTTACGATCAAAATGCACGATAGTTTTGTGCATTGCGCCTTTTACTTCTTGGTCAACTAAAACAGTTTCGTTGATACCGTCAAAATCCCATTCGTCATGCGGAGTCATTTGGTAAACCCATTTAACTTCACCAGTGTCGGCATCACGCGCCCACAATGACATTGACCATTTGTTGTCGCCTGGACGTTGTACTGGGTTCCATGTTGAAGGGTTGCCTGATCCGTAATAAATTAAGTTTAATTTTGGATCGTAAGAGTACCAGCCCCAAGTTGTACCGCCACCAATTTTCCATTGGTCGCCTTGCCATGTGCTTGTGCTTGAGTTTTCGCCAACAGGTTGAACACTACCATCTTTCCATGCGGTGGTTTTTTTCGGGCTGATGATGGTGTCTTTATCTGGACCCATGCTATAGCCTTTCCATGCTAATTTTCCAGTGTTGATGTCGTAAGCGGCTAAGAAACCACGCACACCAAATTCACCACCTGAAATACCCGTAATTACTTTATCTTTAACTACGATTGGAGCTTGTGTGTTGGTCATACCCAATTTTGGGTCGCCGTTTTGAACACTCCAAATGCGTTTGCCTGATTTAGCGTCTAATGCCGTTAAAACAGTATCTGATTGTTGTAAGAAAATTTTGCCATCGCCATAAGCCAAACCACGGTTTACGGTATCGCAGCACATAACAGGAATGGTTACGTCAGCATCTTGGCTTGGGGTAAATTCCCAAATAACAGATTGTGTTGATTGGTCAATCGCATAAACGGTGTTTGGAAATGGTGTGTGAATATACACAACATCATTAACGACTAATGGGCCGCCTTCGTGACCACGCAATACGCCCGTTGAAAAAGACCATGCAGGTTGCAAAGTTTTAACGTTGTCGGTTGTAATTTGGTTTAATTTACTGAAACGTGTGCCAGCATAATCGCCGCCCCATGTTGCCCAGTTAGCAGGGTTTTGAGTTAATTTTTCTAAATCAGCGTTGGCTGATGCAATAGCGGGTGCGGCTAACAGCGTAGCAATGCTAGCTGTGAGCAACAAACTTTTTAAAGATTTCTTCATTAGGTTCTCCTGATATTCTGTTACATGACAGAACAGTAATTATGTTTTACAACTAACGTTAGTTTCAGAGGGCAAAAGTTCAATAAGCAAGCCGCTCTAAGCGCGTAAATTTAATGGTTTTGGCTAAAATGTCAAATTAAAATTCGATTTTAAAAAAGCTATTAACTCAAAGCAATGCAAGATTTTTTACGCCATCAAATGACGTTGTTTCACGATACTGGATTTGAACATAAAAAGCCCTACGACATTTATCGTGAATAGGGCTTTATTTATATGGTTTACACGCTTAATTCTAAATTTTTCAAAATCGCCAAACTGGGTGCCGCTTGATTCATCGTGTAAAAATGCAAACTCGGCGCACCACCATCAAGTAACTGCTGACACAAACGACTCACTACTTCCAAGCCAAACTCCTTTACGGCTTCACGATTATCGCCGAAACTTTCTAAGCGTTTGCGTAACCAACGGGGAATATCCGCGCCACACATTTCTGAAAATCGAAACAGTTGCGAATACTGCGTAATCGGCATAATACCCGCCACGATTGGAATCGTAATACCACTTTTTTCACACTGATCCACAAAATGAAAATAGGCTTCAGCATTATAAAAATACTGCGTCACGGCTGCATTTGCACCCGCATCCACTTTACGTTTGAAGTTTTTAAAATCGTCGTTAAAATTTGCGGCTTGCGGATGAACTTCGGGGTACGCCGCAACGTGAATATCGAAATAATCATCCGTTTCGGCACGGATAAATTCAACTAATTCATTTGCATAACGAAATTCACCTGCTGACATCGTGCCTGACGGCAAATCACCCCGCAAGGCGACAATTTTAGAAATACCGTGTTGTTTATAGTCGTTCAAAATTGAACGGATATTTTCCTTCGTCGAAGCCACACACGACAAATGTGGCGCGGCAGCAATGCCTCGGCTTTGAATATCAATCACGGTTTCAAACGTTTTATCGCGTGTTGAACCACCCGCCCCAAATGTCACTGAAAAAAATTCAGGGTTTAATTGCGCGAGTTGTTGCTGAACATTTTGTAAGTTGATTGCACCTTCTGGCGTTTTGGGCGGATAAAATTCAAAACTAAATTGTGGCGTAAACATGGGAGAACCTGAAAAAATTAAAAACGAAAAATGCGACTTTAGCGCATTAACTTTAAATTTCAAACAAAATATCTAGCATTTCCGTAAGCGTTGAAACCGCATGAATTTCTAAACCCGTAATCGCTTTTTTAGGGGCATTTCCTTTTGGAATGACGGCTTTTTTAAACCCGTGTTTTGCGGCATCGTTCAAACGTGCATGACCATTTGCAACGGGACGAATTTCACCGTTTAAACCCAATTCACCAAAGAAAAACGCCTCTTGCGAAACGACTTTATTCCGCAAACTTGAAACGATGCTGGCGACAATCGCTAAATCTGAACTGGTTTCTGTGACGCGAATTCCGCCGACCACGTTGGCATAAATTTCATCGCTCGCCGTGGCAATTCCGCCGTGGCGCGTCAAAACTGCCAATAACATGGCCAACCGATTTTGATCTAAACCAACCGCTAAACGACGCGGATTTCCATATTGGCAATCGGTGACAAGAGCTTGGATTTCTACCAATAATGGACGTGTGCCTTCCCAAAGTACCGTCACAACGCTACCTGGCGACGGTTTTTCAGCACGATTTAAAAACATCGCCGATGGATTTTTAACTTCTTTCAATCCCGTATTGTCCATAGCGAAAAAACCCAATTCTCCAATACTTCCGAAACGATTTTTGTCAGCGCGTAACACCCGATAACGCGCATCATCCGTCGAAGAAAGCATGACTTGCGTATCAACAATGTGACTCAACGTCATAGGCCCTGCAAGCGAATGGTCTTTGGTGACGTGACCCACCATGAAAATCGACACGTTATTTTGTTTGGCATATTGGGTTAAATAACTTGCCGATTCACGGACTTGCGACACCGAACCGGCTGCCGAATCTGATGTTTGGGTGTGCATGACTTGAATCGAATCGATGACCAAAATTTGCGGTTGAATGTCATCTAACACATCACAAATCCGTTGCACCGACGTTTCGGCGAGCATCAAAATGTT
Organism: uncultured Pseudomonadota bacterium; assembly: GCA_903848935.1. Classification (GTDB taxonomy): domain Bacteria; phylum Pseudomonadota; class Gammaproteobacteria; order Methylococcales; family Methylomonadaceae; genus UBA10906. The sequence goes on along the minus strand of CAINHO010000048.1, from coordinate 32,430 downwards.
TTCAGCGGGAAGTTTTAAACGGTTGGCGCGTTCGGCGATTTGTTGCAACGATTCTTCGCCTGAAACGTATAACACCGAAATATCACGCGCGGTAATGTTCGCAATTGCTTGAAGTAATAATGTACTTTTTCCTGCGCCCGGTGCGCCGCCGATTAACACCACACTTCCCCGAACAATACCGCCGCCAAGTACGCGGTCGAATTCTGAAATGCCGCTTGAAATTCGTTCCGCTTCGGATAAATTCACGTCCGACAGTCGTTTCACTTCGGAACGATTCCCCGCGTAACCACTGGCAACAGGGCGTTTTTCATTGGCGGGAGCTAAACGGATTTCTTTGATAGTGTTCCATTCGCCGCAACTGGCACATTGTCCGTTCCAGCGGGGATAATCTGCGCCACATTGATCGCAGACAAAAGCGGTTTTTGTTTTTTTGCTCATAATATTCCCCAATATATTGTTTAAATTCAAAATGTTATGTGCGAATACACCAAATCGTTTGGCACAAAAAAGCCCCAACGACCAGAAGGCTGTCAGGGCTTGATATATCTGGTGGCGATGGGTGGGGTCGAACCACCGACCTTGGGGTTATGAATCCCACGCTCTAACCAACTGAGCTACATCGCCTTAAAGTCCGTAAATTATAGGGATATGAGCCAAAATTGTCAAACATTGAACCTAAAATGCACAACATCGCCATCTTTTACGACATAATCTTTTCCTTCTAAACGCCATTTCCCCGCATCTTTTGCGCCTTGTTCACCTTTGTAAGTGATGAAGTCCTCATACGAAATCACTTCGGCACGAATAAAACCACGTTCAAAATCGCTGTGAATGACACCCGCTGCTTGAGGAGCAGTTGCACCAACAGGAATTGTCCATGCTCGAACTTCCTTTACACCCGCTGTAAAATAAGTCGCTAATTGTAATAATTCATAACCCGCTCGAACTACACGATCTAAGCCCGCTTCTTCCATGCCCAAATCATCTAAAAACTCTTTCTTTTCGTCATCGTCTAATTGCGAAATTTCAGCCTCAATCGCCGCGCAAATAGGCACAACTTGTGCGCCTTCTTTTGCTGCAAACACACGAACTTTATCGAGTAACGGATTATTTTCAAAACCATCATCTTGCACATTGGCAATGTACATTGTTGGTTTTAAAGTAATCAAACATAAATCCTTCACCAACGCTTTCTCGTCGTCGTCTAAATCTAATGTTCGCGCGGGTTCACCGGCATCTAATTGTGCAAAAATACGTTCTAAAACTGCTTTTTTTGCTTGCTCTTCTTTGTTGCCGGTTCGAGCGATTTTAGTTGATTTGACTAAGGCTTTTTCGACGGAAGCCATATCGGCTAATGCCAATTCGGTGTTAATAACTTCAATGTCAGAAAGTGGGTCTATTTTTCCCGCAACGTGAACAACGTTATCATCGTGAAAACAACGCACCACATGAGCAATTGCATCATTTTCACGGATATTAGCTAAAAATTTATTGCCTAAACCTTCACCTTTCGACGCGCCAGCAACTAATCCAGCAATATCGACGAATTCAATAGTCGTCGGTAATACACGCTCTGGTTTTACAATGATTGAAAGCGCATCCAGCCGTTTATCAGGCACAGGCACTACGCCAACATTCGGATCAATAGTGCAGAATGGATAATTTTCTGCCGCAATTTTCGCTTTGGTAAGCGCGTTAAATAACGTCGATTTTCCAACGTTGGGTAAGCCTACAATTCCACAATACAATGCCATAACAGTCTCTAATTACTCTTTTTGAAGTGATGATTAAAGGGCGAATTATACAAGCTAACGCGAGGGTTGACGGCATAATTCGATATAAAACATGAAAGTGCAGATATAGATGTACTAACATAAACAAAATTTTTATGATAATTCACAACGAAGGGGGATTTTTTGGATCATTCAACAATGGATCACAGTATGCACGTCATGGCGGCTTCGGGCGGTTTTGATTATGGCTTGGCATTTATGGCGGGATTACTCGGAAGCGGACATTGTTTAGGTATGTGTGGTGCGTTGGTATCAGGTTATTTTATGAATTCCACTGCAACACGCAGTTATTTACCGTATTTGTTTTATCAATTTGCCAGAATCAGTATTTACACAATGGTCGGTTTTGCCGCAGCGGCAATGGGAATGGTGCTAATTTCAAGCGGTATTTTCGGCAAAGTTCAAAGCATTTTGCAAATGTTTATTGGCGCGGTGGTGATTATTTTAGCATTTGGTATTTTGGGTTGGATTCCATTTCAAGGCTCAATTCGGCTAATTCCAATGGCATTTATTCGCAAAGGTTACGCTGCGTCACGCACAAAAGGTGGAATTATTGGCGCGTCTTTAGCTGGTTTGATGAATGGTTTGATGCCATGTCCATTGACGTTTGCGATGGCGGTAAAAGCGACTTCTGCGCCAACGATTTTAGACGGTGGTTTGTTGATGCTAACGTTTGGTGCAGGAACTTTGCCAACGATGTTATTTATCAGCGTTGCGTTTGGAAAAATGCACGCAAATTTTAGAGGTTTAATGCTCAAAGCAGCGGCGTTGATTATGATTGCGATGGGCTTAAATACCATTTACATGGGATTGTCGTTTTATTCGATGGAAACTTTCCAGCATCACAATTTTGTTCACGATATTAAAAACGAAATTGATGCCGCCATTGCGTTTTTGATGCAAATGCTTGAATACTACGAAGGTCTACTCGAACATTTACAAAATAAATAAAAATTTCACCCGCCAGCAGTTCATTATGCTGGCGTGTTTTTTTATCAGATATTCCACCCACCGCCAAAAGCTCGATAAAGCGAAACCATTGAGACATTGATTGCTGTTTTAACCTTTAGATTTTCGTCATCGACAGTCAATTTATTGCGCCGTGCATCGAGCAAAGAGAGGTAATCTTTAACGCCCCGTTGATATAAGGCTTCCGTAGATTGGTAAGCATTTTCTGCCGCTTGTTCGACTTCCGATAATTGTTTTTCGCGTTCTTTAGACGAGCTATGCGTTACAAAGGCATTTTCAACTTCTTCGAGTGCCAGTAAAAATGTTTTTTCGTAGTTCAATGCGCTCTGTTCAAGCCTTGAATCCACGGCAGTGATGTGTGCCTGAATACGCCCCGCATTAAATATCGGCATAGTTAGCCCCGAACCCAGCGTATAAACGCTTTCTGCAAGACTGGAAAAACCACCAACCGCCAATGCACCGAATCCACCACTTGCAGACAATACTAATTTGGGAAACAAATCAGCTTTCGCTGCACCCAGATTGGCAGCGGTGGCGGTAACTTCTGTTTTAGCAAGACGCAAATCAGGGCGTTGCGATAATAAATCGGCTGGAAGAAGTTTGGGAATGCTGGGCAACGTAATCGGTAACGACTCGGCTTTAGACAAGCGAGTTTCAAGGTTAGCGGGAGGTTCGCCTAATAACACACTGATTCGATGAGTTAATGTTTTGGCTGAACTTGTGAGAATGGGCAGAGTCGATTCGGTACTTTTTAGTAAGGTTTCCTGATTGGCAACATCGGCTTCGGTTACTAGTCCGTTCTTTTCAAAAAGTTGTAATGCCCTTAACTTTTCTTTTTGAACGTCTATTGTTTTTTGCTGAATATCAATGCGCTTCTGTAAGCCGCGTAGTTCCAGATAATTCGTTGCAACTTGAGCCAATAATCCAACTTGAATAGCGCGTAAAGATTCCTCTGTTCCTGCCGCTTGTGCAATAGCGGCTTCTGCTTCTAAATGCCTACCGCCGAACAAATCGATTTCCCACCGCGCCGCCAGTCCACCACTGATAATATCAGCAGTTGGTGTTTTCAATTCAATACCTTGTTTGCTAGGTGTACCCATAATCTGGTCTATCTTTTTTCCCCGACCGCCTGACGAGAACAGGTCGATACTGGGATAAAGCGCCGATTCGGCAATAGTTATCAACGTTCCCGTTTCTCGAACACGCGCTTTAGCAATTTTCAAGTCGTGATTATTTTTCAAGGCTTGTGCGATTAAGTCATTCAATAATGGATCTTGAAAACCTTTCCACCATGCTTTTAAATCGGTGTCTGTTGTACTACTGGCTTGATTAGCGGGGACATGATGCCAATTATTAACATCAACCAGTTTTACCTCGTCGCTAACTCTGGTTGGCGTACAACCGCTCAGAACCGCAATTGACAAAATCATAATCTGAATTTGAAAGCGATTATTCATCGGAACCTCCAGTTTTTAATGACGTTTTGTTTAGTGTTGGCTGAATCCGTTGCACCTTAAACCAAGCCGCATACAGTGCAGGCAGAAAAAATACCGTCAGCACTGTCGCGACCGTTAGCCCTCCCATAATGGCAATGGCTTGCGGACCAAAAAAGTCATTACGCGATAAAGGAATCATGGCGAGAATCGCAGCGGCAGCCGTCAATAAAATAGGGCGAAAACGTCTAACTGTTGATTCAACGATGGCTGTCCAAGTATCTAAGCCTGCTTTTTCGTCCTGCTCGATTTGATCCACAAGAATGACGGAATTACGCATAATCATCCCCGCGAGTGCGAGAACACCTAATAAAGCGACAAAACCAAAAGGTGCGCCAAATAGCATGAGGGCAAATGCCGCGCCGATGACACCTAGTGGCGCAGTGACAAACACTAAAAAAGTGCGAGATAAATTTTGTAACTGCATCATTAACAGGATAAGAGTGGTGACAATCACCAGAGGAATCCAAATCAGAATCGATTTTTGAGCAGTTCCAGAATCTTCTTTTGCCGCACCCGTCTCAATGAAATAACCCATTGGCAATTGTTTTTGTAGGGCTTCCAGTTTAGGAACAATCTGCGCCGCAACATCAGGAGCTAACATTCCCTCTACAACATCGGCACGCACTGACACGGCTGGAAAACGATTACGCCGCCAACGTACTCCATCTTCAAAAGTCGTTTCAGTTGTGACTAACTGCGACAGCGCAATGGATTCACCTTGATTTGTCGGTACATTGATATTAGGCAATTTATCTACACCTATGCGTAACGGCTGTTGCGCTCGCCAAACTATATCAATGAATTTATCTTTCTCACGGAACTGTCCAACGGGAATACCTGTGTAATGTGTTTGTAATGCTTGCGAAAGGCTAGCGGTCGAAACGCCAAGCGCACGCGCTTTATCCTGATCTAAAACCAAGCGAACTGAGGGAATGCGTTCATTCCAGTCGTCATTCACATCAACTGTATTGGGATTTGCACGAACAATCTCAGCGACTTTATCGGCAATCATTCTAACGTTACTCGCATCCTCACCTAACACCCGAAATGCGAGGGGATAATCCATCGGAGGGCCAACGTTGAGGCGCATCACTCGCCCACGCACTTCAGAAAAATCGGTAGCTAAAATATCCCGTATCCGTTGCATCACCTGTTCACGCGCAATGTTATCTTTCGTCACTAAAACGAATTCAGCCAAGTTGGTATTAGTCAATTGTTCAACAATCAGCAAGAAAAATCGTGGCGTGCCGCCACCGATATAACTCGCATAACTGACTATTTCTTCATCTTTAGCGAGTAGAGTTTCCATTCGTTTGGCAACCGTTTCGGTTTGCGCGAAAGCACTGCCTTCTGGCAGCCACAAATCAACAATCAGTTCTGGACGATTGGATAACGGAAAAAACTGTTGTGGCACTTTGGTCAATGTCACCACGCCAGCAGCGAATAGCAGTAGGGTTGCGAAGAGGACGGTTTTACGATATTCCACACAGCCATTCACCCAAACGCGCAAACGGTTGTAAAAAGCCGTATCAAAATGATTGTGCTGTATTTCGCCAGTTTTCACTTTCACTTTGAGGATTAAATAGCCAAGATAAGGTGTGAATACGACTGCGCCTATCCAAGAAATAATGAGCGAAATACCAACTACCTGAAAGATAGCCACGGTATATTCGCCTGCGGATGATTTTGCCAATCCCACGGGCAGAAAACCTGCGACTGTAATCAAAGTGCCAGTTAGCATGGGAAATGCCGTAACTCGATAAGCATAGGTTGCCGCACGCATTCTATCCCAACCTTCTTCGAGTTTTTGTGCCATCATTTCAATGGCAATCATGGCATCATCTACCAACAGTCCTAAGGCTAAAATCAGTGCGCCCAAAGAGATACGATGAATTTCTAAACCAAACAGCAACATGCAGAGTAATGTTCCAGCCAGCACAATCGGTACTGTTAGAGCAACGACCGAACCTGCTCGCATTCCAAGACTTAAAAAACTCACCAACAGCACGGCTGCCAATGCTTCCCAGAAAGTACGCAAAAATTCGCCGATAGAAGAATTAACGACCTTGGATTGGTCAGCCACTTTTTCAACGTCCACGCCAATTGGCAGATTGTCCGCAATATCAGCCATCGCGGTTTCAAGTGCTTTGCCTAATTCCAAGACATTCCCTTTCTCATTCATGGTAATGCCTAAACCAATCACATTTTTGCCATTGAAACGCATTTTGAATTGAGCAGGATCAACATAGCCTTTGGTTACATTGGCAAAATCACTGATTCTAAACGTGCGTCCTTCGATACGAACTGAAAGATTTGCCACCGTTTCCACCGAATCAAACGCGCCAGTAAGTCGAATGGGTAAATTTTGCTGTGACGTGATGATTGTCCCTGCGGGTACTAAGGCATTTTGCGCTTGCAACACTTGGGCAACTGAGGCGACATCTAAACCCAATTCAGCGAGCTTTTTATCAGAAAATTCCACATAAATTTTTTCGTCTTGCACACCGATAAGATCGACTTTTTCAACATCTTTGACGCGCAGAAGTTGTTGCCGTGCCGAATCAACAATTTCCTTGAGGTCGGCATAACTAAAATCTTCCCCAGAAAAGGCATACAGCAAACTATAGGTATCGCCGAATTCGTCATCAAAAAAAGGCCCTATCACACCAGAAGGCATTGACATCGTTATGTCGGAAACTTTTTTGCGTACCTGATACCAAAGCGACGCAATTTCGGTTGCGGGAATATCTTCGCGGGCGCGTAACAAAAATCACAGATTCGCCAGATTTTGAATAACTGTTTAAATAGTCCAGATTGGGAAGTTCTTGTAGCTTTTTTTCCAACTTATCAGTCACTTGATTTTCGACTTCAAGTGCCGTTGCGCCAGGATACAGGGTTTTAATTGCCATCAACCGAAAGGTAAATTTCGGGTCTTCGCGCTGTTCCAAGGTGAAATAAGCAAAAATGCCACCTAACAACAGCAATAGCATCATAAAACCTGTGAAAGCACGGTGTTCTAATGCCCATTCGCTTAAATTAAAGTTTTTCATAATTACTTACCTGAGCTTTCAATATGTGGAAATGCCCCTAACAAGCGAACGCTCTGACCTTCCTTTAATCGTTGCACTCCCGCGCTGACTATCAATTGTCCTGTCTGCAAACCTTCGACTGAAACACGTTCGTTTGGCAATGCGTTTCCTAATTGAACGGGTACTGTTTTGACTGTGCTAGTCGCTTCATCGATGAGCCACACTTTCTGCTGTGTTGGCTGGTCTTGAGAAGTAAATATGGCTGAAAGCTGCACGGCGATTTGTTCTGTTTTATCCGAAGCAACCCAAACGGTAGCCGTCATGCCCAGATGCGCGTCTTCCTGCCCAACTAATAATGTTGCTTTCACTCGATAAGTACGGCTGGCTGAATTAGCAACTGCGCCGATTTCCCGAATTTTTGCATTGAATCGACGTTCACCCGCTGTCCACAAGCTCACAGTCACATTCTGCTGATTCTTGATTTCAGCGACACGCTGTTCTGGTATGTCAAAGTGAATTTCTTTTTCATCAAGTTGCGCCAACTTAACGATGGGTTGACCAGCGGCGACAACCTGTCCTTTTTCAACTTCCAAAGTGGTGATAACGCCATCGCGGTTGGCTAATAATTCCGTGTAATCCAGTTGGTTCGTCGTTTGTTTTAGCTGGGCTTCAAGTGCGGCAACCCGTTCCTGTGCATTTGTATAGACTGTTTGATGACGGTCAAAATCAGGCGGACTAATGACTTTTTGATTTAGGAGTTCTCGATAACGCGCCAAATCATCCTTGGCAAAATCTCTATCGGCAATGGCTGATTTGAGTTGCGCTTTGATGGACTCGACGGATAAGTGATAGTCACTGATATCGAGTTTTGCTAATAGCTGTCCCTTATGAACAAAATCACCAATTTCAACAGGTCTTGCGATTATCTTGCCCGCAACGCGAAAGGATAACGTTGTTTCAAAACGTGCCTGTACTTGTCCTGCATAAGGTGCAACTATCCTGTCGTCGGTTTTTTCAACTCGAAATACTTTTACGGGACGTGGTTGCAATTTAACGTCCGTATCTTGCTTTGAACATCCCATCAACAGAGAGACAAACAAAAATAGACTCAGCAAAAATGTGAACAAACGAAATTCATTGCGCGTAGCCATTGATAATCCTAATTAGGTTTTAAATGGTTGAGAGGTCGTAAATACGAATTCTTTTTTAATGTTTCTAATGAAAACATTGGATATGCTATCGTTTGATATTTTCGATGTCAACAATGTTTTTTATGGAAACATTGCATGCAATTGTTTAATGTTTTTTGGTAGACTTGGGGAAATATCAAGAGGATCAATAAAAATGACAGAATCCAACAACCAGCCATATCACCACGGCGATCTTCGTAGAGTTCTAATCGAAGCCGCATTAGGTATGCTCCAAGAAGACAAAGGTTTGCAATTTACTTTAAGAGAGATAGCCAGACGTGCTGGCGTAAGTCACGCAGCACCTTATAGACACTTTTCAGACAAAGTAGCATTACTTACAGAGTTAGCGGAGGTCGGTTTTGAGAAAATGGGGGAGCAATTAACGGCGGCAATACAAGAAAACTTACCCATAGAAGAACAATTGATTGCTATTGCAAAAGCCTACATTAAGTTTGGCACTTCCAATCCAGCGTTATATCAGCTCATGTTTAGTGCCGATGCAGGAGAAAAAGAAGATGAACGCGCCATGGCTACATTGAATATATTGATTACGTTGCTAAAGCGCGGTCAGGAAGAAGGCGCATTCAAGATTCGTCCCCTTCAAGGGCATGCCGCAGCATGTTGTGCAATGGTTCATGGATTGACCATGCTTGCGATACATGGACTGCTTGAACCTGAAAAGTTCGGAGAAAATCCAATTGAATCAGCATTGGCAACGCTATTGGAAGGGATTGCGAATTGATTTAACCCATCAATTCAGGCAACGAGTGGCGCAACAAGAGAGGAACAGTTTGCATCCCGTTTATTTTCACACGCCAGTGTTTCATTATGCAGGCGTGTGAAAATTAGAACTGTAGTTTAATGTTCGAAACGCTGGTTAATTGATAAAATATCATTTACACGACAGTTAATTTTAACACTTACGACTGAACTTTATGACTTTAAACCCCGAAAAATTACTGACTTTTTCGCCATTGCATCGTTTGCAATGGGAAGAAGCGCAACAAAAAACTGTTATTTTGTATCCCGAAGGCATGGTTGAATTAAACCAAAGTTCGGCGGAGATTTTAAAATTATGTGACGGTACTCGCTCACTTGTCCCGCTTGTTTCTGAATTAGAAACGAAATTTGAAACGACTGATTTAATTGCCGACATTACTGCTTTTTTGGAAATCGCTTTAAGTAACGGTTGGATTACTCAAAACTAATTCTGAAAATTCCTTTTAAGATTGCCCTGCTCGCTTAAAAAACAAGCGTTCAAATTCCAATAGCCGCGCCAAAATTATCAATGAATGCGATAATAACTGACGGTAATTTTAACTTTCGGAATTTTTTCTCATGATTGAAAATCTCAATCCCCAGCAAGCGTGGGATTTACAGCAACAAAATCCTATGGTTGTGTTAATTGATGTGCGGACAAAAATGGAACATTTATTCGTCGGACACCCGCCGTCGGCACTTCATATTCCGTGGAAAGAAGCACCTGATTGGCAGCTCAATTCGCGTTTCATTGAAAGCGTTCGTCAAGTGGTATCAAATCCAAACACGCCAATTTTATTGTTATGTCGCAGTGGACAACGTTCGTTAGAAGCGGCGGCGGCACTTGAAAAAGCAGGTTATTCGCATTTAATTAACATCGTTGATGGTTTTGAAGGCGCATTAGACCAAAATAAACAACGCGGCAATTTAAATGGCTGGCGATTTTTAGGATTGCCTTGGCAGCAGAGTTAATTTTAAATGCCGATTATCAGCCAATTCCTCGGCATTAGCATTGTTATGTATTGGACAGACCACGCGCCACCACATTTTCATGCTAAATATGCCGAATATGAAATGACAATGAACATTTTTGATGGCGTGGTTGAAGGCAAATTTCCACGTCGAGCATTACGTCACGTTTTGGAATGGTACGAATTGCACAAAGACGAGTTAATCGAAAACTGGCAATTGTGCCAAAGTGCAAAAAGCCCTCATTCTATCGAACCGCTGGAATAATCATGATTCTTCATGTCACCGATGCCAAACACATTTGCGCTTACCAATTAGAAATTTCCTTTAATAATGGTCGAACGGGTATAGCAGATTTGAGCGATTCATTGGAAGGTGAGATATTTTCACCTCTGAAAAATGATAAACAATTTTCGGATTTTTGTGTCGATGACGAACTTGAAACAATTGTATGGAAAAATGGGGCTGATTTAGCTCCAGAATATCTTTACTTCCAAGCCTTTAAGCATGAACCAGAACTACAGCCACTATTTAAGCAATGGGGCTATCGTTCTTAATTTTTACCCCGTTTTATTAACCCAATTTTATTAACTAAGAGTACAAAAAGTGATTGAAAAACTAAGAAACATTGCAATTATTGCCCACGTTGATCATGGTAAAACCACGCTTGTGGACAAATTGTTGCAACAGTCAGGCACATTCGCGGCGCATACGAAAGTAACTGAACGCATGATGGATTCAAACGACATCGAAAAAGAACGCGGTATTACCATTTTGGCGAAAAATACCGCGTTAGATTGGAACGGTTACCACATCAACATCGTTGATACGCCAGGACATGCTGATTTCGGTGGCGAAGTAGAACGTGTTTTATCGATGGTGGATTCGGTTTTATTGTTGGTTGATGCGGTTGATGGCCCAATGCCACAAACTCGTTTCGTGACCCAAAAAGCCTTTGCATTAGGTTTGAAACCCATCGTTGTCATTAACAAAGTTGACCGTCCAGGCGCACGTCCTGATTGGGTTGTAGATCAAACGTTTGATTTATTCGACCGTTTAGGCGCAACCGACGAACAATTAGATTTTCCAATCGTTTATGCGTCAGCCATCAACGGTTACGCAGGTTTAGAATCGACCGTTTCTAGCGGCGACATGACTCCGCTATTCCAAACCATCGTAGACAAAGTTAGCCCACCGCCTGTCAACATCGATGGCCCTTTCCAAATGCAAGTAACCAGCCTCGACTACAACACTTACACTGGCGTTATCGGCATCGGTCGTATTCAACGCGGCGTAGTTAAACCAAACCAACCGCTCGTTATCGTTAACCGTGAAGGCGTTGAACGTAAATGTCGAATGTTGCAAGTTTATGGCTTCCACGGTTTAGATCGCGTTGAAGTTCAAGAAGCACGCGCTGGCGATATTATTGCGTTTGCTGGTATTGAAAAATTAGAAATTTCAGACACGATTTGTAGCCCTGAAAAAATCGAACTAATGACTCCATTGACGGTTGATGAACCAACCGTTTCGATGACTTTCCAAGTCAACAATTCACCTTTTGCAGGACGCGAAGGCAAATACGTTACTACCCGTCAAATCCGCGATCGTTTAGAAAAAGAATTGCAACATAACGTTGCGCTGAAAGTTGAAGACACCGCTGACCCCGATAAATTCCAAGTTTCGGGTCGGGGCGAATTACATTTGTCAGTGTTAATCGAAAATATGCGCCGCGAAGGTTTTGAAATGGGCGTTTCACGTCCTGAAGTAATTTTGAAAGAAATCGACGGCAAAAAATGTGAACCTTTCGAATTAGTCACCATCGAAGTCGAAGAAGAGCATCAAGGTTCGATTATGGAAAAATTGGGCGATCGCAAAGGCGATTTAACCAATATGGTTCCCGATGGTAAAGGTCGTATTCGTTTGGAATATATGATGCCGTCACGCGGTTTGATTGGTTTCCAAACCGAATTTATGACCGCAACATCTGGTTCTGGTTTGCTGTATCACGTTTTCGATCATTACGGCCCAATGAAATCAGGTGATGTCGGTAGTCGGATGCGTGGCGTATTGATTTCAATGGTTGCGGGCAAAGCGGTAACGTATTCGTTGCATCCGTTGCAAGAACGCGGCGATTTGTTGTTGGTGAATGGCGACGAAGTTTATGAAGGTATGTTGGTTGGTTTGCATTCTCGCACCAACGATTTATGCGTTAATCCTTGCCGTCCAAAACAATTAACCAACGTTCGCGCATCAGGAACAGACGAAAGTTTGGTATTGGCACGGATTCAAAAATTGACGCTCGAACAAGCGTTAGAATTTATCGCTGAAGATGAATTGGTTGAAGTCACACCGAAATCAATTCGTTTACGCAAAAAATTATTGACCGAAAACGAGCGTAAACGCGCTGGTAAATAAGGTTTAATTTTTTTGTAAAAAGGGGCGTAGATTAAGTTCTACGCCCCTTTTTTTGTTAATCCACTTTCAAATACAGCAACGCATCAATATCATTATCGGTACGCGGTAGATTCACGACTGGATCCAAAATAAACACGCGCTCATTCGGTACACCGCCTTGTTGAACGATATATTTTGCAATCGCTCTAGCTCGCGCCGCCGCCAATTTTGTTAAGCGTTTTGGCTGGGCAGGTAAGGCTTCGGCAAGCATTTGTTTTGCGACATTGTAAAATTCGCCCATTTCAGGTTTCGCCAATTCAAATCCGCCGAAAAACGATTTTTTCACCAGTTGCGGAAACTTCGCTTTGAATTCTTGTGCCAACAAACGTTGTGCATCGGCATCGTCCAATTCAACATATTCAGGACGAATTTTTTGCTCGTTTTTGCGATTGAGTTCTTCAGATTTCAACGTTTTCAATCGGTCAGTCAACGCCGTTTCACGCAACACCGCCCAATCTTGTGATTCAAAAGCGGTGCCTTTGATTTCCAATTTCAAAATCTCACGTTCACGCAAGACTTTCGCTAAACCGTCTAATTTTGGTTTTTGTGATTCGGATAATTCCGATTCACCCGCCACAAACTGCACCGCGCTTAAATCTTCGTTTGTGCCTAATAAACTCGCAATCGCTTGAAAAGGCGACGAGATAGCTTTCGTCAGGATATTCAAAATCGCGTCGCTAACAATGCCGCTAAAACTAAATTGCGGGTCATTCAACGAACCCGTAATCGGCACGTCCAAATTGATCACGCCGTTCATATCTTTGAGCAACGCAATCGCCAAATCAATCGGTGCGTCAATCGCATTGGGATTTTCTACTTTTTCGCCGAGTTCAAATTGTTCGATGAGTAAATTATTCGTCGCGGTTAATTCGCCTTTTTCGACTTCGTAATTCATGCCAATCGACATTTTACCTTTTTCGAGTTTATAGCCCGCGAATTCCGCCATGTACGCCGACATCAACGGCAACGGCATTCCTTTAAAACTCAATGCAGCTTTGTAATCGCCGATAAACGGTTGAATTTTTCCTTTAATATCCACAGGCGAAAGGTCGTAAGCGTTGCCTTTGAGCGTGACGTTAATGGTCGATTCATGTTCAGACGAAATTCCTGACGCGCCACCTTCCAAGCCGCGAATTTCCGCAGAAAATGGCAAAATCATCGACAAATCTGCAAACGATGACGCGCCATTTGAAATTTGCACTTTATCGAGTTTGAAGGAAATCGGATTTTGTCTCGCAATGGCTTCTCCCCGCTTTGAAGGGGGGCTGGGGGGATGTGTTTGAATCAAAATATCGGCAAAATTGAGCGTTTTATCCTTCGCAATCACCACGCGAGCATACGGTTTTTCAAGCAACAACGATGACGCGCTGTAACGCTGTGCCAAAACATCGGCATCGACATTTTTCAGGGTCAAATTATCCCATTTCACCAAATCTTTATTTTGTGTTTGGTCACGGGTAATCAACCGTGCAATACCCGTATTGCCTTTGAATTTAAGGTCTAATTCGCCTTGTTCGCCTCGCGCCATATCGAGTTTTCCGTCCAAACTAAACACGCCTTTTATCAAATCCAAATGCGCGAATTTATCGACGTAAGATTGGAACTTTTCCAAATCCAACGCATTCACATCGATTTGGGTTTCAGCGGTCAACGGCGATAAACCTGCGTTGCCTTTCAGATGCAACGAACCGCTGTCGTTAATGCCCGTATTTAATTCAAACGGCAACTTTGCACCCACGGTGTTGCTCAATTCGGTGAGTTTTAACGATAGCGGTTTAATGCTAATGGTCATCGGTTTCGGCAAGGTTTTATCTTCAAATGCGGCACTAAAATCGGTGAGTTCGACGCTGTCAATTTTTATTCCCCAAAATGCTTCGCCAGTTGCATTGACCGCCTCTTTTTCAGCGGCAACTTGCACGTCATCTTCGGGCAAAAGCGTTTGATAATTCAATTCACCGTTTGGATTTAGCCACGCTTTGAAATCGGCATTTTTCGCTTGAATCGCGCCAATCGCCAACGTTTTCTTCTTCAAATCGAACGCCAAGGTTTTTAGGTCTATCGATGGCAGTTTGAAAAGTAACGTATTTTGTGTGGTATCGAGAAGTTCAGCGTCTTTTAACGAAATGTTGGCAGTTTGGAAGGCTTGAGTTTGCAGATTAAAACTCAGCTCATTAAAAGTGAGATTCGGCAAATCAAATTGCGCCTGCCCTTCAGTAAAACGAAACGTATTTAACGCGAGGCTTTCTAATTGAACGAGTTGTTTTACACTGTCGAAAGCCAAGTTTTCGAGCGCGATTTTTTGCAGCGTAATTTTGTTTTGATAACTTAAATTTGTGAGTGAAATCGCGCTATTTTCAATTTGAATCAACGGCGTTTTTTCATTAAATGCGACGTGATAATTCGCCGATAATTCGCCGTCGCCCGTCAGTTTGATTTTGTTTTCAGGAATCAATGAAAGCAAATGCGCCAAATCCAAATGTTGAAACGTGATTTTGCCGGTCGAAGTGAGTTTTGAAAACTGAAAATCACCGCTCAAATTCAACGTACCGCCATTCTTAAAACTCGCATTCAAATCAAACTTTGCAGGCGTTGAGTCAGTTGTACTGAAATGGGTGAGCGTGAAATTTATCGGCGTGATTTGTTCGTTAATTTTGTCGTTTTGAAAGGTGAATTGTCCTTGCGTCAAAACGAAATTTTTGATTGTGACAGGAAAAACGGCATTATTTTCAGACGGTGGCGTGTCGGATTTTGGCAAAAGTGCGTCGATATTTAACGCGCCATTCTTTTGTTTTTCGAGTTCAAAAACGGGTTTGTCCAGCGTGATGTTTTCAATTACAAGGCTTTTTGTCACCAACGATTCGCGCCACAAAATTTGAATAACCAAAGTTTCAAAACGCGCCATTTTCGGAATTTCAAATTGCGTTAATTCCAATTGAAACGTCAGCGGATTGAAGGTTGCCTTACTTAAATTTGCATCTAATCCCGTTTCTTTTTTGATTAACGCAGGCAAATTATGTTGCAACCACGCAGGTAAGATATAAAAACCAGTCGCTAAATAACCGCCAACTACTCCAACTGGAATTAAAACTGCGACGACGATTTTAGCGATTCGTTTCATGAAAAACTACGCTAACAAATTGGTCAGTAACCGCTGTAACTTATGCGATTGGCGCGGCTGTTTGAGACGATTGGCAATTACGATGCTTTTCAGTGCGTCCAAGGCTTCGCTAAATTCATCATTCACAATTAAATAATCGAATTCTGGATAATGGCTCATTTCTGTGACGGCATCTTTCATGCGCCGTTCAATCACTTCGACATTATCTTTTCCTCGTGCGTCTAAACGCTGGCGTAAGGTTTCAATCGATGGTGGCAAAATGAAAATAGAAATACTGTCGGGCATCAAACGTCGTACTTGTTCCGCACCTTGCCAATCAATTTCCAAAATTACGTCAAACCCTTGCGCGAGATTATCTTCAACCGTTTGTTGCGCGGTGCCGTAAAAATTGTCGAATACTTGAGCGCATTCTAAAAAGGCGTTTTCGCCTTGCATCGTTCGGAAGGTTTCGACATCGACAAAAAAATAATCTTTGCCATGAATTTCACCTGTTCGAGTTTGGCGCGTGGTATGCGATACCGATACAATTAGTTTTTCAGTTTTCGTAACCAATTTTTTTACTAAACTGGTTTTTCCTGCGCCAGACGGTGCAGAAATAATATAAAGCGTGCCTTTATTCATGATTTTTTAGTGTTGTAAAGTTAGAATCTGCACGCATTTTAACAACCTTCAATTCAATAGTCAGATTCATTCAAACAGGAAACCGCATGACCATCCGAAATTTTAATAGTGAAACGCCACAACTCGGCGCGAATGTGTACATCGACGACAGCGCAATGGTGATTGGCGCGGTGACGTTAGGCGATAACGTTTCAGTTTTTCCAACCGCCGTAGTGCGGGGTGATGTTGAAAAAATCACAATTGGCGAAAACACTAATGTTCAAGATGGCGCGATTTTACACGTTTCGCATCAGGGTAAATTTTCAGAACGCGGACATCCGTTGACCATTGGAAAAAGCGTAACCATCGGACATCGTGCAGTGCTTCACGGTTGCACGGTGGGAGATTTTTGCTTGATTGGCATTGGCGCGATTGTCATGGACGATGCGATTTTGGAAGATTATGTGATGTTGGGTGCGGGATCATTAGTGCCGCCCAATAAAAAACTCGAAAGCGGTTATTTGTATGTGGGTTCACCAGCGAAACAAAGTCGTGCATTAACTGAAAATGAAAAAGAATTTTTGCGTTATTCGGCAGAGCATTATGTGAGTTTGAAAAATCAGTATTTGTTGGCTTGAAAATTTTGAATTTACGATAGACTGCACAGCTTCTTTTCCATTTTTTTCAAACGAAAACCCGTGAAAACAAAAACTCAATTTTTAGTCGGCATCGATTTAGGCACAACCCACACAGTTGTGGCTTATGCTCATGTTGCAACTGCACAAAACATTCAATTATTTCCCATCGAACAGTTGGTGGATGTTGGACAAGTTGCCGCGCGTCCACTTTTACCATCGGTGCGTTATCATCCAGCAGACGGCGAAATTGCCTCCGATAATTTAGCTTTTACCGCCAGCGATAACGCTATTTTAGGTGAAGCCGCTCGTGTTCTAGGGGCAAAAACCAAAGGGCGTTTTGTCACCAGTGCAAAAAGTTGGTTGTCGCATCCATCGGTTGATCCGAGTGCCGCCATTTTGCCGTGGGGCGCGAGTGATGACGTGTTAAAAGTTTCGCCGTTAGAAGCCAGTGCAAGTTATCTTGCCCATGTTCGCACCGTTTGGTTGCATCAATTCCCCGACGCGCCACTTGAACAGCAAGATGTTGTCATTACTGTCCCTGCATCGTTTGACGAAGGCGCACGTTCGTTGACGTTGGAAGCGGCAAAAATTGCAGGTTTACAAAACATCCGTTTGCTCGAAGAACCGCAAGCCGTTTGTTATGACTGGTTGCGTTGCAACGCTGGACAATTAAAAGAAAAACTCGCCGATGTGCATTTGCTTTTAATTTGCGACGTAGGCGGCGGCACAACGGATTTGACACTCATCAAAGTCGAAGCAGGGGAAAAAGAACCGAAATTAACTCGAATCGGTGTCGGCGATCATTTGATGTTGGGCGGCGATAATTTGGATTTAGCGTTGGCACACACGTTGGAATCACGTTTAACCAACAACGAAAAACGTTTATCTGCCGCCGAATTATCTCAATTACTTGAACAATGTCGCCAAGCCAAAGAACGTTTGTTGGCTGAAGATGCACCCGAATCCGTCAAAGTCACGTTGCTTGCCAGCGGTTCAAAATTATTCGGTGGTTCACGCTCTGCGACGTTAACTCGTGATGAAGTTCGAGCGATTGCATTAGACGGCTTTTTTCCATTATCGAAATTAAACGAATTGCCCGATAAAAAACGCAGTGGTGTGGTGGAATTTGGTTTGCCGTATGCCGCCGAACCCGCAGTGAGTAAGCATATTGCAGGATTTTTAAAACTTCATGAACACGCCGCGCAAGACGCTTTACAAATCGATTCGATGGTTCCCGATGCGTTATTGTTGAATGGCGGTGTGTTTCGTAGTCAACCGATTACAAAACGAGCAATTGATTTGCTCAGTTCGTGGCGCGAAAAACCACCCATTCTGTTAGAAAATCAGCATCCAGAATTAGCGGTTGCATTTGGCGCGGTAAGTTATGCGTTGGCGCGACGTGAGAAAAAATTAAAAATCGGTGGAGGCGCGGCACGAAGTTATTTTTTATTGATTGATACGAATGAAGCCGAATTATCACAAGGCATTTGTATTCTGCCGCGAGGTAGCGAAGAAGGTGAAGAAATTATTTTGAAAAATCACCGTTTTGCGTTGCGATTAGGAACACCCGTGCGTTTTCATTTGGCTTCGACGATTGGCGACAGCATTTTTAAGCCAGGTGATATTGCCGAAATTACGGACGATTTTCATTCGTTGCCACCGCTTGCTGTGGCGTTTGACAGCGATTCAAGCAGCGAAGTTTTGGTTGAATTAGCCGTGATGCAAACAGAGGTAGGAACGTTAAAAATTCAATGTGTGTCAATTGAAAATCCTAAAAAACGTTGGGACGTGGAATTCCAAATACGACGTGGCGCGGCGGTTTCAAATTCTTCTGATTTGCCGAAAAACTTGGATGTTTTGTGCGAAAAAATCAGCGATATTTTTGGTACAAAATCCAAACAAGTTGACCCGAAAGCGGTGAAAAATCTGCGTGCGGATTTAGAAAAAATGACGGGCATGGATAGAAGCGAATGGAATTCGCCGTTGTTGCGGACGTTGTTTAACACGTTACTTGAAGGTGAAAAATATCGCCGACGCAGTGAATCACATGAAAAAGTGTGGCTGATGTTGTGCGGTTATTGTTTGCGTCCTGGTTTTGGTTATCCGCTCGATGATTGGCGCGTCGAACAGGTTTGGAAGGCTTACCCGCACAACATTCAATTCGTCAACGAAACGCAGAACTGGGCGGAATGGTGGACATTATGGCGACGCATTGCAGGTGGTTTGTCGGCGACAGCGCAAGAAACGATTTTTGCTGATATTTCGAAATATATTGATCCTGCGGCGGCGCGGCAAGCTGGCATTGAAAAACAACTCAAAACCCGCAGTTACGATGACATTGTGCGATTAGCCGCTGTTTTAGAGCGATTGCCTGTGCAGAAAAAAATCCAACTTGGCGATTGGTTATTAAAACGGTTAGAAAAATCTAGCGAATCAAACCAAACGTGGTGGGCAGTCGGACGAATTGGCGCACGCATTCCGTTTCACGGTAGCTCGCACAACGTTGTTTCGGCTGAAACGGTTGAAATTTGGTTGTTACAATTACTTGATGAAGACTGGAAAAAAACACCACAAATCGGTTTTGCTGCCACATTGATGGCGCGAATGAGCGGTGATAGAGCGCGTGATATTAACGACGAAATGCGCCAAAAAGTTTTAGAAAAATTGAAACTCAGCAAAGCCCCCGCGTCATGGTTAGAAATGGTCGAAAGCGTGAAAGAACTCAGCGAAAAAGAAGAAAAACAAATTTTCGGTGAAGCCTTGCCGTCGGGTTTGAAATTGGTTTCAGTGGAGGTCGAATGATTTATTATTGGCGAGCGATGATGGGAATTGTGGGACGTGAATTGAGCCGTTTTGTGACGCAACGCGAACGGTTTATTTCGGCATTAGTACGCCCGCTGATTTGGTTATTCGTTTTTGCGGCGGGTTTTCGAGCGGCATTAGGATTAGCGATTACGCCGCCTTATGAAACCTATATTTTGTATGAAGTCTATATCACCCCTGGTTTGATTGGCATGATTCAACTGTTTAACGGAATGCAAAGCTCGTTGTCGATGGTTTATGACCGCGAAATGGGCAGTATGCGAATTTTGCTCGTCAGTCCGTTACCACGTTGGTTTTTATTGTTGAGTAAGTTATTGGCGGGAACAGGCGTTTCGATTTTGCAGGCGTATATTTTTCTGGCGATTGCGTGGGGTTACGATATTCGTGCGCCATTGGAAGGGTATTTGTGGGTCATTTTTCCGCTAATTTTGTCAGGCTTGATGCTGGGCGCATTGGGACTTTTGCTGTCGTCGTTTATTAAACAACTCGAAAATTTTGCCGGTGTGATGAATTTCGTAATTTTTCCACTGTTTTTTATGTCTACGGCATTATACCCATTGTGGAAAATGAAAGAGTCGAGTGAGTTTTTATATTTGTTGGCGCAATACAATCCCTTTTCGCAAGCGGTCGAATTGATACGTTTCGCGTTGTATGGACAATTTAATTCGTTTGCATTTACTTATACGGCGGGGGCGTTTGTGATATTTATGGCGGCAGCGATTGTTGGTTATAATCCGTCGAAAGGAATGATGACGCGCAAGGGGTAATCCAGGTAAAATGCCGTACGCTCAAACGGGCGGCTTTGAATAATAACAATCAAAAATAAAAAGTGAGGATACGATGAGTGAAGAAAAAGTGAATGAAACAGTTGAAACTCCGGCAACTGAAACGCCTGCTCCCGAAGCGGCAAAAGTTGAAACGGTAATAGCAGAACCAAAAACAAATCCGATGACAGGTGCAATTGCTTCTGTCATGGAACTAAAAGAAAATAACCCTAAAGTGTTTTACGGGATTGTGGCGGGTGTGGCGGGTGTGGTTTTGATGTTATTGATGTTGGGTGGTAATGAAAAAACATTACCAAGTGCGGCACCCAAAAGTTTGGCAGCCGGTCAAAAATACACATTACAAAGTCCGAATGCAGCGGCAGAAGATGGCGAGCAAACGATTATTCGATTGGTTGCGACACCTGGGGCAATTGCAGCATTTGATGATGATGAAAACAAAACGGAAGAGTGTCGTAAATTCCCTGAAGGTACCCATGTTACGGTGTTAGACAAGCAAGATGCGTTTGGTAAAAAAGATGTTTTTGCAAAAGTTCAAATTGATGAAGAAGCCTGCAATGGAACAATTGGTTGGGTGTTAGCTGTTAATTTGTAAAAATTGAATGAAAAAGGTTGACGAATTGACGATTTTTTTTTAACATACTCAAATCGTTTCAAGCATTGAAACGCGGGAATAGCTCAGTGGTAGAGCACAACCTTGCCAAGGTTGGGGTCGCGAGTTCGAATCTCGTTTCCCGCTCCAAATTTTAATTAAGCCGCGAAATTCGCGGCTTTTTTGTTTATCTTCTTTTATATATTCTTTGGCTGCGTAGCAAATCGGTTATGCAGTGGCCTGCAAAGCCATCTAGAGCGGTTCGACTCCGCTCGCAGCCTCCAAAATTTGCCGATGTAGCTCAGTTGGTAGAGCAACTGATTCGTAATCAGTAGGTCGTGCGTTCGACTCGCATCATTGGCTCCAGTAAAATCAAGCCCTGACAGCCTTTCGGTCGTCGGGGCTTTTTTGTTGTGTAGGACAATGGTAGGACATAGAAAAAGCAAATAACTCTTAATACCCACCTAAATTCACCGCATTGCCTGCTGAAAACATCCTCGTTCAAAATCTCACTTATTGCATTCGGCACCATTCAAAACATAACCTTTTTGCATATAATCCGCTGAATTATAAAGACTAAAACTTGTTATAATGGCGACAATTTCTAAGATCGAGGAAAATAGAACATGGCGACTGGCTTCAAGTCTGGCGGAAGAGCCAAAAACACACCCAATAAAAAAACAACCGAAGTTCAACAACTACTTGAAAGTTTGAACTGCAACCCGATTGAAGGCATGGCGCGAATTGCTGAGAACATCGAAATTGATATTAGTATCAGACTCAACGCTTACAAAGAACTGGCGCAGTATATGTTCCCAAAACGTCGTGCCGTCGATCTCAACGCTTCGGTCAACGTTCTAAGTCACGAGGAAGCACTTTCGTATCTTGAGAGTGAATAACAAAAAGCAACGGGTTACGCTTTGGCTGTTAAGCTAGCGGGACGCTAGGGGTGGTACGGGGGGCTATGACATCACAGGGGGGCTTAGGTACCATCAGACATCAGGGACTGGTATTGTGGACTGGCTACAGGTGATTTGGTGTCTTATTCACACAAGTGAAGCCACGACGGGCGAACGGACAAGACGACCACTGTTTGAGCCGCCTTAACGTAAGCACGCAACGTTGAAGATAAACGGCGGCGAGTTTGGGCGACGCAGGACGAGCGCACGGCGGGGCGGTAAATTAAAACGGAATATCATCGTCGTCATAAAGTGCGCCATTTTCGGGATATTTCAATGCGCTTGTTGTAAATGCAGCTGTTTTCGTTGGCTCATAATCTCCATAGCCGCCAAATTCGCAATACAGTTCATCTTTTTCATGCTCTATTTTAGGTTGTGGTGCTGGCTCTTCGCGCTTGCCTACCAAGTCCAAGACATTCGCATTCAATTCAAGCTGCGTTTTTCTAGTGCCATCGTTGGCGGTGTACTCGCTCATAGTCAATTCACCCGATACAAATACCTGCTGACCTTTTACCAAAAAATTTTTAAGTTCACCTTCGGCGCGTTTGCCCCAAATCGTTACCCTGATCCATAAGGTTTGTTTTTTCTCACCCCAACCCACGTCGTTAGCAACATTCACACTCAACACCGCCTGCCCTGACGGCAAGTGTCGAACCTCTGCGGACTTGCCGACAGTTCCAGTAAAACTAAATACGTTGCTCACGTCCTCACCTCAATTTTTAGAATTCGATTTTATACAAGTGTCATTCGGCAAGGCTGGCGCAACGCCATCAATTTTAATCACAATGCGACTTCCGTCTGTAGGTTCAAATGAGCTTAAAAACGCTTTCGATTGCGTATTGCCAAGAGCTGCGGCTTCGTTGAACCAATAGAAGGCTTTACTATCGTTTTTTGGTAACGCCTTGCCTTCGTAGAAGAATACACCTAGGTTATTTTGTGCGCCAATATGACCTTGCTCGACCGCATTTCTAGTCCAAAAAAGAGCCTGTTTATTATCGACTTTCAAACCTTGCCCCGTGTAATAAAGAACACCGATATTACTTTGCGCGTCTACGTTGCCCTGCTTTGCCGATAATAGCAATAATCGAGCGGCTTCTTCGCAGTTTTGCTCAACACTAATTCCATCGTAATACTGCATACCAAGTCGATATTGGGCTTCGGCATCTGACGGAGTGGCATCAATTAGTATTTTCTGAGCTTCTTGTTTTGCCGCTAACTCCTGCGGTGACATTACTGGCGTAACGGGTTGATACGTCTGTGCTGGCACTGCTGGCGTAACGGGCTGATACGTCGGTGCTGGTGCTACTGGCGTAACGGGTTGATACGTCTGTGCTGGCACTGCTGGCGTAATGGGCTGATACGTCTGTGCTGGTGCTACTGGCGTAACGGGTTGATACGTCTGTGCTGGCACTACTGGCGTAACGGGTGGGTACAATGCGTCGTACATAAAAATAGCGAAAAAGAACGCTGCCATAATGGCTATTATCCACCACAATTTTTTTGTTTCTTTATCTGAGGCGACTTTTGCAGCGGCAAGTCTTTCAATTTCAGCAAGTCTTTCGATTTCAGCAAGTCTTTCAATTTCAGCAAGTCTTTCGATTTCAGCAAGTCTTTCAATTTCAGCAAGTCTTTCGATTTCAGCAAGTCTTTCGATTTCAGCAAGTCTTTCGATTTCAGCAAGTCTTTCGATTTCAGCAAGTCTTTCAATTTCAGCAAGTCTTTCAATTTCAGCAAGTCTTTCAATTTCAGCAAGTCTTTCAATTTCAGCAAGTCTTTCTTTTAGTGTTACAGCCGCCTCTTTTTTAATTATCTTTTTTGCAGCTTGCAAGTCGTCATCTGTGAATTCAAAAAATTCATAACCGACTATTTTGTCATCCTTGAAAAAATGACCTCTACGAAATTCATGTAGCTCTTCAAAAACAGCTTTTTCTGCCCTGCCACAATCCTCGGATTTCCAATTATGAATACATTCTAAATGTAAACGTCCCTTGTATTTCAGTCTGTTATCGAAATCTGCTCTCTTCTCTCCGCTTATTTTAGACTGTCCGATTTTATAAACTTTTGTACCATCAAGCCATTTACAAGGGTTATTAAATGAAGTTTCAATACTAGCTCCACTTAAAAAATCTTTTCCTTCTTCAGACAAACATTCAACGGATGAAATATAAACAACTCCTTTTGAACCATCATTTTCATCGTAATTTCCATCCTGTGCCATGTTCGTCCCTGAAATTAAAGTTTAATTGCCCCTTATCGGCTGCATTCTACATTTCTTGCTTTATTTAATTCAGCGCGGCAATAAAAAAGGCGCGTCACTCTTTGGTAACGCGCCACTGGTTGCGTTATTAACGCAAATTACGGGCGAAGGCGTTGGCTTCTTTCATTGTGCCAAATGGTTTTATAAACGTTTGCGCGTCTTCCGCGTACAGCGGCACTGTTTCTTCAAAATCCATCTTATACAACTCTTCAACATTCGGCGCGTAGGGCGAATTGATTAACACATAGCTATCATGTTTGTTCTTGTAGAGTTGGCAATGGTCAAATAAAACCGAATCGCCTTTATTACCTACAGACAGTCGTAGGGGCTTTTTCACGTCATCAACGATGGCGTATTCATCGACAAAAGCCTGGCGATTGGCAAGGACTTTAGATGATGCTGTGATTGACTCATAAATTTTTTGCATGATTACCTCGTGGATTTATGTTGCCTTTGGGGTTGGCGGCAACGTTACCAATTTTTCTGTGTACTAATTCACTCTTTTTTTCGCCATGCTTTTCGGCGAAAAAATCTAAATAACTGCGCCCGATACTTTCACTATGGATTCCATCCCTGCGTGCGCCACCTCAGCACCGAGGAGCGGGGCGCATTCTGATAAAGGCTCACGCCTGAGCTTACGAACGGTGAAAGCAAGCGGCAATGCCTTTCTGCCGCGTAGCCACCGTGAATGTAGATGGCACGCTGTCAGTGTGTAGTAATTTGTGTGGCACTTTTCCACACGGTTCAACGTCACGCAGATCAAGGTTTTGGATCATTTGTGTAGTGCTGTGTAGTTAATGTGATAACCGTGCTAAAAATCATATAAAAACAAATGTCAGAATAGGAATGTAAAACACTACACATACTACACAATTACTCTTAAACCCTTTATTTACATGGGCTGAGGTTGCGTAGTGAGTTACTACGCAATACCACACAGCAACTAAGCAATCGAATAAAGGATTTTTCCACTAACAAAACTTTTTGCGATAACGCCTTGAGCAACCATTTCAACGATGGCTTTTTTGATTTCTTCCGCCTTGTTGCCAGTGGATTCTTTAAACGGCAACGTGGTTCGCAGTGAGTTAATCAACTCTCGTTCTGTCTTGTTAGCCTTGTTTGTTAGGTAATTCAAAATTGCCGTATATTCAGCTTTCACGCCTAAAATGCCCTTGTCTTGGCATAGTTTCAGATTCGCCTCTAACAACTCGTTAGCAATGCCAATAGCGGCGATAACGTGCTTGTCGTCAATGTCAGATTTAACAGCGGGACGTTTCAGATTGTGACTACTTCGAGCTTGTAATTCCTCAAGCGTTACCGCCTTATCAACAAGTGGACTTTCGGCATCATCGTTTTTCGCTAACAGGTGCAGATTTGCCGCTATTTTCATAATCTGCATATTGATTTTTCCTGCTGCACCGCGTAACGAAATATGCGAATACTTGCCACCATCGGCTAAATGTGGCTCAATTTGGTTCTGGTACAATGCAATCAAGTTGTGACCATGATCGCTGATGTTTAAAGCAGTCACCGCCTCTTTATTCAAAACTGAACGACATAACGGTTCGGCAACTTTCGCGTAATTGTCGATTACTTCTTGGGGTATATTTTTTCTTACCGTGTGATCACGTTTTCCAAGCTGGTGTGGCTCTGCAATCATCAAAAAACGTTCAACCAAACCCGTACCATGTGAGTTGTTTAACAGTTTCTCAATTGAACCTGGTTGAGCAAATAATGCCACGCCACCAGCAACGTAACCGCTATAACCGTCGCGGGTGATTCGCTTCACACACATATAACCGCCATCAAATGCGTTGAGAATCAAATCATTATTGTTCGCTTTTTTTCCGTCGCTATAACTCAACCCTAAAAGCGAATTGAATAACCCCTGCTCACTCGACACTGCGCTAAAAGTTCCATTCGTTGTATCAAGCGATTTTTCTAATGCTTCGGGGGTAGAATTTGTGGTGAATAGCTGCGGTATTGGATTATTTTTTAACTCCGCCAAACTAGCTTTATCGATTACGCTTAATTTACCTGGTTCAATGCCCTCTAACCGTTTGCGTTCTAAGTTGTAAAGATCGCATTTCTCTTTGTGAACTTTGAAAAATGGCTTTTGAAACAACGTAAGGCACCGACTTTTACCTACTCCTGAGGGTTGTTCAGCCACTGCATAAATACCAATGGGAATGCTATCGTTATGCTGATAATTAACAACATACTTGCGACACGCAATGGAGCTAAATGTGGCTAATCCCATTACAAAAGAACTATTAACAGGTAAATCCATCGCATGACTGATGTACAACGATAATTCTTTAGACGGGTGTTCATCATCAATATGCCGCAATAAATCGACGGTGCAATGGTGTTTTTCACCGTCCAAAATATCGTTGTGGACATTCACAGGCGTGTCGTAACTGGTTATAGGTGATTCTTTGCCGTGTTCAACAGCATCAAGTATGGTTTGCCATTCACAGGTACTTGTTCCACCATCGTCTGCGATTAAATCACTGGCAACCTGTAACGCCTCCAGTGCATCATTTTCGTGAACTAATCCACCTGCAACATAACCTCCGAATACTTTACCGATTCGTAACCGTGCGGCGTGTCTGTCACCATTGGCAGCCTCTAAGAGTTTGTTTTGTAGACGTTCAATAACGGCTTTGGCTTGTTCGGCGTTGTGGAAGTCAATTGGGGCATTTGGCTTGATTGCCTGAACTTCGACTTTGTTTAAGCCTGTTATCTTGAAACCTGTGCAGTTGTGTTCAGCTAATAAGGTTTTGAGTGATTCTAACCACGCTCGCATAGGTTCAAGTGTGACCACCGTTAATTCAGCAACAGGTAGTAACTCTGTTTCCCATTCATACGGTTGTTGCGTTTCTGGGTGTGTTCCTGCGGCGATAAACTGCTGACCCTTTGCTAATATCTCAACAGCGTGCGGATTGCCAGTTGAATCATTAAATGTGATTTTGTGTTTGTGAATCTCTTCATCGGTACGATACACCAAAAGGCGTTTAGGCTTTTTCCCGTAGCGGCATGGTGCAAAGCCGAAAAATTCTGTTGCACTTTTCTCGATTAACGTTGCAATCAGCTCGTCTAAAACATCAATGTCGATTGCAGTGATATTGTGACCAGTCACAATGCCAACGTTACAAGTGGCGTGGGTAATTTTCCACTCTGGTAATGGTGTTAAATTCTGCCAATTTGGCAGTATGGGACGCTTCCCATTCGTTGGCGTTACGTTGTAGCCTTTGGCTGTGAAATCATCACAGTGATCCGCAAAAACTGTTGGTTGTTTAGGTGTCATGCTAAAATACCTGCGCTTTGATTGAAATGATTGCCGTTGATGCGGCGGTTGTTAAAAGCCCGTGAGTTCGTACCTCATGGGCTTTTTGTTTTTCTGGGTGTTGAAAATCCTCTGATGATATGAAGTTGATCATTTATCAACTCCAATTTGTGTTGTAGATCTGTACAAATTTTGGTCAATGAAAGCGGTAACATCACTTTTTCTGTATTTGCAAAGACGACCTATTTTGATAAAGCTAATACCTTGACCGTTCCAACGCCATTTTTCTAACTGTGCTGTTGAAATATCGAGTTTTGCCGCGATAATTTTCTGATCGAATAACGCGCCATCAGGGGCATCGTCAAATTGACGTACCCAATCCATGCGGCGACTTTGTTGTGTACTGCGGTTTAGATCTTGTTGCATACCGAATCCTCTTAAAATGAATGGTTCGGTACAAATGATAATGACAGAAATCTAAAGCTGTGAGCTACCCATAAAATCTGTCACTGATTACGCTTGGCACTACCACCTTTGCGCCCTCCAGCGGATTTTTGCGCCTTTAATTTGGCTGCTCGATCAGAATGTTGTTGTAATTCTTCTCTCAATTTCTGATTTTCAGCATTTAAACGTTGGTTCTCAATTAACATTTCATAAAGTTTGCCGCTGGTTTCGATGTAGCGTTTTTCTAATACGTCGCGTTCCTGTGGAATTTCTATAATGTTACCCATGCAAAAATCCAACACTGGAAACGCAGCGTTCATCGACATCGTGACGGGTAAGCGTGGAATGTTTGGAATATGTGACAGTTCAGACCATCGGCTAATTGCCCATGTAAAAAACTCTGGTGCGTTTATCATTGTCTTTTTATTATCTCCGCCGTAATTTTCTCTTACTTTTTTCCTGCCATACGAATCTGGATCACTTGAATGGACTTGTTTTGCTACCCATGCGATAGCATCAACCCGTTTAACTTTTTGTGGTGGCAAGTCATAGCTTCCTTTTGTTGGTTTGTAAGTTGATTTATTTTGTGTCATTGGCTTTCTCTGTTAATACGCCTGCGGTTGTTAGAATGAAATCAGTTACTTTCTGCATAGGTTCACGCAAACGCGCTGCATCTGCGATAACGTAACCACCTGTAACGTCATGATTGATTTTGTGATTGACTAACCTTTTGAGCGCGTAAGCGGGTATATCAAGCCCTTCGGCAATCGTTATGAATGTTCGACGCAAATCGTGAACAGTAAAAGTAATGCCTGTTTGCGCTGTGACTTTTGCCATTTGTTTGCGTGGTTCAACGATGTGTCCGCCTTCACCATTACCTGCGAAAACATAAGGGCTGTTTTGCGTTGCCTTACGCGAGTTAAGCAGATCAAATAGAAAATCAGACAGTGGTAAAACGTGAGGTTGTCGGTTTTTTGTATCTAAAATGGTCAGCGTGCGTGCTTGCATATCAACACGCGACCATTCGAGTTGTGCGGCTTCTTCACGACGTAAGCCCGTGAATAAAACTAGCAGTAAATAATCGCGTAACGTGGTGTTTTCGAGCTTGTTTACAGCTTCATACCATGCGTGTAATTCGTGTGGTTTGATGACCGTCTGGCGACGTTCAACGCGATTCCATATTTTTTTAGCAGATAGCCGTCGCACTGGATTATCGGGAATAATTGAAAGCCCTTTTGCATCTCGATACTCGGCGGCAAAGTTAAGAATAGAACGAAGTAACCGCATTGTTAGATTAGCTGCCGCTTCGCCGCGAGTGCTTATTTCTCGGTGCCTAGCTTCTATCTGATCGCGTGTGATATGAATAACAGGGGTATTTAACCAGTCCGATAAATACAGCCTGAGGCAGTTGTTATAGTCTTGTATTGTTTTGGGTTTTAGGTCGCGCCCTGCTAGATAATCGTTATAAACCTCCTGCAACGTCGTTAAGCGCAAGCGATCTTCTTTTTTTAGTGCATTCGGGTTTGCACCATGAGCAAGTTCAGCCAGTTTTGTTTTAGCCTCTCGTCGTGCCTCTTCGGTAGTTAAAACGCCATGCTTGCCTAAACTGACACGCACAGTTTTACGATTGGCAATTTTGCCTTCAACAAAGTAGGTTTTTGCTTGTGTAGTGACGCGAAGCCCAAAGCCCTTGAGTTCGGTATCGTAGTAATAGATATGCTTGCCTGAAACGGTGGCAAAAGCCAAAGAATCGATCAATGTTTTTGTGAGTTTTACAACTGCCATAAGAAACCATCCACGCCAAATTAAGTATGTAGGATAATGGTAGGACAGATAGGTAAAATTCCATCCAGAACCATCTAACTTGTTTTGCGCTAATATAGCTGATTTATATGGATTTGTACAAGTTGGTAGGACTATATAGAAGTTAATTTTTCTAATTCGTAATCAGTAGGTCGTGCGTTCGACTCGCATCATTGGCTCCATAATAATCAAGGGCTTACGTTAATTCATAAGCCCTTTTTTATTGCCAAAAATAAAAATGTCCCAATTTTGTCCCATTTGAAAATAAAATGTCATAACAAATGGCAACACATGACGATAAAAACATCATCGTTTTGCATTCCTATCGGTTGTATAATCCGCTCGAAATAACCAGCATCTAAAACGCCACAATCGCAGGTGAAAACATGAACGCAATTAAGATTAAATTAACGCCACAACAACGCGCCAAACTTTTGATAAGCGCAAAGATACTCGATAAAAAGGGTAATTATCATAAGGATTTTTTCAGCACTGAAACCGTTGAAAAAAGCAAAGCCCGTAATAAAGCACACGCGGGGCATTAAATTTGATTCTGTCAGGACGGCATTTTGGGAAGGCGAACCACTCTACCCAGACGCGGGTTTTAAAACTCACAACCATATTCAACTTTGCATAATTAACCCCGATTGCATCAAAGGCGTATTTTTACCGCGCGAAAAACAAAATTAAAAACAGCAACACTTATTGATTTACTGTTGCAATTAGATTTGAATTTTCCGTGAAACATTTATTAACGCTACGTTTTAGGTGTTGCAAGTGTTGCATTTACTGTTGACTAAGTTTGCCTTGCTCGTTGTCTCAAATCATCAAGCAACCAGCATCGTATCTAGGTTTTAACTGTCTCATTATTTGTCCACGATGATGATTATTTTGTGACAAATTACTGTGACAAAACCTGTCTTAACCGCGCCATTGCTATGTAGAGTTGTGACACACAAGAGCTTGTTTTTTAAGTTTTCAAAACATCCATTGCATCATCAATTGAGCGAACCACCGCACCAATACCGCCGGAACGATTAACCAACTCGATAAACTTAGTTTGCGCTGGTGATATTTTGCCTTTATCGGTTTTAACTTCAATCGCCGTGAATATTGCCACCTGTTGTCCAACCATTTCAGGCGTGATTGTTTTCGAGGTAAATCCGATAAGGTCACTCGAACCTTTGCAAAGTCCAAACGATAACCCGCCGATTTGCCCGACATTATTACGGAACATTTTGACGTTGGGTGCTGCAATCGCTAATCGAATTTTATTTTGCAATGCAGTTTCATTCATGCCACCACCGCCGCCGCATAACCATTCGATTCTAGCCACGTTTTTCTATCGTTCCACTTGATGTACGCCCAACCGGTTTTGTAGCCGCGCAATTTTCCCAACTCGATAAAATCATCCAAGGTTTTGCACTTGTGAACTCAAGCCACTTGATACGCTTTGCCCGTAAATCCGCAATAATTGACGGTGTGAGTTCCACCATTTCAACATCCGCCGATTCTATTACTTTGGGTTCAACGTAGGTTATAAAGCCGCATTCAGGGCATTCGTTCGGGTGTTCTGCTTTCGAGTATGCGGCAAAACAGGATTCACAAATATGAACGGCGGGGGCTTCCTCTTTTGGTTTCTTAATTTTCCCATCTAGCGTCCATTCTCTTACGTCATCAACAAATCCGTGTTCATACGTTAAACCAGCGCAATCGAGAATAACGCAATCGGTTTTTGTTTCATGTGGACGCATTACCCGCCCCACCGCTTGCAAGTAAATCGTGAGCGACTTGGTAGGTCTAGCCAATATGCAACACGCCGCCGCTGGAACATCAAGCCCTTCAATGAACAATCCCATGTTGGATAGCATGGTAAATTGTCCGTCGCGCCAATCCTGCAAAGTTTCGTCTCTCAAATTAGCCGGGCTGTTGGCGTCTAAGTGTCTGGCACTAATCCCCGCTGCTTCAAACTCAGCCACGATATTTTTTGAATGTTCGACGGATGATACAAAGCAGATTGTTTTACGGTCGGGGGCAGACGTTGACCAATGCTTAACTATATTTATGAACGAGCAGAGCGTTTTTCTATGAGCAATTCAGGAATGCGTTATGCCTTGAAACGCCTTGGAATCAGTCGTAAAAAAAAGCTCTAAAACATCCTAAAGCCGACGAACAATTACGAATCGAATTCCAGACTAAAATGGAAAAATATAAATCAGAAGGAAAATCAGTGGTTTATATTGATGAAAGTGGATTTTCCCATGAAAGTACCCGTTCGCATGGTTACGCAAAAATCGGTGAACGCTGTTTTAGTCAATTCAACTGGGGAGCGAAAGGACGCACAACTGCTATTGGCGCATTGCTCAATGGATTGTTACTGACCATTTCTTTGTTTTCTTTCAACGTCAATTCTGACGTTTTCTCTGCTTGGATGACGCAAGATTTGTTACCAAAAGTACCTGTAGG
>CAINHO010000047.1 GCA_903848935.1 uncultured Pseudomonadota bacterium | reverse complement strand
TTCTAATTCGCTGCAGGTGATTTTTCCGAAACGTAACAATGTTGGCTTATCGCCGCTCAAATCAAGAATCGTTGATTCCACACCAATTTGACACGCGCCACCGTTTAAAATCATATCGACACTTTCACCCAATTCGTCGGCAACGTGTTGCGCTTGTGTTGGACTAATTCGACAAAAACGGTTTGCCGACGGTGCAGCAATTCCGCCTCTAAATGCGCGTAATAATTCCAATGCAACAGGATGATTCGGTACACGCAATGCGATGGTATTTTGTCCGCCCGTTACGATTTCGCTGACTTCGCGGCGTTTTTTTAAAATCAACGCCAGTGGTGCGGGGAAAAAATGTTCGGCTAATTTAAACGCAGATTCGGGAATGTCTTGCGCCCACAAATCAAACTGCTCAAAGCTGGCAAGATGCACAATTAACGGATGATTTTCGGGGCGATTTTTAGCCGCAAAAATACGTTTTACGGCGGTTGGATTGCTGGCATCTGCGCCTAATCCGTAAACGGTTTCGGTGGGGAAAGCGACTAAACCGCCATTTTTTAAACAGTCGGCGGCTTGTTGAATAATGTTTGGTGTTGCGGTGAAGATAGTCATGAGAATTCAAGTTGTTGGGTGTTTGCGATATTATAGCGAACAAAATCAACTCAACTTTTAAATTTCAAAATGCACAAAATTCAATTAAAAATTTTAGATTCACGTTTAGGCGACACGATTCCATTACCCGAATATGCCACGACAGGTTCAGCGGGTTTAGATTTACGCGCGTGTTTAGACGATGCAATTACGATTCAACCTAGCGAAACCGTTTTAATTCCAACGGGTTTGGCGATTCACATTGGTGATAATTCACTTGCCGCTGTTTTATTGCCTCGTTCAGGCTTAGGACATAAGCACGGCATCGTTTTAGGCAATTTAGTTGGGCTTATCGATTCGGATTATCAAGGGCAAGTTTTCGTTTCCTGTTGGAATCGTGGCAACGAACCTTTCACCATAAATATCGGCGAACGCATTGCACAAATGGTGTTTGTGCCAGTCGTGCAAGTCGCGTTTGAACAAGTCGAAGATTTCGACGAAAGTCATCGCGGTGAAGGTGGTTTTGGTCACACAGGTCGGCACTAAATCACGCTAGAACGTGCTAGAATAGCCGCCATTCATGCCTTTAAACTCAACGGATTTTTTGATGACAGACTATAAATTAACCCATTTAAAACAACTCGAAGCCGAAAGTATTCACATTATTCGTGAAGTCGCGGCGGAGTTTGAAAAACCTGTAATGCTTTATTCGATTGGTAAAGATTCGGCGGTGATGCTGCATTTGACCATGAAAGCCTTTTATCCCGCGCCACCACCATTCCCAATGATGCACGTTGATACGACGTGGAAATTCAAAGAAATGATTACCTTCCGTGATGAAATGGTGAAAAATCTCGGTTTAGATTTAATCGTTCACACCAATCAAGACGGTGTAGACATGAACATCAGCCCGTTTGTTCACGGTAGTAAAAAACATACCGACGTGATGAAAACTGACGGTTTGAAACAAGCGTTAAACAAATATCAATTTGACGCTGCATTTGGTGGCGCGAGACGTGATGAAGAAAAATCTCGCGCAAAAGAACGAGTTTATTCGTTCCGCGACAAAAATCACCGCTGGGATCCGAAAAATCAACGTCCTGAATTGTGGAATATCTACAACGGTAAAATCGATAAAGGCGAAAGTATCCGTGTTTTCCCGTTGTCGAATTGGACGGAGTTGGATATTTGGCAATATATTCATTTGGAACAGATTCCGATTGTGCCGCTGTATTTCGCTAAAGAACGTCCTGTTGTTGAACGTGATGGAATGCTGATTATGGTGGACGATGACCGTATGCCGATTGGCGAACACGAAAAAGTCGAAATGAAAAAAGTGCGTTTTCGGACGCTGGGTTGTTATCCATTGACGGGTGCAGTCGAATCCGAAGCGACGACGTTACCTGAGATTATTCAAGAAATGCTTTTGACTACGACTTCTGAACGGCAAGGTCGTTTAATTGACCACGACCAAGCGGGTTCGATGGAACAGAAAAAACGTGAAGGGTATTTTTAATACAATCCTATGTTGAAATCTATCAAACTAAGCAACTTATTGTCTTTTGGTGCAGAGACTGAAATTGTCTTCAATAAGGGCTTAAACGTTCTCATTGGAGCCAATGGTTCTGGCAAATCTAATCTGATAGAAGCCATTAGCTTATTACAGGCAATGCCCAAGGATTTAACTAAGGCGATACGCGATGGTGGTGGTATTGAAGAATGGTTATGGAAAGGTGATAAAAATCATCAAGCGACACTGGAAGTCATTCTCGATAATTTACATGATTCGATGCCACTTCGTCACATCTTTGAGTTCAGAGCGAGTAATTATACTGTCGAAGTGACGAAAGAATCTCTTGAAAATAAAGATAAACGATCTAAAGACAGGCATTCAAAACCATATATTTTCTATGAATATAATGGACGAAAAGCAACGGTCAATAGAACGGAAAAAACCCGCCAAAAAGAGTTACATCTGGAGAATATTGAAACTTACCAGTCCATCCTAGCTCAACGTCAAGATCCTGATGCTTATCCTGAAATAACAGGTGTAGCTAATAATTATCAGAAAATACGAATTTATCGAGAGTGGCAATTTGGACGATATACTCTACCAAGAACTCCTCAACGCGCTGATTTACCTAATAATTTTCTAGAAGAAAATTCAAGCAACTTAGGGTTGATTTTAAGTAGTTTTAAACGAACTAGTGAGATTAAAAAAAAGTTGTTGGACGCGTTAAAGCTATTTTCAGAATCAATTGAAGATTTTGATGTCATAGTTGAAGGTGGTTATGTACAGATTTTCTTTGAAGAAAATGGTTTCACTATTCCTGCAACTCGTTTATCAGATGGAACACTGCGTTATTTATCGTTGTTAGCCATTTTATTACACCCTAATCCGCCTCCCTTGATTTGTATCGAAGAACCCGAATTAGGTTTGCATCCTGATGTGTTGCCTTCTCTAATCGAATTGTTAAAAGAAGCAGGCGAAAAAACTCAAGTCATCATTACGACGCATTCAGCCGATTTGATTGATGCTTTAACTGATATGCCAGAAGCCGTGTTGGTATTTGACAAACAACAAGGCTCAACTACGGTTAATCGATTAAATAAGGAGGACTTAAAAGATTGGCTAAACGATTACAGCTTAGGGCAATTGTGGCGCAGGGGCGATATTGGCGGTAACAGATGGTAAAAGTTACTATTTACGTTGAAGGCGGCGGTGATACTAATAATCTGAAAACAAAATGTCGGCAAGGCTTTAGCGAGTTTTTTAAAAAATTAAATCTTAGTCCTAAAATTATCGCCTGTGGTAGTCGAATAAATGCTTACAATGGTTTTTGTACTGGATTAAAAAACCTAAAAAAAGATGAACATTGTTTGTTACTGGTTGATAGCGAAGCACCTGTTACTAATCCAAGCGTTTGGCAACATGATAATTGGCAAAAACCACACAATGCAACTGAAGAGCATTTACATTTTATGGTTGAATGTATGGAAGCATGGTTTATGGCTGATAAACAAACAGTTGCTACTTATTATGGTAAAGATTTCAAACAGAATACGTTGCCTCAAAACACGACTATCGAAGCAATCTCTAAATCAGATTTATACGATGGATTAAAAAAAGCCACCAAAGATACTACAAAAGGCAGTTACAGCAAGGGTGGACATTCTTTTGAAATTTTGAGCAGAATAGACGCAAATAAAGTAATCAGTAATAGTACTTACGCTAAAAGATTGCACGACACGCTTCAAAATTTATAAGTCTTTCTTTTAATTCTCTGCGATTAGCCTTTTAAATCCAATTTTTAGTTATTTTAGGAAAAAATATGTCCCACCAATCCGATTTAATCAGCACCGATATTAACGCTTATTTAGCGCAACACGAACGCAAAGAATTAGTTCGTTTTTTAACCTGCGGTAACGTCGATGATGGCAAAAGCACGCTCATCGGGCGATTGTTGCACGATTCAAAAATGATTTATGAAGACCAACTCGCCGCTGTTTTAGCTGACAGCGCGAAATCTGGCACAACGGGCGCGGGCAAAATCGATTTAGCGTTACTGGTCGATGGCTTGCAAGCCGAACGTGAACAAGGCATCACGATTGACGTGGCGTATCGTTATTTCTCAACTTCGACACGCAAATTCATCATCGCCGATACACCTGGACACGAACAATACACGCGGAATATGGCAACGGGCGCATCAACGTGCGACTTAGCGATTATCTTAATTGACGCGCGTTATGGCGTTCAAACCCAAACCAAACGACACAGTTTTATCGCGTCATTGCTCGGTATTCAACACATTGTCGTGGCAATTAACAAAATGGATTTGGTCGAATATAGCGAAGCGAAATTTGAACAAATCAAAGCCGATTATTTGGATTTTGTGAAAACGTTGGATTTGCACGATATTTTGTTTATTCCGATGTCAGCATTGGACGGTGATAATGTCGTGAATCCAAGCGAAAATATGGCGTGGTTCACAGGCAAACCCTTGATGGAAGCCTTGAACACCATCGAAATTGCCAATGACCGTAATTTCAGCGACGCACGTTTTCCCGTGCAATATGTGAATCGTCCAAACTTAGATTTTCGCGGATTTTGCGGCACAGTCGCATCGGGAATTTTCAAAAAAGGTGACAAAATTACCGCCTTGCCTTCTGGAAAAAGCAGCACGATTAAATCTATCGTGACGTATGACGGTGAACTCGAACAAGCTTTCGCGCCAATGGCTGTGACACTGACGTTGGACGACGAAATTGATATTAGTCGCGGCGATATGCTGATTGGCACGCAAGCATTCGCGCCGATTGTGGCAGATAAATTCAAAGCGCACATCGTTTGGATGGATGAACAATCACTCAACATTAGCAAACAATACGCAATTAAATTAGCAACCCGCAGTGTGTTTGGTTCGGTGTCGTTAATTCATCATCGTATCGATGTGAACACGCTCGAACATCACGATGCGAACGCCTTGCAACTCAATGAAATCGGGTTGTGTACGGTTTCAGTGAATGCACCTGTTGTGTTTGATAATTACAAAACCCACAAAGGCACGGGTTCGTTTATCATCATCGACCGTTTGACGAATAGCACCGTTGGCGCGGGCATGATTATCGGAACGGGTGACAACGAAAATCTGCAACCCGTCAGTGTGGAAGAACGCGCCGCGCGGTTCAGCCAAATTGCAACGGCTATCAATTTGACCGGTGAAAAAAGCGTTGAAATAGCTTATCAATTGGAACGTAAATTGTTCGACAACGGTCACGCTTGCACGATTTTAGAAACGACGAATAACGTGTTGATTGAAGCCATAAATCATGCCGGTTTGATTGCGCTTTGTGTAAATACCAACGCAGGTTTTACGCCGATTCAATTTGATGCTGACACACAAACACTTGATGAGATTTATGTCGCGTTGAAAGCGCAGAACGTAATTTATTAAATTTAACTCGATAAAAACATGACAGAAACAACAGAACAAATCCAAGACGAACAAGACCAAATCCGCCAACGTCGTGAAAAATTAACGGCATTGCGTGAAGAAACCATTGCGTTTCCAACTGATTTTCGCCGCGATGTCGTTGCAGGCGAATTGCTGGCGAAATACAGCGAAAAAACAAAAGAAGAACTCGAATCCGAATATTTGCGCGTGAAAATTGCTGGTCGCATGATGACACGTCGCATTATGGGGAAAGCGAGTTTCAGTCATTTGCAAGATATGTCAGGGCAAATTCAAGTTTATGTAGCTCGCGATAATTTGCCCGAAGGCGTTTATAACGAACAGTTTAAAAAATGGGACATCGGCGATATTTTGGGCGTGGAAGGTTATTTGTTCAAAACCCAAACAGGCGAATTGAGCGTTAAAGTCGATAACATTCGGCTATTAACCAAAGCATTACGTCCATTGCCCGAAAAATTCCACGGCATCGCCGACCAAGAAATTAAATATCGTCAACGGTATTTAGATTTAATCATGAGCCAACAATCCCGCGACACATTTTTGATTCGTTCAAAAGTCGTTGGTTATATTCGGAATTTCTTGATTGAACGGCAGTTTTTAGAAGTCGAAACGCCAATGATGCAAGTGATTCCAGGTGGCGCGACGGCACGACCTTTTACCACGCATCACAACGCACTCGACATGGATATGTTCTTGCGGATTGCGCCAGAATTATATTTGAAACGCCTTGTGGTTGGTGGTTTTGAGCGTGTGTTTGAAATTAACCGTAATTTCAGAAACGAAGGGCTTTCAACGCGCCACAATCCTGAATTCACGATGTTGGAATTCTATCAAGCCTACGCCGAATACCATGAATTGATGGATTTGACCGAAGAAATGTTGCGTGGAATTGCTCAAGAAGTTTTAGGGCAAACCGTAGTGACTTATCAAGGTGAGGAATACGATTTCGGTAAACCGTTTACCCGCATGACGGTATTTGATTCGATTTTGCATTTTAATCCTGATTTGGCGGCTGAAAATATTTCAACTCGTGAAGCGGCTTTGATCGTGGCAGAAAACCTAAAAATTCCTGTGAAAGACGGTTACGGTTTAGGCAAGATTCAAATCGAAATTTTTGAAAAAACCGTTGAAAGTCGTTTGATGAATCCAACATTTATTACCGCGTATCCTGTTGAAGTTTCACCGCTTGCACGACGCAACGATAACGACCCGCACGTTACCGACCGATTTGAGTTTTTTGTGGGTGGACGTGAAATCGCCAATGGTTTCACCGAGTTGAACGATGCCGAAGACCAAGCGGCGCGTTTTCAACAGCAAGTGAACGAAAAAGAAGCGGGCGACGATGAAGCGATGCACTTTGACGCAGATTACATTGTTGCGCTTGAACACGGTATGCCGCCGACTGCTGGCGAAGGCATTGGTATTGACCGTTTGGTGATGTTGTTCACGGATTCGCCTTCGATTCGTGACGTGTTGTTGTTTCCGCACATGAGACCCAAGTAAATCGTGATTTATTTCGATAACAACGCCACTACGCCACTTGATGAGCGTGTTTTAGAAGCTATGTTGCCGTTCATGAAAACCATGTATGGCAATCCTTCAAGCGTGCATCGTTTGGGGCGAGTCGCAAAAAGTGCGGTAGAAATTGCACGAGAACAAATTGCTGCTCTTGTGGACGCGCAACCGTTGCAAGTCATTTTCACCAGCGGCGGGACAGAAGCGAATAATCTCGCATTGAATTCCGCGTTCGGACGTGTGGCGATTTCAGCCATCGAACACCCGTCCGTTTTTGAACCTGCGAAACGTTACAACCCAGAGATTATTCCGGTGAATCGAGACGGTTTGATTGAGCCTAAAACGATTTCAGATTTGATTGAAAAACGCCCTGATTTTGTGTCGATTATGCTGGCAAATAACGAAACGGGTGTAATTCAACCGATTGCAGATATTGCTGCACAATTGAATGAACGTGGCATTATTCTTCACACTGATGCCGTTCAAGCGATCGGGAAAATCCCTGTGTCATTCCGACAATTGGGTGTACAAATGTTGTCGCTTTCAGGACATAAAATTTCTGCGCCAAAAGGTAGTGGCGCATTGATTGTCGATAAATCAGTTTCGATTTCACCCTTACTTTTAGGCGGCGGACAAGAACAAAATCACCGTTCGGGAACTGAAAACGTCGCGGTGTGTGTTGGGTTTGGTAAAGCGGCAGAATTGGCAAAAAATGAACTCGATGCTCGTCAAACACGAATGTTGTCATTGCGAACAATGCTGGAAAATAAATTGGCGCAATTTTCAAAAGTCACGATTTTCGCCCAATCCGCGCTACGCTTACCGAACACAGTTTTGTTTGGTATCGACGGCGTGGACGGCGAATTGGTGTTGCTCAAATTAGACCAACGAGGCGTGTGTGTTTCGAGTGGTTCAGCGTGTGCGAGTGGCGAAGCCGAACCTAGTCACGTTTTATTGGCAATGGGAATTGCACCACAACAAGCGCAAACAGCGATTCGCGTCAGTTTGAGCCACCAAAATACACCCGCCGAAGTGTTAGAACTTATCGAACTTATCACCCCTTATGGAGTTTAAAAATGTCCGTTTCAGTTACAGAAAGTGCTGCACAACAAATTCAAAAACAACTTACCAAACGTGGCAGTGGTTTAGGTTTACGTTTAGGTGTGAAAAAATCAGGCTGTTCTGGTTACGCTTACATTTTGGATTATGTTGATACGCCTGAAAGCAACGATCAAATTTTCGACTTGTCGGGCGTAAAAATCGTTATAAAAGGTGATGATTTGCCAATTTTAGACGGCATTGAAATCGATTATCGCAAAGATGGTTTGAACGCTGCGTTTAAATTCAATAATCCGAATGTGAAAGGAATGTGCGGCTGCGGGGAAAGTTTCGCGGTGTAGCAAAAAAACGTCGAGGCGTATAAAACGCCTCGACAACGCTGTTTTAATCTTCCAACTGTTGAATGCCATCGAGCATCCAATTCGCGTTAAAACCTGATTTCGATTTCACGAAATGCCATACTTCACGCACTTGATTCGCTTGTCCTGCATCGTCTTCACGCATAATTGCATCAAACAAAACCACTGCTTCAAACTCAGAACTCAATTCGCGCACTTCCAAAATATCCGCGTCCAATTTCAACACATCCGTTTCATTAGTTTCGGTTGAACTTTTAAGCTGTTCTTGAATTTCGGCAAATACTTTGTCCGTCGTCAAGCCCCGAATTTCGGCAAAATCTCGCGCATCCCACGCTTGTTGCAAATCCATATAACGGTGTTTCACATTATCCAAAAATGCGACTGAATCAAAACCCGCAGGCATTGCGGTATCACGCGATTTTGCTAAATTAACTTTTGACGACGAAACAGTGGAATCGCCTTTTTTGAACATAATATCGGTATTGAAATTCGCTGAACTTCCACTGCTCGCAGCGGGTGCAGAATATGCGGGTTCATTTACCGTGCGTTGATAATTTGGTTGCGAGGTGGGCGGTGTTTTTTTTGCAAAAAAGAAGCGATATGCCAAATACCCTAAACCACCCAATAATAAGTAGCCAAGCCAACCGAACCCACCAGATTTTGTTGCGCCAGTATTGTCAGCATACGGTTGAGCATAACCTTGATTTTGTTGAACAGGTACAGGTTGCGCGTAATTTTGTTGCGGTTGAACGGGTTGTTGCTGTTGGGCATAACCTTGGTTATTTTGAACGGGTGCAGGTTGATTATGATTTTCTCCACCCATCATCGAACCCACTAATCCACCAACAGCCAAACCAGCTGCTGCGCCCATTGCACGGTCTTTCCACGCAGTGGCGGGTGGCGAGACGGGGACTGGACTACTGATGGGCGGTGGCGTAGCAATTCGATTACTCGGTGGCAACGCGGCACGGCTGTACGGCGCACTGTAAGATTGTTTACTGCCGAAAGAAGTTCCGCCGCCTAAACGTTTCGCTTCGACAGCCGAACTGCCTAAAGCCAACGAAATCAACACGAGACTATTCACAAATGCACTGGTTTTCTTGTTCATAAATTATTGAATTCCGAATGAGTAATTAAAAAAATGGCGCGAATCATCGCGCCACACACAATACCAAATCTCACGCTTGGCGACACGTTTTAATGCGCGTCATCCGTGTGCCATTTCGGCATCATCACAATACAATTCGGTTTGAAACCTTGATCTTTCAGAACATCGATGCTGCGAATTTTTTCCATTTTTTGCAAATCAATCACC
This sequence comes from uncultured Pseudomonadota bacterium, assembly GCA_903848935.1. Taxonomy (GTDB): domain Bacteria; phylum Pseudomonadota; class Gammaproteobacteria; order Methylococcales; family Methylomonadaceae; genus UBA10906. Next base: position 65,141 of record CAINHO010000047.1, on the reverse strand, counting down.
GAAATCGAACCATCATCCATTTCTGGCAAATTTAAAAAACTGTTTTGAACAATCGCATATTTTTCATCGGGTGAAAATACAACATGATGTGCGCCGCCAGCGGTAGGAATCGATTTAATCAATTTTGGTTCATGTGCTGATTGGCTAATGTCGAAAATGTTCAACGCACCAGGTTTCGCCGTGGTGATAAATAATTTGTCATGTTGTTGATTAAAATAAATTTCGAGCGGAACGCCTTGTTTAATATCAGCGAAATCGTAAGCGGGTTTGAATTCAAAATTATCATGATTGGCTTGCCACGTTGCCGTCCACAATTTACCTTCAAACATCGTATTGATATACGCCATTGGCGGATTAGCGTGTGGTACAAACACCGCTTCAACGGTTGATGAACCCGCGCCACCGACTTTATGGGTCGATAAAACTTCGCCTGTCGTCGCTTTAATGACTGTCACCGTTTCACCCGCGTCACTCAAATTCGTTGGGTGAACCGTGCTGGTCACAATAATTCTATCAATGTCTTCATTTAAACCGATGCCGTGTGGATATTTAATAAATTTGTCTTTCTCATCAGCGGCAATCACTTGTTTCACTTTATCGGTTTGCGCGTCGCCGACAATCACATTACTCGAACCCATGCAGGTCAAGTACCACGTTTTTTTGTCGGCGGTAAACACCATATCTTCGGCAACTTGGCATTCGGGTACGTTCAACTCTTGGATTTTTAACGGCTCTTGTTTCATGTTAATAACACGCAACGCGCCTTTACCCAACGCCGTGATATAGGCTTTGCTCAAATCTTTGTTGTAAAAAATATGGTGTGCAACCGCATCGGGCGGCAACGGCAAATCATTTACGATTTTGCCAAATTGGGGCGAATTCGGGTCAACATCAATAATGGCTACGCCTTCTTTGCGCGGCAATTGATTGGGCTTGCTTTCGTAATTGACCATTGCCAATATTTCCGCCGAACTGGCAAGTGGTGCGAGTAATAATAGGCTGCACAATGCGTTTGTTATTGTTTTTTTCATTGTTGTGGCTCGTGTGAAATTTTATGGCGTTGTGTGAAATAAGGGCGGATTTAGAACCCGCCCCTACGTTTTTATTCTGCGGTGCTTGGGTCAATGATGCTTTTAATTTCGGCAATTTTAGTGATGGGGAAGCCGCCTTTTTCAGCGTGTTCACGCAAGGCTTCTTCGTTATCCGCAATCAAAATGCAATACACTTTGTCGGGTGTAACAAAACTTTCGAGCCAATGCACGTTTGCATTCATTTTGCACGAAACGCCACACGAAGTTTGTGCGATGCCTTGTAATTGTTCAGCAGTCAAAGAACCTGCGTTTGGGATGTCACGTTCGACGATATATTTTGGCATGGGTAATTCCTCATTGAATTGTAAAGTTAAAAAAGGCACAGCTTGTTAAAACGCAATCCGTGATTACGCTTTAAAAAAATCGCCCAGTAATTCTTGCTGACACTGTTTTAGTGGCGCGGTGGATTGTTCAATTTTCATACGAAGCAACGCGCCTTGCCACGCATTCACCCACAAATCCGCCATTTCACGCGCCGTTTTGTCGGTACGAATTGAACCTTCAGATTGAGCGCGACTTAAACCAATTTCCCACACATCACGATAACGGTTTAATGCGGTTTGTAATGCCGCACGGCAAACTTCGCTGGTGTCGCCGACTTCGCCCATTAAATTTCCCAGCAAACAACCGCCTTTGAATTCGGTACGCTCCAATTCGGCAATGCCTTCGTTTAAATAACGTTCCAATGCTGCCAATGCGTTGCCTTCGGATTCCGCTAAATAACAATGTAATTGCGCCAAATAAGGCGTGATGTAATGCCCCACAATTTCAGCGGCAAAATTTTCTTTACTGCCAAAATAATTATAAAAAGAGCCTTTCGGAATTTGCACAGCGTCGAGAATTTCTTTTAAACCTGTTCCGTGATAACCCTGCTGCATCAACAACGCCACGCCTTCGTTGAGCAGATTTTCTCGATTGATGTCTTTTTGTTTGATTTTTTCCATGGGTGAAATAATACGACTGGTTGTCTCATGTTGTCAAATAAAAAAACGTGCTGAATGATGCGTTGTCACCCAGCACGTTTTTTGACAGCTATAAATTCAACGGGTTTTTCGGATCAACGTCATCCATAAACGGAATGCGACGGTCTTGATGCGTAATTTGATAAATTTTACCCAACCAATTATTAAAGACCGCTTTTGCCGTATCACGCCACGTCACATCAATATATTTCAACACGGACGCTTCTGGAAATTCAGGAAATGGCTGGTGATTCAATTTTGCTGCACCGACTTTTTGCGCGTAATCCGCAAAAATTGTTTTCACTTCGTCATTAAAATAATGTTCAGGGTAGGGCGGATAATCTGCGATTTCACCACGATAAAAACGCAGCACTTCACGTTTATATTCTTTGAGCAAACTGACATCGTCGTATTCGGGATGCCCTTGAAAAAACACAATCCGAAAACCATCCGCACTGGTCGCTAAATGCACACCCGCTTCATTGCTAGTCGCCAAAACGCGCAACCCAAATTTCTCCATATCATTTTGAAAAATCTCGTTAAACCGTGAATGCGGCACATCAAAACGGGTGTTGATTTCAACGACCAGCGGATGCGTTCTATCGACCAACGTATGCGAAAAAACGCCCCACCGTTTTTCGGGTAAACGGGTTCGCGCCACGCCGTGACAATACTGAATAATCGCGTGCGTCGCCAAACACGAACACAAAATCGAGGTGACATTTTCTTTTGCCCATGAAAAAACTTCGGTCAACGGCAGCCAAAAATCTTCATTTGGCAAAAAATCGCTCGTCACATTCGCGCCGCTGATAATCAGCGCGTCCAATCCGTCAGCTTTGATTTTTGAAAACGACTCGTAGTATTTATCAATATGCGCTTGCGTTTCAGGACTGCGCTGTAAACCGTCAATCGTAAAAGGATGCACATGAAATTGCGCGATTTGATTACACGCGCCAACCAGCCGAAAAAATTGCCGTTCAGTCGCTTCCAAAGCCGCATCGGGCATCATGTTGAGTAAACCAATATGAATTTCGCGGATTTCTTGATGACTGGCGCGATCCGCATCGACAATTTCTTCGCCTTCTTCGCGTAGCCGTTGAAACGTTGGCAAATCAGTATGAGCAACTAAAGGCATCGTGCCTCCTTAGCCATTTTGTTTTGCCAACGCGGCAGCAATGACGGCAATAAAATCGTCTTCCGTTTCGACTTTTGCCATGTCATTGCCGTCAATGACGTAACCGTATTTTTCTGCAATGACTTCATAACGCGGCACACGAGCTTTAAATAATTCAGGAAAAACCCACGTTACAAATTCATCAGGCGGCATTTCATCGGTTGAAGCGTAATTTTTCAACGCTAAAAATTCGCCCAACTTTTCATCTAAAAACGCTTCGCGGTAATACAACGGTTTCGGCTCATTTTTGGCGCGGTCGATAATCGTTTGTTCGAGTTCAGGCGGAATTTTAATGTAAATAATCAGCGTATTTTCTGCCAATGTTTCCAATACTTCAGGACAATCCAGTTCACAAACGCTGCCGCCCGCGTCGTTAATAAAATGGTTATAACCATAAATATCTTCTGCATTATGAATGAATGCAGGCACGTCTTTCATGGCTTCAATTTCAGCTTGACGGTGTAAACTTTGCCGATGTTTGAATTCTTTTAACGACAACCCGCCTTGTTCAGCGTCGCCCAATTTCCCCAAATAACTCGACACCGCTGTTAAATTATCAAACGAAATTTTACTTTTAATATAAAGCGAATCGGCGCGAAGTAATTCACGCAAAAACGGCACGCTCATCGCCTGACGTTTGATGTTGTCTAAAATGGGTTCTTTCAGATATTTTGTACCGATACGATAATCGCCCGAATAGTGATACCACTTGGTTTTCGGCAGTTTATCTGCCAACGTGGTTTTTCCCGCGCCCGACATCGCCAATAATGTAATGTGTTTCGATTTCCAATCGATAAATTCTTGAGCGGTCATTTTCATCAGTTTGTACCTTGTAAAATAAAAAGTTAGCAAATTATACAACAGTTAATATGTTGGTCAGCCGCTCTAAATTTGATAAGCTGAAAACATAAGCAAGGCGAATTCACTTACTTACCCATTCAAAAAAAAAATTTAAGAGAAAATCATGAATAATCATTCTGGCGACATCGTCATTGTGGACGATAACCCAAACAATTTACGGGTGTTGGGCATTATGTTGCAACGGTTTGGCTATAAAATTCGTCCCGCGCTTAATGGTGAAACAGCGTTAAAATCGATTCGAACCAATCCACCCGATTTGGTTTTACTCGATATTCGGATGCCTGACATGGACGGTTACGAGGTTTGTCGCCAACTCAAACTCAATCCGACTATCGCTGAAATCCCCGTTATTTTTGTCAGTGCGTTACAAGATACTGAAGACAAATTGATGGCGTTTAAAAGTGGCGGCGTGGATTACATTACCAAGCCATTTCAGCTTGAAGAAGTGTTGGCGCGAGTCGATACGCACATTCGTTTACACCAAATTCAACGCGACTTGCAGCGACTGGTTGATGAACGTACGCACGCGCTAACTGTATCTTTGTTTACATTGAACGAAAATCAAAAAAGATACAGCCATATTTTAGAGCAAACTATTCAGGCTTTGGCGTTGACCATTGAAAAACGGGATCCTTACACGGCAGGACACCAATCGCGTGTATCCAAATTAGCGGTGAACATTGCCCGAGAAATGAACTTAACGGACGATTTTATTGAAGGTTTACGTTTAGGTGCTATGGTGCATGACATTGGCAAAATCTATATTCCTGCTGAGATTTTGAACCGTTCAGGACAATTGACTGCGATTGAATTTTCGTTAATAAAAACTCATCCGCAAGTCGGTTACGACATCATGAAAGACGTGGCATTTCCGTGGTCAGTCGCCGAAATGATTTATCAACATCATGAACGTTTAGACGGTAGCGGTTATCCGCGTGGTTTAAAAGGTGATGAGATTTTGTTGGAAGCACGAATTTTAACCGTTGCAGATGTGTTGGAAGCGATGGCTTCGCATCGCCCGTATCGATTAGCGGTAGGGATTGAAAAAGGATTAGAAGAAATTCAGCGCGGTGCGGGCAGTTGTTATGATGCAGCGGTGGTTGCTGCGTGTTTACGGTTGTTTGAAAATGGCGAAAATCCGTTAGCCGAAATTATTGATGAACCTATGTCTAACGAGTTATTGTTGTGAAACTCGATGAAATCGCCGCGAAAATCCCCCATTACCGTTTACTCGAACAGTTGGGCGAAAGTTTAGAATCGTTAGTTTTCAGAGCGGTTTCAAAGCAACACACCAACGATTATTACGTTATCAAGCTGTTCAAAAATCCGCTCCGCCAAGAAAGTCAGCGGCGATATTTGCGCCAAAAAGTGGAACGCTTAAAAATTATTCACGACAATCGAGTGATTACGCCAACCGCATTTGAATCGTTCGGCGACGTGCAATTTATTGTGCAACGCGATTTTTCTAGTCTTCCAATGAGCAAGTGGCGCGGCGATAAAGCTATTTCGCTCGAAGATTTTTTCAAAATTGCCGGTGAGCTCGCACAAATCCTCAATGTCATTCACGACGCGGGCATCATTCACGGTGGTATCAAACCGCACAACATTTTAATTCAAGCTGAAACACTCGCCGTTCATGTGACCGATTTCATCACGCCGGTGGATATTCGTGAAATTAGCCATTTTATTTATGACCAGAATTTTGTCGAAGGCACGCTCGCTTACACCTCGCCCGAACAAACGGGACGTATCAATCACCGTGTCGATTTTTCGACTGATATGTATTCGCTCGGCATTGTGTTTTATCAATTGCTAACGGGACAGTTGCCGTTTAAAAGTACCGATCCGCTCGAACTGATTCACTCGCATCTCGCCGAAGAAGCTCCGCCAGTTCACCACGTTAATAAAATTTTGCCGTTCGTGTTAGGCGATATTGTTGCCAAAATGTGTTTGAAAGAACCCGAAAAACGTTATCAAAGTGGGCAGGGGTTGTATGCCGATTTACATCGTTGTGCGACGGAATTAGCGGCTTATGGTCATATTTCGAGATTTAAAATTGGCTTGCAAGACCATCGTCGGCGCGTGGTGTTTATTTCCAAAATGGTGGGACGTATCACCGAAACGCAAACCGTGTTGCAACAATACGATTTAGTCACACGCGGCGGTTTTGCTTCAGTATTTATTTCTGGTTTACCGGGCATTGGTAAAACTCGTTTGATTCAAGAATTGCAACGTCCGTTAGTCGAACATCGCGGCTATTTCACCTCGGGGAAATTTGACCAATATCAAAAAAACATTCCATACAGTTCGTTGTTGCAAGCGTTACGAAATTTGATTCGCACGCTGTTGACTGAAAGTGATTTCCAGGTGGAATTTTGGAAGCATCGAATTTTAGAAGCGGTTGGCACGCAGGGTAGGGTGATAAGTGATTTCATTCCCGAATTAAGCGTGTTAATCGGACAACAACCTGATGTGCCGAGTTTGCCGCCGGTTGAAGCGCGAAATCGTTTTAATAATTTATTCGGGCAATTTTTAGCGTGTTTAGCGCAACGTGATTGTCCGCTGGTGTTGTTTATCGACGATTTGCAATGGTGTGACAGCGCGACTTTTGATTTTTTGCAGCATTTATTCGCCAACGTGTCAGATTATCCGTATTTATTTTTTATTGGCGCGTATCGCAACAACGAAGTCGATGTGAATCACCCGTTAAGTCAACTCATGCGAGCGATTCAGGAAAAACATTTGCCGTTGCACGATTTGCGTTTAACGTCGCTCAATGAAAGCGATTGTCATGAAATGGTGGCGTATATTTTGGATTTGCCGCGTGTGCAATGTGAAGCATTGTCTGCTTTTTTAGTTGAATTAACCGAAGGTAATCCGCTATTTGTCAGTGAAAGTTTGTCATGGTTGCACAATGAACAATTGTTGCACGTTAATAAAGACGGGCAATGGGGTTGGGATATGGCGAAAATTAGCCAATCCAATATGCCGACGAGCGTGGTGGAATTATTTGGCTCAAAAGTCAGTCAATTACCGCCCGAAACCATTGAAATTTTGATGCTCTGTGCCTGCATGGGCAATCGTTTTTCAGCGGAAGAAGTGTCTTTGATTCACGAAATTTCATATCAAACCTTATTTGAACGCTTGAAACCCGTGTTGAGTTTGGGCTTGTTGATGGAAAGTAAAACCGAATTGCAATTTGTTCATGACCGCGTGCAGGAAGCTGTGTTGCGGTTTTTAAACCCTGAACAACGCCGGTCGATTCATTGGCGGATTGGTCAGCATTTGTTAGGTGATACGCCGATTGGCGTGGAACTCGAACAACAAGAAAGTTTATTTACTATCGCCGCGCATTTGAATTTAGGTCATCCCGAAAATTTGAATGCAAACGAAATTTTCAATTTAAAAACCATCAATTTTCACGCAGGCAATAAAGCCTTAAACGCTTTGGCGACGCAAGCGGCAAATGAATACTACCGCAATGGTATTGAGTTAGTTCCTGCCGAGGGATGGAAAAAACATTACGCACTGACATTTCGGTTGCATCAACGATTAGCGAAAACGGAATTGATGATGGGACGTTATGATTTGTCTGAAAAATTATTGGATACGTTGCTAAATCAGGCGATTGACGATGTAGACCGCGCCGAAGCCTTAGCTGAACAAACGACATCGTTATCGTCGATTGGTAATTTTATCAAAGCGATTGAAACCGCCAATCGTGGGCTGAGTTATTTCGACAAAGCGATTCCCGAAAATGCTGAAAAAGCCGCAAAACGTACCGCTGAATTGATGGTGCAAATTCACGCAGACAACGCCGACGTGTGGCAAAAAATTCTCGATATGCCTTTCACCCAAGAACGTCGCAGCAAAATCGAATTGGCATTTTACAGCGAGCTGATTCCTGATTTGTATATGTCGGGATTGGTTCCGCAGTTGTATTTGTCCGCCGCACAATCGACGATGCACTGTTTGCAAGGTGGCATGGATGAATCGGTGATTTATTCGTTTTCGATTATGGGTTTGAATTTAGGCGAACAAGGACAATTTGAACTGGCGTTTAAATACCAAGATTTGGCGCATGAATTATGCACACGCTATCCCGACACCTTTGGCGCGACGCGAGGAATTAACGGCATCGTTTGGTGCAATATGCACTCGCGTTCGCATCCCGCCGACATCGTGGCGTATTGCCACAAAGGGATTCAAAGTGGCAAAAACTGTGGTGATTTGTACAACGCGGGGCTGACTTACGCGCCATTGATGTGGAATTTACAGGTGCAGGGCGCGAATTTTGAAGAAATTGAAAATACTGCGACAGCGTGTTTAGAATTTTCACAAAAAAATCAGCTCGGTTTTTCAATCGGCGTTGCTCAAGCCATGCAAGCGGGTTGGATTGAGCCGATGAAAAGCGCGACTGCGCCGCTCATTCCAATGGCTGAAACGCTGAAATTGTGGGAAAACTGCAATCACGTTGCCTCGGCAGGCAGTTATTTTGTCCATTTGGGAATGTGCCATTATTACTATGGACGTTACGAGGAAGCGGCAGAATGTTTAGAAGCCGTGAATCGTTATTTAACAGGCTTAACCGATAACGTGTTAAAGCGGCAATGGTATGTATTTCAAGCCTTGAATGAACTGTGTTTATATAAAAAAAATGGTGGCGATAAAGCGGCGACGATAATAAAAGTTGAAAAACTGATTGCGCCGGTCGAAACATGGGCGACATTAGGCGTGTTGTTGAAACCGTATTTACAGCTTTATCGGGCGAAATATGCGTATTGTTTTGGTGATTTTCCCACGGATTGCGTTCGTTATATTGAAGCTATCGAAACAACACACTGTTTGGGCTATACGTTTTTAGAAGGCTTTATAAACGAAAGTTTTAGTGATTGGTTGCGTGAATCAGGTTATCAAGGTGGCGATAATTATTGCCGTGAAGCGGTACGGTTATATCGAAAATGCGGCGCATTAGGTAAAGAAATTCAATTGCTCGAACGATTACCCATTTCATTTGAAAATGAATATCGCCCAAATAATAGTCTCGTTGAAAGCGGCGAATCTTTAGCTTTACCGAATTTGGATGTTGATTACTTGGTGAAATCGTCGTTGGCGTTGTCGGCAGAAATTGATCAAGAAAAATTGCTGGGTAAAATCATGGACGTAGTTTTGCAATCTAGCGGCGCACAACACGGTTATTTATTGGTGCAAAATAACAGAGAATGGGCGGTGCGAGCAGCGAGTCATGTTGCCGAAGAAGTGCAATTAAAGACCGGTTTAAAACCGGTGCATACCGAAGCTGAATTGTGTCAGGGCATCGTACATTATGCGTGTCGAACCTTGGAAACCGTGGTATTAGCGGACGCACAAACGGCAGTGGAATTTAAAGATTTGCCCGAAGTGGTGCGACTCGGTTTGCGTTCGTTGTTATGTTTGCCGTTGCGCCGACAAGGTCAATTGGTTGGGCTGTTATATTTGGAAAATCGCCTCTCGCCCGATATTTTCACGGCGGATAGAGTGCGTGTGACGGAATTATTGTGTCAGCAAGCGGCAATTTCAATGGAAAATGCACGAATGATGGCGGAAATCGGACGGTTCAATCTCGCGTTGGAGCAACGAGTGGCAGAAGAGGTGACGCGAAATCGTGAAAAAGACCATCTGCTGATTCAACAATCGCGGTTAGCGGTGATGGGCGAGATGATTAACAATATCGCGCATCAATGGCGACAACCGTTGAATGCACTCGGATTGGTGCTGGGAAATTTGAAAGACGCGCAACGTTTTAATGAATTGACGTGTGAGTATTTAGAACGCCAATGTAACGAAGGACGGCTGTATATTGAAAATATGTCGAACACCATCAATGATTTTCGGAATTTTTTTCGTCCTAATAAAGCACAAGAAGCATTTAGTTTGCAGGATGCTATTCAACAAGCGGCAACCTTGGTGTATGCCAGTTTAAAAGCACATAAAATTGAATTGAAAATTGATGCACCTACCGATATACATATCACGGGATTTGCCAATGAATACGCGCAAGCCCTGCTCAATTTGTTGACCAATGCCAAAGAAGCGATACTCGCGCAAAGCGATGAAGGTGGAACTATCGTGGTGCAATTGCAGGAAGTAGACGCTTTGGCACAAGTCACGGTCATCAATAATGGTGGGGTGATTGAGGAACAGATTTTACCGCGTTTATTTGAACCTTATTTTTCCACCAAAGAAGGCGGCACCGGCATTGGTTTGTATATGTCGAAAATGATTATTGAAAACAGTATGAATGGACAAATCAGTGTGCGAAATATACCGGATGGCGTGGAATTTAAAATTGTTACGCCGATTAACAATGAGAAGGAAAAACGATGATCAATAACGACGATTTAAATTACCTTAAAACATTAACCATTCTCTACGTCGAAGACGATGAAAACATTCGCGGGCAATTGCGCCAATTTTTAGAGCGTCGCTGTGCCACACTTTATCTGGCAAGCAATGGTGAAGAAGGCTTAAAATTCTTTGAAGATTACCGCCCCGATATTGTTATCACTGATATTTTAATGCCCGTCATGGATGGTTTGACAATGGGCGAAGGCATTCGCGCCATTTGTCCAAAAGCCCCGATTATTATCACCACTGCGTTTGAAGAGCCACGATTTTTTCACCGCGCCATTGATTTGGGCGTACTTCAATATGTGAGCAAACCGGTAGACTTAGACATATTGGAAACGGTGTTATTAAAATGCGCCCATATCATTCGAGCAGAAGTAGCACTGAATGAAATTCAAGAGCGTACTGCCGAATTATTGCTGTCGCAACACATCGCTAAATTAGGCAATTGGACAGTTGATTTTGCCAGTGAAAAAATAGCGTGGTCAAAAGAAGTTTTTGGTCTTCTGGATATTGATGTTGAACATTTGGGTACGAATTACAGCGAATTTTTGAAAGTGGTTCATCCGGATGATCGGGAACGTGTGCAGCGGGTTTATCACGCCCATTTACACGAAAATGGAACGTACGATTTGGAACATCGATTGCTGTTACCGGACGGGGAAATTAAACATATTCATCAATGTTGTCGAACAGAACGCGACGAAGAGGGGCTACCGTTGCAAACGTTATGCGTGATGCGGGATATTACCGTTCGTAAATTGACTGAAATCGAACTGGAACAATATCGTCAACATCTGGAAGAATTAGTCAGTGTTCGGACGGTCGAGTTGGAAAAAGCGAAGAATGGAGCTGAAGCGATGAATCGCGCCAAAAGCGTTTTTTTAGCCAATATGAATCATGAATTACGCACGCCGCTCAATGCGATTCTGGGTTTCGCGCAATTGATGGAGCGCGACGAACAGCTAAATCAAGCGCATCGTGACGAGTTGCAAATCATTGGTCGCGCCGGTCGGCATTTATTGGCGTTGATTAACGATGTGTTGGAGATTTCGCGTATCGAATCAGGACATACTTCGATGCAAAGTGACGTGTTTGATTTGGACGATATTTTACTTGCCACTGAAGAAATGATTCGTACCCGCGCCGAAGCAAAAAGGCTGAATTTCAAAGTGGAACGTTTGGGGAAATTGCCGCATTTCGTCCAAGGTGATGCCAATCATTTGCGCCAAGTATTGCTCAATTTACTCGGCAATTCGGTGAAATATACGCAATACGGCTCGGTGTTACTCCGAATCACGTCGAGGGATGCTGGCATTCATTTTGAGATTATAGATACTGGGATGGGAATTGGACAAACCGACGCAGATAATATCTTTCGGGCGTTTTATCAAGTCGAAACTAACCGCATCAAAAGCGAAGGCACAGGTTTAGGACTGACAATTAGCCAAGAATTTGTACGGTTAATGGGTGGTAAAATCCTCGTCACCAGTGAGCCGAATAAAGGCAGCACTTTTGAATTTACGATTCAATTACCTGAAGCAGATGCACCCTTGATTTTGGCTCAAACCCCGAATCGTGTCACCGCTTTGGCGGTGGGGCAACCGCGTTATCGCGTCATGGTAGCGGAAGACAATCCAGATAATAGTTTATTGCTGACACTTCTGATGCAAGACGTGGGTTTTGAGGTGTGCGCCGTTGAAAACGGTCAACAAGCGGTCGAAGCTTTTCCCGTGTGGCAACCTGATTTTATCTGGATGGATATGCGAATGCCGGTGATGGATGGTTATGAAGCCACTAAACGAATTCGTGCGTTATTGCCGAATGGACAGACGGTGAAAATCGTTGCACTGACAGCGAGCGCATTCACCGAAGATCGAGACGCAATTTTGGCAAGCGGCTGCAATGATATGCTGGCAAAACCATTCAACGAAGACTCGTTGTTTGAAATGATGCGGCAGCAATTATCGTTAGAATTCGATTACGCATCGACAGAAAATAGCGTAACTCCGACAGTCGAAATATCGCTTAAACCGGCGGATTTAACGGTATTAAGTGATGATATTCGCGCCAGTTTATATCGTGCTGCTGAATTGTTAGATGTTGAAGCGACGTTGGAACTGACCGCACAACTCAAAATAAATTATCCACAACAAGCAAATTCGATTGAAGCACTGGTTTCAGAATTCCGTTTTGATAGAATTCAAGAGGCAACACGCAGCGTGACTGTCTAATTTATCATCTGCTTACTATCAATTACCCATAAAACCTAACCCAAAATCCATGATGTCTACTCGTTCAAACGCATTACTTTTTTTATTACTGACCATTACTACATTAACCGCGTGCGGTTTCCATCCACGCGGTGGAGATACGTTGCCTGTCGAATTGAAAAACGTGTATCTCGAAGGCGGTTCGCCCGCATTACGCGACCAAATGCAACAACAATTACGGACAGCACACGCGCAACTCGTGCCACTTCAAAACGCCAGCATGGTGATTAAATTATTCGGTGAACAATTTCAACGACGCGGCGTTTCCTTAAGTGAACGCGGTAAAACCAACGAATACGAATTGATTTATCGTATTGAATACGAACTCGCTACACCAAAAGATGCGGTGTTATTGCCGCGTCAACCGTTAGAAGTTCGCCGTGATTATTACAATGATCAACAAGCGATTTTGGCGCGGGATAATGAAGAAACCGTTTTGCGTGCCGAAATGGCGCAACAGGTTGTGCGGACATTGCTAAATCAAGCCCGTTTCACATTAGCGAAAAGTGAAAAATAATGCGCCTGAAGTCTGAACAATTAGCGGCATCTTTACAAAAAAGTCTCGGCGCGGTGTATTTAGTCAGCGGCGACGAACCGTTACAAATCGTAGAATTGTCCGATGCCATTCGCCAAGCTGCGAAAAAAGCAGGATTTTCGCAACGTGAAATTTTCTCAACTGACACGGGTTTTGAATGGTCAGAAATCACCACCGCCGCGCGTTCGTTATCGATTTTTGGCGATAAAAAAGTGCTAGATGTGCGCGTGCCGAGTGCGAATTTTGGTAATGAAGGTGCTAAAACGTTGATTTCATATTGTGAAAGATTGCCCGCTGATACGGTGTTGTTAATCACGACAGGGAAATTAAACGCGGCAAGCATGAAAACAAAATGGTTTGAAGCCGTTGATAAAGTCGGCGTAACTATTCAAGTTAAACCGCTTGAAGGTGACGAGTTACTGCAATGGTTACAAAATCGCTTGCAGCAACGTGGGCTGAATGCGGACAGGGCAGGGCTGTTGTTATTGGCGGAACGAGTCGAAGGGAATTTACTCGCGGCGGCACAAGAAATTGAAAAGCTGTATGTGCTTTATGGCGCAACGGCTTTGACGCAAGCGCAAATTTTCGATGCCGTGGCAGACAGTTCGCGTTATGACGTGTTTAAATTGATTGATGCGGTTTTGGCGGCGAATGTGAATCGAATTTTCAAAGTGTTAGCGGGTTTGCAAGCCGAAGGAATTGCACCGCCCGTTGTCCTTTGGGCGTTAATGCGTGAGGCGCGGACGCTGTGTAAAGTGCATCTCGAATTAAATAGCGGTAAAAGTAAAGACATGGTGTTTCGCAATAATCAAATTTGGGATAAGCGCGTTGGCTTAGTCGATAAAGCCTTGAAACGGTTGTCGCATAACCAATTATTTGAAATTTTAACCCTCAGCGCGAAAGCCGATCGACAAGCAAAAGGTCAAGAATCGGGCGATGTGTGGGAAACAATTTTGGCAGTGTGTTTGTTATTCGTTCCGTGAGTTGATGAAAAAAATTACCTGGCTCTTATCAGCCGTCACAACTTTGTTATGTTTCATAAGTTTTTCAGCGCGTGCCGCCGATTCCGAAATGGATGCGTTGCTGAATATGGATATGGAAGAACTGATGGAACAGCGTGTTTCCATTGCCACCAAAAGTGAAAAATCACTTTCAACAACGGCAGCACCTGTTTTTGTGATTAGCGCAGATGACATTCGACGTTCAGGCGCGGCAAATATCCCCGAATCGTTACGCATGGCACCTGGCGTTCAAGTGACGCAAATTAGTCCGCACGATTGGAACGTCAGTATTCGCGGGCTTAACGATCAAGCCGCAAATCGGTTTTTAGTATTGATTGATGGACGTAGTGTTTCGAGTGGTCTTAGTTCGGGAACGTATTGGCGTGATTTACAGGCGATGCCAATGGAAACGATTGAACGAATTGAAATTATTCGTGGCGCAGGCGGAACAATTTGGGGCGTAAATGCCATGAACGGCGTTATCAATATCATCACCCGCTCGGCGTTAACGACAAAAGGCGCACAATTAACCGCAGGTGGTGGCACGGCACAACAAGGTTTTGGGCGTTTCGATTACACTCAAAAAATTACGGATAACGCGAATGTGCGAGGTTATGGCACTTATTTCAACGTTGCCAATGCAAAAGGTGACAAAAATTTTGAAGGACAAGGTGGTTCAGGTTGGACGGGCGGTTCGCGTTTTGATTGGGATAATAAACAAGGCGATACCGTTATGGCGGATGCCAGTTGGACTGAAAATAACGACGAAGAAACGGGGACATTGACCATTTTACAAAAACCTTACACAAAATCTATCAACAGCGAGCCTTTTAATCATCAAAACGGACATTTTTTAACTCGTTGGGAACATCATATAAACGAAAAAAATTATTGGTCGATTCGCTCATTTTATGAACACGTTAATCGCCAAGATTTTTCAATACAAACAAAATTCGATGTTTTCGACGTTGATTTTACGCATTATTTTCCATTAGGTGAGCGACACAATATCACTTGGGGTGCAGGTTACAGACGGACAAATGACGATTTAGGAAATACACCAATGCTTAGTTTTAATCCCATTTCAGCGAGCAACGATATTTATAACGCATTTACCCAAGATGAAATGGCATTAGATGAAGACAAGAAATGGATTTTTACGTTCGGTTCAAAATTTGAATACTACAGTCTAACGCGCTTTGAAGTTGAACCCAGCGGCTCATTAAGTTGGCATTTCAATGATAAACAAACGTTGTGGACAAGTGTTTCACACGCTGTCAGAGTGCCGTCACGCGGTCAAAGCGTTGATGCGTCTTTCTTAATCTACAATTCATTACGCAATGTTAATGGCATGGAAATTCCTGTCATGGGGCAAGGCAAAGGCGCACAAGGCATTGATGCTGAAAATGCAACCACTTATCAAATGGGTTGGCGGGGCGCGTTTAATAAAGGATTAACCGCTGATGCGACGATTTTTTATACAAATTATGACGGTCTTATTGGTACAACGGCGATGGGTTCACCATCCATAAATAATAGTTTAGGAATGCCAGTCATTATGTCTTCGTTGCGTGTAGAAAATAATAGCTACGCCCAAAGTTATGGCACAGAATTAAGCATGAATTGGCAAGCAACCGAGTGGTGGCGCAATTATTTAAGCTACACATTTATGAACATAAACATACAACCTTATGCGGGCGTTCAATCTAATTTTTATGACCGGAACGGAAATGAAAAATCTACGCCACAACATCAGGTTTCATTACGCACGAATTTTAATGTGACGCATGATATTGATTTTGATGTGTGGTGGCGTTACACAGATAAAATTGTTGCAAATCAACGTCCGATTGCAGGCTATTTCAATACGGATGCACGAGTAGCGTGGCAACCTGTGAAAGGATTGGAATTATCATTAGTTGGGCAAAATTTAATTCAAACGCAGCATATCGAATATCAAGGTGATTTTTTGCAACCACAAGTTACTTATATTTCGCGGAGCGTTTATGCAAAATTCAATTGGCAGTTTTAACCCGCAAAAACGACATCAAATCGCGTCATAAATTCAGCAATGGTGGCGCGAGGTACGAGTTGAACATTTTGCGACAATAGTTTTACATTCAAACCGCGTTCTGCCATAGATTCGGCTTCAACAAAAATGTCATTCACGTCCATCGTCGGCAAAATTTCAAACAGCGTGGCGGTATTTTTATAACCCGAATTTTGGGTGTTTTGATGGGTTTTCAAATGGAAAATGGCATCGTCCAACAATAAAACGCTCACGTCTTGTTCAAATGCCGCCGTCGTTAAAATAATATCGACCATTTCCTGCACATAAAGCCCGCAGTAACTGGGTTTTCGAAGTACAAATAAAAAACGTTTCATCATAATTTCACCCAAAAACTAAAAAGCGGTCGGCTAAAATTGTGGCTTCGAGCAACTGACCCAAACCGCCCAATCGAAAACCGTCAGCGACATTTTCACTCACTAAACCACGTCGTTGTGCGGCGGAAATACACACAACTAAATCCACATCGTATTTTAACGCGAGTTCAGACCAGCCTTTAAAAATTGAAACCTCATCATCAGGTGGATTAGCAGATTGAAATGCGTGATAAATTCCGTCGTGATAAAAGAAAATACGAAAAATTTCATGATGTTGCGCCAAAACTTCCGACGCAAAACGATAAGCCGTCCAACTCGCAGAGGAATGATAAGGGCTGGCGTTGATTTGTAAGGCGAATTTCATAATGTCTCAAAAATAAAAACGCGGTAATCAACGAGTCGATTACCGCGCGAATAGAAGTCAAAAATGCGAATTACTTGTTGATTTTACTGAGTAAAAAGTCCCACAATTTTTTCAACAAGGGCAGGGCAATTTCCCAGCTTTTTTGCGCGACATAAATCGGGTGAATTTTTTTGACTAAACTGAAAAGATAGTCCGCAATTTTGCCAACGGTTTCAGATTTAACATTGTCGCGCCATTGTAAATAATGAATGCCTAGCCCACTGACAAAAACGGGTTTATAGAGCCACATTTCAAGCAACGAAACCACCCACATATAAACAAAAGACGCACCCATTCCCATACCTGCAAGAATCACAAGCATCGCAAACATGGGATGAATTTTGGTGAGCCACCACGATAAAATATCGGCAATCAAAAAGACATAAGGCATTCCAATCGCGACACATTTTAGGCGGGTTTTGGTTGTTTCAGCGAAGCTAAAAATGATACCAACAAACATGAAAATAAAGCTAATCCCGAACAAATGGATGTGTGAAATACGCGTTAACGAGGCAAAAGTTGCGCCTGTATCTTCTGCGCTAAGAGCTTTTACATTTTCAAATTTTGACAAGTCTGGCAAGCCAGAAGCGTCTTTGTTGTGGCACATAACACACTTATTTTCAACGATTTTTTGGATTCCGTTGTCGATATAATCGTCTTTATCTGCGCCATCGCGTACCCATTGAATAATGTCAAAACGTTCTTGTTCAGAGGCGTTATCTTTCATTGAACCATTGAGTTTAGTTTCTAAAACTGTTCCTGAACGGTTGCCGTAGTAGCTGTACACAATGTCATCGACGGACAAACCAAATTTTCCGTCAGCCATGCCGTGGGTGAATAAAATTTGAATAATGGCAAATAAATAGCCGACCGCGACAGTACAGAGGTAGCCGGTAAATAAAACTTTGACCGGCGTATCGTGATCTTTGAGGGGAATATATTTTGGAGCTTTGACGGGAATTACGTCATCGATTTCTTCAGGAGGTGGAATGTAAGGTTGCATAATTATTTCGAAAGTTAGGTTAAAAGACGGTAGGCATTTTAACACTGGTAACATTTTGAAACTGTGAAATTCGGCAATTTCCTAGTTCCAAAATAGCCATAATAAACTTCGCATAATGGCTATTATGTTAAATAAATAATGTAACGTTATTAAATGCCATCCCCTACCGATTCCAAAAATTCCAACTCGTTGATTTTCATTATTGCCTAAAATTAAAATCACGAAATCCTATATCTTGTGATTATTTTGAATATACAATCTACATATTGCGATAAACGGCTTTTTAGCACAAATCCCCGCAACATCCCAAAACGCGAAATCACTCCCCTATTCCGCTTCAAATTAAAAATTTTCAACCAACAAGGTAATCAAAAATGCTCGTAGTAAAACGAAATGGCGAACCACAAAAAATTGCTATCGCTAAAATTCATAAAGCCGTCGAATGGGCTTGCAACGGTTTAGATGTTTCATTGTCTGAAATAGAAACTAACGCTCATATTCAATTTTTCGACGGTATAAAAACTTCGCAAATTCACATTGCCCTTGTTAACAGTGCCGCGAGTTTAATCGACGTGGGTAAAACTGATTATGAATTTGCCGCCGCCCGTTTGTTATTGCAACAAATTTATAAAGAAGTCACGCAAGACACGATTTATCCAACGTTATCGGGCTATATTTCAAACGCGATTTCGTTAGACAAAATCAAACCAGAAATGCAATCGTTTGATTTAGAAGCGTTAAATGCCGCCATCGATGTTGAACGCGATAATTTGTTCAAATATTTAGGGATGCAAACGGTTTATGACCGTTATTTATTGCGTGACGAAAATCAAAAACTCATTGAAATGCCTCAACATTTTTGGATGCGTGTTGCAATGGGAATCGCATTAAATGAAACGCCTAAAAGCCGTACAAAATGGGCAATTGAATTTTATAACGTGTTATCAAAGTTTGAATTTGTGAGTTCGACACCGACGCTTTTCAATTCTGGAACGAAATTCTCGCAAATGAGTTCATGTTTTGTCACGACAACCGACGATTCAATTTGGGAAGAACAAGAAGGCGTAAATTTCGGCAAAGGTATTTTTGCCACGATGACCGAATGCGCGTTGTATTCAAAATTTGCAGGTGGTATCGGCACAGATTGGACACGAGTTCGCCCTGCTGGTGCTGGAATTGGCAGCACACATGGAATGTCATCAGGCGTTGTTCCTTACTTAAAAGTTTTCAATGATACCGCCGTTTCTGTGAACCAAGGGGGCAAGCGCAATGGTTCTTTCGCCGCTTATTTAGAACCGTGGCACGGTGACATTGAGCGTTTTATCAATTTGAAAAAACCCAATGGGGATGAACGGTTAAGAGCGCGTGAAATTTTCCCGTACATTTGGGCAAACGATTTATTCATGAAGCGCGTCAAAGCCCGCGAAAAATGGTCATTATTTTGTTCACACAAAAATGCCGAATTATGCGAAACCTATGGCGAAGAATTTGAACGTCATTATTTAGCCGCTGAAGAACGGGGCGACGCGATTAAAGTTATCGACGCAATGGAATTGTGGAAAGGTATTATCACAGCATTAGTTGAATCAGGTGCGCCGTTAATTACTTTCAAAGACGAACACAATCGTCGTAATCCACAAAATCATGTCGGCGTAATTCGTAGCTCTAACTTATGCAGCGAGATTAGCTTGAACACCAGCGACGATGAATCCGCCGTTTGTAACCTTGGTTCAATCAACGTTTCAGTTTGCACGCAAGCCGATTTTCCTCGCGTCATTCCAATCGCAATGCGAATGTTAGACAACGTAATTGATTTGAATTTTTATCCGACTGAAAAAGCGCGTCGTTCAAACTTAAAACATCGTCCCGTTGGTTTGGGTTTAATGGGTTGGACGGATTACATTATTTCGCAAGGAATTGATTGGGAATCAGACGAGCATTTACGTTTAACAGATTTTGTTTTTGAAGATTTCTCGTATTGGGCAATCAAATCGTCGATGGAAATCGCGAAAGAAAAAGGGCATTACACCAGTTACGAAGGCTCAAAATGGTCGCACGGAATTTTACCAATTGATACCGCTCGAAAATTACCCGATGAATGGCGACATGGAAGCCGTGATGCGGAATCGTGGGATACGTTGCGAACGGAAATTCAAAAACACGGTATGCGAAATTCAAATTGTATGGCGATTGCACCCACTGCGACGATTGCCAATATAGTTGGTACAACGCCTTGCATCGAACCGATTTACAAACAAGTTTTTGTAAAAGAAAACAAATCGGGCAAATTTAAAGTCGTTGACCCTGCGATGCGTCATAACCGCCCAGAATTGTGTAAAACTGCATTTGAAATCGACCAAACATGGCTGATTAAAGCGGCAGCAGTTCGCCAAAAATATATCGATCAATCGCAATCGGTGAACCTGTTTAAACGTGCTAATGTGAAAGGAAATGTAATTTCAGACTGGTATTTCTTGGCGTGGGAATTGGGTTTGAAATCGACGTATTATTTGAAACAACAAATTTCCGAATTGTCTTACGAAGAGGTCATTAACCAAGACGCGCCAGCGGCGATGTGTTCAATAGATAATCCAGAATGTGAATCTTGTCAGTGAGTTGACGAACACGGGCAACAACTAATTCTGTTGTCCGTTCAATTTTAAAATTCAAACCTTAGAGCAAAATATGAGTAATAAACGATTTAGTATCAACGACCGAAAGTTAATCAACGGTCCAGTAAATAATTTGATGCAAATTCGCCCTGTGAAATACAGCTGGGCGATGCAATTATTAGAACAACAACAAAACAATGCGTGGGATCAACGAGAAGTGGATTTGTCCGAAGATGCAAAACAGTACGCAATGGGACATTTAACCGATGGTAATTTGAACTCGTATAAAAAAGCGTTGGCATTTTTGAGTAATTTGGACGGCATTCAACTCAACAATTTAACCAAAAACATCGGCAAATATATCACCTCGCCCGAAGTAAGCATGTGCATTACGCGCCAAGCATGGGAAGAAGCGCAACACGTTTTGTCTTACGCGCAAATCATCGAATCAATCGGTTTTGACCCCGAAGAAATTTATTGGATGTTCGACACCGACCCTGTTTTGGCAGAAAAAAATGAATACATCACACGCTCGTCGGAAATTTTAGGTTCGGGTTTCTCAGAAGAAAATTTTGTTAAAGCCGTTGTTGCCAATATCGCGCTTGAAGGGATTTATTTCTTCAATGGCTTTTTGACGTTTTACACGTTGGAACGTCAAGGTTTAATGAAAAATAGCGCGAAAATGATTCAACTTATTCAAAAAGATGAAGAAGCCCATTTGCATTTATTTATCAATATGTGGAAAACCTTGCGGCTTGAAATTCCGCACGTTTTCACCGAGAAATTGATTGAAGAATGCCGTGAGTTAATTCAACTCGCCGCCCAACACGAAATTGCGTGGGGCAAATATATTATCAGTGACGGCGTTTTAGGTTTGACCGACACGATTATCGAAGGATTCATCCAAAGTTTGGCGGATAAACGCCTCGATTCTATTGGCTTAGAACCGATGTACAACGTGAAAAACCCTATTCCGTGGTTTGACGATGCGAGCAAAGTCAATTTGGGCGAAACCAATTTCTTTGAAGGCAAAAATGCGTCTTATGCAGCAGGCGGAAGTTTAGAATGGGATTGAAAATTCAAAATGGTCGAGTCATTGACGCGGCAAATGAACTCGATTTTGTAGGCGATATTTACATTCAAGATGGCAAAATCGTGGGACACACCGCCCCTCCTCTTGATTTTCACGCGGACGAAATTATTGATGCCACGAATCAGATTGTATGCGCCGGATTTGTAGATTTGAGTGTGCGTCCGCGCCACATTGCAAAAGAAACTATTGCGGCGGCAAGTGCGGGCGTAACGACTTTTTGCGTGCAGCCCGACATTAAGCCAACGATTGATACGCCTGAAGTCGTCAAACATTTGCAAGAAGTGGCGGAGCGGGCGAATTATCCGCAAGTGTATTTCATCGGTGCGTTGACGCAAAAACTTGAAGGCTTCGAATTGAGTTCGATGTTGTCGCTCAAACAAGCGGGTTGCATCGCGATGAGCAACGGTAATTTTCCGGTTAAAAACTTGCTGATTATGCGTCGTGCAATGGAATATGCCGCCAGTCATGATTTATTGTTTGTTTATCGTCCGAATGAATTTAGTTTAAGTAACGGTGGTTGCGCTCACGAAGGCGCGATGGCAACCCGTTACGGTTTGCCAAGTATTCCCGAAGCCGCCGAAACCATTGCGCTGGAACAGTGTTTAGAACTGGCAGAATTGACTGGTTGTCGCGTGCATTTTGGGCAATTAAGTTCAAAACGGGCAGTGATTAAATTACAGCAGGCTAAAAAATACGGTTTGAATGTGACGGCGGATGTGTCGATGCACCAGTTGCATTTAACTGAAAATGACGTAATTCCATTTGACAGTAATTATCACGTTGTGCCGCCGTTTCGGAGCATTGAAGATTGCGATTATTTACGCGCTGGTTTGAGCAATGGCACGATTGACGCGATTTGTAGCGATCATCAACCACACAATTTGGATTCTAAACTCGCCGCTTTTCCCGAAACCAAAGCAGGTATTTCAACTTTAGAAACACTCTTGCCGCTCTTGTTGAAATTAGTAGCAGAAGGCGTGATTGATTTAGCACAAAGTTTGGCGTTATTGAATGCTCAACCTGCCGCCATTTTAGGTTTGAAAACCGGCACGTTTTCAATCGATGCACCGGCGGATATTTGTATTTTTAACCCGAACCTAGAATGGCGTGTTGATGCTGAAAATTGGAAAAGTGAAGGTGTAAACACGCCATTTTGGGGGCAAACCTTCAAAGGACGTGTCACTCATACGATTCAAGCGGGAAAAGTCGTTTTTAAACGCGCTTAAACATCACATCCCACACGCCATGTCCCAACCGAATACCGCGCTGCTCAAATTTCGTGAGTGGACGGTAATCTGGGCGGGCGCAATAAGTCTGCGTTGGACTTAAATTTTCAAAGTTCGGCGCACGATTCAAAATTTCCAGCATCCATTCTGCGTAATTCTCCCAATCCGTCGCGGCGTGAAAATAACCTTTTGGTGCAAGTTTTCGCGCCACCAATTCCACAAAACTATCCCGCACAATCCGGCGTTTAAAATGTTTTTTCTTGTGCCACGGATCAGG
Source organism: uncultured Pseudomonadota bacterium (assembly GCA_903848935.1). Lineage (GTDB taxonomy): Bacteria > Pseudomonadota > Gammaproteobacteria > Methylococcales > Methylomonadaceae > UBA10906. Next base: position 41,858 of record CAINHO010000047.1, on the reverse strand, counting down.
GAAAAACAAATGCAATCCCGCTAAACTCTCATTTGGCACGCGCTGTTCTAAAATTTCAATCGCGTCGTGGCAATAAATTCGGATATTGGTCAGTTGCATTTCTTCAATCAACACCAATAAATGCCCCACACCTGGACGATGAACTTCAATACCGAGATAATTTTTATCAGGATTTTTTGCCGCCGTTTTTGCCAAACTATCGCCATTGCCAAAACCAATTTCAATAATTAACGGAGCATCGTTTCCAAAAATTTCAGCGAAATTCACGTCCGTTTTCGGATCAAGGCAATAATGTTGTGCATGATTTTCCAAGGCGAATTTTTGCCCAGGTGTGACACGCCCTTTGCGTTGCACAAAACTTTTAATGCGTGGCGGTTCAATGTTTTCAAATGTCATAAATTGATAGAAGTAATAAACGTAAAAAAGTTAAAAATGAAGTGACTGTGTATAAAAAACTGCCCCCTACGCATCGAATTCGTCCGGTAATCTATCCGTCACTCTTCGCTTCCAGTTGCAACCATTTAAATTCGCTGGAGCTTTTGGCGAATTATCTGCCGCTCTTCGCCATAAAACTTCCATTGGAAATAACAACCGAAACGTGGTTCCCACACCCAATTCAGAATTAGTCACGATATGTCCGCGCGAATGATGAACAATACCACTCACCATCGATAAGCCTAGTCCCGTTCCTTCACCCACGCTTTTCGTTGTAAAAAATGGGTCGAAAATACGGGAAATCGTTTCTTCATCAATTCCTGATCCATTATCTGACACACTCAATTCAATAAAGTCGCCTTCAATAGGCATTAGACAAGCGTCGCATAGAAAAGATACTTTTTCGACGGTGGTCAGTTGGATTTTTATAATGCCATGCCCATTTTTTTTCATTGCATCACGGGAATTAACTAATAAATTTGTCAGTACCTGATGCAATTCAATCGAATCGATAATGATGTCTGGTGTTTGGTCTAGTGTTAATTCAATTTTGACCGCTTCCGTGAGTCCAGCGCGTAACATTTTCACCACTTCGTTAATCACTTCCGCCGTCGGCTTTGTTTCAATGACTTTTTTAGTCGTATGTTGGCGGCAATATGTCATCATTTTGTCGATTAACTCCGCTGCACGTTTGCCGGAAATTTCGACTTGTCGCAAATTATTCGCTAAATCTGTTTTCAAACCCCTGTCCGGTATATCTTCGATGATGAGTTGATTCATTTCGGTATAGCCTAAAATACTCGCCAGAATGTTATTGAAATCGTGAGCAATTCCTGCCGTTAATCGTCCAATGCTGTCGAGTTTTTGCATGTGATTCAATTGCTGACGCAACATCTCATGATGCTTTTCCATTTCTTTACGGGCGGTAACATCGTGCAAAAAGACAAATGCACTGCCATCATTCATCGATGAATATGTCGCAGTTACTTCAGCTTCCCAAATCGAATTGTCTTTGCGTCGTCGCTTTATTTCGAAAGTTTTACCATTACCGCAAATAAGACGTGTGAAATTTGTAACGCGCTCTTCTTCATTTTCAGATGCGTCCAAATCAAAGATATTCATCGTTAATAATTCGGCACGGGTATAGCCGGTAATTTCACAATAATTATCGCTCACTTCCAAAAAAAATCCCGCCGAATTAACGTGACAAAATCCGTCTGTTGTTTCAATAGCGGCTCGATAACGCTCGACACGACGAATTAACGCCTGTTCATTTTTCTTTTTTTCAGTAATATCAAAACGAATCGCCGCATATTTATAAATTTCATGGGTGTCTTGACGAAAAATAGGAAAAATCGTGGCGTGCAACCAATATAAATGTCCATCTTTCGCGCGATTACAGATTTCGCCAATCCACACGCCTCCCGAACTAATGACTTTCCACATTTCGACAAAAAAATCTTTTGTATGTGTGCCAGAATTCACGATGCTATGCGTCGCGCCCAATAATTCGTTTTCGCTATAACCCGAAAGTTGGTGAAAATTTTCGTTCACAGAAATGATGCGACCGGTTAGGTCGGTTTCCGTAATAATGGCAGCATTATTTAAAGCACGAATTAAATCGGCATAGGATTCTTCAGAGTTCATTTTTTATAATTTTTAGATGAGAACGACTGTGACGGTTTCGCCAATTTGCACATTGGTACATTCGGCGGCGAGAATGATATAGCAATTTGCTAAACTCGCCGTGCTTAAAATATGTGAACCTTGATGCCCGGTCGAGACCACTTGAAATTCACCGGTTTCGGTTTGTTGTAAAATCCCACGTTGATATTCTTGGCGACCGCGTGATTTTTTTAATGGTGTGGTGCAAATGGCGGCGAATTGCCACGGTTTTTTGACATTTGCACCGGCTAAACGCGCCACAGCGGGTTTGACAATAATATCAAACGTAGTCGTCACTGCCACGGGATTGCCTGGTAAACCAAAGAAATAACACGCGCCAATTTTACCGAAAGCGAGCGGTTTGCCTGGTTTCATGGCGATTTTCCAAAAGTTTACTTCGCCGCATTCGTCTAGCACTTCTTTCACATAATCAGCTTCACCCACTGACGCGCCACCAGTTGTAATGACCATATCAAATGCACTTGCCGCTTGAATGATGGTGCGTTTTAATTCGTCTTTATCATCAAAAATTACGCCACCATCCGTCACTTGATAACACGGATTTTGCAACAAACCATGTAAACTATAACGGTTACTGTCGTAAATTTTGCCGGGTGCTAAAGATTCGCCTAATGGCAGGAGTTCGTCGCCGGTCGAGAAATAGGCGATTTTTAGTTGCCGAATAATCGACACATTTTCAACGCCAGCCGCCGCCAATAAACCTAAATCGACCGCCGTGAGTATTTTATTTGCGGAACAAAGTGCATCGCCAACCCGCACATCTTCGCCAATTTCACGAACGTTTTTTTTCAATTTCACGTCTTCGGGAAAAATGATTTGCGAGCTATTTACCGTAACGTGTTCTTGCATCACCACTGAATCGGCATTTTCAGGTAAAACAGCACCAGTAAAAATTCGCACACATTCGTCCATTTTTAACACGCCTTCAAACGGTTTGCCTGCCCACGATGTTCCGACATTGGTTAAAGTCTGCGAAAAAGTTTCACTGGCGAACGCATAACCATCCATTGCTGAATTGCGTGCTGAAGGTAAATCAATCGGTGCAAAAACCGTTTCGGCTAATACACGTCCGAAGGCTTGTTTTAGTGGGACGATTTCACTTTCCGTCAGCGGCACAATCGCCTCGTGAATACGCTGCTGTGCTTCTGCAACGGTAAGCAACGGTTTCTTTTCAGCAATAACACAAGATTCAAGAGTCATAATTTTAGAAAGGTATGCAAAATAAAGTTGGCGATGTCAGCCGGTTGATTTAAATTCAATTGCGGCAAATCCGCAGTTAAAAGCGTATCGGTTGCAACAGCGATAATGTGAGTGTCATTCAAATATAAAAACGGCTGATTCAAACTGGCACGATGCAATTCGATTTTTGCAAACGGTTCACTCCGAAAACCTTCGACTAAAATTAAATCGATTTCAGCCGCATTAAATAACGCGATTTGGTCGGCAAGGTTTGGTTCAATTTGATTTGAAAATTCTTCAATCATGGCGCGACGATGTTTCGATACCAAAACAATCGGCGTAGCTCCTGCTTGCCGTAGCCGAAAACTGTCTTTGCCGGCGTGATCAATTTCAAAATCGTGATGGCTATGTTTGATTAAACCCACGCGCAAACCGGCTTGATTGAGCAACGGTAAAAGTTGTGTAAGTAGCGTGGTTTTACCTGTGCCGCTGGCGGCGGCAAAACCTAGAATTGGAGTGGTAGAATGGCAAGTCATAAATTAGGAATTTAAAGAGGGCGATTGTGTTTCAACTCATTTTATTTTTAGTCGCATTTTTTGCGGTTCAATTCTTACTCAAAAAGCCACCCGAAATTTTAAAAAAGTACGGCAAAATTTTAATCATCAGTTTCATTGGCATGGCATTGACGTATTTGTTAGCAACGGGGCGATTGAATGTCTTTTTTGCGTTTGTGGTGATGACCGTCACGTTTTTATTTCGATTATTGCCAGCGGCGTTGCAATTCTTACCTCATTGGCTACAAGCACGTCGTCATTGGCAACAATGGAAAAATCCGCATTCACAACAGGAAGAATCGCAATCGCGCCACTCGAATCCGTCGGGTGAAATGTCTCGTGCCGAAGCGTTTGAAATTTTAGGATTAACGTCAACCGCGACCGATTCGGACATCATTATGGCGCATCGTAAATTGATGCAAAAAGTCCATCCTGATCGCGGAGGTTCGAATTATTTAGCGGCAAAAATAAATTTAGCGAAACAAACGTTATTACCGTAAAACGGCGTTATGTTGCAACGTCCAATCACGGTAATTAAATACCTGCCCTTCAGCGCGTACTTTTTCACAGTTTTTCAAGTCAATCGTGGCGTAAACCCATTGCGGTACATTAAATTCGCCTGCCGCTAAAATTCCGTCTTCGGGAAAACCATAATCAACTGGCGTATAAACTCCCGCCGAACCGCAATTAACATCTACGGCTGGAGACCACGCCGCATCACCGACTAAACACGCCTGCGCGACATAACACTGATTTTCCAATGCGCGTGCTTGGCAAGCAATTTTTACGCGATGATAACCCGCCGCATGATCGGTGCAGCTCGGCACTAAAATCAAATTCGCACCGGCTTCGACTTGTTGTCGCGCTAATAATGGAAACTCGCTGTCATAACAAATGTTAATAGCAATGCGTCCATATTCCGTGTCGAAAACTTTTAATTCATTGCCTGCGCTGATTAACCAATGTTCATTTTCAAAGCGCGTCATCATGATTTTGTCTTGGAAACCCACGTCACCATTCGGCATAAACAAATGGGCGCGATTGTGATAAACGCCTTCTGAAATACAAACGGGAAACGTCCCCGCTAGAATGTAGCACTGATATTTTTGCGACAATCCTTGAAATAAATGCACATATCCTTCATACAATGTTTGCAAATTAGCGAGTTGTTCATTCAATGCCGAATAAATTTCTTTGGGAAATAACGATGGAAGTTCCATCGTGTTGTATTCGGGAAACATTAAAATTTTCGCGCCTTGTTCAGCGGCTTGTTTCACCCAGCGTTCTGTTTTACGTTGGTAATTTGCCCACGTTTCTAAAAAACTGATGTCGTATTGAGCGGTTGCAATTTTAACGGTCATGTTTTAGCCAAAAAGTCATAGGTTTAGCGGTTTCTTCGCTGTCGTCCAAATCTTTCCAAACGTATTCGGTGTGTAATTCGGGATGTTTAACGTAACCACGTTTATTCCAAAACGCATCGAGCGGAACGTAATCGGCAGGACGACGTGGATGATGGGTGGAACGTTCTACGCAGCAAAATGTAATGTGTTTAAATCCCCCTAATTCAGCAGCATGCGCTTCACGTTCATCGAAAAATTTAACGCCAATGCCTAAACCACGATAATTTTTATTCAATACGGATTCGCTGCAATAAAACACGTCGTCGAGGTTATAGCCGTTTTCAATAAATGGTTTTTGAATTTCTGCCGTTTCATGTTTCATCGGCATTGCCGTTGATGCGCCCACAACCTCGTCACCGTCAAATGCCAAAACAATCACGCTTTCAGAACAATCGAGATAGGTTTGCAGATATTTTTTTTCGTACTCAAAATCACCGTCGTACAAATATGGGAAGTCACGAAAAACTTCAATTCTGAGCCGAGCTAAATCGGAAATATAGCGTTCTAAAGCCGCGCCATTTTTACGTTCAATACGAATTTTTTTAGGCATAAATCAAATAGGTTAAGTTAAAAATATAGATGTTCATTATTCGCCGACTTGTAAAACGATGTGGTATTCAAAATCATCGGTGAAAGTGTCTAAAACGGTATGCCCATTGATGCGACACCAGGCGGGAATGTCTTGAAGAATGCCAGAATCGGTGCCGATGACTTCTAAAACTTCACCAATTTGCAATTTTTTGACAGCATCTTGTGTGCGAATCACTGGCATCGGGCAAAGTAACCGACGGGCGTTTAAAGTGTGCTGTTTTATCATGAGTTAACTGGCTCGCTTCGCATAAAATTCTTTCACAAACACATCTAATTCTTTACGTTGAATCGCTTCACGCAAGCCTTGCATCAAACTCAAATAATAATGCAAATTGTGAATGGTATTGAGGCGCGAACCGAGCATTTCTTTACATTTATCCAAATGACGTAAATATGAACGCGAATAGTTTTGGCAAGTATAACAACTGCAATTTTCATCAATCGGTTTCGTATCGAATTCATATTGCGCGTTGCGAATTTTCACCACGCCAAAGGTCGTAAATAAATGACCGTTTCGCGCATTTCGAGTCGGCATCACACAATCAAACATATCAATGCCTCGACAAACTGCTTCGACCAAATCTTCAGGTGTACCCACGCCCATCAAATAACGCGGTTTATCGACCGGCATTTTTTGGTGAATCGCATCGAGCGTTGCCATCATTTCTTCTTTCGGTTCGCCAACGGATAATCCACCAATCGCATAACCGTCAAAACCAATATCAAGCAAACCGGCAATCGATTCATCGCGCAAATGCTCATACATTCCACCTTGCACAATTCCGAATAATGCCGATGGATTATCGGCGTGGGCATCTTTACTGCGTTTTGCCCAACGTAACGAAAGCCGCATCGAATCTGCTGCTTCTTGGACGGTTGCCGGATACGGCGTGCATTCGTCAAAAATCATCACAATGTCCGAGCCTAATTCGCGTTGCACTTGTATAGAACTTTCAGGCGACATAAAAATTTTGCTGCCGTTAATCGGCGATTTGAATGTCACGCCTTCTTCTTTGATTTTGCGTAACGCGCCCAAACTGAACACTTGAAAACCACCCGAATCAGTCAAAATTGGTTTTTGCCAATTCATAAAATCGTGTAAATCGCCGTGCGCTTGAATCACTTTTGTGGTCGGACGCAGCATCAAATGAAACGTGTTGCCCAAAATAATTTGTGCGCCGATGCCGAGTAAATCTTCGGGCGTGAGCGATTTCACCGCGCCATAAGTGCCAACCGGCATAAAAATCGGTGTTTCGACTACACCGCGTTCAAACGTTAAACGTCCGCGCCGCGCGTGTCCGTCAGTAGAAAGTAATTGAAAATTCATAAAACTCTGTAAATTAAAAAAAGGGAAAATGTTATCTAAACCTAGTACGTCCACGCATCGACGATACGATTTGAGCAAATTCAAACCTGAATCCTCAAAATAATTCGTGGATGATAACCGAAAAACCTCAAAACAATGTTGTCAGACACGTTCGTTATAAAACCATCCACTGAGTTAATAACCCAATTTAACTGCCTCTTTTCCGAGCCAAATTTTCAACTCGTGCAACAATTCATCCGTAGTTTCGACGCGCCACGCATTGCCTAAACGCAACGTAGCACGAGCATTTACGCCAAAATAATCAATCTGTACCACCGTTTCTCCGCCTTTCACGGTTTGTAAAATGTCAGCGAGCTTTTCAAATTGCGCGTTGTTATTTTTGAACGTGAGTTGCAAGGTTTTTCGTGATTTTTCAATCGGGTAAATTCTATCAACCGTCAATAACGGCGTATTCAAATAACTGTCCATCGCCAAATTCCCTTCGACAATCAATAAACGGTCTTTGTAATCAGCGGTGAAAAATTGCTTGTTGTCATCATAATTTTCGCGGTGCGCCACGATTTCTAAACGTGCGGTGTTGTCATCGAGAATCGCAAAACCGCGTGATTTACCTTGTTTGTTTTGGCGCGAACCAATATCTATTGCTAAACCCGCCACACGCACAGGCATTGATCGACGATTCGGTGATATTTCATTGATGAGTTGTGACAATTTTTTGGACGCAAGTTGACGCAATTCATCGGCGTATTGGTCAATCGGATGTCCCGTTAAAAACAAACCCAAAATGGCTTTTTCTTCGGTAAAACGGACTTTGTCTGACCACGCATCCACGGTTGTTGCGTAAGTTGGTGTTGCAGATTCTTCTTCATTAGCTTCGCCACCACCCAAACCAAATAAATCGCATTGCCCTGCCAATTTCATTTTACTTTGATGTTCCGCAACTTTTAACGCCGTCGGTAATTCGGCTAAATGTGCAACACGGTTGGGATTAAATTCATCCAATGCGCCTGCTTTAATCAGGGCTTCTGAAACGCGCTTGTTGAATTTGCGTAAATCGACGCGCTGACATAAATCGTACAAACCCAAAAATAAGCCGTTAGTTTTGCGTTCTTCAATCATGTCTAAAATTGCGCCTTCGCCCGCCCCTTTCAACGCCCCTAAACCATAAACCAATGCGCCGTTATCGTTCACGGTGAATTTGTAATCGCAAACGTTAATCGATGGCGGAATGATTTTGATGTTTAACAAACGACATTCTTCAATGTTAATCACGATTTTATCGGTATTGTCCATATCCGCCGAAAGTACCGCCGCCATAAATGCTGCTGGATAATGCGCTTTTAACCAGGCTGTTTGATAGGCGACGAGGGCGTAAGCGGCGGAGTGGGAATTGTGAACTATAATATCGTTAGCAACAAAGTTATGCGTATGCTCAACTTCTAAATCGTAGGTCATTTCTTTACCTACCGACTCAATGCTAACAATTCGTTCCCAAAACAAATCAGGGTGAGCAATTTGTCGCAGTTTTTCCGAATTAAAAAACTCAGCTAATTTTAAAATGGTTGAACGACGATAACCTTTTTTTGTGGGATTGTTACTGGTATAAAACATTCGGCTAGACACACCAGCTTGTTTGCCAATTTCAATCCACGATAAATTTGTTTTCTGTCTTTCATCTTGTAACAAAGTGAGAATTTCAGCAGGTAGCGTATCAACAGATTCTGAATTAACTGCAACAGTTGATAAGTAATTCGTCAAAAATAATAACTGCTCATCTTTGCCAATTAAATGCGGTGCGATGTGAGAAATGAAATTATCAATACTACGTCGCCCTAAAACATGAAGTGTATAACCAATACGTCCTTCTTTGTAGGCAAAGTTCTTAGTTTGAACACGAGTAACAATACTGAAACGTAATAACAAATGCTGTAGCTGTTTTATCAATTTTTCAGATGAACTCGCAAAATAAGGCGTGGCATTGCTTTTCATCGCAACAAAACCATCACCCGACCATAAACGCCCAATTAACAACGCCAAACAATAGTTTTTAAGAGTGAAAATTTCATCTGGCAAACTTTTTTGTGGAGCTTTTATATCAATTAGATTCAACGATTCAAGCCATATTCTCGCGCCAGAACGTTCCGAAGTATTTCCTATAGAACCCGTTTTGAAACGTCCATTTTGTCCTGTACCAACATAAACCTCGTAAATATCATTTCTGTCAGCGCGTTGATAACTACGAGGTATTGTGTTCGTAAATTTACTTACCGATTCCACAAAATCATCGACGACTACAGATTTATTGTTATAGAAATAAAAACCGCTAGGGTGACAAGTATTCCCTTCCGACAATACCCAACCGAGTGTAATTAACTGGTAATCTTCCCAAACATTTTGAGCATCAATAGGTAAATAAGCGGGCGAAGCAATTCGATCTTCAGCCTTTAAATCGTCTAAGTTTTTCCAACCTGTTACAGTCAAAAAAGGGTGATTTCCTGTCGCCGTAATCGTTTTTCCTAATGAGGTTATGACTTTGAAAACAGGCTTAATGCCATTTTCAACCATATCGATAACACGACTTTCACCCAAGCTATAATCGTTTTGCAGACTAGCTACATTTGCCAAACCTTGTGAATACCATTCACTGACTTTTTTTAATTCACCAGTTTGAGAATTTGCAATTAGCGTGTCGCCAATTAAGCACTTATTAAAGCCATACCCTGAAAATTTATCAACCAAATCAAAAACGTAGTTAGCTATTTCTTCAGTAACTTGATTGGCTAACGCGCCACTGACAAAAACGGCACGTTGATTCGCCATTTCCTTCGCATCCTTCTTGCCCATTGCTCGGCGCAAAATATCCGCGCCACCCAACGTATAACCTGACAATTCCCGCGCAATTTGCATGACTTGTTCTTGATACAAAATAACGCCGTTGGTCGGTTCAAGAATCGGCTCAAGAATCGGATGCGCGTATTCAGCGGCTTTGCGTTTATGTTTAACGTTAACATAATCATCGACCATCCCCGATTCCAAAGGGCCAGGACGAAATAACGCCACCAACGCAATGATGTCATTGAAACAATCAGGCAACAATTTTTTGATTAACTCTTTCATGCCGCGTGATTCGAGTTGGAATACGGCAGTCGTTAAGCCTTTTTTCAGCAAATCATACGAGGCAAAATCATCACGCGGAATTTGGCTAATATCGACAGGCGGCAAGCCTTTTTTGGCATTTTGCGCGTCAATGGTTTGCAACGCCCAATCAATAATCGTCAGCGTCCGCAAGCCCAAAAAGTCGAATTTCACTAAGCCGACTGATTCCACATCGCTTTTGTCGAATTGCGTGACTAAATTGTTGCCTTCGTGGTCGCAATAAAGCGGTGTGAAATCGGTTAATTTCGTCGGTGCAATCACCACACCGCCCGCGTGCTTCCCTGCATTTCGCGCCGTACCTTCCAAAATTAACGCCATATCAATCAATGTTTTAACGTCTTCTTCGTTGTTGTAGGCTTGCTGCAAATCGGGACTATTTTTCAAGGCATCGCTTAACGTAATTCCCACCTCGGTCGGAATCATTTTGGCTAATCGGTCAACAAACCCATAACCCAAACTCAACACTCGTCCCACATCACGAATCACGGCTTTTGCCGCCATCGAACCGTAAGTAATAATTTGCGAAACTTGGTCGCGTCCGTAATGGTCGGCGACGTAATCAATCACTTCGTCGCGTCGATCCATACAGAAATCAATATCAAAATCGGGCATCGAAACCCGTTCTGGATTCAAAAATCGCTCGAACAGCAACTCAAATTCAATCGGATCTAAATCCGTAATTTTCAAAACATACGCGACTAATGAACCCGCGCCTGAACCACGACCCGGCCCGACGGGAATACCGTGATTTTTTGCCCACTGAATGAAGTCCGCCACAATCATGAAATAACCCGAAAAACCCATCTGGGTAATCACGTCGAGTTCGATTTTTAAGCGTTCATGATAGTCGGCTTCATTCGGTACGGCGTGATGTTGCAAGCGTTCAAGCAAGCCTTTTTCAGATTCAGCAATAATCAAATCGTTAATCGTCATGCCTGGCGGCGTGGGGAAATCGGGCAAATAATTTTTGCCCAATGTCAGTGTCAAACTGCACCGTTTCGCAATTTCCACAGTGTTTTCTAAAGCTTCGGGAATGTCAGCAAATAACGCGGCCATCTCTTCTGCACTCCGCAGATATTGCTGCTCGGTGTAATCTTTTGGACGACGCACATCATCTAAAACGCGCCCTTGATTGATACAAACCCGAATTTCATGCGCGGCAAATTCGGTTTGTTTTAAAAAACGCACGTCATTCGTAGCAACAACAGGCAAATTCAACGCCGCCGCTAATTCCACTGCCGCCGCAATGTAGCTTTCTTCATTCGGTTTACCGATGCGCTGCAATTCCAAATAAAACCGATTCGGAAATAAGTTTTGCCAATACATTGCAAAATGCAGCGCGTCATCTTTTTTATCCGCGATTAACGCCCGTCCAATATCGCCTTGCATTGCGCCCGATAACGCAATCAGTCCGTCATGATTTTGTTCAATCCATTCACGTTTTAACATCGGCACGCCATCTTTCGATTGTCCATGCTGATAGGCTTTCGACACCAATTCAGTCAGCGTCACATAACCTTTGTGATTTTGTGCGAGCAACGTTAATCGGTACGGATTATCGGGTTCATCGGAATTGAAAATTAAAACGTCCGCACCTGCAATCGGTTTGATGCCCTGCCCTGTCGCGGTTTTGTACATTTTAACTAAACCGAATAAATTGACGTGATCCGTCACGGCAACCGCTGGCATTTTTAATTCGGTTAATCGTTTAACAAGCGGTTTAATTTTGACTAAACCGTCAATTAACGAATACTCGGTGTGAACTCTGAGATGGATAAAAGTGGGTTGCATGGGCGTTGGGAGCTAAAACAAAAATGATAATCGGGCGAATTGTGGAAGAAAGGTAATCATAAAAAAACCGCCTCCTAATTCCACATTAGCAGGTGGTTTTTGTCTATATCAAGACCAAATTGTCGCGGTGTATAAGCTCTAAATCGTCTGCGTAACCTAATAATTTTTCAAATTCAAAACTGTTTTTACCTGCAATTTTTTGAGTTTCTTCGCTGCCGTAATTCACCAAACCACGGGCGATTTCAACACCGTTCAAATCCACACACGTGACAAGTTCGCCACGTTCAAATTGTCCTGTCGTCCATTTCACGCCGACCGCTAATAAACTTTTACCGTTATTTTTTAGCATTTCGACTGCGCCATCATCTAAAACCAATTGTCCTTTGACTTGCAATTGTCCTGCTAACCAACGTTTTCGCGCTAATAACGGTTCAATATCTGGCAAGAAATGCGTGCCTAATTCCTCACCATTTAAAATTACGTTAATGACGTTCGCCGTCGCGCCAGCCGCAACGATTGTTGCTGCGCCAGAACGTGCAGCTAATCGTGCCGCACTGACTTTTGTAGACATTCCGCCACGTCCCAAACCGCTCCGACTTTCACCTGCCATGCTTTCTAAGCGGTCATCGTTGACGCTGATTTGTGAAATTAACGTTGCGTCAGGATTCACGCTCGGATCAGCGGTAAATAAACCTTGCTGATCGGTCAAAATAATCAGCAAATCGGCTTCAACTAAATTCGCCACCAATGCTGCAAGTGTATCGTTATCACCGAAGCGAATTTCCTCGGTCGCCACAGTATCATTTTCGTTAATCACAGGAACAACGCTAAAATTCAACAACGTTAAAAGCGTGCTACGCGCATTCAAATAACGTTGCCGATTCGACAAATCGTCGTGCGTCAGTAAGACTTGCGCGGCGTGCAAATCGTACTGCTGAAAGCTGTCGTCGAACACGCGCACTAAGCCCATTTGTCCCACCGCCGCTGCCGCTTGTAATTCGTGCAACGTGGTCGGACGTGTTTTCAAACCCAATCGCCACACGCCTTCCGCAACAGAACCAGATGACACCAAAATCACGTCTACGTTTTGTTTGCGTAACGTCGCCATTTGGCTAACCCAATCGGTAATGGCAATTTTGTCTAAACCTTTGCCGCCTTTGGTGAGTAGCGAACTGCCGATTTTGACGACAATCCGTTTAACGTTTTTAAAATTTTCACGCTTGTTCATCTTTCACCATTTGCCGTTGCGCTTCCAAAAATTCCATAATCGCAAACATCAATTCGCGCGTACCTTGCCCGTTAATCGCGGCGATTTTGAACACTGGAGCCGTCCAATTTAGCGCGTCGATAATTTCTTGGCAATGCGCGTCGAGTTCTTCGTCCAACACGCGATCAACTTTATTTAGCACCAACCAACGTGGTTTATTTGCTAAATTCTCATTCCATTTTTCGATTTCGGCGATGATTTTTTTAGCAGCAGAAATAGGGGATTCACTGCTTTCATACGGTTCAATATCGACCAAATGTAACAATAAACCGGTGCGATCTAAATGTTTCAAAAACTGCAAACCTAAACCCGCGCCTTCGGCTGCACCTTCGATAACGCCTGGAATGTCGGCGATGACAAAACTGCGTAATTCATCAATACGCACCACGCCTAAATTCGGATAAAGCGTGGTAAACGGATAATCAGCCACTTTTGGTGTGGCAGACGACACGGCGCGAATCAAACTCGATTTACCGGCGTTTGGCATACCCAATAAACCCACGTCGGCAATCAAAGTGAGTTCTAAATTTAGCAAACGATGTTCACCATCTGAGCCTTTACTAGCAATTTGTGGCGCACGATTGATGCTGCTTTTGAAGCGCGTATTGCCCAACCCGTGAAAGCCGCCTTGTGCGACGAGTAACGTTTCGCCTTCTTTGACTAATTCACCCAAAATTTCGTTCGTTTCAGAATCTGAAACCCGCGTGCCGAGCGGTACAGAAACGTAAGCATCTTCGCCTTTTCTGCCGGTGCAGTTTCGTGCCATGCCATTTTGACCACGTTGAGCGCGATAAACGGATTGATAGCGAAAATCAACCAGCGTGTTCATGTTTTCCATGCCGATTAAATAAACACAACCGCCGTTGCCGCCGTCGCCACCATCGGGGCCGCCCATTGGAATAAATTTTTCGCGGCGAAAACCAATCGTTCCATTCCCACCGTCACCGGCTTCAACGCGCACCTGTGCTTCATCAACAAATTTCATATTTTACTCAACTCAAACTGATATAAACGAAAAAAGCCCCAACCATTCGGCGGAGCTTTCTCAGTCGTTGCCGCTTGCCACGAAGGCGAGCGATTATTTATGCCGCTGTTACGATGCTAACAAACTTGCGGTTTTTAGGACCTTGTACTTTAAAAAGCACTACGCCGTCTGCTTTCGCAAACAAAGTGTGATCTTTGCCAATGCCAACGTTTGTGCCAGCGTGGAAATGTGTGCCACGTTGACGAACGATGATGCTACCTGCGGTAACGGTTTCGCTGCCATAACGTTTAACGCCTAAGCGTTTTGATTGGGAATCGCGTCCGTTGCGGGTACTACCGCCAGCCTTCTTATGAGCCATTTTTAACTCCTATTTTTTAAGCAGAAATACCAGTAATTTGGATTTCGGTATAGTATTGACGGTGTCCCATCGTTTTCATGTGATGTTTACGTCTTCTAAATTTAACAATTTTGATTTTTTTGTGTCTACCTTGAGATAACACGGTAGCAGTCACTTTGCCGCCAATAATGAAAGGCAAACCCACTTTCACATCGCCATCTTCTTCAATCATTAAAACTTTGTCGAATTCGATGCTATCACCTTCGCCAAGTTCTAATTTTTCTACTTTTAAGTAGGTACCATTTTCTACGCGGTACTGTTTACCGCCTGTTTCAATTACCGCATACATCGGCGTAAGCTCCATTAAGCATTTAATCTATAAAATATAGTAAGCGTGCGATTATATTTTTATAACGCAGTTGCGTCAATGTTTAGATTTGTTGGCGTTACTTTGAAGGTTAAATGCGAATTGTCTTATTGAAATTGATGACTTAAAGTATCCATTTTTACGCTTACCTTCCCAATCCCCCAATCATGAAAACTCTTTTTTCACCACTCGAACCGTTTGATCACTTCTATTTAAAAACCGACCATGCGCATTCGATTTACGTCGAACAATGCGGCAACCCACAAGGTGTACCGATTATTTTTTTACACGGCGGGCCTTGTTCTGGATGCAAACCCGACCACCGACGTTTTTTTGATCCTGAGTATTACCACATTATTTTGTTTGATCAGCGTGGTTGTGGGCGGTCGTTACCTTTTGGTGAGTTAGCGCACAATACGTTGCTCGATTTAATTGCCGATATGGAACGCATTCGGCAGCATTTGGCGTTAGAAAGTTGGGTTTTATTTGGCGGATCGTGGGGGGCGACGTTGGCGTTGGCTTACGCGCAAAAACACGTCAAACGGGTGCAAGCGATGATTTTACGCGGCAGTTTTTTAGCGCGGTCACAAGATATGCACTGGTTTTTAGGAGAACAAGGTGTATCTCTGATTTACCCTGAAGCGTGGCAGCATTTAATTGATAGCGTTCCCACCGAATATCACACAGACAATTTGATTGCTGATTTGTGTGCAACTTTATGGGGCAATGATGAGTTAGCGATTCGGAGAGTGGCAAAAGCGTGGCAAGTGTGGGGCGGGCAAGTAGCGTTGGGCAATGCTTACCAGCCTTATGACTATCACCTCACCGAACATGATATTAAACAGGTAAAAATGGAAGTGTATTTTGCAAAAAATCATTACTTTTTAGCTGAAAATGAATTGCTAACTCATTGCGAAAAACTACGCCATTTACCTGTGACGATTATTCACGGGCGGCAAGATTTAGTGTGTCCAATTGAAGCGGCATGGCAATTACATCGTGCATTGCCACAAGCGAATTACGTTGTTTTACCGAATTCTGGGCATATCGCACAAGGTGAAGAAATGATTGATGCGTTAGTGAGTGCGACAGAGGCGTTGAAGTCGCTAACTCTTGCCATAAAAAATGGTTCAAAACGATGCTGAATCGTCCATTTAAAACCGCAGTTCTAAAAATAAAATTCGCTGATAAAAAGCCGAATGATGCGTTATCATCATCGAAGCGCGGGGCGTGTGCCTTGCCTTTGCAACTTTTACAACTTAGGAGAAAACTCAAATGACACAAGACGAATTAAAACGCAAAGTCGCTGAAGCCGCATTACCGTATATCAAAGGCGTTGGCATTATCGGTGTGGGTACCGGTTCGACGGTGAATCATTTTATTGATTTATTGGTAGATTTTAAAAACGATATTGAAGGTGCCGTTTCTAGTTCTGAAGCGAGTACGCAACGTTTAAAAGCGTTAGGCATTCCCGTTTTAGATTTAAACGATGTCGGCACATTGGACATTTATGTTGATGGCGCAGATGAAGTGAATCCACATAAACAATTGATTAAAGGCGGCGGTGCAGCGTTGACTCGTGAAAAAATTATCGCGGCGGCAAGTCGTCAATTCGTTTGTATTGCGGACGAATCGAAATTGGTGGATGTATTAGGCAAATTCCCGTTACCCGTTGAAGTTGTGCCGATGGCGCGGAGTTATGTGGCGCGTGAATTGGTAAAATTAGGCGGTCAACCGATTTACCGCGAAAACTGCATCACTGATAATCACAACGTGATTTTAGACGTTCATAATTTGAGCATTATCGACCCAACGAAATTAGAAAATTTGATTAACAACATTACCGGCGTGGTCATGGTAGGAATTTTCTCAGCACGTCCAGCCGATGTGGTTTTGGTTAGCAAAGGCGACCAAATTATCACGATGTAATCCCCTCTTCTTTTCGGAGTACAAACCAAGGTTTGTACTCCGAAGTCTTATCTATTTCAGAAATCAAAATCAATGACACTCCAATTTTTCGCCACCACGCCCAAAGCACTCGAAGGGATTTTAACCGACGAATTACGTTCTTTAGGCATCACAGAATTTAAAGCTACCACCGCCGGCGTTGCCTTTTCGAGCGATTTAGAAATGGCATATCGCGTCTGTTTATGGTCGCGCGTCGCCAATCGCGTTTTGTTAGTTTTAAGCGCGTTTGAAGTCCGAAGCCAAGACGATTTATATCGCGCCGTCCAAGAAATCAATTGGTTTGAGCATTTTGGCGCGGAAGATACGTTTGCGGTGTCGTTCAGTTCAAAAAATTCGACCGTGATTAACAATAGCCATTTCGGTGCGTTGAAAGTCAAAGACGCAATCGTTGACCAAATGCGAGCAAAATTTGGCGTGCGTCCGAGCATTAACACTGAACGTCCGAATCTTCGAATTAACGTGCATTTGAACGGTGAAAAAGCTGAATTGAGTTTGGATTTGTCGGGCGAAAGTTTGCACCGTCGGGGTTATCGTGATGTGAGCATTGAAGCTCCGATGAAAGAAAATTTAGCGGCGGCAATGTTATTGCGTTGCGGTTGGACGAAGATGGTAGCCGAAGGTAAATCGCTTTTAGACCCAATGTGTGGTTCAGGAACATTATTGCTCGAAGGCGCGATGATTGCGGCAGATGTTGCACCTGCATTGGGACGTGATTATTTTGGCTTTTTGGGGTGGAAAAAACACGATGCAGAATGCTGGCAAAACCTACGACGTGATGCCGAATGGCGCAAAATCGTTGGCATGAAAAAATTGCCCATGATTGTCGGTTTTGATAAAAATAAAAACACCGTCAATACTGCATTAGCCCACGTTGCCAATGCAGGTTTTCAAGGAAAAATTCATATTGAACGTCGTGATATTTGCGATGCAAAACCGCCTGAAAGTTGGGAAAAAGGATTGGTCATTTGTAATCCACCTTATGGCGAACGTTTAGGCGATGAAGCCGAAACTGCGCTTTTGTATGAACAATTTGGACAAACCTTAAAAACTAATTTTGTCGGTTGGCAAGCAGCGTTAATTATTAGTAATCCAGAGTTAGGTTTTCGTTTGGGAATTCGTTCGCACAAACCAATTACATTGTTTAATGGCGCGTTGGAATGTCGATTGTTGCGTTTGACGATTGAAGAAAAGGCGTTTTTTATTCCGAAAGAAAGAACGGTCGAACAGCGCATTGAACACGTTACCGAAGTTACCGCGAAAATGAATGAAGTGACAGAATCTGAATATAAAACGCCTGTCGAACCTGCGCCAATGTTTGCGAATCGGTTGCAAAAAAATCTAAAAAAACTGTCGAAATGGGCGAAGCAAAATAACGTGTTTGCGTATCGGGTTTACGATGCCGATTTGCCGGAATACGCCGTCGCGGTTGATATTTATCATTGCGACGATAAAACATGGGTGAATGTTCAAGAATATGAACCACCCAAAAGCGTTGATCAACATAAAGCCGACGTGCGTTTGGCGGGTTTATTGGCAGAAATTCCAAGCGTGTTGAATGTATCGAAAGAGCAAGTTTTGTTAAAAATTCGTCGCAAACAACGCAATACTGACCAATACGAAAAACAGGCGGAATCTGGTATTTTTCACGAAATCAACGAAGGACGTTGTCGGTTGTTGGTAAATTTTGAAGATTATTTAGACACGGGAATCTTTTTAGATCATCGTCCTATTCGTTTGCAAATTCAAAAAGAAGCCAAGGGAAAACGCTTTTTAAATCTGTTTGCTTACACAGGAAGTGCGACGGTTCATGCGGCAGTTGGTGGAGCGACAATTACCACAACTATTGATATGTCGAACACATATTTGCAGTGGGCAAAAAATAATTTGGCATTGAATTCAACGACTGGACGACACGAATTTATTCAAGCGGATTGCGTGGAATGGCTAGAAAAAGAAGCGAAAAATGCAGCTCGCCAATATGATTTGATTTTTTTAGATCCTCCGACGTTTTCGAATTCTAAACGAATGGAAAATGTGTTTGACGTGCAGTTGGATTACATTCAATTGATTCAAAATTCAGCGAAGTTGCTTACAAAAGATGGGGTATTGTATTTTTCGACGAATTTTAGAAAGTTCAAATTTGATGCGAGCCTTTTTGAGGGCTTGAGCATTACAGATATTACGGCACAAACAATTCCTGAAGATTTTGTACGCGATATGAAAATTCACTACTGTTGGAAAATCGCTAAGATGTCACACGATTTTTAATGCGCCAATATGCTACAATTCAACCCTTTATAACTACACGAGAAAATCACATTATGGCAAAAGAAGATCAAATTGAAATGGAAGGCAAAGTCATCGACACCTTGCCAAATACTATGTTTCGCGTACAACTCGAAAACGGTCACATTGTCACCGCGCACATTTCTGGCAAAATGCGTAAACATTACATTCGTATTTTGACGGGCGATAGCGTCAAAGTTGAAATGACCCCTTACGATTTAACCAAAGGTCGTATCACTTTCCGAGTGCGCTAATTGCTAACGCACTCGTTATCTGCTGTTAATCCGTCAAAAGTATTTCGTTGGCACTTTCGATTGTAAATGCTAATTCGTTATTTTTCACACTGATTTTGACGTGTCCCCCGTGCGCGAGTTCTCCAAAAAGCAAATCATTAGCCAACGGTTTTTTAATGCTTTCTTGAATCAATCGCGCCATTGGGCGTGCGCCCATCTTGGCATCACAGCCATTTTCAGCTAGCCACAAACGCGCTTTCGGCGTGAGGTGTAACGTTACGTTTTTATCTGCCAGTAGCGATTCTAATTCAAAAATAAACTTGTCCACAACATGACCGACGATGCTTATATCCAGTGGTTTGAACTGAATAATTGCATCTAACCGATTACGAAATTCGGGTGAAAATCCTTTTTCAACCATTTTCAAACTATCGCTCGCGTGATTTTGTTGCGTGAATCCCATTGAGGCGCGACTACCTTCTTCTGCACCTGCATTCGTGGTCATTACCAAAATGATGTTTCTGAAATCCGCTTTGCGCCCGTTATTATCGGTTAATGTGCCGTGATCCATGACTTGCAATAACAAATTGAAAACGTCAGGATGCGCTTTTTCCAATTCGTCCAACAACAAAACAGCGTGCGGATGTTTATTCACTTGTTCCGTCAATAAACCACCTTGATCAAAACCCACATAACCTGGCGGTGCGCCAATTAACCGCGAAACCGTGTGTCGTTCCATGTATTCAGACATATCGAAACGAATCAACTCAATACCTAACACTTTCGCCAATTGGCGCGTGACTTCGGTTTTGCCTACGCCCGTTGCCCCTGCGAACAAAAATGAACCAATCGTTTTTTGCGAATCGCGTAAACCTGCACGCGATAATTTAATCGCCGATGCTAATGCTGCAATCGCTTCGTCTTGCCCAAACACCAACATTTTTAGGTTTTTTTCTAAATTTGCCAGCTTATCAATATCATTATTCGACACAGATTTCGCAGGAATACGAGCAATTTTCGCCACGATTTCTTCAATTTCAGACGCTTCAATCAATTCTTTTTTATCTTCCGCATTCGCCATGCGTTGTTTTGCACCCGCTTCATCAATCACATCAATCGCTTTGTCGGGTAAATGTCGATCGGTAATGTAACGGTCAGATAATTCTGCCGCTAAACGTAAAGCTTCGGGCGAATATCGCACGCCGTGATGTTCTTCAAAACGTGATTTTAAACCTTTCAAAATCAACACGGTTTCTTCTACTGACGGTTCTAAAATATCAACTTTTTGAAAGCGTCGCGCCAAGGCGTGATCTTTTTCAAAAATGCCGCGATATTCCTGATACGTTGTCGAACCAATACAACGTAATTGCCCTGCCGCCAACATTGGTTTAATTAAATTCGCCGCATCCATCACGCCACCTGACGCTGATCCCGCGCCAATAATCGTATGAATTTCGTCAATAAACAAAATCGCGTGTGGCTCTTTTTTCATTTGATTCAACAGCGATTTCAAGCGTTTTTCAAAATCACCGCGATATTTTGTGCCTGCCACCAACGCGCCCAAATCCAATGAATAAATTACACAATCGAGTAAAACATCAGGAATATCTTCTTCCACAATACGTTTCGCCAAGCCTTCCGCAATCGCAGTTTTACCCACGCCAGCTTCACCTACTAACAATGGATTATTTTTACGACGACGACAAAGTGTTTGAATCGTGCGTTCAATTTCTGCTGCCCGTCCAATTAACGGATCAATTCGCCCACGCGCGGCTTCTTCGTTTAAATTCGTGGCATATTTTTCGAGCGGTTTACTGGTGTCATTTTCCGAATTTTTACGTCCATTTGACGGTTCGTGTTCTTCATAAGGATCATCAAATTTAGAAATACCATGTGCGATAAAATTCACCACATCGAGACGCGAAATATCTTGTTGGCTAAGTAAATACACAGCGTGTGAATCGGCTTCACAAAATAACGCAACTAATAAATTTGCGCCCGTGACTTCAATTTTGTCTGAAGCCTGCACGTTAAAAACAGAACGTTGCAACACCCGTTGAAACCCCAACGTTGGTTGCGTATCGCGGGTGGTGACTTCGGGTAAATAGGAAATGGTATCGTCAATAAATCGCGCTAATTGTCCACGCAACCATTTCACATCGGCATCGCAAGCTTTCATAACAGGAATAACATCGGGGTTTTCAAGCAACCCGAACAACAAAT
Organism: uncultured Pseudomonadota bacterium; assembly: GCA_903848935.1. GTDB lineage: Bacteria > Pseudomonadota > Gammaproteobacteria > Methylococcales > Methylomonadaceae > UBA10906. The sequence goes on along the minus strand of CAINHO010000047.1, from coordinate 20,073 downwards.
GTTCGACAGTGATAAATTCGTGTCGCCTTTCACGCGCTGATTTGAAAGCAGTATTTAATGTAGCTTCTAGGGCTTTACCTAACATGACGATTCCTTAAATTTCTTCCATCTCGCATTTCAACGGATGGTCATTTTCAAGTGCGTAAGAATTGACGAGATACACTTTAGTTTCGGCAACGTCTTTTGAATAAGTGCCACAAATCCCCACGCCGCGTGTGTGAACTTGCAACATAATCGCAGTGGCTTGTTCTTCGGACATTCCGAAAAAATTGGTCAAAATTTCAATGACGAAATCCATCGGCGTGAAATCGTCATTGAGCAAAATCACTCGATACAACGGCGGTTTTTTTAATTTTGGCTGGGCATCTAGGACGGATAAATCATCGTCATAGTCGCGATGAAAAAAAGGATGAAAGTCAGGCATAACCGATAATTTTTCTTAGCAAAATGGAATAACAATAAAAAGTCTGCGCGTTTTTTAATCTTGCGCTTTGAAGCAATGCACCCACGCCGAAGCGTCGTCGTTCCATTCCATGTTAGCGTGCATTCTCAAAATCAAATCACGGTACATTTCCAAACTCGGATAGCCTTCCGCTTGCGCGTCAGCGTCGGTCATTTCACCCAATTTCTGTTGGTATAAATCAGTGACGACAAACGTTTTTCCTTCGAGATCAAACGTTTCGTTTGGATAACCATAAACACCGTTGCGGCGTTGTTGGGTTTTACGTCCCGCAATGCTGGCAGCAACTAATTTTTCGTGGGTGACAAGACGGTCGATGGAACAGGTTTTTTCGGGGTAATCCATAATTTCAAACTCAATGTCGATAAAAAAACAACATTGTGACTGAAAATGGTCTTAAACAAAAGTTGCGATTACTGCTCAACCATTTTCAAATGCCGCCATGAAGCATCGTCTTCAATTGGTTCAAGATGCGTGTCAATGTCGATATTGTCAAAAATCATCGCAATCTGTTGTTCAACTAGCTCCACTAAATCATGACCTTGCTGCACCGTCCAATTGCCAGGTACCAAAATATGCACCGACATAAAACGTTGCGCCCCCGAATAACGAGTCCGCAAAGCGTGATAAGCAATGTTGTCCGAGCCGACAAAATGTTCCAGCACTTCGATAATTTTGGTTTGTTCATCGGTAGATAAAGCGGCATCTAACAATCCCGAAACGGTGCGCCGTATCAACTGCAATCCTGCCCATACAATGTTAATCGCTACCAGAATCGCGATAATCGGATCCAGAATACCCCAATCGTTCAAGCCCAATTGTTTCGCTACCGCTAAACTGGATTCAAAATAATTCGCAACAAAAATTACGCCAATGCCAATTAAAATCCCAACCGTTGTCCATACATCTGTCATCAAATGTTTACCGTCCGATTCCAATGTAATTGAGCGTTGACACTTACCGACACTGATCAGAATTTTCGCCACAACTAAATTGATGAGAGACGCAAATATTGAAATTGCAATCCCAATATCAAGTTGTTGCAAGGCGTGCGGATGCCACAATCGATCCCATGCGGTAATTCCAATGCTAATCGCCGCTAGTAAAATCATCACACCTTCGGCACCGCTCGAAAAGTATTCAACTTTTTCATGCCCATAAGGATGACCGTCATCAGGCGGCTGCGCGGCAATGTGCAGCACAATGAGCATAATCACTGCCGCAACTAAATTGATAACGGATTCTAAAGCGTCGGACAACAAACCCACTGAATCTGTGAGCAAATAAGCATAAGTTTTGAGTGCAATCGTTGAAACGGCAGCGGCAATCGACAACCATCCGTAAAGTGTGAGGGATTTTTGTGCTGTGTTCATAATACTGCGATGGCTAAAGCGAGATGATGCCGTAGTTGCGTCGAATTAAATTGATGCCAAGCGTCAGGGAATGTTATCAACAGTTGTTCCCGCTCTTCACTTTTAATTTTGAAATAACGGGCAATCGCTGTCGGTTTTTTGAATTGAGCGGTGGTGAGTTCACGACGATAACTTTTCCAATGATTCAAAAAATTCTCTAAAAATTGACACGCCACTTCAGCATCATTCAAATCACCCAAATGGTTTTGTATTTGCTTGATTTCAGCAATGACCATCGCGCTCTCACGTCCCAAAATTTCTTGGAAATTTTCTACGGTATAACGAAAATGTTTTGCATCAATTCGAAGCTGGTGCAAAAGCTCTACCGAAGCATTTTCTAAAAAAGGTTCATACCCGCGCAATGCTTCGTAATAACTGTAAATAAGCGAGCTGACAATATGGCGAATTTGATAACGAATCAATTTATTTACTGGAATAAGTTTGATGCCTTCACCCTCTTCTTTTATAAAAATAGTCGTTCCCGCCTTAAATCTTTTATACGTTTTACTGTTTAAATACGCCAACAATTTGGCTCTGGCGTGGTCACGTTGCAGCTGACAATACTCTAATAATGGCGCGAGTTCCGCTCGTTCATCAGGTGAAAATTCGTGTTGATATGCGGTGAATTTCTCAATAAATACGTCTAAATCGCGCACCGCGCCTAAGACGTGAGCCGTTTTTTTCAGTCCACTTTTCAGAAATTTTAAAGCACTCGGTGTAAATCCTTGTCCAAAAATTCGGATAGCGGCTCGCATTTGGCGTGTCGCTACTCGCATATCATGCAACGCTTCGATATTTTCATCAGCCCAAACAGCATCTTCACATTTTAAAAAATTATGAAAATGATAGCTAAAAACCTTTTTGCCCGCTTCCGCGAGGGATTGTGTGGGCTGCAAACCTATCGAAAAATTTTTTCGGGTGTCGCTCATTCGTTTAACAAGGATTTGGCATAAGTGATCGATAGCAACTGAGCGCAATCTTCGTGTAAATCTGCCCACGCGGTATTGAGAGATAAGCGTACTAAGGCAGCGGTCGGCAAGAGTTTATTAGTATCTGGTAATGCAGAAATCCCCACTAAATGAATCAGTAAATCTTCCAATTCAGGATTATGCCCGACCAACAAAACCCGTTGTGTCGTTTCAGGACAACTCGCTAAAACCATTTTCAATTGTTCGATACCGGTTGCGTATAAACGCGAATCTTCTTGAATCACCAAACCCGCCACGTTGAGTTCTTGGTAAATAATTCGTACCGTTTCAATCGCCCGTGTGGCAGGTGAACTAAGTAGTGCATCGGGAATTAAATGCTGCGTCTTTAACCACACGCCCATATTTTTGGCATCCCGTTTACCACGTTTTTTAAGTGGACGATCAATGTCACTGACATCGGTTTTGCGATCTGATTTTGCGTGCCGAAGCAACCATAATTCTTTCATACCAATCTCCCAAATGTTTAAAATTCAACGTGCATTTTCACACTGTAAATATCAACAGGACCTCGATCTGAGTTAAACGCTGGATTTACAAGAAGCTGATAATCACCTGTTACCCAAAGAGAACTCAACAAGTTGACACTGTAAAACACATTCACCGCTCTTTCAGGACTGTAGTTTATCTTGCCATCACCAATAAAACCATCTACTCCACCCATGCCGAGATATTTTGCGTGTTGTCCCGAAATCCAGCTTTGAGCATAACCCACGCCTAACTGATCTTTATCGCGTCCCCAACGCATACCATTTGCCAGCGCACCAAAAGACATTGATCTGTCAGCGGAAGTGTAAGCAAAAACTTCTGTTTTACCGTCTGAATACATTCCCCTAAAAAATAGCCCCACATCATCGGTAACTTGTTGTTCTAAATTGATGCCAATACCTATTTTATTTTGAGGTCTACGCACCCAACACAAATCAGGAGCGGTTGCATTTTCAGATCCGTAGTTATAACCCGTACAAGTTGTGGCGTTTTTAGACGGATCATTTTGAAATGCAGCAATCGCTTCATCAAAACGCCCTGTATTTAAATGATTTCGATAACCTAACAAACGTGTTGCGCCATCACGACCAAATAATTTGTGATGATGTTCGATTTCAACTTGATCGCCGTAGTATTTGAAAATTCGGTAATCAATTGGCAAAGCGTTTGGATTTGTTGGAGGGGTAATGCGTCCAAAACGAATTGCCCAATCATCATGAAAATACTCCACCACACCACCAAAGCTGTAACCCCGTGCATCGGAGGCAAAATCATAAGCGGCATGCGTCATAAATCCCATGTTCATAAATTGACGACGTAAATCACCCGAATAGGAGTTTTTATCAAAGAAATCCAGAATGCTAAAACCGCCGACACGAAACGTTAAACGTCTACTATCGACGGTACTGCCCAACTGCATGGGCGCAGAATCTAAATGAACCTTATCGCCGCCTAAATTGATGGTTTGTTTAAGATACGCTCTTGAACGGTAGACAATTGGTAATTTTCCACCGTTTTTTTGTAATTCAAAATCGTTAATTAAACCGCCAATACCTTTCAAATTTGAAAAAGGAGATTCTGCAATACTTTCTGGTGCAGCGTAGATTTCACCACCGTCCCAAAATGTTTTTAAGCCAAAATATAAATCGCCTGATCCTGTGTAACCATAATCCTGATTTGGATTCAAGGAACTGTTACTGCCATTCAGATTTGTGTATGGCGCATTAAAACTGCCGTGCCAATAAGAGATGTAGTTGATTTGTCCATACATATTCCATGATTCGTTTTCAATATCGTGCAAGCCTTTTTCCGCCAGCAGATTCATGAGACTAAATTGGGTGTCTTTTTTAGGTGTTTCTTTTTCGAATTCAATTTCTTCAGTGGCATAAGTGTTGTTGCACACAGATAAAAACAAAACGAGGCAAAGTAGTAAAACAAATTTTAAAGAATTCATAGATAGGTGTAGGTAGTATGCCTTAAAGCAAATCGTGTGATTGACTAATATCACACGATTCCGACTGACTTTCGTGACTTAAAACCATTCTAGGCGGTATAAATCTTCGCGGCGTTTAGCTAAATTTTGTGCCGCACCACGAGTTCGAGCTTGTTTTAATAAATCCAAATTCACGTCGGCAATTAACGTCATTTCGGTATTCGGCGTGGCTTCTGCCAAAATCGCATCGTGCGGAAATGAAAAATCACTTGGGCTAAAAATCGCCGCTTGTGCATATTGAATATCCATATTTTCAGCGTACGGCAAATTCCCCACGCTGCCGGTAATCGCCACGAAACATTCATTTTCAATCGCTCGTGCTTGCGAACAATAGCGCACGCGCAAATAGGCGTTTTTCGTGTCCGTCCAAAATGGCACAAACAAAATTTGTGCGCCTTGCAACGCCGCTAACCGTGCCAACTCAGGGAATTCAGAATCAAAACACACTAACACCGCGATTTTGCCACAATCGGTATCGAATACTTTGAGCGCGTCGCCGCCTTTCACACCCCAACAACTCACCTCGTCGGTCGTGACATGAATTTTATATTGCGCTTCAAACGTCCCATCTCGACGCAACAACCAAGATACATTGTAAAGTTCGTGATTACTGTATTCGGGCAACGAACCGGCAATGATATTGATGTTGTACGACATCGCCATTTCAAGTAAACCGTTGCGAATTTCACTGCTAAAACCGGCTAATGCGCGAATCGCATCGGGTGGATGTTTGTCGTTAAACAAACCCATTAACGGCGCACTCATATATTCAGGGAACAATACGAAATCCGCGTGATACCCCGCTACTGCATCAATAAAAAACTCCGCGTGTTTGAGTAATTCTTCAACGCTAGTCAAGGTTCGCATTTGCCATTGCACCACGCCCAAACGAATCACACTTTTTTTGGATGCGCCAACAGTCGGCTTTGTATCAACATAATCCAAATTCAACCATTCGAGCAACGTCGCAAACCCAAGTGATTCCTTATCAATCGGTAAATAATTCGTCAATAATTTACGGACGTGAAAGCCATTGGCTAATTGAAACGATAAAACGGGATCGAAAATTTCCCGATTTTTGACCTCTTCGATATAACGCACAGGCGAAAAATTATCCGCATATTTGGCATAACCAGGAATACGTCCACCAGCGATAAATCGGCGTAAATTTAAGTTGCGACATAGTTCTTTTCGCGCATCGTATAGTCGTCGTCCTAAGCGTAAACCACGATATTTCGGATGGACAAAAATATCTACCCCATAAAGCGTATCGCCATCAGAATCATGATTGGTTAAATAGCCTTCACCAGTGATTTGCGCGTAAGTATGCACGTCACCAAAACGGTCGTAATCCACCACCATACTCAACGCGGCGGCCACTAACACGCCATTATCTTCAATAACTATTTGCCCCTGTGCAAAGCGAGTGATTTGAGAAATGTACTGCTCTTTTTTCCACGCACCACCGAGATTATCGTAAACGTGTTCCATCAAAATCGCCAGATTATCGTAGTCATCCAGCGTCAAATTGCGGAGGAGTAATTTATGTTTTTTATGTTTAGTTTTTTTCATAGTCTTTAGATTGTAATGTGTTTTTTTGACAGCGCAATGACATTGTTAACATTCACCTTGTCACATAAACAACATGGAATTGACACAGCATCGCAATATATTCGACACGCGCTTGACATAGAATCCCTTTAACCTTTAGCAAGATTTTAAGTTCACACGCGGAGCATTAAAAATGCCACATTTTGCAAGTTTCAATAACATGTCTGCCCAATTCGATTCTTTAATTAACGATAATCGGCGTGCAGAAGTTCGAATTCCTGTTTCAAATAAACATCACATTTCTGCGTCAATCAGTCGCATTGGTTTGTTTAAAACGGGTGGCATTAGTGTTGACTTGGTAAGTATCAGCAAATCGGGAGCATTATTCAACACGTCACACCATTCACTACTCAAATCATCGGGCAAAGATATGACGATTGAACTAATGTTGAACGGGCGATGCTTTGAATATGAAGCACATATTGTTCGTCAGGACGTGATTAACAATTTGTATGGCATTAAATTTACTGCTTCGATTGAAACGGTGGATGCTTATTTAGCTTCGCTCAACATTCCTCCGCATTATGGATTAAATATGCCGCTTACCCGTTCGGTGTGGTTAGATTTAGAGTCAGCGTAAAACAAAATACTGTTTGTTCAACCCGTTCCGGCGGATAATCGACCTCGATGTTAAACAGGTGTTGTTTAACCGAATGGGAGCTAAACATGAAAAAATTAAACCAGGCAGCAATGTTGTTGGCATTAGCGGTTTCTACCAGTGCGGTTTTTGCGGATGTTGATTTGAAATCGACGGAAGACGTGGTAGGTACTTGGAAACTCGAATCAACTAAAAACACCGCAAGCGAAAAGGAAGCCGCGCTCCCACGCGAAGATACTTGGGTATTCAAAGATGGGAAATTAACCATTTTGCATATTCCACGAGAAGGCAAATACTATGATCAACCGCCTGTAAATTACGAAATCGAGGAAGGAAAATTGAAAGTTTCTCAAGTTGGCAGTAGTCGCCTCGATTTCTTTTCGCTCGTTGAAAAAAGCGATAAAAAAATGATTTTAAAAGGGAAATTTGGTGGTTATTTTTACTTTGATAAAAAGTAATTTTCACAAAAAAGGCGCGATGAATTCGCGCCTTTTTTATCAATCGTAAATTTGAATTACGACTTCATTTTAATTTCGAGTTCGGCTTGCGTTAAATGACGCACATCTTCGCCTTTCACCATATAAATCAAATGTTCACAAATATAACGTGAATGATCGCCAATACGTTCCAATGCACGCACTGTCCACAACATATCCATCGAGCGCGTAATATTGCGCGGATCTTCCATCATCTGTGTAATCAATTGACGAATAATACTGGCATATTCACGATCCACTTGTTCATCGCAGCGCGTAATATCGGTAATGCCATCAATCGACATCCGTGCAAAATTATCCAGCGCACTGTGCAGCATATCTTTGACCAATCCCGCCATGTGTTTTAATTCATGATATTGATCGGTGCGTCCTTCGCTATTATTGGACAGATAAATCGCCATTTTCGCAATTCGCTCCGCTAAATCACCAATGCGTTCTAATTCGTTAATAACGCGCAATACGACTAATAACAAACGTAAATCAAACGCCGCCGGTTGGCGTAACGCGATGATTTGCGTGCATTCGGCATCGATTTCCATTTCAAAATCATCGACTTCATTGTCTTGTTTAATCACTAATTCGGCAAGTTCCATATTGCCTGTTGTTAAGGCTTTTACGGCTTGTTCAATTTGCTCTTCAACTAAACCACCCATCGTCAACACTTTGTTACGAATATCTTCCAACTCTTTGTTAAAATTTTCCGAAATGTGGTGTGCTATTTTACTGTTATCCATTTTAACCTCTTGAATCGACCTGTTTTGTTTGATTTAACTGAATGGTTATATCGGCAATGCCTTCGGCTTTTGCAGCAATTCCTTCTAATTCACCAGTCGCTTTAATCACTGCGACGAGAAGACTTAAATCAATTCCTGTCGGTTGACGTAATGCAATCGTACTGACACATTCTGCATCAATAGCTGATTCATATTCGTCGATTAAATCGTCTTGTTTTAAAACTTGCATCGCCAAATCGATATTACCTGTGGTAAATGCTTGAATTGATAAAGAAAGTTGCTTTTCAACTAATTGACCCATAGCGACAATTTTAGTGTGAATCGATTCCAATTCTTCGTCGAATCGTCCTGAAATGTGAGTGGCTGTGTTGAAATTATCCATAATTTTATCTCCCTATTAGCCGTAACGACCGGTGATGTAATCTTCAGTTTGTTTTTTCGTGGGTTTAGTGAAAAGCTGGCTCGTTGCCCCCATTTCAATCAACTCACCCATGTACATAAATGCAGTGTAATCAGAGACTCGCGCCGCTTGCTGCATATTGTGCGTCACAATAACGATGGTGTATTTTTCTTTGAGTTCGTTAATTAACTCTTCGATTTTCAACGTCGAAATTGGATCTAATGCCGATGCGGGTTCGTCGAGCAATAACACTTCAGGCGAAATCGCAATTGCTCGCGCAATCACCAACCGTTGTTGTTGACCGCCCGATAAACCGAGCGCGTTGTCATTCAAACGATCTTTTACTTCGTCCCACAACGCCGCACCGCGCAAAGATGTTTCGACAGTTTCTTCTAAAATTCGTTTGTCGTTAATGCCTTGAATTCGCAACCCATACGTCACATTTTCAAAAATCGATTTGGGGAACGGATTGGGTTTTTGAAATACCATGCCGACGCGCCGACGTAACGCCGCCACGTTGATAGATTTGTCGTAAATATTGGCATCGTGCAGCAAAATTTTGCCTTCGATTGTGACGTTATCAACCAAATCATTCATGCGGTTAACGCAACGTAACAACGTTGATTTTCCACAACCCGAAGGTCCAATAAATGCGGTTACTTTTTTCTTTGGCATTTCCATATTGATACCAAACAACGCCTGTTTTTTGCCGTAGAACAGATTGAGATTCTCAACTTTCAAACAGGGTTCAACAGGGTCATCGTGTTTATGCGTACTGCGTAAAATCGAACTCGCATCGAAGCTGTGCGAGCGGGGTTCTGGTGTACTCATGATTTTTTACCCTTCTAACGCGCGGTATTTTTCGCGCAAGTGATTACGAATAAGAATAGCCGCTAAATTTAAGCCAATAATAACTAAAACCAGCAGTAATGAGGTGGCATAAACCAACGGACGCGCAGCTTCCACGTTCGGACTTTGAAAGCCGACATCGTAAATATGAAAACCTAAGTGCATAAATTTACGGTCTAAATGTAAGAACGGATAATTGCCATCAAGCGGTAAAGTCGGAGCTAATTTCACCACACCGACGAGCATTAACGGTGCAACTTCACCTGCTGCACGCGCTACGGCTAAAATCAAACCAGTCATCATCGCTGGACTCGCCATCGGTAAAACCGTGCGCCAAAGTGTTTCAATTTTCGTCGCACCTAACGCCAAACTACCTTCTCGAATCGCTTTCGGTACTCGCGCCAGACCTTCTTCCGTTGATACAATAACAACAGGCAACGTTAATAACGCCAAGGTAATCGATGCCCATAACAATCCAGGTGTACCGAAAACAGGAGCTGGTGCAGATTCTGGAAAAAATAATTTATCGATATTGCCGCCTAAAATGTAGACGAAAAATCCTAAGCCAAATACGCCGTAAACAATCGACGGAACACCGGCTAAATTGTTGACCGCAATCCGAATCAAGCGCGTGGTAAAGCCTTGTTTCGCATATTCACGCAAATACACCGCCGCAATTACACCAAATGGCGTCACAATAATCGACATCATGATGACCATCATAATCGTGCCGAAAATGGCTGGAAAAATACCGCCTTCCGTATTTGCTTCGCGTGGATCTTCGCTTAAAAATTCACCTAGTTTTTTAAAGTAATGCCCAATCTTCGCGAATATGCCCATTTTATTAGGCTGCGTGACTTCAACTATTTTTGCGAGTGGAATCACTAACTCCGCACCGCTTTCAGTGGTTGCCACCAAGCTATCACGACGAATTTGTTGATGTAGTTCGGCGAGTTGTGCTTGATAACGTTTGTAATCCACATCATAAGCCGCTTTTTTATCGGCAAAGTCTTTTGCGATTTCAGCATTCCAAGCGTGTTTAAGTTCTAGCCCACGTTGTTTCAAACGCAACTGTTCCAAGGCGTAGTTAATCGCGCCAAGTTCTTTTTTCTCTAAATGCGTGATTTGGTCATGTAATTCCAATACGGCGTGCAGACGTTCTTGCAAAGCCGTCCACATTTTGTCGCCTGTCGCGACGACCTTGTCATTTTCTTTGACAGCGGTAAGTTGTCCATAAAAATTACCCCATTCACGACGCTCAACCACAATCATATCTTCAGGCGTAGTGGTCGATTTAATGTGACGTTCTTGCACCCAACGGAAATCAGAACCCGTCAAATCACGGTTGCCGGTTTTGATGAGATATTGAATCAAAACATCTTCATTATAGGCAAGCTGATAACCGGTTGATTTCGCCATTGCCGCTGGTGTAACGGTGGTATCAACATGTTCGCCAATAATGGTTTTCATTTGTCCATCGTCTTCTTGATAACTCATCGACACAATCGGCGAAGCCCAAAAATGTCCCACACCACGCACCGCCACTAGCCCCAGCACGCCAATCACCATAATTAAGCAGATACTGACCGCAGCGGCATTCAGCCAAATCCACGGACTACCGCTTTTAAACCAAGATTTAATCATTTTCAATGCTCATAATTATTACAGTGAACTGTATTTTTCGCGTAACCGTTGACGCACAACTTCCGCCAACGTGTTAAACACAAACGTGAACATAAACAGCACCAATGCCGCTAAGAACAACACTCGATAATGTGTACTATCAACCTCTGATTCGGGCATTTCGACCGCGATATTCGCCGCTAAAGTTCGCATTCCTTGAAAGACACTTAAGTCCATCACAGGCGTGTTCCCTGTCGCCATCAATACAATCATCGTTTCACCGACTGCGCGACCAAAACCAATCATAATCGCCGAAAAAATACCTGGACTTGCTGTTAACAAAACAACTCGAATCATGGTTTGCCACGGTGTTGCGCCTAATGCCAACGAACCGACGGTCAAATGTTTTGGCACACTAAAAATCGCATCTTCCGAAATTGAGAAAATCGTCGGTACAACGGCAAAACCCATTGCAATCCCAACCACCAACGCATTCCGTTGATCGTAGCCAATGCCAAATTCGTTTTTAAACCAATCACGCAACGAGCCATGAAATAAAGCAGTTTCTAATGGCACGCTAATCGAGAAAGCAATCCAACCAGTAATTAAAATTACTGGAATCAATATCGCACCTTCCCAACCTTCAGGAATTTTTTGACGGAATTTTTCAGGCAAATTTTGAAAACCTAACGCAAACAAAACCACGCCTATCGGAACGACTACAAGCAAGGAGAATAAACCCGATAAATGCTCTTCAATAAACGGCGCAAGCCATAAACCGGCTAAGAATCCTAAAATTACCGTTGGCAACGCGCCCATAATTTCAATAGACGGTTTGGCATAAATTCGCATTTTCGGTGACATGAAATAAGCAGTATAAATTGCGCCCATCAAAGACAATGGAATCGCCACCAACATTGCATAAAACGCGGCTTTCAACGTACCAAAAACTAAAGGTGTTAAGCTGTATTTCGGTTCAAAATCATTGCTTGCAGAAGACGATTGCCAAATGTAAGCGGGTTTGGGATAACTTTCGTACCAGACTTTTTCCCACATCGACTTAACCGAGACTTCGGGGTGTTCGTTATCCACTTTCCAAAAATGAATCTTGCCATCGTTATTTTGAAACACTAACGCATTAGCTCGCGGCGATAAAATCACAGCGACAGGTGCGACCATCCCAATCGATTCTTTAATCAATTCACGTTCGGCAGTCGAATGGTAAATCCCCATGCCACCTGCGGCATCAACCGTTACAAACCCTTTGCGTCGCTGTTCCGTGTTAATGGCAATCACTGGTTTTTCAGACACTTTAAAAGCGCGAACCCGTTGCATCGCAGGTTTATTCAACGCATCTTTCACCAAACTCCACTGCGACACTAAACCACTCGAATCACCAATCATTAACGATAAATCACCGTTTAAAAAACTGAGACTGGTAATTTTTTGTCCGGCTTCCACCACGTTTAAATGCTGTTTAATTTCCGGCGCATTTTTTTTGCTGATGTCGATAAAACTCAAACTGCCATCGTTACTCACCAAAAATAAATTACGGTCTTCTTTATCCACCAAAATATCGGTGATATTGCCTGCCGGAATATCGAGAATGGAATCAGTACGAATCAAACTGGCTTCGTCGCCAAACAACGATTGTTCTTTTTCAAAATTAGTAATGCGAATTTTGTCAGCGGCTTTCGCCACAATCGTGGTCGAACCGTCGCTCACTTTGAAGGCAATTTTTTCTAACGCCGCACCCGTGTCATCAATAACTAAAGGAGTTTCGCCGAGCGGATATTTCAACGACGGCGTGATTACACGTTTATCACCCACAAAAGCGACTTTATATTGTTGTTTCACAACGACCGCTTGACCGTTTGACAAACCATAAATGATTGCGCCGTCACCAACGGGACTGCCTTGTGCAACACTACTAATCGTCACGCCTTCAGGTAACGGAATGGTTTTTTGCAACAAAGTTTTGCCGGTTTTCGCTTCAAAGAAAACCACTTGCCCTTTGTCGGTGAAACGAGCAGCGATTTCGTTTTGTTCTTCAATCGCTAAAAACAACGTCTTTCCTGCATTTTCTTCAGGAATTGCATACTGTGCGACAGATTCTGCGGTTGCCGATAAAAACAGTGGATACACCACATAAAGCAGATAAAAGAAAATGACCACAATGGCAAAAATAACGCTCAAACCACCCGCCACCACCGCTCGACGCATAATCGCATCTTTCAGTAATCGCCATTTTTCATAAGCTGTCGTAGTCGCTGTATTCAGCGAAGATTGCGTCATCGAATTATTTATTTCAGACATAAATTCTTTTTCAAAAAGTTCAAGGCAAAAAGCGCAAGTTCAAGGAATGTTAAATTCGCTTGTACCTTGCGCTTTGGAAAGGTTGTGCCTTGTTTTTATTTTAACTTGGCTAACTCTTTTTCGATTACTTTCGCTGGCAATGGAATATAGCCATCTTTAATTACAACTTGTTGACCCGTTTTAGACAACACCATTTTCACAAATTCGTTTTCTAAAGGAGCCAACGGTTGATTCGGTTTTTTATTCACATAAACAAACAAGTAGCGTGTCAATGGATATGAACCATTAACGGCATTCGCAGGAGTGGCTTCGACGAAAGTAGTCGAACCTTTTTTCGCTAAAGGCACCATTTTCACGCCTGAAGTCGTGTAGCCCATGCCTGAATAACCTACGCCGTTTGCCGACGATGTTACCGACTGAACCACTGATGCTGAACCAGGTTGTTCGTTCACGTTATTTTTGAAATCGCCTTTGCAAAGCGCGTGATCTTTAAAGTAACCGTAAGTACCTGAAACTGAGTTACGTCCGTAAAGTTGAATACTTTTTGTTCCCCAAGCAGCAACACCCGCATCACCCCATGTTGTGATTTCTTTTGCGCCACCACATTTCAACGTGCTAGAGAAAATTGCATCGACTTGTTCCATCGTCAACCCTTTGACTGGATTATCTTTATTTACCATGACCGCTAACGCATCGACAGCAACAGGAATTGCCGTTGGTTTATAACCGTATTTGCTTTCGAAGGCTTCCAATTCATCGTCTTTCATTTCACGACTCATCGGCCCTAAATTTGACGTACCTTCGGTTAAAGCAGGTGGCGCAGTTGACGAACCGGCGGCTTGAATTTGAATATTCACGTTAGGATAAACACGATTGAATTCTTCTGCCCACAAAGTCATTAAATTCGCTAAGGTATCCGAACCGACACTCGATAAATTACCGGCAACACCACTAGCTTTTTCATAAGCGGGAATACCTGCATCTACAGTTTGCACAGCACTCGCCGACACGCTGATTAAACTTGCTGACAAGCCCATAGCTGCCAATAATAGTTTGTTTTTGAAAAGCTGTTTCATGATGAAATCTCAGGATAAAAATTGAATTTGAAGTGGAATTTCAAATTATTATGGGAATTTAAAATGACAGCATTATGACAGCATCAGATTGACGACACTAAAAAATAATTTTCAAGAAGGACGTTTTATAGTGCTTAAAATTTGAGCCAATAAATCAGTTTGACCAGTAATAAATGTGTGAGCATCAGTTTCGCGACGCAGCCAAGTAAATTGCCGTTTGGCGAGTTGACGGGTAGCGATAATTGCTTTTTCAGTCATAGTTGCTAAATCGTAATCCCCCTGTAAATGCGCCCATGCTTCTCGATAACCGACGGCACGAATCGCTGGTAATTTATCGTGTAAATCTCCGCGTAAATAAAGCTGCTCCACTTCTGCTAAAAAGCCTTGTGCCAGCATCGCGTGAAAACGTTGCGCGATAATATCATGCAGAATTTTTCTATCTTCGGGCGCGACAATAAATTTCTGAACAGAATAAGGAAGCGTATTTTGTTGGCTTTCATTAAAAAAATCACTCAATGGTCTGCCCGTTAACTCAAAAACTTCTAACGCGCGTTGCACACGTTGTGGGTCGTTGGGGTGAATTCGAGCGGCAGCTTGCGGATCGATTTGCGCTAATCGTTGGTGTAATGCCTCATTACCATCACGCGCTAAATCGACTTCTAATTGCACCCGAATTTCAGCATTGGCAGGTGGCAATTCCGCGAGACCTTTGGTGAGGGCGTTGAAATACAACATCGTGCCGCCCACCAAAATCGGTAATTTTCCTCGCGCCGTAATATCCGCCATTAAAGCTAATGCTTCATGGCGAAATTGTCCGGTCGAAAAAGATTCGCTTGGGTCGAGAATATCAATCAAATGATGCGGAATACCGCCCCGCTCTTCCAACGTCGGTTTTGCCGTGCCGATGTTCATGTCTTTAAACACCAACGCGGAATCGACACTAATAATTTCACCATTCAATGCTTGTGCGAGTTGCACCGCTAACACTGTTTTACCCGAAGCAGTGGGACCCATGAGTAAAACAACTGGTGGTAAAGTTTGTGATAGCATCACAAATAGTTGTACGCAAATTTAGCAATTTGCGAATACGACGTGTCGCCAATGAAAAATTCTGACCAACGACTCGGATCGAATTTAATATCTTCGCTGTCCCATTTGAACAATTTAATCAGACTTTCCATGAGTTTTTTATCCATATAAATATAATTCATAGCGACACGATTACTCATGAGAATGGGGTTATAGTTGTCTTCTGTCCGTCGCACGATAAAACAACCCGAACGATACAAACTGTACAAAATTTTAAAAACCGACGATTGATCATCGGGATCAAACGCGAGAATTTTAGTTATTTGTTCCGAGGACGCTTTTAAGCCCACACCGCCATACGGTTCACTTTCAGCCAATAAAATATCCAGTTGTTTGTAAATT
Source organism: uncultured Pseudomonadota bacterium (assembly GCA_903848935.1). Taxonomy (GTDB): domain Bacteria; phylum Pseudomonadota; class Gammaproteobacteria; order Methylococcales; family Methylomonadaceae; genus UBA10906. The sequence goes on along the minus strand of CAINHO010000047.1, from coordinate 4,099 downwards.
TTTTCACGTTGCGCGTGTAACGGAAAATCATTTTTCAAACTCAATTTTGTTTTGATGAAATTGTTGTAAATGCGTTTCATATCTTCGGGCGGAATAGCCGCTTGTTGAGCTTGCTGTCCTTTAAAACTATCAATGGCAGCTTCATTTTCTTGGCTATTGCACGATAATACGGGATCTAAATCTCCAGTATGACGCGGCGTAATTGCAATCATGCCGCGTTTTTCCACCAATCGGCACAAATCCCCAAAGCCTTGAAACGACGCATAACCTGTAAAATCAACTGCACGACTACTTTTAATCGCCGCCGCAATGGTGGATTGATTGGTTTTCAAACCATTCGTGGTGTTATAAGTGATTTTTTCAATCAATAAATCAATTAGACCATTCTCATCGTCGGCAATAGACGTTTCAACTTTTCGGACACCGTATTCATTTTTACCAAAATCTTCATGATAGTAAAAAATGTCACAAGCACTACGATACAACTCACCCACCGTCGTTTTTGTGCTACCAATACCAATAATGGTTTTGCCGATTTCTTTGAGTTTTGAAAACACTGGCATATAGTCCCGGTCATTCGCAATCACAGCAAAAATGTTGATGTCAGGGTGCGTGTAAGCGACCGAAATCGCTTCAATCGCTAACCGAATATCCGAGGTATTTTTGTACCCGTTGTAATACGGAATATCTTCGTGACGAATCAAATTCGCTTGCAGCATTTCGCGTAATTCTTTTTTACGCGCCTCTGAAATTGGCAGTTTCATAATGTCACCAAACGACCGCCGAATACTAATTTCACCATGTTCAGTGAGTTTTTTAATTTCTTTTTTAATGTCCAAGGGCAAATCATCATCAAGACAAAAGCCAACAAAATTATCCAAGTCTATAAATAACGCGATTCTATTTTTCTTTTCCATGTACTTAACCGGTATGTTGATTAAAAAATGAATTCCCTAAAGTGAATATTATCACTACGAATTCGTGTTCTATTATGTGGATGATTTTTAGATTCGACAACCGATGCCGCCTAATTTAATGTGCGGCAAGTTTAAAAAATTCGCAATAACCACTAATCACACAACGTTCACATAGCGGTTTTCGAGCCATGCAAATATAACGCCCATGCAGAATTAACAAATGATGCGCGTCGTGTTTGAATTTTTCGGGAATCACGCGCAACAGTTCTTTTTCAACAGCAAGCACCGTTGTCGCGTGTGCCAAACCGATGCGGTTGGCAACACGAAAAATATGCGTATCGACCGCAATCGTCGGTTCACCAAATGCAGTATTTAACATCACATTTGCGGTTTTGCGTCCGACACCCGCTAAATTTTCCAATTCGGCACGAGTATGCGGAACTTCGCCATTATGCAGTTCAAGTAATTTTTGACACAACGCCATAATATGCGTGGCTTTGGTGTTGAATAATCCAATGGTTTTGATATAAGTTTTTAAGCCTTCTTCGCCGAGAGCTAAGATTTTTTCAGGGGTATTCGCCACGGAAAATAGTAATTTTGTGGCTTTATTGACGCTTTTATCGGTAGCTTGCGCCGATAAAACGACGGAAATCAAAAGTTCAAAATGACTGCGATAGACCAATTCCGTCGTCGGTTTTGGTATGGCAATGGCGAGTTGTTCAAATAAGCGGGAAATCGTTTGATGGGTCATGAAGTCAAGGTTTGAGTGTAAGAGATAAAAGTTTCAAATTTTTCGTAAGCTGCGCCGCTAGAAATTACTTGATCGGCTTTGGCAACTCCTTCAGCGAGCGAATCGACTAAATCCGCCGCATAAATTGCCGCGCCTGCGTTGAGCAACACGATATTTTTTGCTGCACCGGTTTGATTATTTAAAACCGCTTTAAGCATTTTCAAACTATCGTCCGCGTTTTTAATTGCAATAGTTTCTAAATTTGCACGCGGCAAATTGAATTGTTCGGGCGCAATCGTGTAACAAAATACGTCGCCATTTTTCAATTCGGCAACGTGTGTTTCACAGGCAATACTAATTTCATCTAAACCATCTTCGGCGCTGACAACCAAAACGTGTTTGCTACCTAATTTTTTGAAAACGTGTGCGAGCGGTTCAACCCATTTTTTATCGAATACGCCAATCAACTGGTGATTTGCTTTTGCTGGATTGACTAATGGCCCGAGCAAATTAAACAATGTCCGCACGCCTAAATTCTTACGCACGTCGCGAGTATATTGCATTGCGCCGTGATAATTTGGTGCAAATAAAAAGCCGATGTCTAACTTCGTCACACATTGCGCGACTTGTTCGGGTGATAAATTTAAATTCACGCCCGCCAATTCCAAAACATCTGCGCTGCCGCAACAACTCGATACAGAACGATTGCCGTGTTTGGCGACTTGTCCGCCGGCCGCCGCGACTACGAATGCGCTCGTCGTGGAAATGTTAAACGTATTTGCGCCATCGCCGCCTGTGCCGCAAGTGTCAATAATGTGCGAACCTATGATTTCAATCGGCGTGGCCAGTTCGCGCATCACTTCGGCGGCGGCGGTGATTTCATCAACTGTTTCACCTTTGGCACGCAGAGCGCACAAAAATCCGGCAATTTGCGCGTCGTTCGCTTCGCCACTCATGAAGAATTGCATCGCCTCACGCATTTCTGCCGACGTTAAATTTTGGTGTTGGAGAAGTTTTTCTAATAGTTTAGTCATCATCGTATTGCCACTGTATCGTTTAATATCAACATTGCAGATGTGCGGGCTATATGTGCTTTTTTCAATTTGTATAAAAACAAAAAAGTGACACTACCGACTGTGTCGCCACAGCTGCAGTGCCACTTTGTGAATCAAGCGTAAATGGGATTAGATAATTAAATCGTCAGCAGTGAGCGTTTTAACCCCAGAAAGTTCGATTCCGAATTCTGGGGCGACATCGTTATTTGTGCTGATAAACAACACACCCGCTGCACCATTTATTCCCGCTTCAAACCAAATTTTCCCCGTTGCATCACCAGCAACTAAATCGACTTTATCAATAAATGATAATTCTGGTAATGTTTGAGGTGTTGTAGTTGAGGTTGTATCTACAGCTGAAGCCGTAACAGCACCAGTTGAATCAATAGCAGCAGAAAAAAATCCGCTTAAATCGATTTTATCTTCACCCGATTTAAAATCTCTAATGATGTCACGCTGACCTTTTACTGCACCACTATCGCCATCAACAAAAACAAAAACATCCGCTCCAGCACCACCGGTTAGATCATCTTTGCCGACCCCACCAATTAGCGTATCGTCCCCCGCTCCTCCAGTTAACTTATCATTACCTGCGCCACCAGACAGAACGTCATCACCAGCACCACCATCAAGGGTGTCGTTGCCGTTGCCCCCGTTGAGTTCATCATCGCCAGCAGCTCCTTTTAACGAATCGTTACCATCACCGCCATTCAATGTGTCATCACCGACACCACCGTCTAAGGTATCGTTACCAACACCTCCGTCGAGTAAGTCATTACCAGCCGCTCCTTTCAAATTGTCATTACCACCTAAACCATAAATTTCATCGTCACCGGCACCGCCATTGATATTGTCATTACCCGATGTGCCGTAAAGTAAGTCATCGCCAGTTGTTGGTTTAAGAGCAGGTGTCTGTGTAGTAGTTTGATTCACTGGCTGTTGATTAGTTTGATCCACAGGTGCCACTGGAGGAGTAGTGTGATCACCCGTTATCGTTGTTGTGCTACCAGTTGTATCGTTCGTGCCAACAGGTAGCGGTTTATCCGTGTTACCAACAACAGGCGCAGTGTTACCAGTTGTATCGTGCGTGCCAACAGGTAGTGGTTTATCCGTGTTTCCAACAACAGGCGCGGTGCTACCAGATGCCGATGGAGTTGTGCCACTCATTGACGTACCGCCAGATGAAGGTGGAGGTGGCGGCGTTTGTCCACCTGGTTGTCCAGTCGTTTGACCGCCTGTGGTTGTGCCACTCATTGACGTACCACCAGATATAGATAGAGGTGGCGGCGTTTGTCCACCTGGTTGTCCAGTCGTTTGACCGCCTGTGGTTGTGCCACTCATTGACGTACCACCAGATATAGATGGAGGTGGCGGCGTTTGTCCACCTGGTTGTCCAG
>CAINHO010000046.1 GCA_903848935.1 uncultured Pseudomonadota bacterium | reverse complement strand
GTGAACTTCGGATTGCGAATAAAGAGTTAGCGTTTCAAAACGATGAAAAAGAAGCGCGAGCCAGTGAACTTCAGATTGCGAATAAAGAGTTAGCGTTTCAAAACGATGAAAAAGAAGCCCGCGCCGGTGAACTCCAGATTGCGAATAAAGAGTTAGCGTTTCAAAACGATGAAAAAGAAGCACGCGCCGGTGAACTTCGGATTGCGAATAAAGAGTTAGCGTTTCAAAACGATGAAAAAGAAGCACGCGCCGGTGAACTTCGGATTGCGAATAAAGAGTTAGCGTTTCAAAACGATGAAAAAGAAGCGCGAGCCAGTGAACTTCAGATTGCGAATAAAGAGTTAGCGTTTCAAAACGATGAAAAGGAAAAACGCGCCAATGAATACATTGCGTTAAACAAGCAACTATCTGCCGTCAATAAAGAGTATGCCGATTCAAACAGGGCAAATAGATGTCTTTCTTTAGCGAATGAAGAAATTACGATAAGTCTTCAAGAACTTGCTGCTTTAAACGATGAAAAAGAAAGACAAAATGTCGAAATTACAAGGGCGAATCACGAAAATAAGATTCTAAATCGGCAAATGAATCACATACAAAAACTTGAAAGTATTGGACGATTGACTTCTGGTATTGCCCACGATTTTAATAACATTTTGGCGTGTGTGTTGGGTTACAACGAAATGAATAAAGATGTTAGTGGTGATATGACTGGCAAAGGATTAGACGCGGCAAAAGATGAACTTGAAAATAATACCCGTCAAATTGATTTAGCGAGTAAACGCGCGGCGGCGTTAATTGAAAAAATGCTGACCTATTGTCGCCAAGACACCACTACTCACATAAAAGAAATAGACATCAAACCCACGCAAGAAGTGATTAACGAAGTGTTGAAGATGTTACATCCCGCGCTCACCAGTCGAATTAAGATTGAATTTAAATCGCCGTGTCACATCAATAATGGCGATTGTAGTACCTGTGGCAATCGAAACTCTTGCGACGCAAATATTGAAATTGATGCCATTGATTTGCATCAAATCCTCATGAATTTAGCGGTGAATGCGCGAGATGCCATGAAAGAGCGGGGTGGAATTATTACGATTTCGTTGAAAATGGTGACGGACTTAACCGCGCATTGTGTCGCGTGTGCAGAAAAGATGACGGGTAATTTTATTGAACTAAACGTATCGGATAACGGCACGGGAATTGAGCCAAAAGTAATTAGTCGAATGTTTGATCCTTTTTTCACAACTAAAAAGCAGGGCGAAGGCACGGGATTGGGGTTATCGACGGTAAGCGGTATGGTGCATAGTTCGGGCGGTCATATTTTGGTGGATTCAAATATAACCGAACCCGATCAAGGTACGACGTTCAGATTGTTGTTTCCTATTCCGATCAAAGTTTGAAATTCTTGATGGTTTTTTTACGCGCCATTTTGCGGCTAAAATAACCGCCAACCGCTACAATAAGCGCATCCTGTCATTTTTAGGTAAACCAAGAACGTGAATTTAGAATTAACAACCACTTTGCAAACCCGATTGCCGACGAAAAACGGGGATTTCGTACTGTATTATTACCAAACCAATCAAGACGAAAAAGAACATTTAGCCTTAGTCAAAGGCGACATTGCGGGACAAAAAAATGTGCCAGTGCGTGTGCATTCCGAATGTTTGACCGGCGACGTTTTTGGTTCGCGGCGATGTGATTGTGGCGAACAATTAGAACGAGCCATGCAATTTGTCGAGAAATCGGGTTGTGGCGTGGTGATTTATTTGCGTCAAGAAGGACGTGGTATCGGACTATTTCACAAGTTACAAGCCTACAATTTGCAAGACCACGGTTTCGATACCGTGGATGCAAATTTAGCGTTAGGGCATTTAGCCGACGAACGTGAATACGATGTTGCCGCCGCCATTTTGAAGAATTTGAAAGTCCATTCCGTCGCGTTATTAACCAATAATCCTGCAAAAATTGATGCGCTGGAAAGGTTAGGAATTAACGTGGTGGCGCGGGTGCCATTAGAAATTGCATCGAATGAAGATAACGTCGATTACTTGAAAACCAAAGCCGTGAAAATGGCGCATTTGTTCAGTGAAAATTACTGTGAATCCTAGGTTTATGCGATTTTCAAGTATGTGTTTAAATCCATCCTTTCCATTTTTAACGAAGAGAATACGTTATGCGCCGTTTAATTTTAGTGAGTTTATTGTTATTACCGTTTGCCGTTTACGCGCTTGAAGACGACGCGCCACCACGTTTAGAAAATGTCCCCGATGTTCCCGAATCACCAAAATCGGTGAAAAGTGGTGAAGTTTTAGAACCCGATATTACGATTGTCCGCAAAGAAAAAAAGACTATTCAAGAATATCGTCTAGGCGGACGGTTGTACATGGTTAAAGTCACGCCTGACGTGGGTTTACCGTATTATCTGCGTGACACTGATGGTGATGGCAAAATGGACGTGCGGAGCAATTCGTTAGACCGTGGCGCAGAAGTAAATATGTGGAATTTATTAGAATGGTAACGAGGTTTGCGCGTGATTAAAAAGTTCTTGCTGTCTATTTTTGCAATCCTTGTCATTTTAGAGGAATGGCTGTGGGACGTGCTGGCGTTGGCGGGACAATGGTTTTCGCGTGTTTTACATTTGGAACGGTTCGATGTTTGGCTTTCAAATGCGTCACCGAAACAAGCCTTACTGACGTTTTTGATTCCGCTGATTATTGTCACGCCGTTTAATGTTTTGGCGATTTTTTTACTGGCGCATGGCGCGATTTTGCAAGGCGTTTTGCTAGAAATTGGCGTTAAATTATTCGGCACATTGTTGATTGCGCGAATTTTTCGATTGGTCAAAACCGCGTTACTGACGTTCAGTTGGTTTGCGAAAATTTACAACACCATTAGCGGCGTGCTGCATTGGGCGCATGATGTGATTCATCAAACAGCAATTTATCAACTCAGTTTAAAACTCAAAGCGGCGATTAAAATTCAAATCGCGGCTCTTCTAAAAACTTTTACGGCATCAAAATGAAATTCCCTTCGCTCAACACGCAAATTTTACTCGGTGCATTTTTAGGTGTGGCTTTTGGCTTCGGATTACTTTCGATTGGCAAAGATTCCGCCACGACGCAGACCAGTTTGTACGCTGCTAATTTGGTTGGCACATTGTTTATCGACTTGCTGAAAATGGTGTTGATTCCATTGGTATTTACGTCGATTGCGGTCGGCGTAGCGAATTTACAAGCCCACAAACAAATTCATCGTGTATGGATTAGTACGCTTTGCTTTTTTGCATTTTCGATGGCAGTGGCGATTGTGATTGGATTGGTGGCAAATCATATTTTTCACCCTGGACAAGGCTTGCAGCTGGAAATGTTCCAAAATGCGATGAGCAAATTCGAGGCGAAACAGCAAAGTCCGGCGGATTTTTTCACGAAGTTTTTGCACGGGCTGTTTATGAATCCGGTTGCGGCATTGGCGCAAGGTGAAGTGTTAGCGGTGTTGATTTTTGCGTTATTTTTAGGCATTGCGTTAGTGATTGGCGGCGAACGCTATAAAAACATTCTCGTTTTGTTACAAGAATTGCTCGAAATCGTGATGCAAATGGTGCGCTGGATTATGACAATTGCGCCGTTTGGGATTATGGCGTTGTTGATTAAATTGGTGGTCACGCAAGATTTGGCGTTACTCAGTACGCTGGGGAAATTTGCTGCGGTGGTCACGGGAAGTTTATTACTTCATGGCGTTGTGGTGTTGCCGCTGATTTTGTATTTGGTGACGGGCATGACTCCGTGGCGTTTTTGGCGCGGCGCGAGAGAAGCGTTAGTGACAGCATTTGCGACCAGTTCAAGTTCGGCGACCTTGCCAATTACGCTGCGTTGCGCTGAACATAATTTGCACGTTCGCAAAGAAATTGCGCAATTTGTGATTCCGTTGGGCGCGACGATTAACATGGACGGCACGGCACTTTATGAAGCGGCGGCGGCGTTATTTGTGGCGAATTTAGTCGGTATTGATTTGAATTTGACGCAGCAATTGATTGTCTTTTTTACCGCGATGTTTGCGGCGATTGGCGCACCAGGTATTCCGAGTGCGGGCATGGTGACGATGGTGATGGTGTTGCAATCTGTGGGTTTGCCAGCGGAAGCGATTGCAATTTTATTACCGATTGACCGATTGCTCGACACGTTACGAACAGCTGCAAATGTTGAAGGCGATATGATTGGCAGTTTGGTGGTACAAAAATTAGTGAAAGGGTCGAAACATGATTGAACTAAGTGATTACAACGTTGAAACCATCAAAACGATTGTCATGATTTTAGTGATGTTTGGTATTTTAGGCTTGGCGCGAATGCGTTAGCGTCCTCTTTTTAAACTACATTATTTATGACTTCATTCTCTGTTTTACGGCATAAAAATTTTACGCTTTTCGTCATTGCTCGTTTTCTCGCTACCGTTGCGGTGCAAATTCAAAGCGTCGCTATCGGCTGGCAAATTTATCAACAAACGGGTAATCCGTTAGATTTAGGGTTGATTGGTTTGGCGCAATTTCTACCGTTTGCGCTGCTGATTTTGATTGCTGGACATTTCGCAGACCAATGGAATCGGCGTTGGATTGTATTGGTTTGTTTTTTTGTGGAATTACTTTGTGGTTTGTTGCTGTTATTTTTTGCACGAGAAGGTTTAACATCGGTGCTTCCAGTTTTTGCAGTGATGGCGTTATACGGTGCGGCACGAGCGTTTATGATGCCGGCAGCACAAGCGATTTTGGTCAATTTAGTGCCGAGTGAAAGTTTAGCGGGTGCGGTGGCGTTGAGTTCTTCGTTATATCACATTGCTGTTATCGCCGCGCCACCATTGGGCGGTGCGTTGTATTTATTCGGTACGGAAATAGTTTATAGCGTCGTGACTGTGTTGTTGTCGGTGTCGGTGTTATTGATGTTGCCGATTCAAGTAAGTTTTGCACCCAATAAACGTGAACCTATGTCATTGCACCGCGTTTTGGAAGGGCTGCGCTTTGTGCGTTCGCGTCCGATTATCTTAGGCGCGTTGTCATTGGATTTATTGGCGGTATTATTCGGTGGCGCGACGGCGTTGTTACCAGCTTATGCAAGTGATGTGCTGCACGTTGATTCGGTGGGTTTGGGATTATTACGCGGCGCACCCGCATTAGGCGCAACTATCACAGGAATTGTGTTAAGTTTTTTCCCGATTACGCGACGGGTTGGCGCGTGGATGTTTACAGGTGTACTGATATTTGGCGGCGCGACGGTGTTGTTTGGCGTATCGGAACAGTTTTATGTGTCGTTAACCGCATTATTTCTAATCGGTATGGGCGATATGGTGAGCGTTTACATCCGACATATTTTGGTACAGTTGGAAACGCCGGACGCAATTCGTGGGCGAGTGAGTGCAGTCAATTCGGTTTTTATTGGCGCGTCGAATGAGTTGGGCGAATTTGAATCGGGTATGACGGCAGCATTTTTAGGTGTCGTGCCAGCGGTGATTGTCGGCGGCTGTTTAACGATAGGCGTAACGCTGGTATGTATGTTCGCATTTCCAGTGTTACGCAAAATGGATAGATTTCCGAAGGTGGTGGTTTCGTGACAGACATTGTTAAATATCTATCACGATAAATTCAAAAACCGTGTTGCGACAAATAAGTGCCGCCCAAAATGAATGCCATAAAAATTAAATAAGCGACGGCGGCAACGCGGCGTGCTGTTTTGCTTTGTTCGTAGTTTGTCATAAAAATGTTACCCCAACGCCCGAACGCGCAACTTTCGTCCTTTAATTTTCCCTGCTTGCAAACGTGACAGCGCGATATTCGCGCTGGTGCGTTTAATCGCCACATACGTTCGAACGTCGAAAATATCAATTTTTCCAACTTCGCTACCCGCTAAACCTGCTTCACCCGTCAACGCCCCCAAAATATCAGCAGCACGAATTTTACTTTTGCGTCCACCATCAATCACTAACGTTACCATCGCAGGTCTGAGCGTTGTATTTTTGGGAAGTTTTGCAGGATTAAATTTGTCCCATTTAATCGAAGTGTTTTGATAGGTTTCAATCGCTTTCGCACGTTCTAATTCAGATTCGGCGCAAAGACTAAACGCAAAGCCTTTTTGTCCCGCTCGCCCCGTTCGACCTACGCGATGCACATGAACTTCGGGGTCTGGCGATAAGTCATAAATAATCACCGTCGATAAATCCTTAATATCCAAACCCCGCGCCGCAACGTCTGTGGCGACTAAAACAGAACAACTTTTATTGGCAAATCGCAGCAAGGTTTGATCGCGTTCACGCTGATCTAAATCGCCTGTTAACGAAAGTGCCGAATAACCTTGTTGCCCCAACCAATCCTCGATTACCTGACAATTGTATTTTGTGTTGCAAAAAATAACGGTCGATTCAGGTTGATGTTTCGCCAACAACGCGACTACTGCTAACGGTTTTTGCAACTCTTCGGCTTTATAAAAAAACTGTTCGATTTGTCCTTCGTGATGGGTTTCATCAACAGTAATTTCGACGGGCGACTGTTGAATATGTGCGCTCATTTCCAAAATAGAATCGGGATACGTCGCCGAAAATAACAACGTTTGTTTCGTTTTAGAAGTTTGTTTAACGACAAACGAAATTTGATCTTCAAAACCCATATCGAGCATTCTGTCGGCTTCATCCAAAACCAAAACACGCAATTTTTTTAAGCTCAAACTTTGGCGTTTCAAATGGTCTTGAATGCGTCCTGGCGTACCGACCACAATGTGTGGCGCGTGTTGATTCAACGATGCAATCTGGTGTCCTTGTGGTACACCGCCACACAGCGTCAGCAATTTTATATTTGGGATAAAACTCGCCAAACTACGAATCGCTTTGCTGACTTGGTCGGCTAATTCGCGGGTTGGACACAATACCAACGCTTGAGTTTCATAAAGGTTCACATCGAGTTTTGACAATAAACCGATGCCAAAGGCGACGGTTTTGCCACTACCGGTTTTTGCTTTGGCAATAATATCGTCACCCGCCAAAATGAAAGGAATGCTTTGCGCTTGAATCGGGGTCATTTCGGTATAACCTAACGCTTCGATACTTTGTAATAAAGGGGCAGAAATGTCGGCACTGGAAAATTTAACAGGTTGTTGCATTTGATAGGCTCTTGAAAATAAAAAATAAAGTGGGGCAGTATATCGTTATGAGACAAAATCTGCTGCGACTAATTCAATTGTCTACGTTAGTGAGCAAATAAGCCACTGCCACCGCTGGCGCACAATCCGCCGCATTAAACGCCAATTCGTCATGACTTGATGTGAATAGCGTTGAAAAATCAACGTAAGGATAATTTAAATTTTTGGCAATTTCTTGAACCAAAAATCGCCCAATTCCTGCACCAATCAACGGAATTTTTTCAGTCGAAGAATGTCGCGTTAATTGCAACGTGCAACTTTGCTGAATGCGCTTGGTGTGTTGTTGGCGAATATCTCGCGCCACTGCTTGCCATCGCGCCAATTCGGTAACGTTAAAATCATCGCCCACCATGCGTGATAAACGTCGTGCGCTGGCTTCAATCGTTTTTTCTGCACCATCCGCAGTCGGTATTTGATCGTGATTTTCAGATAATTCACCTGTTAAACGATACACATCCGCCGTCGTGGCAAAATGCTCCGCCATTATGCCAACGTGTTGTCCGTTATCTGAAACTGTTTGCGTGACTGCCATTACTGGGGTTCTTACGATGCCTGTATAAATGAGTTCCCCTGAAATTAACCGCCCATAATCGCTACAATGCAATGCCATTACTTCGTTGTTTTCGCACAGTAAAATATCCGTCGTCGTGCTGCCTATATCAACAAATAAACAATCTTTAAACTGTTTTGCCGCCAACGATGCACTGGCAAGCCAATTTGCAGAGGCAATTATCTCGTAATGTGTTTCATCAATTGCGCTGACAGGTAATAATCCTAATTTACCGCAAAAAATCTGCACTTCATGATTCGTCAATAACGTCGTCATCGTTTCAATAATTTGCTGCACACCCTCATGACGATTAGCAAACAAATCTACCAATTCACCCGTCATCGTCAGCGCGTGACATTGATTCGTTTGCGATGGCAGTTTTGCCAACAGTGTTTGCACGGCAAATTCTAAGCGATTTAGTCCTTGCCACAACGGACATGGGGCTTGATGAATGGCGATAATTTTGTGTTGATAAACAACGGCGACTTTAACGTGTGCGCCGCCAATGTCCCAACCTATAGCGTAATTTTTCATAACCTGATTTTAAAAAGTAAGTGAGAAAACCTATTTTGCCACGAATCGCCACGTCGGCGTGTTAATGCCCGAATTATGCTACAATTTACGGTATTCCTTAGCTAAAACGCCTTTTTCTTATGATTAACATTGGTAAAATAAACACGCTTAAAATCAGTAAACAAAACAGTTCTGGCATTTATTTGAGTGACGAATCTGGCAAGCAAGTTTTGTTAATTGATAAAAAACCGTTGAAATACGAATTAGACGATAGCGTTGACGTTTTTGTTTTTGTAGATGGCGACGAACATCTCGCTGCGACGACACAAAAACCGTTAGCACAAGTCGATGACATCGCTTATTTGAAAGTTGTTTCTGTGAATTATTACGGTGCATTTTTAGAATGGGGATTAGCCAAGAATTTGCTCGTACCGTTTAGCGAACAGCATCATGAATTAGAAGTAGGCGAATCGTATTTTTTCAAACTCTTTTTAGATGATAAAGAACGTTTTGTTGCGACGACAAAGTTGAATCAATTTATTGCCGATGAAGTCGAACTGGATGAGTTTACAGTGGGGCAAAAAGTCAGTTTGTTGATTGCTGATGAAACTGATTTAGGTATCAAAGCCATTGTGAATAACGCTTATTGGGGTTTGCTGTATGAAAATGAAATTTTTCAAACCTTGCGAACGGGGCAACGCATCGACGGTTATATCAAAACGATTCGAGATGATTTACGTTTGGATTTAGTGCTGGATGAAATCGGTTACGGCAAAGTGACAACGTTGACGGATACCATCTTGCAAATGTTGCGTGACAACGGTGGCGAACTCGCGGTGAGTGATAAAAGCGAACCTGAAAAAATTTACGCGCTGTTTGGTGTGAGTAAAAAAGTCTTTAAACAAGCCATTGGCGCGTTATATAAGCAAAAACTCATAGACATTGAAAAAACGACCATTCGGTTAATTTAATCTAAAAATTATTGATTTTGGCGCGATGAGGATGATGAGAAATGCGAAAGATCAATTTAATGACATTACGAAAAAAGGAGAAAATCGTGAATCCGCGATTTAAATCAAACGCTAAAAAAAATCACTTGCTTGAAATAGCAGAGCATGAAAAACCGGAAGTTATGTTGCAAGAAGCCACCGCTTTTTTGCATACGCTCGAAAATTTACGACTTGAATTGATTCATCGCGATGAGACCTACCTTGCCGCTAAAAAAAGTGGCGATAAAACACAAATGAATCATTATCACGAACTCGCTAGTGTGATGAGTCAAAAATGCCTCGATTACAGTCGAGATTTGTGTGATCAACCGATTCCACATTGGGTAGAAGGCAATTTAACCAAAGAACAAGTCGGACTTGCAAAACACGCTTATGAGGTTATTCGCAATAAAATGTGTGCCTCGTTAAATGTTTTTGATAGTGACTTATTACCGAATGCACGCGCGTTAATTACTTTTGCTGAAGGGCGATTCTAATTTTCTAACGCAAAAAAACCGCTAGCGTGAACGAACACGCTAGCGGTTTTTTGCTTTTTACGACGCAGATTAACGATGCTTTAATTGTTCGATTTTCTGACCAGCCAACTCGAATTTTTGAGCGGCGAGGTCAAACTTTTGCGCCACACTGCCGAACGATTTTGCAGCAATTTCAAACTGTTTGTAATCGTCGCGCCATTTTAAATTGGTACTTTTTTCGTCCACCATCAAATCGTCGTCAATTGATGCACTGATTTTGCCGTCATTTTCTAAATTTTTACGCCATTGCAAAAACGATTCGCGAGTGAAAACGTATTTGTCCAATGCCGCCTCATTGATAAATTTCAATGCGCCTTCTGCATTTGCACGCGCATTTACTGCGGATGCAAACTGAATCGGCGCACTGACGTAATAAGCGAGAATACTGGCGTAACTGGCTGGATTTGCAGCCGTATCGAATGCCGACGCGGGCGTACTACGAACGGTACTCGGCCCTGCAAATGGCAACACTAAATACGAACCTTGAGGCACACCCCAAACCGCAAGCGTTTGATCAAAATCTTCGTCGTTTTGTTCTAAGCCAACCTGTTTAGCAACATCAATAAATCCACCTAAACCCGCTGTGGAATTCAAGGTAAAACGTCCTAAATCTGCCGCGCTTTGTGAAAATTTCGCTTGCAACAAATCATTTAAAACAATGTTCACACCTTTCAGATTAGCGAAAAAATTGAACACACCCGTTTGTACAAATTGCGGCGTGATAAATTTATAACCATTCGACAATGGCGAAGCGACGTAAGTATCAACACTATCGTTGAAATCATACATCGTGCGATTAAAACTTTCGTATGGATCGTTTGTTTGTGCTGACACATTAGCGGCAAATAAAACGCCACAAATCAACATTGCCAAAGTTTTTTTGGTCATTTTTCGCGCCTCACTGTTTCGCGTAGTTATCAATTTTTTCGTTAATTTTTGCAATCAGCGTATCGAAACCATCGCGTTGCAAAATCGCCGTATATTCCGAACGTTTCAACGCTAAATCACTGACACCATTCGCAATAATGTTGATAATTCGCCAGCTCGTGCCTTTTTCCTTCAACATATAATCAAACTTAACGGGCTTGTCGTCGGGAATCGTCAAATGGGAATGAATCACCACACCGCCATTTTTCGTTTCTTCTTCCGAATCAATCACAAATTCTTCACCGCTGTAATCTTTGAAATTATGCGCGTACGAAGCAACGCTTAACTTTGTGAACACATCGGTTAATTTTTTTTGTTGTTCATCGTTGAGTTTTTCGCCTTCTTTGCCAACCACGATTCGGGCAATTTTTGGCAAATCGTGACTGTTTGTCACCGCCGGTTCGAGTTTGTCATAACGTCCCGCGTAACCTAATTTTTTGCCGTCTTTCATAACTGAAATTAAATCAGTTTGAAATTTGTCGATGATTTGCCGTGCCGACGTGCTTTCTTCTTGCCCGAAAACTGACGTAGCAAACAAACTACCAACTGAAAAAGCGACGATAGCTAATTTTTTTAATCGCATCACGTTCTCCGCAAAAATTATTTTGTGTGTTCGACGTTTATCGGAATGCCTGCCAACGTTGAAGCAGGATTTGAAACAGGTGCAGCAGTTTCAACCATTGAGCCTTCGGTTTTAATACCGAAAATCGCAGTCATCAAGCCTTTGATGGGATGTTTCAACATATCTTCCACAGCGGTCGCTTCATAGCCACAATGCGCCATACAGCTCGCACATTTTGGATTATTAACGCTGCCGTAATTATCCCAAGGCGTGGTGTCGAGCAATTCTTGAAAAGTTGCAGCATAACCTTCGTCAGCCAACAAATAACACGGTTTTTGCCAACCGAAAACATTGCGGGTTGGATTGCCCCAAGGTGTGCAGTTGTAATCTTGATTGCCCGCTAAAAAGTCCAAATACAACGACGAATGGTTAATTTTCCATTTGCGGTTTTTGCCGATTTTGAAAATACCTCGGAATAATTCTTTTACATCGTTGCCTTTGATGAAAACGTCTTGTTTGGGTGCGTGTTCGTAGCTAAAACCCGGTGCAATCGTAATACCTTCCACGCCTAATTCGGTCGCATAATCCAAAAATTCAGCCACTTCAGGAGCGGTTTCACCTTGAAAAAGTGTGCAGTTGATATTGACACGAAAACCTTTGTCTAACGCTAATTTAATGGCTTCCACCGCGCGGTCGAAAACGCCTTCTTGGCAAACCGACGCATCGTGACGCGCCTGCATTCCGTCCAAATGGATTGAAAATGTTAAATAAGGCGACGGTTTGTAATCATCAATGCGTTTTTTCAAAAGTAGTGCATTCGTACACAAATAAACGAATTTTTTACGAGCAATTAAACCTTCGACAATGCGCGGCATATCTTTGTGAATCAATGGCTCGCCACCCGGAATTGAAACCATCGGCGCACCGCATTCGTCCACGGCTTGCATACATTCTTCAAACGTTAAACGTTTGTCTAAAATATCGTCGGGATAATCGATTTTTCCACAACCTGCACATTCCAAATTGCATTTAAATAGCGGTTCTAACATCAAAACCAGCGGGTATTTTTTCACGCCTTTGAGTTTTTGTTTGATTAAATAACTGCCTACTGCCAACTGCTGACGTAAAGGAACGCCCATAAATGTTCTCCGAAAATGATAAATGATGTTGCTGTCGTAATTTAACAACAAGCAATCTAATTTGAAAATCAGCGCGTTATAAAAAAATAGTTTGCTTTCATACGCTTACCTGCAATTTTATTAGAATACCCTTTTTTCAAGCCCGACTCCAGCGTTTGTCCAATTTTATCGTGTATCCGTTTAGTTTGTGCGAATAACCTGCTGTTTTTATTGAAAATATATTTTTGATGTTTTCGATTTTCTACGATTCACAACAAAACAACATCCTTTTGCAAATCCCCACAGTTTTACGGTAAAAACTGATATGGATTTTATCGCTTTCTTTCCGTCATTCGCATTTCAGAAATCGGCATACTGACGTGATAACCCTGTACATAATTGATGCCCATATCTTGTAACGCCAACAAAATTTCTTCGTTTTCCACAAATTCCGCAATCGTCAACATCCCAATATCTTGGCACAACCGTGATAAATTATGCACCAGTGCGTAATCCAACTTGGAACTCATAATGTTGCGAACAAATGCACCGTCAATTTTCACAAATTCAAAATGTAAATCCCGCAAATAATGAAACGAGTTATAACCACTTCCAAAATCATCCAACGCAAACGAAAAACCTTTAGCGCGTAAATTATTCAAAAATTTTCGCATATTCGTCATGTCACCAATCGCATCACGCTCCAAAAGCTCAAACACAATTTGTTCCGGTGGCACTTCCATTTGCTGACACATTTCTTCAGCAAATCCCAAAATTCCACGTCCTTGGATTTCTTGCACGGATAAATTGATAAAAATTTTCGCCTTCGCTTCAGGTGCATTGGCTTTAATCAATGCACGTTTTGCCTCCAACGAATTGGTAATCATCACGCGATCTAAATCACGCGATAATCCATATTTTTCAATCGTTTCAATAAACATTGCTGCCGAACGTGTTTCGCCATCGAGCGTTTTTAATCGCGCCAACGTTTCAAATGCCATGACTTCACCCGTTTTGCAATCCACAATCGATTGGTAATAAGGCACAATTCGATTATCTTGCAGCGCGTCACGCAACTCTTCAACTTGATGGCGGGTTTCACGAATGTTGACGCGCTCTTCGATAGATTGAACTAAACACACGCCATCTTTGCCTAACGCTTTAGCACGATACATCGCCACGTCAACGCCAGCCATTAACTCATCCGCCGTTTTTGCATCTTGTGGATAACAACTTAATCCAATCGACATTGTTAAATGATAGCGATCACCTTGTGTCGAAGCCAATGCTGTTTCACGCAACGTTTTCGACATCGCTTCGGCAACAATATGACCACTTTCTGCGCCCGTTTCGACCAAGATAATCGCAAATTCATCGCCACCAATTCGCGCACACAAATCGCCTTTGCGAGTATGTTTGCGTAAAACATCGGCAATCGTTTGCAATGCGGAATCACCTGTTGGATGCCCGAATGAATCATTGATGTCTTTGAAATTATCCAAATCAATCATCAGCACACTGAATTCATGATTATGACGTTCACAACGTTCGACTTCGTATTCCAAAATGTCATTGAACTGGCGGCGGTTATATAGTCCGGTTAATGGGTCGTGAAGTGCGTAGTATTCGAGTTCCAACAACGTACGCGACAAGGTTTTACTCGAACCGACGACCATGACCATCACAGATAAAATCGCCCGAATCACACTTTCTTCTTGGGCTGAAATTTTATGATTCGACGCATACGCGACCCCAAGCAATCCCGCCAAATTCGTGGATTGATCTGCCACCGGAACGCTAATCATCTTAATGTCGAGTTGGCTATTCACAAAGTTGGCGTTATCACACGGCACAACAAATTCTTCAATATCCAGCACCGCATCTTTTGGCAAGCCAATACTTTCAATCATTTGCAGACTGAGTTTTTGCCGCGCTTCTTTCATCGTTTCAGGGCTGTATTGCCCCAACATATACAAATACAGCGATAAACCGTGTTCTTCGGCAAAGGCAATATAAAAAAAGTTAAACGGAAAAATACTGTGAAAATCTACCAGAATTTCTTGGACAAATTCCTTCCATTGCGAAACGTGTTCGTGCGACAAAATAATACTTTCAAGCACTTTGCTTTGACGTTCAAGTAAATCTTTTTCAATCAGTACCGACGACAAAGCGTGCAGCGCGTGATTGAATTCCACAATCACTTCTTGAATACGGGTTCGATTCGATGCCTGTTGTTTTTTATACTGTTCAAACAGCAAACCCAAACTTTTATTCATTCGCTCACAACTTTGCATCGCACTTTTCATAGCGACTTTTGTGTCGGCTAGCGTTTCAGCGTGCAAACCTGTTTGTAATTTTCCAATAATTTCATCGCTAACGTTGTGCGTTAAATCAATGTTATTGACGGAATAACGTTGCGTGCGGGTTTGATTTTCTAAAATTTCAGTAATCTGATTAACGAAATTAAAACGTAATTCTTCTAAATGATTGGTGTAATTCATGGCGTTAGCCTTTTTGCGGAAAATGTCCAAACGGCTGCATTAAATCTACGCCGCATTGCAATTCTCTAAACCAATCGAAAAATTCCTGTACGGCTTTACCACGATAAATTGGGCCGTGTTGCGGCGCGAGAATTTCAATATCAAGTTCCTTAATTGTTTCGAGCCAGCATAAAATCGCTTTGTTGGAACACATATAACGGCGATGAAAATCTTCAATATGCGAAATATGCGCTTCAAAATCATCGACAAAAATATAATCTTCGTCGTCCAACATCATCGCCGCGCCAATATCACCGGTGAATAAAATTTTTGAAATCGGATCGTAGACGTTAATTTGTCCTTCGGAATGTAGAAAATGTGCGGGAACGATTTTTAAATTAAATTCGCCGCCTTCATTCCAAACCATACCTTCATTCGGCACGCCGACAAATCGCACCATGTCTTTCAAACCGTAATGCGGCAAAAAACGAATCCAAATACTAGAAACATAAACAGGCGACTGACACAGTTCTAACCATGTTGAAAGTCCGCCGACAATGTCAGGATCTTGGTGCGACAAAAAAATTCCCTTAATTTGATTCGGTTCGATATAACGCAACATTTCCGCTAACACGCGCGGCATCACGCCAAAACCACCTGGATCAAGCAAAACCCCTTCGTCACGATGCGTAATGAGATATTGATTCGAACGAATGCCGTCCTCTTCGCCAGGTTCACTTTCATTGAGCAAAATGAAACGGTGATTTTCGGATTCAAATAACGTGACGTTACGCATAGTGGTTGCCTTTTTAGCTGAAGTGTTCGACATGAATTCTTTTAATCGTTGTAATCAATAATGAGTGGTGCGTGATCGGAAAAACGCTCGTCTTTGTAAATGGTGGCGGCTGTCACTTTGTGTTGCAGTGACGCGCTAATAATTTGGTAATCGATGCGCCAACCGACATTTTTTGCCCACGATTGCCCGCGATTTGACCACCATGTGTATTGTTCAGCATCTTGGTTAACTAAGCGAAACGCATCAAACCATTTTTCGTCCGCAAAAACAGTATCCAACCAAGCGCGTTCTTCGGGTAAAAATCCCGAATTTTTTTGATTGCCGCGCCAATTTTTTAAATCAATCGCTTTATGAGCAATGTTCCAATCGCCGCAGATTATGGTGTCACGTCCGTTTGAAGCGCAAGTTTTTAAATACTCGGCGAACCGTTCTAACACACTAAATTTAAAGGTTTGCCGTTCTTCACCTGACGAACCCGAAGGTAAATACAGCGAAATCACACTTAAATTTCCGAATCGTGCTTCGATAAAACGCCCTTCGCGGTCAATGTCTTCGATGCCGATTCCATGAATAACTTCGTCGGGTTTGGTTTTACAATAAAGCGCAACGCCACTGTAACCTTTTTTTTCGGCATCGTGATAAAAACAGTGATACGGCGCGGGGCAGAAAATATTTTCGGCTAGCTGTGACAGTTGGGCTTTGGTTTCTTGAATGCAAACCACATCGGCATTTTGTTCGCTCAACCACGCAAAAAAACCTTTGCGTTCAGCCGAGCGAATTCCGTTTGTATTGACAGTAATAATACGCATAAAAGTTTGAATCCATTGCGAATTGTGAGTTAAGTCCGTAAAATACGCATTTTTAATATCAACCGCCCGTTGTGGGCAATGCGAAAAATCATGAAACCAGAAATTCATCCTAATTATAAACAAATTACCGTCACTTGTGGTTGCGGTAATACTTTTGTGACCGGTTCTGCGTTGGCTAAAGACTTAAACATCGAAGTTTGCTCTTCTTGCCACCCTTTCTATACAGGGAAACAACGCGTTGTAGACACAGCTGGTCGTGTTGATAAATTCAACAAAAGATTCGCCAGATAATTTATTATTATCAATAAAAAAGCCGATACGTTTTTGCGTATCGGCTTTTTTTATGTGTGACGTTTTATGCGTCTTTAAATTCTTTTCCGCGACGCGAGGTTGAACCCATGCGTTTTTTGTCTTTATCTTTCGGTTTGTTATCGTCGAATTTCAACGTTTTACGACCTTCCGATTTGCCTTCAGGTTTACTGCCACCTGATACGCTAGAAATGTTCAACAATTGTCCCGCAACTCGCACTTTGCGTAACTCGTTTAACAATTCTTTCGGCATTCCAGCAGGTAATTCAACTGTGCTGTAATCTTCTTCGATGCGAATTCGTGCAATGTGTGCGCCTTCGATGCCAGTTTCATTGGCAATTGCACCGACGATATTGCCCGCTTTTACACCGTGTGCGTTACCGACTTCGATACGGAAAGTTTCCATTTCGATGTTTGACGAACCGAAGTCACGTTTTGGACGACGTTCAGGACGGTCACTTGATTCACGTCTTGGACGTTCATTTCTGTCACCGCGTCCACGACTTGAATCGTCACGGTCACGACGTGGACGTTCGTCACGTTCGCGGTCACGTTCCGACACTTTTTTAGGCGGAGCCATTAACAACGGATCATCACCTTGTACTAATTTCGCTAATGCCGCGCCGATTTCCAATGCCGTTACATCGTGTTCGGTTTCGTATTGTTGAATCAATTGAGCAAAGAAACTTAATTCTTCTGCCGCCAATGTATCGGTAATGTTTTGTTTGAAACGGGCAATCCGTTTGTTGTTGATAATTTCAGTAGACGGCAAACCCATCTCTTCAATTTTTTGTTTAGTGGCGCGTTCGATATTGGCGAGTAATTTACGTTCACGCGGTGCAATAAACAAAATCGCGTCACCCGTACGACCCGCACGACCGGTACGACCGATACGATGCACATACGATTCGGTGTCGTAAGGAATATCGTAGTTTAAAACGTGAGTGATTCTGTCCACGTCCAAACCACGCGCCGCTACGTCTGTCGCAATCAAAATGTCGAGTTTGCCATTTTTCAAATGGTTAATCGCACGTTCACGCAAGTTTTGCGACATATCGCCGTTAATTGCTGCCGCAGAATATCCACGTGCTTCTAATTTTTCAGCGAGTTCAATCGTGGCGGTTTTCGTCCGCACGAAAATAATCATACCGTCGAACGTTTCCGCTTCCAAAATGCGTGTCAACGCATCGAGTTTATGCACGCCGCTGACCAACCAATAACGTTGACGGATATTTTCAGCCGATGCGGTGGTGACTTTAATCGTAACGTGTTCAGGTTTGTTGAGATATTTTTCAGTAATTTTGCGAATGACGCTTGGCATTGTCGCAGAGAATAATGCAATCTGACGGTTGTCAGGCGTTTGCTCTAAAATCCATTCCACGTCATCGATAAAGCCCATGCGTAACATTTCGTCAGCTTCGTCGAGAACTAAAAATTTCAAATTAGCCAACGACAACGTGTTTTTTCGCATGTGATCCATCACACGACCTGGCGTGCCAACAACAACATGTGCGCCACGTTTCAACGAACGTAATTGCGTGCTGTAATCTTGTCCGCCGTAAATGGGCAACACATGAAAATCTTTTAAATGTGACGCATAACGTTGAAAGGCTTCTGCGACTTGAATCGCTAATTCGCGCGTCGGAGCTAATACTAAAACTTGGGGATCTTTTTGTTTCAAATCGATGCGCGACAAAATGGGTAACGCGAATGCCGCCGTTTTACCTGTGCCAGTTTGCGCCTGACCTAAAACATCTTTGCCATCGAGAATGAATGGGATTGTTTGAGCTTGAATCGGTGACGGGGTTTCGTAACCAACATCTTTAAGAGCTTTAAGTAAGGGTTCAATAATTCCTAAGTCACGAAATGACAATAACGGAGTTGTTTCTTCAGACATGATTTACCTGCTGTAAAATATGAGAATGCGCGATTGCGCGGGGAGGGTATTCGTTTTGATGTTTGAATTATAACGCATTTACGCCCTATTCTGCTAATTTAGGCATTTTCAAGGATTTGCTTGTTATAATGCGTCAACAAAAATTTCACTTTCAACCCATCGAGAGCTTTCATGATTCAAGGTAGTATCGTCGCATTAGTCACCCCAATGGACAATCAAGGTGCTGTAGACTTTGACAGTTTGGCGCGTTTAATAGAGTTTCATATTGAGCAAGGTACAGACGCTTTAGTCGCTGTCGGCACGACAGGCGAATCCGCGACATTGAGTGAAACTGAACATTGCCAAGTGATTAAATTCGTTGTCGATAACGTCGCTGGACGCATTCCAGTAATTGCGGGTACGGGTTCAAATTCAACTTCCGAAGCGATTAACTTAACACGCCACGCCAAAGAATTAGGGGCGGATGCGTGTTTAATTGTTACGCCGTATTACAACAAACCCACGCAAGAAGGTTTGTATTTACATCACAAAGCGATTGCCGAAGCCGTCGATATTCCACAAATTTTATACAATGTTCCAGGTCGAACCGCTTGCGATATGTTGCCCGAAACGGTTGGGCGGTTGGCGAAAATTTCGAACATTGTCGGTGTAAAAGAAGCGACCGGTGATTTAACGCGGGTAACAAAATTGCGTGATTTAACGTCGTCTGATTTTGCCATTTACACGGGCGATGATGCGAGCAGCCGTGAATTTTGTTTATTAGGCGGCAATGGAACGATTACCGTCACCGGCAATGTTGCGCCACGTTTGGTACACGAAATGATTATGGCGGCAATCGCGGGTGATACGAAAACAGCCGCCGAAATAGATCGCAAACTCGACGCATTGCACAGCCGTTTATTTATTCAAGCCAATCCAATTCCAGTGAAATGGGCGGTGGTCGAAATGAGTTTGATGCAAAAAGGTATTCGTTTGCCTTTGACGTGGCTCACGCTCGAATGTGAAGAAGCCGTGCGCGAAGCCATGCGTCAAGCAGGTGTGATTTAAAATGAAAAGGTCATTACGAGTTAGTTTTCTAATCGCTTGCGGTTTAAGCGTAAATGGTTGCAGTACGCTTCAAAGTTGGTTTCCCGACAAAGAAAAAGACTACCAATTCACCACCGAATTACCGCCGCTCGTAATCCCACCCGGTTTAGTTCAAAAACCATCGTTACCCACACGCACTGCGCCTGTTGAACCAATCGTTGCCAAAGAAGTCGAACCGATAACACACCAAAAATCTGCGGTGAAAACGATTGCACCTGCGATTGAAAAAACCGCGCCAATGGTAAATCGTCCCCCGCTTGCCGATGCTGAAACCGAATTGTCGCGCAACGAAATTCAAGTCAGTTTGACGCACGAAAACGCACCCACTTTGAATTTGAATGTGCCGTCAGTGCGAGCGTGGCGAATTGTCGGCAAAGCGTTAAGTCGCAGCAACATCGAAATCACGAATCGTAATCAAGACAGCGGACAAATTTACATTCAAATTGCCGATTCAAAACCGAAAGCTGAACCCGAAAAATCACTTTGGGATAATACGGTTTCTGTGTTTAATCCGTTCGCTGAAAATGAACAACGCTACGTTTTGCAATTCCACGAATCGGATGCAAAAACGGCTGTCACTGTTTTAAATCCCGAATTACATCCATTCACCGATGGCACGGATAATAAAGTGCTGATGATTTTATTCGAGGCAATTAAAGTCGATTTGAGTAAATAACGTGAAGGCAAAAACGCAGTTACTGATTTTGGTGATGAGCGTTTTTAGCCCTGTCGCAACGGCCGAAATTTACAAATGTTTGACCGATGGACGTGATGCAAAATATCAAAATTCACCGTGTATCGAAAACAAGCAGACCGAAGTGAAAGTGAATTTGCCCATCGTCGAGCGTAAGCAAATCACGCTCAAACACGTTGATAATGGACATTATCTGATTAACGCCGAAATAAATGGCGTTAAATTTCCCTTTCTGATTGATACCGGAGCATCCTTTGTTGTGTTGTCGAAACAACTTGCCGAGAAAACAAAAATTACTTGTACAGGCATATTCGTCACAATGAATACAGCGAACGGAAAAGTTCAAGATTGCGTTGCTTATGTATCAAAGCTAACCATCGCACCCTTTGAATTAAAAAACGTCGAAGTTCATATTGCGTCCAATCTAGCTACTTTGCCGTTACTCGGCATGAGTGTCTTGCAAAAATTCAACATCGAACAACGTAACGGCGAAATGCACCTTTCCGAACAGTGAATCATGTGGAAATTTTTTAGGATTTTTTGTTTTAGGATTTAATTATGCGTTGTCCATTTTGTGCAGAACACGAAACTCGTGTTTTAGATTCACGTCTCGCCCACGAAGGTGATCAAGTTCGCCGCCGCCGTGAATGTGTGGTGTGCAAAGCGCGTTTCACGACTTACGAAGTGGCCGAATTACAATTGCCCGACGTGGTGAAACATAACGGCACACGCGAACCATTTGACGATGGGAAATTGCGCTCAGGTTTTATAAAAGCCCTAGAAAAACGCCCTGTTAATCGTGAATCTGTTGAACAAGCCATCAGCCGAATCAAACGCAGTTTAATTGGAAAATCAGACAGTGAAGTTGCCAGTCAATTTTTGGGTGAAAAAGTGATGAACGAATTGCGAAACTTAGACCATGTGGCTTACGTCCGATTTGCATCGGTCTACCGGAGTTTTGAAGACGTGAGCGAATTTAACGATGTGATTGCGAATTTACACGATGCAAACTGATTTAGAATTTATGGCGCGAGCCTTACAACTCGCAGAACTGGGACGATTTACCACAGATCCGAATCCGCGTGTCGGCTGTGTATTGGTGAAAAATGGACGCATTATTGGCGAAGGTTTTCACGAAAGGGCAGGGCAAGCACACGCCGAAATCAATGCGTTAAAAAATGCGATTGAAAATACAACTGGCGCGACGGCTTACGTTACGTTAGAACCGTGTAGTCATCACGGCAAAACGCCGCCTTGTTGTGACGCGCTGATTGCCGCTGGCATTAAACGGCTAGTGGTTGCCATGACAGATCCAAATCCGCTGGTGGCAGGTCGTGGTTTGGAACGTTGCAAAGCCGCTGGAATCGAAGTGGTTTGTGACGTTTTACGCGCCGATGCTGAAAAATTAAATCGGGGGTTTATTGCTCGAATGACCAAAAATCGCCCCTTTGTTCGCAGCAAAATTGCGATGAGTTTGGACGGCAAAACCGCGTTGTCGAATGGCGAAAGCAAATGGATTACATCGCCCGAAGCGCGTGCGGACGTGCATCGTTTTCGAGCCGAAAGTTCGGCAATTTTGACGGGAATTGGAACTGTTTTGGCGGATAATCCCTCATTAAATGCTCGCGTTGATTTCCCAATCGTGCAACCGATTCGCGTTATTTTAGATTCCCAATTACAAATGCCGCCTAACGCACAAATGGCGAAATTGGACGGACGAACTTTAATTCTAACGTGTTCGACAAATGAACAAAAACACGCCGTTTTGAAACAAGCGGGTTTTGAAATCCACGTTTTGCCTGAATCAAATGGACGTTTGGATTTGCACGCCGTGATGGAATTTTTAGCCACGCAAGAAATTAACAATGTGTTTGTCGAAGCCGGTGCAACCTTGAATGGCGCGTTACTCGAAGCCGGTTTAGTTGATGAATGGTTGATTTATATGGCTTCGTGCATATTGGGTGATAAAGGACGTGGCGCGTTTGCCTTGTCCGAATTGCAATCCATGACCGATAAAAAAATGTTGCAATGGCACGATGTTCGGCACGTTGGACGCGATTTACGATTAACGCTGACTTCTTAATTTTTCTTATTTTCACCTTTAGAGTTTTACACCATGACAGTTATTACACGATTTGCCCCTAGCCCAACCGGTTATTTACACGTCGGTGGAGCGCGTACCGCTTTATTTTCATGGCTTTATGCGCGTAAACACGGCGGCACATTTATTCTCCGTATCGAAGATACCGATTTAGAACGTTCCACACAGGAATCGGTACAAGCGATTTTTGACGGCATGGCATGGCTCGGTTTGAATTACGACACCGAACCGACATTTCAAACGCACAATTTTCCACGTTACAAAGAAGTTATTGGGCAATTGCTCGAAACCGGTCACGCTTATTATTGCGATTGCAGCAAAGAAGAATTAGAAATTTTGCGCGAACAACAAATGGCGGCAAAAGAAAAACCACGTTATAACGGCAAGTGCCGTGACGCGAATAAACCGCAAAGTGATAAAACCGTTGTGCGTTTTAAAACGCCTGTTGATGATGCAATCACGATTCCTGATTTGGTCAAAGGCGACATTACTGTTGCGAATAAAGAACTCGATGATTTGGTGATTGCTCGCACCGACGGTTCGCCGACCTACAATTTAACCGTCGTCGTCGATGATATGGATATGAAAATCACGCACGTTATTCGGGGCGACGACCATATCAATAACACGCCCCGCCAAATCAACATTCTCAAAGCGTTAAACGCGCCGTTGCCAGAATACGCACATTTGCCGATGATTTTGGGTTCAGATGGCGCACGATTGTCGAAACGTCACGGTGCAGTGAGCGTGATGCAATTCCGCGACGAAGGTTATTTGCCGCAAGCGTTATTGAATTATTTAGTGCGTTTGGGTTGGTCACATGGCGACCAAGAGATTTTCTCCATCGACGAAATGATTGAATTTTTCGACCTTGCCGACGTGAATGGTGCCGCTTCGACCTTCAACATGGAAAAATTATTGTGGCTGAATCACCATTATTTGATGCACAGCGAACCAAAAGAAATCGTGCCGCATTTAGTTTGGCATTTGGCGCAATTGGGCATTGATGCAAAACATGAAGAAGTCGATTTAATTGAACTCGTCAAAGCGCAACGTGAACGTTGTAAAACCTTAGTTGAAATGGCGATAGCGAGTGTTTATTTTTATCGCGAATTTGAAAATTACGACGAAAAAGCGGCGAAAAAAGCTTTTGCCGAAGGAAGTGATAAAGTGTTGGCAACCTTGAAAACGGCTTTTGCAAAAGTACCTACCTGGGAAGCCGAAGCCTTGCACGATGTGGTTAAGAATGTGGCTGAAACTTTGGAATTAGGTTTGGGAAAAGTCGCTCAACCGTTGCGTGTTGCCATTTGTGGTTCGGGCGTTTCGCCGTCGATTGATGTTACGTTGTCATTGCTGGGCAGAGAAAAAACGTTAGCCCGTTTGCAACGCGCCATTTCACATATTCAAACCGCGTAAATGTACAAACGTCTGCTCGATAATTTAAACACGGCGGTTTTGTTGTTTGATTCGATGCTGTGTTTACGTTATTTGAACACGGCGGCAGAGATTTTATTGGCGGATAGTGAACGGCAACTGTTAGGCATTTCGGCAAAGCAATTATTTAAATCCTCTGATGCCGCGTTTTTTAATAATTTGAAACATTGCCGTGATACTGGCGAATCGTTGATTGATTACGCGCTGGAATTGCATCGTGCAAATCATAGCGTTTCTGTAAATGTCAGTATTACATCGTTGGATTTTGATGAAATGATTGTCGAATTAGTGCCGATTGACAATCGGCTTCGGATTTCGCAAGAAGAACAGTTGCACGCTCAACAAAATACCGCACGTTTGATGGTTCGAGGATTGGCGCATGAAATTAAAAATCCATTAGGTGGTTTGCGTGGCGCGGCGCAATTGTTGGATTTGGAATTACCGAATGCGGAACTCAAAGAATATACGCACGTTATTATTGAAGAAGCGGACAGATTGCAAGATTTGGTGAATCGAATGCTCGGCTCAAATGAATTGCCGAATAAACAGATGCTCAACATTCACGAAGTATTGGAAAGGGTGCGGTGGTTGGTGCAAACGGAAGTCGGTGAAAATATCCAACTTCATGGCGATTACGACCCCAGCATTCCCGAATTGTTGGGCGACAAAAATCAGTTGATTCAAGCGGTGTTAAACATTGTCCGAAATGCGGTGCAGGCGATTTCTGAATCGGGAAATGTCACGTTGAAAACGCGCATTTGCCGTCATGCGACAATAGAACGCCAGCGTTATAAACTGGCGTTGCGCTGTGAAATTATCGATGACGGCATTGGCATTGCGTCCGATATGTTGAATAAGATTTTTTACCCGATGGTCACGGGACGCGCCGAAGGAACGGGGCTAGGGCTGTCAATTTCGCAAGCCTTGATTTCGCAACATCAAGGCGTGATTGAATGTAGCAGCGAAAAAGGGCGAACGGTGTTTGTGATTATTCTGCCCTTACTTTCTGCGTAATTGATTTCAACCTTTTCGATTTTTCAACGCATGACCCGCTAAATTTTTGCCTAAATCCCAAATTGAACCGCCGATTTTGTGGGTATCTGCAATTGTTTTGTCGAACGCATTGATAATCGTATCGTGGTCTTTTTGGGTTAAATTTAACGGTGGCAACAATTTCACCACGTTCATGCCATGCCCCGCGACTTGGGTCAAAATGTGATGTTCTTTGAACAACGGAATCGTCACCATTTGACAAAAAAGCCCTTTATTTGCAGCTTCGAGCATTGCCCACGCCGCTTTGAGCGTTAAACTTTTTGGCGATTGGAATTCAATCGCAATCATCATTCCTTTGCCGCGAGCTTCTTTTAAAAACTCGTAACGGCTGCTCATCACGTTCAAGTCGTTGATGATTTCTGTACCGACTTTCATGCTGTTTTCGACTAAGTTTTCATTTTTCATCACTTCCAACGTCGCTAAACCTGCCGCCATCGCCATGTTATTTTTTGCAAACGTCGAACCATGAACGACGGCTCTATCCATGCGGTTATAAACGGTGTCCATGATTTTGGTGGTGATTGCTACGCCACCGACGGGAACAAATCCGCCTGATAACGCTTTCGCCATACAAATCATGTCGGGCTGCACATTCCAATGGTCGATTGCCCAGAATTTTCCTGTACGTCCTAAACCGGTTTGCACTTCGTCGGCGACAAACAGCGTGCCGTATTGTTTGCACAAGCGTTCGACTTCGGGCAAATAGTTGTCGTCGGGAACATTTACACCTTTGCCTTGAATTGGTTCAACGATAAACGCCGCCACGTCTTTGTTGCTCAACGCTTTTTCCAACGCAACTAAATCATTAAACGGAATCGCTTCACAGTTTGGCAATAATGAGCCGAAGCCTTCTTTGAAAATGTTTTCGCCGTTGAGCGACAACGCACCCATTGTTAAACCGTGATAACCGTGGTCGCAGAATACGATTTTGTCGCGTTGCGTGGTGAAACGGGCAAATTTAATCGCGGCTTCCACCGCTTCTGTGCCTGAATTACAGAAAAACATTTTGGTTAAATTTTCAGGCGTGGTTTTGAGAATTTCTTTTGCCAGCAAACCACTCAAAATCGATACGTCGAGTTGCACCAGATTCGGTAATTCTAAGGTCAGCGTTTCTTTTAACGCTTCGATGACGGTTGGGTGATTTCGCCCAATTGCAAATACTCCAAAACCACTCAATAAATCAAGATATTCCGTGCCTTCTTGATCGTAAAGATATTGTCCGACCGCTTTTTTGTAATGGCGGTCATAACCAATGGTTTTTAAAACGCGCACCATTTGGTTGTTTAAAAATTGTTCATGCAAATCGAATTTATCGTTGCTGTGTTCGTTTAAGAGGGTTTCGATGCTAAAGGTCATAGTTTTTTTAGTGGGTAAGTTCTTTTAAAAATTCGGGCGCAAAATCCGCCCCGTTGTTCCAGCTCAATGTGTGACCTTCGAGGACAAATGATTGAAAAAAGGATTTATCTTTTAACGGTTCAAAAACTTCGCCTTCTAATTCGTTCGACAAATCGACTTCACCGTTTGAACCATCATTGAATGAAAGTTGCACGCGATAATCTTCAATATATTTTGCGGCGGTAACGTGAATAAACATTGATTACTCCAAGGGTTTTATTTTTGATAAAGGTTTTTTGTTCGTGGCGGATTGCCAATTATTCAGCAATTCGTCTTTGTGCAGCAAATACCATTCGAGTACAACCATCAGCGCACGTCTAGGAAATTTTCCTGTTACAACACCTGTTTCAATTTCCACCGTGATTTCGTATTCGCCATATTCGGCATGAAAATGGGCTGGCGGATGTTCTCGAAGATACATCCGAATAACAATTCCTAAAAATCGACTAATTTCTGGCATTTTTAAATCCGTTTTTTTAAAACTTCGACGATGCTAAAGGTCATGAGCTTGGGCTTATGTGAGTTTTTGAGAAATTACGGGGCAGTTGTATCGTCCTCTAATACTTGAGCTACTTGTTTTAGAATTTGCTCCATTAGCCAGCTGGGGTAGTGAGAATATACACCAGTCACAATGTTCCTTTTCTCATATTCGGCATGCCATTTTTCAGAAATTGTGCATGACATGAATGCCCAACAGAACATGTTACTATCGAGAAAACCATTATTAGCATCGATAATTTCATCAAGTTTTCCATCTTTATTTATTTCATCTACATCCAATAAATGAGCAGCACAATAACCCCGCAAATATTCGTAAGAGGTTGGGATACTTTCAATAACTGCGACTGTCAACTTACCATCTAGAAATCCTAAAAGTTCTTCATCTGGATTTTCAAAGCAAGGACAAACCTTGAAATCATGAAGTGCATCAGTAAGCCTGTCTTTTATTCCATGTTTTTCACTGTGACAGTCTTCACACAAACATTCCAATTCATAAATTTTATAATCCCACGGATTATGATTTTTCTTGTATGACTTGTGGTGAACATTGAGAGTTTTCTCTTCTGATTCACAGCTTTCACATCGAAAACCAGCGTGTTGCATGACTTCAAGGCGTTTTTTCTGCCAACGAGGGTCTTTGTATTTAGCGAAGAAATCAACTGTTGAAGATGTTTTGCGTGTTTTATGTTCTGTCATAAAAATCCCCTTTGTGTAAATTGTAAAAAAGTTAATTTCGCCATAATCAAACCCTCTTCCCGCTCCAAGCAGGCAACACAATCAACGAACAAATCACCGTAAAAAATAACCCAATCGACAGCAATAATCCCATACTTGCCATGCCTTGATGATGGGTAAATGACAAACTCGAAAAACTACACAACGTGGTAATCGAACTAAAAATAATCCCCCGCGTCGTGCTGCTATGCAACAGATTTTCGTCTTCGTTTTTATTAAAATGCAGGCGGTGCATGATTAAAATACTGCTATCAATCCCCATTCCGAGCAACAACGGCAACGCAATCACGTTCGCAAAATTGAACGGATTATCCAGCAAGACATTCATTGCTCCCGTCAACAAAGCCGCTAACATCAACGGTGCAATCACAATTGCCATGTGTGAAAAACGACGATAAATCGCCCAAAGCAACAACGTAATTGCAGTAAATGCGCCTCCGAAGGCTTGCAAAAATGCTTTCACGACTGCATCGCCACCGGCTTCATTCGCAATCGGCAAACCAGAAACGGCGTTATCTACGCCTTTAATTTGTTCAACAAATTCTTTCATATTGGCTTCAACGTTTTGGTCTTTCGCAGGCGTAATCAGCACTTTATACAACCCATTTTTATTGACCCAATGCGAACGCATTTCTTCTGGAATCGAGGCTAAATCAAACGCCGTCGCACTTAAACTGGTTCGCAAACGTTCCAACGTATAAGGCAATAAACCTAACACATTTTTTTCAAATTGTGCGTAAATCGCAGGTTCATCGTTATGCTCGTGTAAAAAAATTTCAATGTGACTTTGTAATTTTTCGAGCATTTCAAGCCGCGCATTGGGTGTTTTATCGGTAATCGCCCGTTTCAATTGCTCATTAAATTTCACCAGCGCGGCGCGTTGTTCATGATTTTCAGGCAACGTGACGTTGAAATTTTCGAGCTGATTGCCAAGCATCAAATTCAAATCGTCGATAATCGCCAATTTTTCGTTTTGATTTTCAGCCACAAAACTACTTAACGTAATCGTTTCATGAACGGCGGGCAGGGTTTTCATTTTTGCCGCCAACGCATTCGCCTCGTCCAAATTATTCGCCAAACCCGTCACAGCAAACGGCGAATCATTTTTAGATTTCAATAAATCTTTAATGGTTGAAACGGATTCACTTTGCGGATCGCGCAAGTTAATCGGATTTGCATCGAACGTTAAATTGGTCAAAATGCCACACGCGCCAATTGCCAATAAAATCGACACCACCCGAATGGATTTTGCGTAATGAAACGGAAACGTGACGATAAATTGTGGCGCGAACGCTGATTTAATCGGCTTCGGATTATTCACAGGCAAAATGCAAAGTAACGCAGGTAAAACCGTCAGAGAAATAATCAGTCCAATAAAAATCCCGCCGCCTGAAATAATCCCGAGTTCTGAAACGCCTGCGTAATCAGTCGGAATAAACGCTAAAAATCCTAACGCTGTCGTCAATGCACACAAAAATAACGACGAACCGACACCGCTCATGCTGTGGTGAATTGCCTCGAGATTCGAGTAACCACGCGCTTTGCGTTCCCGATAATACAAACAAATATGCACCGCGTAATCCACGCCCAAACCAATATATAAACTGGCAAACGCAATCGAAATCACGTTCAAATGTCCAACCGTAATCGCTGCAAAACCTGCCGTTAAAATTAGCCCCATAATCAAAACGATGTAAGTAATCACCAGCAAGCGCAACGAATGAAAGCCAATCCACTGCACCGCAAAAACTAAAATCAACGACGCAATGCCAGCGAATTCTGCACCGCTGCTGACGCTTTCGAGTTCTTCATGTTCCAACGCACTTTCGCCCGTAATCCGAACACGCACAGTTGAATTTTCGTTCATGATTTTATTGGCGACTTCATGCGCGGCGGCTTGCGCCGCATCGACGGGCAACATTTCGTCAAAATGCACCACAGGTTTTGCCACAATTAACACCCGTTTGGCATCGTCGTTAAGTTTGTTATTTGCTAACAACGTTTGCCATGAAAGCGCGGACGATTTGCCATCGAGTTGCGCGTTAATCGTGTTATCGACTGCGAGCAATAACGGATTTAAATCCATTGGCAACGCATTTTCTTTTTCGTTTAACGCTTTTTGAATAATGTCGAACAGCCCTTCGAGCGAATAATTTTGCGCTAAATACCCAATAAACGGCTGTGCATCGGTGAGTTGTTTGGCGACGGTTTCTAAATCAGGCGTTTCTAAATATAACAATGCTTGCTGACGAAAAAAATCGTTGTCCGTCGGAATATAAACCGACGCGAAACGGTCAGGTTTGGCGCGAAGTAAATTGACTAATTTAGTTGCATTTTGCGTCGCTTCTTCGGGTGAATTGGCATCGACCACAAACAACGTTGTGTAAGCATCGGCTGGAAATGCCTCATCAATGCGACGTTGATTTTGTTGAAATGGCAAATCGGGCGACAACATTTCGGCGGTATTCGTATTGACCGTTAAATGTTCGTAGACGAAATAACTCGAACCTGCACAAAGTAAAACGGCGGCTAAAACAATAAACCAAGGAAAGTGAACAATCTGTTGTTCGCACCAATGCGACAGGCGCGAATAAAAACGGGGGTGATTCATGAATTATGGGCAATCAAAAAGGGAAAACGATTGCGCGAATTATATCAGGCGGACACTGATTTAAAGGCAATGACTTCGGGTAATTTTTTGGCAACGGTGGAAAGCGTCTTTTTAGCGAGCTGAAAATACTGTCCAAGTTGAATCAAATGCGGAATTTCTTTGGGATTAAAAACGAGTGACGCGATGATTTTGGTGATTTCGATTTCGCCGTTTTCGTTTAAGGCTTTTAAAACGGCGTTAGGTAAATCCATCGAGGAGGGATCAGCAATTGTTCGAATCGCTAAAAAGGGCAGCGCGTAATGTTGTGCAACTTGAGCAATCGCGCCACTTTCCATATCTAACGCAATCGCGCCTGTTTTTGTGAAAATTTCTTGTTTTGCGCCGGCGGTTGAAACGACGGTATTACTATTAAACAACGCGCCTTTATACGCCGCCACTTCTAAACCTAAAACCATTTTTGCGTGTTGATGCCACGTTGCATTCACAGGCATTTCTAAACCGTCACTATTCAATAAACTATCGGCTAAAACCAAATCGCCCATTTTTAAATCGGGACTTAACGCTGCTGCACAACCCCAACTCATCAATTTTGTCGCGCCTTTTGAAACGGCTAATTCTGCTGCTTTGCGAGCATTTTCTGCCCCTGCGCCCGAATAAATCAAAATGATGTCGTCGGTCAAAAAGATGAAT
Organism: uncultured Pseudomonadota bacterium; assembly: GCA_903848935.1. Taxonomy (GTDB): domain Bacteria; phylum Pseudomonadota; class Gammaproteobacteria; order Methylococcales; family Methylomonadaceae; genus UBA10906. Next base: position 13,497 of record CAINHO010000046.1, on the reverse strand, counting down.
TTGCCACGAATCATGCTGCGTTCCCACAGCGCGTTTGGGACAGTTTTTAGAGTGCTGAGTTCTTCAGAAAGGGCAACGATAATTCCAGTAATCACTTTTTATCCAATTCGTTACGATAGCGAGCCAATGCCCACAAGGGGAAAAATTTATCGTAACCATGATATTTCAAATAGAACACTTTGGGAAACCCTGGCGCAGTGAAGCATTTGTCATTCCAAACGCCATCCGCTTGTTGCGTGCGTAGAATAAAATCAATTCCTGCTTTAACTTCAGGGCTTTTGCCTTCGCCCGCAGCGCATAACGCTAATACTGCCCATGCTGTTTGAAATGCGGTGCTAAATTGATATTTGCCGCTGTAATTCGTATCGTGATAACTGTAATTATCTTCGCCCCAACCGCCATCTGCACGTTGCACGCTTTTCAAAAATGCCACCGCTTTGGTGTACATCGGATCCGTTTTTGGTAAATCGGTTTGTTCTAATGCCAGTAAAACTGACCAAGTGCCGTAAACATAATTCGTTCCCCAGCGTCCAAAAAACGAGCCATCGGCTTCTTGTTCGGTGCGTAAATAAGCAATTGTTCGTTTTAATGGTTCTGCATATTCAGGATGATTTTTGGCAACTTTCGCCATCAACATCGCACATCGCGCACTCACATCAGAAGTTGGCGGATCGAGCAATGCGCCGTGATCAGCAAACGGAATTTCATTTAAATAATAAGCCGTATTATCCACATCGAATGCGCCATAACCGCCATTTTTCGATTGCATTTCTATAATCCAGCGCGTGGCTGAATGAATCGAAGCATCGTGCAATTTGGCATTTTCAGATTCTGCCATTGCAAATGCCACAACCGCCGTATCGTCAACATCAGGATAATGTGGGTTATTGAATTGAAACGCCCAACCACCGCCACCTTTAACATTCGGACGTGAAATACGCCAATCGCCTGGTTCGTCGTGTAATTGTTTGGATTTCAACCACTCATAAGCGCGATTTAAACTTTGTGATGTTTCTCCCCCCTTTGAAGGGGGGCGGGGGGGATGTGTTTTTTGAACTTCTTCCAACGCCAATGCACTCAACCCCGTATCCCAAACGGGCGATAAACAAGGTTGGCAATACGCATCTTTTTCGTTGATGACGAGCAATTTATCAATTGCTTTGCGGGCGGTTAAAACTAATTCGTGATTTTTATCATATCCGAGCAAAAGCAATGCTTCGTAAGAATTCACCATTGCAGGAAAAATCGCACCTAAACCGTCTTCGCCATTCATACGTTCAATAAACCAATCGTGCGCTTTTTGAATCGCTAGTTCGTGTGCTTTTTTAGGAATCAATGGTTGAGTAACTCGTCCTAATTTGTCTAAACCTAAAAAGAATTTGTTGAGCATTGTGCGCTCAGGAAAATAATGCTGTTCTTCATCTGGATGCGTTACGAACAATTCTAAAACACTAACGTTGTTTGGATTTTTCGCCTTCGCTTTTAACGTGCAAATAATAAACAATGGAATCATTACCGTGCGTGACCAATAAGAAACTTTGTCTAAATGGAAGGGGAACCATTTTGGAAATAACATAATTTCAACGGGAATATATGGCACGCCGCGCCATGGCAATTGTTCAAAGGTCGCTAGTGCAATGCGTGTGAAAACGTTAGCTTTCGCTGCGCCGCCTTGCGCTAAAATCCATTCACGCAATTTTGTCATGTGTGGCGCGTTAATGTCGTCGCCTGACATTTTCAACGCATAATAAACCTTTACGCTACCGCTAATATCACCCTCTCCGCCCGTATAAAACGGATAACTACCATCTGCCGATTGACGTGAACGTAAATACACCGCAATTTTTGCTTGTAAGGTTTCATCGATGTCGCCCAGATAGTGCATCATCATGATGTATTCAGCAGGAATGGTGCAGTCTGCTTCGAGTTCAAATACCCAATAACCTGCGTCATTTTGCAAACTTAATAATTTATTTTGGGCGTGCTGAATGGCGTTGTCTAAGTTGTAGGCTTTCGAGTGAATGGGCGTTGCCGAGCTAGCAGGAGAATGTGAAGCGTGGTCTTGAGATTCTTTAAACATGACAGTCGTCCTTAAAAATCACGGTTTATTTTGGTAAGTCCAATCAGGTGACACAAGTCCGCGACTGGCAACATTGAAAAGGGCAGTGAGTAAAAAGTCACTGCGTACCGCTAAGTTTGTACTGATAATCGTGGCTTTCACGCTGTTGCGGGTAATTTTCGCTTGTTCAGAACGATTGAATTTCAAATTACTTTTGATTTTTCGCAACGTCAAAATCGCCATGCCTAACGCCCATAAACAAAATTTACGAATCCCCGTTTCATGCGAAGGAATCAATAATGTGTAACGCAACGCATTGTGCAAATGCTCGTGTGCGACGCTGATTAAATGTTCTAAACCTGCGCTAAATGCCACATCATTCGTTTCAGGCGTTAAATTTTTCAAATCAAAACCCGTTTCAGTGAAAATATCTTGCGGTAACCAACACACGCCCCGTTGTGCGTCGTCCCAAATGTCTTTCAAAATGTTGGTCATTTGCAGACCTTGCCCAAACGACACCGATAATTTCATCAGTTCAGACTCATTTTTAGCGATTTCAGGCGAATAATGACAAAACAATTTCGCCAACATTTCACCGACACAACCCGCGACGTAATAGCAATATCTGTCCATATCAGCGAGCGTTTCCAAACCATCGTGCAAATTTTGCGCTTGAAAAATCGGCATTCCTTTCGCCATCGTTTCAACACATTCTGACAATGCTTTGACTTGCACGGGGTCAAAACTGTGCGTGATTTGAATTACTCGTGGAATAACGTGAATCAATTGATGTTCCGCAGGAATCGTTTGGTCTGACAAAAGTGGCGCGAGTTCTAACGCGAAAATTTCCGATTGTTCGCCTGTTTTCACAACGTTGATGAATTCGTCGCAAAAATACCGTTTTTGTTCAGGCGAAAGCGACACTTCATCTTCAATCGTATCGACAATGCGACACAATAAATAAGCGTTGGCGACCGCTGGAAATAAGACTTTTGGCAGTTGCGGAATCGTCAAAGCGAAAGTGCGAGAAACGCCCTCAAGCAAAACAGCTTGAAATTGGTCATCGGACAAGTCGTGCAACGATTTTGAATTGTCTAAAACGGCTTGGGTTTCGTTCGTCATTTGGAAGTTTGAAATCGCGGTTTATGGGTTGAAAAAAGAGGTTTTATGCGCGCAATCATAGACTGTTTGTGGGGGATTTGCAAAATGATGTTGTTTTGTTGTGAATCGTCTAAAATCGAAAATCTCAAAAATCGATTTACAACAAAAACAGTCGCTTATTCGCGCAAATTGAACTGTTACACGATAAGTTTTTTCAAAAAATGGAGTCACGTTTGAAAAATGGTATTTCAGTCAAATTACAGGTAACAGTATGAAAGAAAACTATTTTTTATAACGCGCTGATTTTCAAGTTAGATTTATTGTTGTTAAATTACTACAGCCCCTCTTTATGCTCAACAACAGATTTAACCCACTACCCTTTATTTTCGCCAAGTTGCAACGTAAAAGCCTATATAATCCACGCATCTTGTCATTCACAAAAACAATTCATGACCACATCAAAACCAATCCGTCACCTTCTTGGTATTTCAGGTGGAAAAGACAGCGCAGCATTAGCGATTTATATGCGTGACAAAGTTCCCTAAATGGAATACTTCTTTGCCGGCACAGGTGCAGAATTACCCGGAACTCTCCAATTTATTGACCTTATGGAAGACTATTTAGGTAAAGAAATCGTGCGGTTGAACACGGTGCGGGATTTTGATTTTTACATGAAATTGCACAACAACTATTTGCCTTCTGCTCAACAACGCTGGTGTACGATTAACTTAAAATTAAAACCTTTTGAAGATTTTGCAGGTAATGACGAGGTTGTTCAGTATGTTGGAATTCGTGCTGATGAACCTGAACGGGCGGGTTATTTATCAAGTAAGTCAACAATTACAACGCGCCTTCCATTTCGAGAAGATGGTTTAGCAAAAGAAGACATCATTAACATTCTTAACAAATCTGGTCTTGGAATGCCGAAATACTACGAATGGCGTAGTCGTTCGGGGTGTTATTTTTGTTTTTTTCAGCGAAAATTGAATGGGTCGGACTTTTAGAACATCATCCTGAATTATTTGAAGCGGCGAAAAAATATGAAAAATTCGACGAAAAAACAGGCAAGCGTTTTACATGGTCAGAAAAGGAATCGTTAGACGAAATTGAAGCTAGAAAAGATGAAATCAAAGCAAAATTTACTTTAACGCCAAATAAAGAAAAGAAGAAAACCTTAATGCAGGCGGTTTTAGAAAATGACGAAGATGACGATGGTTGTTTAATTTGTATGTTGTAAAAACATTCATGATAATTCTAAAAATAGGGAAACCGTTATGGCACTTATAGGAAATCAAACTTTTGCCCTTTCAAGATTTTGGACAAGTAAAACGATTTAACTTGTAAAGATTCACCGCGACCTTTTTTCAAAAGCAAAACTTCGTGATGCAAGAAAAGAACTAATTGCAGGTGCAAATGTGATTAGTGGAATTCAGGGTTGGATGCTTGCCGCGCAACTTATTCAAAAAATTAAATCTGGCGAATATGAATTAACCGATTTTGCCCGTGCTGTTGATAAAAATGATTTCAAACTCGAAAAATCATCAACATGGTGGTCAATTCATTTAGCAATTTGTTTTTCAGAACGCAACGAACCTTACGCAAGTTTTTTCACGTCATTGGAAAATATCTCTAAAGACTGGCTAAAATTTGATGACATCAAAAATAAAATTGATTCAAAAATTGAAGATGCAGCGAAAGGAAGCCTAGACCCGAATCTTGACGGTGTTTTAAAAATGTTCAAAGACGACCGCCCGTTAGAAGATTTAGGATTGATTGAAACTCAAGGCGATAGCGTGCGTTTAGGTTCACCAAAATTAACGGATGAAATTATTACCCATGCTATATCGAGGATGAAATTTCATTGTTTTAAAAGTCGTCCAAGCGTGAGTTTTTCAGAAGTCACACAAACAGGATTAGCCCATTTTCTATGTTGCTCGAATGATGAGTTGCGAAAACATTTACGTCGAATGGAACAAAGTAATAACTGGAAATTGTGTTTTAGTTTTACCGAAGCGGTGAATGTGGATTCCGAACCGAATACCAGCGCGTCTGAAAAACTGTATTTGGATTTGGCATGGTTGAAAGGCGCACATTTAATTTGGAAAAATGATTTAACCCAACAATGGACGTTATTAGGCGATTCGGGTGTAAATGTTGAGAAGTTAATTGAAGAAAAACTAAATCATTTTGCTGGGCGTTCAGCTGAAACGTTGCTAAAAAATTACCCTGCAATGTGTGACGATTTGTTGCCGACATCAATTAGAGCCTTCTGCGTGTGGCATCGTGCGTTCTTATGACGTTGAATTGCTCACGCCGCCAATTGTCAACACATTAAAACTTGATAATCCGCTCATCAGTGGCAAATTGGTTTTAGTTTTAGCCAAAGACCACGATGACGTTGCTTAAGTCAAAGCGCGTATTCAAGAAACTGCGCCAGCCAACGTTTATTTTTGGATTCCGACCAATGGCATTCGCGCTGAATCAGTAAGTTATGAAGGCACTGAATTCAACACAGAGGGTTTATTGTGTCGTTATCTTTCGATTGAATTGTTGCTTAAAGAAAAAACCGCGACTGACGATTTACGTCGCCAACTTCAAGCCAAACTTGAACGGACAAGACAAGATTTATTAAACTTGTTTAAGATTTTTTACGGACGTGATGGCTTAACCAGCGGCAAAAGTGAATTATGGCAAGCAGGCACAGCACAAGCGTTGAATTGTAAAAGCTGGAATGAGTTTAAAAATTTGTTGGCAAAGCAAATAAATGAAGTCTATCCCAATGAAATTCCGATTCGTGCCAATAACATGAATGAATTGAACGACGAAAAATATACAGGCAGTCGCAAAGTTCAAAAAATTGTCGATTGCATTTTGGAATTTGAAACGAATCCTACCTATCAAACAGATTTACTTGGTGAAGACAAAGAAACTAGCGAACCTTCTGCGTTAATTGATGGAATTTTAGGCGCGAATGATTTATTTATTCAGCGGCATCCCATTAAATCCATTGAAGAAACAGACGGAAAACTGAAAGACGTATTAACGTTGATGCGTGACACGTTGGTGCGTAAACGTGAAAATCCTTACCTTATTAGTAAATTGCGTGATGAGTTAATTTCACCACCTTATGGTATTCCGAGTTGTAATTTAGCAATTTTTGCCGCTATTGCGATTCGTGACAAAGTAAAACAATTGCGTTTTGGCTCGACAGGTAATGAAACAGATTTTGCTACAAATCTAAATAATGCCTTTGAAAAGGGCAGCAAAATCACTATTCGGGTATTTGATTTTAGTAATAAACAATTGAACGCTCTGATTTTAGTGGGCAAGTATTTCAAACTGGTCAATTCTGCTGGTAAATCTTCCGAAGAATACGCGATAGAATCGGCAAATCATTTACGCCGCTTTGTTACCAGTCAACTGCTCGATAAAACGAAAGAATTGGTGAAATTTTTTCACGCCATTGCCAAATCGCCTCAAGAAATCGCCGATAAATTACTCGATTTAATCGGCAACGATTCAAACGAACAAGCGTTACATGAATTATTCAATGATTTTGAACGTGTCGAAAACGTAAATCGCCACGATATTAAACAAACTCTGCAAAAGGTTATTCCGAAAAATATTGAAGAAAAAGCGCAACTTGTGGCGCGTTTAAATCATGGATCCGCCACACCCCAAGCCAAGGCAGTCGCACAGATTTTTGAGTAACATCTCGATGTAAATGAAATTGATGTGAAGCACGTTACTTTGGCGATGCTCAACAAACCGTTTGAAGAATGCAGTGAAAAAGAAATTGGTCAATGCCAAGGGAAATTAGAAAGTTTAATTGAGCATCACACGCAACTTCCAATCTTAGAATTACAACCCGATATTTTGACGGTAGACACATTGATTATTCAATTACGTCAACACATTACCTCTTCAAAATTATCGAACGACGAGATTAAAAACACGCTTCAACAATTATTGTCAGATTACGAGTAATCCATTATGAGTGTGCAATTTATTTTGGATTATTTTCATATTGACGATGAAGCTGCAATTGAAGTGCAAGCCAATGAAGAAGATGTCATGTTACAAACGCAACGCATTTTTCAACATTTGCGCGAACAGTCATCAGAATTATTAAGAATCCGCTTAACCAGTGAAGTGCTTTACCAACGTTTTCGCGATTTTGAAGGTTGGGAAAATGTTTTGCCAACAAGGCACAAAATTCCGCGTTTATTACTCGCCGAAAAATTGAAAATGGCTTTACCAGATTGGTTATCGAATGAGCAGATTGTTTCGCTGAATTTGTTAAAGTCGCCGTCATTTGAACCTCGATTTAATTCATTTGAAAAAAATTTATTAGCGGCTTGCCATTTAAATCTAATTTCAGGAAATGATTTTGGTGAATTTATTCAAGCGTTAAGTCAACAAACCAGCGCATTTTCAATGTTGCTTGACGATAAAACCATTCAAAATTATGTTTTAAATCATCTTGAATTTGATTTAGATGTTGAACGTGAAAATGGAATGTTGTTACTTCAAATGTTAAAAAATGTTGATTTAGCCACGTTTGTTGAACGATTCACTTATCAACAGCATTTATTTTATTTGCGACAATTTGCCAGTCGTTATGCGTTAGACCTCGCATTCCCGCCGTTAGAAGTTCCAGCATCATTATTACCCTTGCCTAGATTAACGTTACTTGATTAACGTTACTTGAAAATCAAGCTGGCGTGTTAATCGAAAAATTTATTGCTGTTTTGCACAGCGTGAAACACAAAATTCTTTCAGGTGAAATATCCGCCAACGTTTTAGCCGATTTAGTCATTGTTGATTGGTCTGCATTATGGACAGAATTAAGCGACACGTTAGACGCGAATTCAACGCTTATAAGTGAAGAACTTGTACAAAAAATTGCAACATTTGGTAGTCAAAAAGCAATTTTGTATTTTGATTACGTTTCAGATTCTGTTTCAAGAGTGAAGGCAAACGAAACTATTTTAAAAACCATTGCAATTGATTTTCCTCCCGTACTTTTAGAAAAAGATGTGAGCGCACAACGTTTTGAGGGGATGTTTTGAACGGTCAAGAATTAGACGAAAGAATCCATTTATTATTCAGTGATTTAGTCATTGATAAAGCCTTGGTGCGACGTTTAAAAATTCGTGAAAATCGTGCGTGCTATTTCAAGTTTTGTTGAAGAGTGATTGATTTCACGATTTCAAGAATCAGAAACGTCTGATGAAGCGATTTATCAAGCTATTACAGGTTTTATGAGCAAACATTTACCGACAAAAACGGAAAAAGACAAACTTAAACGCCAATTACAACGTGGTGAAACATTAGTTATTTTGGATAAGTTTGAAGTCAGTATTGACATTAAAAATAACAAACAACGAGTTTCAATTCCTTGTTTGGACGAAACTGCCGCTAGCGTCACACATGATGTTTTAGGCAATAACGAATCATTACTTGAAGGTGGACAATGGGGCGCGGGACGGTTAATTGTACGACTTGAAGGCAAGACAAACGTGATTGAATTGATTGAATTTCATCCCATGCAATCAGGAAAAGTGAATTTAAAACAGTTAATTGCGGCGCGTGAACAATTTACAACTCGTGAATGGATTGCGTTTATTTTACGCGCAATGGGTTATGAACCTTTTGCTTATTCGGAAGCAGAGCAAAATAATCTGATTTTAAGATTGTTGCCGCTGGTGCAAAATAATTTAAACATGATGGAACTTGCACCGAAAGGCACAGGGAAATCTTTTATTTATTCGAATTTAAGTCGTCACGTTTATTTGAATAGTGGCGGTGGTTTAACCCCCGCGCAATTCTTTAAAAATTTAAATACCAAAGCGGTTGGATTATTGGCTAAAAACGATGTGTTAGTTTTGGACGAAGGGCAATCGATTAGTTTTAAAGGCGTTGATGATATTCACGCAAAATTTAAAGACTATTTAGAATCGGGGCATTACACAATCGGTGGTGACAAAATTACCAGTGAATGCGGTTTGATGGCGATTTTTCACGCGCCATTTCGATTTGTTGATTCGCTTGTTCACCCAAAGAATGCTGCGTTGAAGCGGGATTTGCGAAAGTATTATTTAGCGATTCGACCATTACTGCGATAACTTCAGGCGCAGGTGGTGTAGTAGCGGCGTAATCGAGGTAAATTTTTTTGTGCATCAATTCACCCAATTTTCGATTTTCAAACCTTCAATGTGTTCAAATTCACGAGTGTTATTGGTCAATAATGTCATATTTAACGCCAACGCAATAGCAGCTATTTGAACATCATACGCGCCGATTGGCTTGCCCATTTTTTCCAAATTATTACGAATTTTTGCCGCTTTTTTTGCTGCCTCAATCGTAAAATCTACAACGCTTAACGGTGCGGTAAATTGTTCTAACGCCGCCAAATTACGCCGCTGAGAATTATTTTTTTCAATACCGTAATAAAGTTCAAATAACACAATAGTTGGAATATGAAGCTGTTTCATTTGGATTTGTTGAAAGCGTTCAAAAACTTCGGGTGGACGTTTTTTAATCAGATAAATACAGATGTTGGTATCAAGTAAATAGTTGGTCATTCAAACGCACTCCAATCGCGTTCTTGTGTTTTAGGTTGTTCACGTTCACCGTCCATGAAGTCGTCTGAAAATTTATCCATCGAAGAAAACCATTTTTCCCATGAATTTTCTATCGGTTCTAAAATAATCTTGTTGCCTTGTTTTGAAATTTTGACTTCATTACCTTGAAATCTAAATTGTTTTGGCAAACGGACAGCTTGTGATTTGCCATTTTGAAAAAGTTTTGCCGTTGTCATGCTCATGGTATTTTCTCCAAAAATATATTTTGAAAGTATATACCAAAAACCTGTGAACATCGTTTTATGAAATGTTTTAGAATTGCGAATAATTAAACTTTAACAGGCATAGTTTTGGACAAAATAACCATAGAGAGTTACAACCAAGAAGCCAAAGAAATAGCTAAATTGCACGCTTCATTAACACCACATCGGATTTATGAACTCATCGACCAGTATTTTATAAAAGGCAAATCAACTGCTGATATTGGTTGTGGAATTGGACGCGATACAAATTTTTTAAACAATCATGGCTTTTCAGTTGTTGGCGTTGATGCTTCAGAAGGAATGCTAAAACAAGCGCGACAACTTTATCCCGCTTTAGATTTTCAATTGGATTATTTGCCAACATTGGCAAGTTTTGAAAATTCAGAATTTCAAAACATTCTTTGTTCTGCGGTTTTAATGCACTTAGATAAAATCGCAATTGAAGCCGCTTGTTTTAGACTTGTAGAATTATTGAGAAAAGACGGGCGTTTGATTATTTCAATTCGTGGCACAAATGAAAAAGACAAACGCGAAAACGGCAAACTTTACGAAGCAATCAGCGTTGAATCATTCAAAGAATTGTTTGAAAAAAATGGCTGTGAAATTTTATTGCATGAAAGCGAAATTGAACAAAAACGCGGTTTAACTTGGCATAACTTTGTAATCAAAAAATAGAATCGCCTTGTTGTTTTGGTTGCCATTTTTGCAACATTCCGTAATAAGTTGTTGAGCAGTTGTAAGCATCTTGTAAAAAACGTTGTGGCACTTCTTGTTCGTGTACGTTGTGAAAAGCATCAATTACGTTATTGAATCCAAGTTGAACCGTTAATTTTATCAATTCATTATTTGTGATTTTTTGAGCGTTGAAATCTCGACAAGCGTTTAAAAACTGGCTGTTTGCAGATGTGCCTTGTTTGTCACAAATAATCAAATGTTCTGCGATATGCTTAGAAAATGGAACGGCTAATTTGTCCAAAGTGATGACCTTTTCACCACTATCTATCAAATCGTACAAAGATTTTGCTAACGCGAATTTGTAAGACGCGACATTGCGACCAAACAAAATAATTGAACGCCAATAATTTTCCAACGTTGGTTCGATTTCGTAAAATTTAGACATTATTCCTCCTGGAAATCTATTGATAATTGCCGTTTATCTTGTTTGTTTAGTCGGTTGTGTTCTACGCGGTGGCAACTTCGACATAAAACAATCATATCTTCCATAAATTCATAGCCCAAACGTTCATAACTTTTATGATGAACTTGAATATCAATTGTGTTGAGGCATCGAGTTAATTCTCCATTTTTTACAATCATTCCCTGACATTTTCCCGCATCGTAATTAAGGCGGCGTTTTCTGTTCTTTTTCCATGCAGATGAAACACGGTAGACTCTGATGTTTAAAAAATCATAAATTTTAGACATTCTGTTACCGACAGCTAAGTTGTTGACGCAATGATTGTGTATCATTGCGCCTTTATATCAAATTGAAAATAAAATTTATGACTAACGAAGAAATTACAAAAATTTTGGAAAACATCAATCTTGTTGATGCTCGTTTGATTGAAAAATAAGCGGATGAATTTTTACATGATGAAATAATTAGGCTAAAAAATAACTATTTGGATGACGACGAATTTCAACATCGTGTAATCATGGACACTTTTTACGCAAGTATGCTCGATGTTTTAACGGAGAAATTTCCTAACCTTGATAAATCAGTAGAACATGATATTGCGTCTTGGATTTTAGGTAACGAAGAAGAAATTGGAGTTTTTGATTTGCAAAAAACTTGGGATGAAATCGAGTTAAAAATACGTCTGGAATTATCAAAATTGTAACGCGCCAAATTTATAAAGAAATCGAAGCAAACACCAAACCAAACTGAATAAACAACTAAAAAATGACGATACTCAAAGCGTTTAAATATCGGATTTATCCGACTAAGCAACAGACGGTTTTGTTAAATAAAACATTCGGTTGTGTGCGCGTGGTGTGGAATCATAACGTCAAAATATTCAATAAATTTGATAAAAATCAGACTGAGCAACAGCAATCGCTAACATCAACCCAACTCAAACAAAAATACGAGTGGATGAGCGAAGTCAGCGCGGCGGCATTGCAACAAAAAGAAATGGATTTTAAAACGTTTAAGAAAAACTATTTTTCAAAATCACGCAAAAAGAAAATCGGCAGACCGTCCTTTAAAAATCGCGATTCCAATCAAAGTTATCGCTTGCCGAATCAAAAATTTATTTTGCGTGAAAACACCATTCAACTTGAAAAAATCGGCAAAGTGAAACTGGTGGTACGGCAAAGAAATTGTCAAAGTAGATAGATGGTTTGCAAGCTCTAAAACCTGTTCATGTTGTGGTTGGAAAAACGAAAAATTAACGTTTTCACAAACGCAAAGCCCTGTGAAATTACTTTTTGAAATTTTGCCACAAGCGTGTGGTTTTGAAACGCTCGAAAATGTTGATGGTTTTTTACAAACATTCGTTCAGCATTTAAAAACACTCGAAAATGCGTATTCAGAATTACTGAAACGCTTTAAACAATTGCTTTGCGAGGCATTAGGTTTTGAAACTACACTAGATTTATCAGCGTTGCGTGAACATTGTCGTCAATATTCGGATTTAGAAAAATACACTCGTGATTCGCAAGGGTTACAAGCATTTATTACCCGCTTGCAGAATAACAAAGAAAGCGATGATGCTTGGTTAGAATCGTGTGCCGCCTTTTTAGGTAAAGTACCCCCATCAAAATGGCGAAAAGAAAATGAAACTGAAGCCAGTTATCGTTTAGTCGATTTTGGCGAAAGATTGAAAGATTTACTGGAGTTGCACGCACATCAGCGCAAAGTTAAAGAAGGTTCCGATACGAAAGTAACAGTGATTCGAGTAATCAATGAAGCCCAAGGCGAAGTGAATCATCTTATTCCCGCTTACATTGACGCTGAAGCGCAACACAAGGCAGATAAATTTTTCAATGAGCTAGGCGATAAATTCCATAATTCCGATAAAAGAGTGAAATTAGCCCTTGTGATGAAATTATTGGTTGATGATAAGGTACTATAATCTTGATGTTTCTAACCTCCAGGATATTTATCCCAAATTCGTTTATGTTCTGCGGAATCAAAATATAGCTAACGCGCTATAAAAAGATGACCAATAATGGAGCAAGAAAAAAGTTCATCAATAGAACATTTCATCGTATTCCGAATAGATTTTAGTTGCGCCCAAGTGTGTTCAATCGGGTTGAAATCGGGCGAGTAAGGCGGTAGTTGTCTGCAATACAACCTGTGTGTTGAATAATGTCCTCACGTTTATGAAACGAAGCATTATCTATAACAATGACACTGCCTACAGGTACTTTTGGTAACAAATCTTGCGTCATCCAAGCATAGAAAACGTCAGAATTGACGTTGAAAGAAAACAAAGAAATGGTCAGTATTGCTCCATTGAGCAATGCGCCAATAGCATTTGTG
>CAINHO010000045.1 GCA_903848935.1 uncultured Pseudomonadota bacterium | reverse complement strand
TATCGTTACATTCCAGCGTTGAATGATTCCGACTCGAATGTCGAGGTGATGTTGGATATTTTGAATTTAGAAAATTTTAAGGAAACAAAATGACTGCACTCGTAGGCATTATCATGGGTTCAACGTCTGATTGGGAGACGATGCAATTTGCCGCACAAACATTAGAAAAATTAGGCATTCCGCATGATGTTGAAGTCGTTTCGGCGCATCGCACACCTGATAAATTATTCGCTTACGCCGAAAGCGCGGAAAGCAAAGGTTTAGAAGTGATTATTGCGGGTGCAGGTGGCGCGGCGCATTTACCAGGTATGACAGCGGCAAAAACAGCCGTTCCCGTTTTGGGCGTGCCTGTGCAATCGAAAGCGTTGAACGGCATGGATTCGTTGTTGTCGATTGTGCAAATGCCTGCGGGAATTCCTGTTGGCACGTTGGCGATTGGTAAAGCCGGCGCAATTAACGCGGCATTGCTCGCGGCGGCAATTATCAGCAACAAACATTCGCAATATCGCGGCGCGTTAGAAGAATTTAGACAACAACAAACGGATACCGTTTTGGAGAATTCTGACCCGCGTGAGGTTTGAGTGATGGCAGATTCAACCAGCGACGATGAAAGCTGGATTAAGAAAAACTGGGTAATTCTGATTGCCTTTCTCGTGATGGCTTGCGTTATTGGTTTTTATTTTTACGAGTTTTCCCTTTACACATTATTCGACAAAGATTTCTGCATCAATACAACAGGCGATGATGCTGAATGTTTATCAAAAGATGCGGTACGCTGGGGAACATTCGGCGATTTTGTTGGTGGCACATTAAATCCAATTCTTAGTTTTCTTGCGTTAGTTGTTTTGTTAAAAACTTATTCATCACAACGAGAAGAATTAGAAGACACCAAAACAATCCTTAAAGAGCAAACGGCAACACAAAAGAAACAGCAATTTGAAAGTACGTTTTTTGAATTATTGAAAGTACACAATCAGTCTTTGGAAAACCTTTTGAAATTCCGTCAATTTATTCTTCCAGATGGCGAAAAGGTTGACCTTTTTTCTATCCTAATGGAGGAAATATTTGCAAAGAATGAAATGACATTAAAAGCCGCAAAAATTGCAATCTTTGAAAAACTTGAACTGGAAATTAAAAAAGAATTATGGGGGGGATATTTTAGACTTTTGTATCAATTACTGAAATTTATTGCGATAAATTCTGATAATGGAATTGATGACAAATTTGAAATTGAAGATATAAAGGAAAACGACATTAGTTATAACGAAAAAATGTATAGCAATATAGTTCGTACATTATTACCAGATGACATAATGAAACTGCTTAGTGTGAGCTGTTACATTGAAGGTGAAGACAAAAAGAATTACCACAAATATAAAGCACTTATTGAACGATATGCTTTTTTTGAACACGCATCGTTTAATGAAGAAAATGATAGTCACCAAATTTTTGTAGATTATCCAGTTTTGCTAAAAGCAAGAAATTCATATAACTCCAGAGCCTTTGGCAAATAACTAACAAAATCAGGAAACCCCATGAACAACAAACTAAGATGCTACGCAAAAAAAGAAGGTTCGGATTGGGTAGCAGTGTGCATTGATTTATCGTTAGCGGCACAAGCCGAATCGCCACAATTGGCAAAAGAAAAACTCGAATCGATGATTACAACTTACGTCAATGAAGCCTTGAACGAACACAAAGAATACGCCGCACAACTTTTATCGCGCAAAGCACCGTTTTCACAACAGTTGACCTATTACAAAGCATTAGCTTTTTGTTTTATTGCTGAAATGTTTCATAGAACAGAAAGTAATGAAAGTCGTGTATTTATTGAATCGTATCCTGTTGTACACGCTTAAATGGTGTTTGGATTTAAAAAATTTGCACCGCCAACATGCGTTCAAGTCAAAATGGCGTTAAAAAATATGGGTTTTGCGGCGCAAAAACAAAATGGCACGTCGCATGAACACTGGATAAAAATAGTTGATGGCAAAATGTTAAAAGTAACGGTTGATTGTCCGAAATCACCTTTTGGCGATACGTTAGTTTGTTCGATGGCAAATCAAGCAGGTGTAAGCAAAAGAACATTTCTTGAATACTGCCACAATAAGAAACTCAAAAATGACCCACACGAAAAACGTTAAAACAAATTCATAAACAGAGATTTTAAAATGAAAGTAGGAATTTTAGGTGGCGGGCAATTGGCTCGCATGATTGCATTGGCTGGTTATCCATTAGGCGTGCGATTTATTTTTTTAGACCCATCGATTGGCGCGTGTGCCACAACATTGGGAACACATTTGCATGGCGATTATCACGACGAAACGTTGCTTGCTGAATTAGCGAAACGTGCCGATGTGGTCACTTACGAATTTGAAAATGTTCCCGCGAAAGTGGCTGATTTTTTAGCGACAAACACGCAAGTTTATCCATCGCCAAAAGCCTTAGCCGTCGCGCAAGACCGTTTGGTTGAAAAAGAATTTTTGAATGATTTAGGCATTCCGACTGCACCTTATGCGACGGTCGATAGTTCGGACGATTTGCAAGTCGCGATGGAAAAAATTGGTTATCCCGCGATTTTAAAAACCCGAACGCAAGGTTATGACGGCAAAGGGCAATCGGTGTTGAAATCAGCGGCAGATTTAAAATCGTCGTGGCAAAAATTAGAAGGCTTGCCAGCCGTCGTGGAAGGTTTTGTAAAATTTTCTCGTGAAGTTTCAATTGTAGCGGTGCGAAGTGTTTCGGGCGAATTGGCATTTTATCCGTTGTCTGAAAATGTGCATAAGGATGGAATTTTAAGAGTTTCTGAAAGCTCGTGTTGTGATGCAATGCAAGCTAAAGCTGAAGATTACGCCACACGTTTGATGAAGGCATTAGATTACGTCGGTGTGTTAGCGTTGGAATTATTTGAAGTCGATGGCGAATTAGTTGCCAACGAATTCGCGCCGCGTGTGCATAATTCGGGACATTGGACAATCGAAGGTGCAGAAACCAGCCAATTTGAAAACCATTTACGCGCCATTTTAGATTTGCCTTTGGGTTCAACAGCAGCAGTGGGTCATGTTGCAATGGTGAATTTCATCGGCGGCAAACCTGAAAATGAAGAGGTGTTAAAAATTCCGAACGCGCATTTGCATTTGTACGCCAAAGCTCCGCGCAAAGGTCGAAAAATTGCCCACGCTACGATTCGTACAAACACATTGGAAGAATTAGAACCGTTGAAAAAACGTTTGATTGCATTGGCTGACGAGGCTGACGATTCATGAAAAAACCGCTGCCCAAATCGTTTGCGAAGAAAACCACCGTCGCCCAGCCATCTCAAGTCGAAACCAATCGTTTAATCGAATTGTTCAATCAAAACCAAAACGACGAACTTGAAAAAATAGCGCGGGCGTTGTTGGTTAAATTCCCGAAACATGGTTTTACTTGGAAAGTTTTGGGCGCAGTTTTGCAACGATTAGGACGTTTGGAAGAATCATTCGAAGCCAAAAAGAAATCTGCCGAATTATTGCCAAATGATGCAGAAGCCGCTTATAACTTGGGTAACGCCTTGAACGAATTTAAAAGATTGGACGAGGCGGAAGCGGTTTATCGACGCGCGTTGAAAATCAATCCGAATTTCAAAAAAGCCAATTACAACTTGGGCTTGGTGTTGCAAAATTTGAATCGGACGACAGAAGCAGAAGAAAGTTATCAACGTGAAATTGCCATCAATCCCGATTTTGCCGAAGCACATAGCAATCTTGGAAATATGCAGAAAAACTTGGGTAATCTTACTGAAGCAGAAGCAAGTTATCGTCGTGCTTTAGTAGCCAATCCACGTTATGTCGATGCTTACACGAATTTGCTTTATACGCTTGCACACAATCCTGATGCACCGCCTGAGTTTGCCTTTCAAGAAGCGTTACGTTTTGGTGAAGTTGCCGCGCAAGGTGTGCAACCGCTGATTCATTCGCGTGAAAATCGAAATCCTGCGAAAAAGTTGCGTGTTGCAATGGTGTCGGGTGATTTTTGGAATCACGCGGTCGCGTATTTTATTGAGCCATTGTTGGCGTGTTTTGACAAAAATCAGTTTGAATTAGTCGCGTATTACAACAACACCAAAAACGATAATTTCACCCAACGCATCAAATCGCATTTTGCAGGCTGGCGTGATGTAGCGGCGTTGACCGATATTCAACTGGCACAACAAATGGCAAATGACGGCATCGATATTGCCATTGATTTGTCGGGTCACACCGATAAAAACCGTTTGCAAGCCTTCGCGTATAAACCCGCGCCGATTCAAATTTCGTGGCTGGGTTATCCCGCGACGACGGGATTAAAAGCAATGGATTATTATTTGGTGGATTCGGATTGGTCACCACAAGGCTTGTTAGATGATTATTTTGTCGAAAAACTGGTGCAATTGCCGAGTGTTGTTACGTTTGCTGCCCCCGAAAATAGCCCACCAGTCATTGACGCGCCGGCGTTGAAAAATGGTCATATTACTTTCGGAAGTTTCAACCGTACCAGTAAACTCACGCAACAAACGTTAGATTTGTGGGGCAACGTTTTAAACGAAATTCCAACGGCAAAAATGATTTTAGGGAACGTGTCGGACGAGCTGTTGCAACGTCAATTAGAAAATGAATTTGTGAAACGTAACATAGCAATTGAACGGCTGACATTTCACGCTAAAAAATCGATTCCCGATTATTTGGCGTTACACGGAGAAGTCGATTTTATTTTAGATACGTTCCCCTATAACGGCGGCACGACAACAGGCTTTGCATTATGGATGGGTGTTCCCGTTTTGACGTATGCGTGGAAAAGTTTAGCAGGACGTGGTGGAACACTGATGCTAAGTCGGGTAAATTTACAAAATGAATTTACCGCTGAAACACCTGAACAATTTGTTGAAATGGCGAGAGCGTGGAGTGAAAATGTTGACGGTTTACAAACTTTGCGGCACCAATTGCGCGACAGAATGAAAAACTCACCCAAATCAAAACCTGAAAATGTTGCCGCTGGTTTAGAAAAAGGCTTGCGAATGATGTGGGAACGGTTTTGTGCGGGGCAGTTGGTGGCAAGTTTTACAGTTCCTCATTAAATTACAACTTTAGGTAAAACATTATGGGCTTATCCCAATTGCGTGATGATTACATTTCAGAACAAGAATATCTGGAAGGTGAAAAAATTAGCGAAATTAAACACGAATATATTGATGGAAACGTTTACGCGATGGCGGGGGCGAGTAAAAATCATCAGCGAATTATTGCTAATTTAACAATAAACATTGGTGGGTATTTAAGAAATACACCTTGTGAGATTTTTAGTTCAGATATTAAAGTGCGCGTAGACGCTAAAAAATACTTTTATCCTGACGTAATCGTCGTTTGTGAAAATGACGACGAAGATGCTTATTACACGGAATCACCGCGTATTATTGTCGAAGTGTTATCCAATTCAACACGCAAATTTGATCACACATTAAAACGCCAGTTTTATCAAACATTACCCAGTCTCGAAGAATACATTTTAATCGAACAGGATTTCGTTCAAGTGGAGGTGTATCGCAAAGTGGATTCCTGGCAATCGAATTTTTACTATTTAGGCGACACGGTCACATTCCAATCCCTTGATTTTTCTTTATCGGTTGCCGAAATTTATCAGCATGTGAAAAATGACGATATGCAGGAATTTTTGGCGCAAGTTAGCGACGCTTAAAACATGAAACCGATTTACGTCACGCAACCGACACTTCCTCCGTTAGCAGAATTCATCCCTTATTTAGAACAAATTTGGGACAACAAAATTCTGACTAACGGTGGCGCGTTTCATCAACAACTCGAACAAGCGTTGTGCAAGTATTTGGGCGTGAAACATCTCGCACTTTTCACCAACGGCACGATTGCGTTAATTACTGCGTTGCAAGCGTTGCGAATTACGGGCGAAGTGATTACTACGCCATATTCATTTGTCGCCACGGCACATTCGTTGTTATGGAATGGGATTAAACCCGTTTTTGTCGATATTGATCCTGTGACATTAAATCTCGACCCAAACAAAATTGAAGCGGCGATTACACCTCAAACGACTGCAATTATGCCCGTGCATTGTTATGGTTATCCGTGCGACGTGGCGCGAATTCAACAAATCGCGGATAACTACAATCTCAAAGTTATTTACGACGCAGCTCATGCGTTTGGCGTGAAAGATAACAACAGCGGCTTGCTGAATCATGGCGATTTGTCGGTATTAAGTTTTCATGCGACAAAAGTTTTTAACACGTTTGAAGGTGGCGCGATTATTTGCCTTGACGAAAAAACGAAATGCCGCATTGACCATTTGAAAAACTTTGGGTTTGTGGATGAAGTCACGGTTGTCGCGGCAGGTATCAATGGCAAAATGAGTGAAATCAACGCCGCGTTTGGCTTGTTGCAACTGAAAGGCATTGACGATGCCTTGGCGAAACGTAAAATTATCGATACACGTTATCGTGAAGGTTTGAAAAACGTAGCTGGAATTCGTTGTACAAATGTTGGCGAACACGTTGCAAATTATGCGTATTTTCCGATTTTTGTAGAACGAAATCGTGACGCGCTTTATGAAAAACTCAAAGCTCACAGTATTTTTGCACGGCGGTATTTTTATCCGTTGATTAGCGATTTTCCAATGTATCGTGGTTTATCTTCGGCATTTCCCGCGAATTTACCTGTGGCGCGTAAAATTTCTAATGAAGTTATTTGTTTACCGATGTATTCAGCATTAGAAGAAGACGAGCAACGCCGAATTATTGAACTCATCAAGGAATTTGCGTAATGGCATGGTTAACCACTGAACAAATCAAAGAAATGGGTTTTGCACGAGTGGGCGAAAACGTATTTTTATCCGACAAATCCTCGTATTACAACTGTCAAAATATTCGCATCGGCAATCACGTCAGAATAGATGATTTTTGTGTTTTATCTGCTGGAAGTGGCGGCATTGATATTGGCAACTACATTCACATTGCGATTTTTTCATCATTGATTGGTGCAGGAAATATCGCGCTGGCTGATTTTTCAGGTTTATCTTCTCGCGTTACGATTTACAGTAGCAACGATGATTACAGTGGAGAGTTTATGACTAATCCGATGATTCCTGCCGAATTTACGAATGTTCAACACGGCGATGTAAAAATTGGTCGTCATGTCATTATTGGTTCGGGTTCGATTGTTTTGCCGAATGTGACGTTAGAAGAAGGCGTGGCGGTTGGTGCGTTGAGTTTGATTCGAAAAAATTGTGAAGCATTTGGAATTTATTCGGGGTCGCCAGCTCGCCGAATTAGTGAACGTAAACGGGATTTATTGGAATTGGAAAAAGAATTTTTAAATCAAACACCACTTCTTCATGCTTAAAAAACTCGTTTCACAAACTGCCATTTATGGTTTGAGCAGTATCTTCGGACGCTTCCTAAATTATTTACTTGTCCCACTTTATACCTACTATTTCACCGCTTCCGAATACGGCGTTGTGTCGGAATTTTATGCGTATTCGGGTTTTTTATCGGTGTTTTTATTGCTTGGTTTTGAAACGGGCTATTTTCGATTTCGCAGCGACAACGATAAAGCTTATTCGACCGCATTGAGTTTTATTTTATTACTCAATCTCAGTATTTTCGTGTTACTCGCCACGTTTAATGGCGCGATTTCTGGCGCATTAAATTACGCCACACATCCCGAATATATTTTATATTTTGCGTTGATTTTGACATTCGATGCGATTGCCGCATTGCCCTTCGCAAAACTTCGCGCTGAAAACAAAGCTCTACGTTTTGCGAGTATTAAAATTTTTGAAATTCTGCTTACAGTGGCATTGAGTTTATTTTTTATTATTCTGTGTCCGAAATTACAAACGCAAAACATCGAATGGTTGCATTACGTTTATCGTCCTGAAATTGGTGTGGGTTATATTTTCTTGGCAAATCTGATTGCGAGTAGCAGCAAATTTTTATTTTTGATGCCGCAACTGAAAGGTTTAAACGCAGGTTTTGATTGGCAACTTTTTAAACGCATGGCGCGATATGCTTTGCCGATGGTGGTGATTGGTTTCGCGGGAATTATTAACGAAATGCTTGATCGTGCGTTGCTCAAATATCTGTTGCCATACGATACAGCGACGAATTTGGCGCAGTTAGGTATTTACAGTGCGTGTTATAAATTGTCGATTTTGATGACGTTGTTCATTCAAGCGTTTCGTTATGCCGCCGAACCGTTCTTTTTTTCCTACGCTAAAAATGACGATGCAAAAATGGTTTATGCTCGCGTGTTGCATTATTTCAGTATTTTTTGCGTATTTATCTTTTTGCTGGTGACGTTGTATTTAGATTTCTTCAAATACTTTATCGGTGAAGAATTCCGCGCGGGGTTGAATGTTGTACCGATTTTATTATTGGCGAATTTGTTTTTAGGGCTTTATGTCAATTTGTCGATTTGGTACAAACTCAGCGATAGAACACTGATGGGCGCAGGTGTTTCATTGTTTGGCGCAGGTTTGACGATAGTTCTAAACATTTATTGGATTCCAAAATTCGGTTATACGGGTTCGGCTTATGCAACGTTGGCGTGTTACGCAACGATGGCAGCGTTGTCGTATTTTTTGGGACAAAAGTTTTATCGTGTCGATTACGATGTCAAAAATGTTTTAGGTTATTTGGCTTTGGGCGTAGGTTTATATTTCGCGAATGTTCAATTACAACCCTTGTTGCGTTGGCAAGTTGGATGCCTGTCGAGTGCGTTAATGCTATTATATGCGCTGATTACACTGCTTTTTGAACGCCGCCGTTTGGCGACTTTTCGTCTTAAACCATAGAGAATTATCATGACAAAAAATGCCGAAAACTTAATTTGGATTGATTTAGAAATGACGGGCTTAAATCCTGAAGTTGACATGATTATCGAAATTGCCACGATTGTCACCGACAAGAATTTAAATATTCTGGCACAAGGGCCTGTGCTAGCCATTCATCAATCCGACGAAACGTTGGCGGCGATGGATGATTGGAATCAAGAACATCACGGCAAATCGGGTTTGATTGAGCGCGTAAAAGCCTCAACCGTCACCGCTGAACAAGCCGAACAAGCGACCGTTGAATTTTTAAACGAATGGGTGGATGCGGGACAATCACCCATTTGCGGCAATAGCGTGGGACAAGACCGTCGTTTTTTAGATAAATATATGAAAAACCTCGAAGCCTTTTTCCATTACCGTTGTATTGATGTTTCGACGTTCAAAGAATTGGCAGCGCGTTGGTGTCCTGAAATCAAAGAAGGTTTCAGCAAAGAATCAACGCATCAAGCTCTCGATGACATTATCGAATCGATTGAAGAGTTGCGTTATTACCGCGAACATTTCATCAGACCGTTTTAAAAAATGAACCAACTCCTTGTCATTGCGATTGGCGGATCATTTGGCGCGGTGATGCGCTTTTTGGTGTCCACGGGTTTATATCACTGGCTCGGACGCGGTTTTCCTTACGGAACTTTACTGGTCAATGTCGTCGGTTCATTTTTAATCGGCTTACTTAGTGAAACGTTGATTTTGCAGCGGGTGACGATTGCTCTGGATTATCGAGCCGCCATTTTGGTAGGTTTTATTGGTGCATTCACCACGTTTTCGACTTTCTCATTAGAAACGTTTTATTTGCTCGAACAAGGACAAATCGGCAAAGCGAGTTTAAATATCGCCGTCAGCGTGAGCAGTTGTTTGGCGGCAGTTTGGCTAGGTTTATTGTGCGGACGTGGTTTGTTTTGGTACAGCAACGGCGTTTTGAATTTGTCAAATAGCGCAATTCCTTATGGCATGATGGTCATTAACGCAATTGGCGCGTTATTGATTGGAATGGTGGCAGCATTATTGTTGCAAAAAATCGCACTGCCTGTCGAACAACGTGCCACGCTTTTGGTGTTAATCATCGGCGCGTATTTAACGCTTTCGGGTTTGTATTTGATTTTATTTTTAATCGAACACGGCTTTTCTTTCAATTCACAAACGACTTTTACGCTCGGGCTTTTTATCGCCAACAGCGTGTTTTGTAGCGGCACTATTGGGCTGGGTTTATGGCTCGGCAAACAGATTTAATTTTTATTTTTCAAACAAGGTAACTTTTCAATGCTAGACCCATATTTATTTAGAACAGATTTAGAATTCGTCACGGAACAATTAAAAAAACGTAATTTTGCCTTCAATCCTGAAAATTACAGCGAATTAGAAGCACGTCGTAAATCAGTTCAAACCAAAACTCAAGAATTGCAAAATGCGCGTAATTCTAGCTCAAAAGCCATCGGTCAAGCCAAAGCAAAAGGCGAAGATGTGCAACCGTTGCTCGACCAAGTGGCGAATTTAGGCGATGAATTAAAAGCTGCTGAAACCGAACTTGCTGAAATTCAAAACGAACTCGACATATTGATGTCAAGCATTCCGAATTTGCTCGATATATCTGTTCCCGAAGGCAAAAGCGAAGATGACAATATTGAAATCAGTCGTTGGGGCGATTTACCGAGATTTGATTTTGAAGTCAAAGATCATGTTGATTTAGGAACGGCACGTAATTTATTAGATTTTGAACTCGGTGCAAAAATTACAGGTTCACGTTTCGTGGTTTTGAACGGGCAATTGGCGCGTCTACAACGGGCATTGATTCAATTCATGCTCGACACACATAGCGGCGAAAATGGTTATCAAGAAACCTACGTTCCTTATTTAGTAAATGCAGACAGTTTGCGCGGCACAGGACAATTGCCAAAATTTGAAGCGGATTTATTTAAAGCGAGCGAAAACCCCGCGTTGTATTTAATTCCAACTGCCGAAGTTCCCGTGACAAATATCGTGCGTGATGTGATTGTGGATGCGAAAAGTTTACCGCTAAAATTCGTGTGTCATAGTCCTTGTTTTCGTAGTGAAGCAGGTGCTTATGGGCGCGACGTGCGCGGCATGATTCGTCAACACCAATTTGAAAAAGTCGAAATTGTGCAAATTGTCAAACCCGAAGATTCGGCGCAAGCACATGAAGAGTTAACGAATCACGCCGAAATGATTTTGCAAAAATTAAAATTACCGTATCGCAAAATGCTTTTGTGTGCAGGTGACACGGGGTTTTCTTCGTGTAAAACCTACGATTTGGAAGTGTGGTTGCCAGGACAAAATGCGTACCGTGAAATTTCATCATGCAGTAATTTTAGAGATTTTCAAGCGCGTCGTTTACAAGCACGGTGGCGTAATCCTGAAACGGGCAAACCTGAATTAGTACATACCTTGAATGGTTCGGGGTTAGCGGCAGGACGTACATTGATTGCGGTGATGGAAAATTATCAAGATGCCGATGGACAGATTCACATTCCAGACGTATTACTACCCTATATGGGCGGGTTGCGAGTGATTGCGTAATTTGCAATAATCAGACCCCCTCGACCGTTTTAGCTTGCTTACCCCACGCTATTCTGCTAAAAATGCGCGGTTTCAAATCTTGTTAGGAGTTAATTGATGACCAACACAGCCAAAGCGCACGCATCTCCGTTTAGTTTCGAGCCGTACCAAGAAAAAGACGGCGAAGAATACATGAATGAAGCGCAATTAAAACATTTTGATAACATTCTTAATAACTGGAAAAAAGAATTGATGCACGAAGTGGATCGTACCGTTTTGCACATGCAAGATGATGCAGCAAACTTCCCTGATCCCAATGATCGCGCTACACAAGAATCGGAATTTAGTTTGGAATTACGCACTCGAGACCGCGAACGTCGATTGATTAAAAAAATTGAAGACGCACTCAAAGACATCGATTCTGGAGATTACGGCTATTGTGAAACTTGTGGCATTGAAATTGGTATTCGTCGTTTAGAAGCACGTCCGACAGCGACATTGTGTATTGATTGCAAAACACTTGACGAAATTCGTGAAAGACAAATGGGCTAATGCTCACCTCGCGCTACACCGGTCGGTTTGCACCTTCACCGACTGGTCATCTTCATTTAGGTTCAGTTTATACGGCACTGGCAAGTTTTTTGGAGGCTCGCACACATCACGGTTTGTGGCGGCTACGGTTTGATGATTTAGATACGCCCCGCAATGTGGTTGGTGCGACAAATTACATTCTACAAACGCTTGAAACACTCGGTTTACATTGGGATGGCGAGGTAGATTATCAAAGTCAGTATCTTGATGATTATCACTCTGTGCTGGCGGATTTCATAATGACTGAACAGATTTACCGCTGCGAATGTTCCCGCAAAGAACTTACCGATATTTACGCGCAAACGTGCCGTAATCAAAACCTTCCCGCCAGTGTTTCACATTCAATACGCCTTAAAACCGATCATCGCCAAATCATTTTCGATGACGGTTTGCAAGGGTGTATTTCACAAAATTTAGCGATGCAACACGGCGATTTCATTTTAAAACGCAAAGACAATATCATCGCTTATCAATTCGCCGTCGTTCTTGACGATGCACGGCAAGGTGTGAATCATGTGGTGCGTGGCATTGATTTACTTGATGCCACGCCGAAACAAATTTTTTTACAGCAAGTTTTAAATCTTCCTACCCCAAACTATTTACACGTTCCGATTTTGGTTGATTCTGAAGGTCGTAAACTTAGCAAAGAGACGCTGGCAACAGCGGTCGATTTAACAATTCCGAATTTGGTATTGTTTCAATTATTAAATTGGCTTAATCAAAATCCGCCGATTGAATTGCAAAATGAGAAGGTGGACGATATTTTGAAATGGGCGATTGAACATTGGAATGTAGCGCGTTTAAAAAGCGTTGAAAAAATTTCTATTTGAATGCTTATGATTTTTTTGATACCAGCATCTAAAAATAGCATTTTCCTTTTTTAGCCGTTTTATCTACGATGCTGCGAATAGTTAGATTTAAAATTTTTAGAGGATGTTATGGATTTAAGTTTATTGGGCGGTTACATCGTTTCGGGTTTATTGGTCGGAGTTTTAGTGGGATTAACCGGTGTGGGCGGTGGTTCGTTAATGACACCGTTGCTCGTTTTCTTGTTTGGTTTTAAACCCGCGACTGCCGTTGGAACAGATTTACTTTTTGCGGCATTGACGAAAACAGGCGGCGTTTGGGTGCATCACACCAAACACAGTTCCGTCGATTGGCGGATTGTTCGTTGGTTATCGTTAGGCAGTTTGCCGTTTGCGGTGGTGACGTTATTTGCATTAAATCACTTCGCCAAAATTGGCAAAGAAACCACCGGTATGATTACGTTAACGTTAGGCATCGCGTTATTATTGACCGCTACGTCAATTTTGGTGCGTAGCATTTTGATTCGCCGCGATAAAAATAACGGCGTGGTCGTCGAAGTAGAAATCGAAGAAGCCTTGGCTGAAAATGAAAAAATAAACGAAATAAAACGTGGGCGTTTTAACCGTTGGCAAATTCCAGCAACCGTACTCGTCGGTGCAGTACTAGGCGTTTTAGTGACGCTAACATCAGTTGGCGCAGGTGCATTAGGCACAATCGTACTGTTATTTTTATATCCCAAAATGTTGACGGTGAAAATCGTTGGTACAGATTTAGCGCACGCCATTCCGTTAACCGCCGTCGCCGGTTTTGGACATTGGATGTTGGGCAATGTGGATTTTGTATTGCTCGGTAGTTTATTGATTGGCTCATTACCTGGCATTTGGGTGGGCAGTCATTTGAGCGCGAAATTGCCTGAGCGTTTTTTACGTCCGATTTTAGCGGTATTGCTGTTGATTATTGGGTTAAAATTCATTTCGGTTTAATTTTTTACAGAGGATTTTTCATGGCAACTATTACATTCCAAACTAACCCGATTCAAACGTGTGGCGAATTACCTGCGATGGGTAGCGATGCCCCGAATTTTTCATTGGCAAACATCAAACTAGAAAACGTGACGCTAGAAAATTATGCAGGAAAACGAAAAGTTTTAAGTATTGTTCCTAGTTTAGATACGCCAACTTGTGCGGCTTCGGCACGAAAGTTTAACCAAAAAGCGGCAAATTTTGAAAATACCGTGGTGCTAATCGTGTCGGCAGATTTACCGTTTGCCCAATGTCGATTTTGTGAAATTGAAGGTTTACATGATGTTATTGCGTTATCAACATTTCGCAGTTCGTTTGCGAATGACTACGGTGTAGAAATTAGAGACAGCGCGTTAGCGGGTTTAACTGCTCGAGCTATTGTGATTATTGATGAACAAGATAAAATTTTATACACCCAACTCGTGCCAGAACTCGCACACGAGCCAGATTATGAAGCGGTTTTTACGGCGTTAAAACACGTTTAATCTTCTTTTGGTTGGTACAACACCGCTTGATTTCGACCTTGATGTTTAGCGGTGTACAAGGCTTCATCCGCGCGACGCATCAAACTTTCCGCCGATTCATGTTCATTTGGCACACACACCGCCACTCCCGCACTGATTGTCACGCGACCAAATTCCGACAGCGCGTGTGGCAACTCCAAATCACTCAACGCTCGGCACACATTTTCCACCACAATCAACGCAGTTTCGTTTTGTGTCGTCGGTAAAATCAATGCAAACTCTTCACCACCATAACGCGCCACAAAATCACTGTCGCGTTTTGCGCTATATGTCAAAACCATTGCGACTTGACGCAAACAATCATCACCTGCTTGATGCCCATAATGATCGTTATATTTTTTGAACCAATCGACATCTATCATTGCCACCGCCACCGGTTGACTCATGCGGTGAGCGCGATGCCATTCATGCGCGAGTTGCTCATCAAAACAACGGCGATTCGCAATGTTCGTCAAACCATCTGTAATAACGAGGCGTGTGAGCTTTTCACGCGCATGCTTTAATTCGATTTGATTACGCACGCGAATCTTCACAATCGCCGGAGAAAATGGCTTACTAATGTAATCCGCTGCCCCCATTTCTAAACCAAGAATTTCGTCTTTTACCTCGGAATGCGCGGTCACGAAAATCACCGGAATCGCTTGCGTTAATAAATCCGCCTTTAATAGTCGGCATACTTCATAACCGTCCATTTCAGGCATTATCACATCAAGTAAAATTAAATCAGGTTGTTCTTTCACCGCAATTTGCAAGGCTTGAGCGCCACTTGTCGCAAACAAAATATCGTAATTTTCATCAAAAATACTTGCTAATAAACGGATGTTACTCGGGTCATCATCAACAATTAGCAAGCGGGAAATCACACCAGATGGAGACATCGTTAGCCTTCCTTTAATAAGTTAAAATTCATTTTTTCTAAAATGGGTAACGCCGTTTTGAAATTCAATTCGTCTAAACATACTATCAATTCTCGAATTTCATGGTTAAAGCCGTGATGAATTAAATTCGGTTTTAATTGTTCAAATAATTTGACCGCATTGAAATGATTACTTTGCAGTGCCTCGTTAAATTGCGCTAATAATTTCAAAAATGTGGGCGTGTCTAATATGCCGTAATCATTTGTTTCATCTGGCAAGGGCGGCAACAGCGCAATCGCTGCAATCGCCACCGCTAACGCATTTTTCAAGTCAGACGTAAGCACATCGAGATTGTCGAATTGCTTGCAATGTATCGCAAACTCTAGTTCATCAGCGGCTTGCCGCAGTTCCTTCGCCGCCAATGTCCCTGCTACCCCTTTGATCGAATGCGCCAAATGTTCAATGTGCGTAAACTCTTTTTCTTGAATCCATTGATCTAATTGCGCTGCTGAATTCTCGTAACGTGGTGCGAAACTTAATAATAATTGATGTAAAAGCCAAGGATCATCACCGGTAAATTGTACTGCCAACGCTAAATCAAATGGTGGCAATTCCTCTGGGAATAAATGTAACACTTTTGAATGCACTTTGGGCGCAGGTCTAACAATTTCTTTGTCCGTTTTTAACCAGCGATTCAAAATGGCAATCAATTTATCCAGGTCAATCGGTTTCGTTAAATGGTCATTCATCCCTGCGGCTAAACTTTTTTCTCTATCACCCAGCATCGCGTGCGCTGTCATCGCAACAATCGGTACATTCTGCAAGGTTTTTTCAGTTCGAATCAATTGCGTCGCCGTCAAACCGTCCATAATGGGCATTTGAATATCCATCAAAATCAAATCAAACGATTCTGCCAAAGCCAGATTAACGCCTTCTTGCCCGTTGTTCGCGACTTTAACGAACAAGTCCATCGAGGTTAATAATTCCATAGCGACTTGCTGATTTATTTCATTGTCTTCAACCAATAAAATTCGTTGTGCGTTGAAATTTTGCTCTTGATAAACAGGGATTTCTGGTTCTTGAAATTGGGCTAAGTCGCCCGATGCCAGTGCCAACGTTACATTCAATGAAAATGTGCTGCCGCTGCCATACACACTTTCGACGCTAAGTTTCCCACCCATCAATTCGGCGAGTTGTTTGGAAATCGTTAATCCTAATCCCGTGCCGCCATATTTACGAGTCGTTGAACTGTCTGCTTGCGAAAACGGCTGGAACAGCCCGTTAAGTTGTTCGGCACTCATCCCAATACCGGTATCGTGTACTGAAAAAAGAAACTCGACGGCATTGTCAGTTACATTTTTGGATTCAATCGTGAGCGTGACTTTGCCATAGTCCGTAAATTTCACCGCATTGCTGGCTAAATTTAACAAAATTTGCCCTAATCGTAACGCATCGCCCTCGAAACAACGTGGCGTTTCCGGCGAAATCACAATCGCAAGCTCAATGTTCTTTTCTTCGGCTTTTATTTTGAGTAGGTCGAGCAAATGCGCTAACACTTTATCAAGCGAAAAGGGTGCGTTTTCTAGCATCATTTTACCCGCTTCGATTTTTGAAAAATCCAAAATGTCGTTGATAATTGTGAGTAACGAATTCGCCGCCGTGTCTATTTTGTTAAGGTAATCGCGCTGTTTGATTGTTAAATCGGTACGTTGTGCCAAATGTGTCATACCCATAATGGCGTTCATCGGCGTACGAATTTCGTGACTCATATTCGCCAAAAAGTCCGACTTAGATTGACTGGCAGCATCGGCGGATTTTAAGGCGTTTTTTAAATCAAACGTTTGTTCGTTCACGATTTCTTGCAGATTATTCAAATGATGCGACAACGCCTTTTCGGCTTCATCACGTTGTATAAAACTGCCATTTAATTGCGACATCATATTGTTAAACGCATCGACTAAATGTCCAAATTCGTCGTTTGATTTTTTAACTATTTGCACGTCATAACTTTTCGATAATGTGATGTTGTGAATAAAATCGGCGATTTGAACAATGGGACGCGACACCATACGCTGTAAAAACAACGCCAAAAACAATGCCATCAATAGTGTGATGCCTAATGCGATTAAAATAATTACGCGGTAATCATGTAGTTTTGCATTAAACGATGCAAAATTTGCCCGCAAAACTAAATACCCCAACAAATTACCGTTTAAATAAATAGGATGAATGAATTGCATAAATTCTTTCGTTTCGTAAAAACGTGGCGCAGTCAATAATTCGCCTTCCTGAAACACTATTTTTTCTTGATAGCTTTTGTTTGCATAAGCGTCTAACAGTTGCTGATTTATGGTGTACAAACCGGCAAATAAAATATCAGGATTATGCTTTAATGCGCCGAGCGTTTTTTGGGTCGTTGAATCATCCATAAAGGCCAGTGATGCCAAACTATTTTCTGCAATAATTTCGATCTGCGTTTGAAGATTGCTAATCAGCTCTTTTTTAACAAACGTAGTTTCGTAATAAAACAAAATGAAACCAAACGCGACTAATGCCACGCTGCTGCTCAACGCTGAAATAAAGGTGATTTTTAATTTAATCGAATGATTCTGTAGCATCATGGCAGCGGCTCTTTTGAAAGCGATAGCAATTGTGAGCTGATTTTTAAACCTGAAGCCAGCGCGGTGACGTTGTTAATAAAAAAGCGGATTTTTTGTTCATCTTCAAACAAATAAATAATGCCTTGTTCGAGGACATTTTTTTGTGAGCCAACCGACAGAATGGGTTTTTTACGCATTTGTGTGAGTAAATCGGCAGAAACTTTGTTTGGAAAATAGATCAATTGGCAGTTATTGATATTCGATTTCTCTGTGATGTTTTGCACCTCTATCCGCGAATCGCCCAATGTTTTTCCAACATAGGCGTTTTTTAATAATTCACTGAACGGTACGTCGTCATAAACACAATAATTAAAAACAGGTGGCTTGACTGACCATTCGGTGAATTGGCTGAAATTAAATAAATAAGCGATTTTGATTTTATTTTCGCGCTCAGTGGATTCGTCGGCGGCAAACATTGGTGCGGCATAAAATAAAATACTGAAGAATAAAACGAGTATACGCAAACCAAGTTCAAACCTTGGTTCGTACACTGTTTTTTTTAGATAATGCAGCATCATTTTAATACGATAAACCAACAGTGAAATAAAGCCTGCGGGTCTCTTGTGGCAAACGCGGCAAACCACCACTAAATGAACTGCCATCTGGTAATGGAATGACCGCAAAATTATCGTTTATATTAACGTTGTAGTATTTCGTATCAAGTAAATTTGTTGCGCCTAAATCAATGCTAAATTCAGCAGCTTGCAAAGGTAACGCATAATGAATATTCGAATCAAAAATCGTCGCGCCGTGCATAGTTCCTCCTTTATAAAGCGTGTTCGATTCATGCGTGCCGACTTTATCAAACCAACGTCCCGTAAATCTAAAAGTGAATTTATTGAGCGAATACTCGACATTACTTTTAATCATATTTTCGGGTGCATTGGTGATGCCCACCATTTGAGTTAATTTTTCAGCATTTTGCTGACCCAGCGTGTAGACATAATTCAAATCTGCGCTGATGCCATTTTCAAAATGTTGAGAATCACCCACTTGCAGCCCATAGGTTTCAGACGTGGCTAAATTGTCATTGATATTAGGATTGCCAGTGAAAACGTTATTAACCACACGCACAATGTCTTTGCCATGTGTGTAAAAACCCGATAATTTAAACGCATTATTTTTGAACGGCTCGGCATTTAATCCTAATTCAGCGGTCATCATGCGTTCAGGTTTTAAATTCAGATTTGCCCGATGATAAATAGGATCGGCGGGCGTATTCCATGATTCATAAATCAAATACGGTGAGGGCGCGATATAAGAAGTTCCCCACGCACCAAAAAACCGCAATGCTTTAAACGCTTGCCACGAAAAACCTAAACGCGGATTGAAATCAGGGTTATAACGCGAATCTGCATCCATTCTTACCGAACCGTTTAACGCTAATTTTTCAGTTAAATCGTAATTTACTTGGCTATAAACAGCGTAATTTTCGTAACTGACATGTTTAATCAGCGAACTCGCATCAGCACTATTTTTAGGTGTGGAATTCATAAAACTCAGTTCAATCCCGCTTAACCAGTTAATGTCGCCTTTTAAGTAAGCCACTGTTTCAGAAAAACGCATGGCATCGCCTGTCCACGAAATTGGCGCACTTGCACCCCAAGCCCGATAACTTGAACCAGGTTCTAATTCGGTGCTTTCATAACTCAAACTTGATTTGGCTTGCCAAAATGGATTGATTTCAAAGTTATAAGTGGCGTTTGCCATTTGATTTACGGTTGCAAAAAACGCAGCACCTGAATAATCGTAGCTAATCGGTGCAGCGGGATTAAACGAAAGACTGGTATTTGCATTGTTATAAATGCGGTAATAACTCAGCGTTAAATCTTTGTAATTGCCTTTGAAATGAATGTTGTTATTTTGTTCGGTTAAATCGACTTTATCGAGTTTGCCATAAATTTCTGGGTAATTTTGTTTTAAATCTTCTGACGCGGAGCGGTGAAAACTGCCTGATAACGAAACCGAAATGTCCTCGTTAATTTTTTTACCGGCGGCAACTTGCACTTCGCCTGTATCTCGTGAGCCGCCGGTTGCTTTAACTTTTATGCCGTTAATTCCCGCGCCAGTTTCAGTCACTAAATTGATTGTGCCGAGCATGGCATCGCCGCCGTAAATTGATGACGCGCTGCCTAAACTGATTTCAACTTGTTTCACGTCAATGAGCGGCATTGTTTGAAGAAACGCGGTCGGTTCGCCCGTCGGTGCTTTCACTTTATTGCCATCAACCAAAATGGTAATTTTATCGTTGGCGAAAATGCCGCGAATATAAATCTCAACGCCTGCTTTTTCGGTAGACGCTAAATTCGCGACATGAAAATCCGGCACATTTTTTAAAATATCAGTCAAAAAACGATAACCTTTACGATTGATTTCATCTTGTGAAATGACGTAAGCCGTGACGGGGGATTTATTGAGCGGCATCGGCATTTTGGTAATCGAAGTGACTTTAACGTCCATCAATTCTTCGAGCGGAATATCCGTAAATTTATCGTCCGCATGAGCCACGTTTGTAAAAATGAGAAGCCAGAATAATAATTTTATTTTCATAAAAAGTTCCAAAATTCAATATGACAAACCAACGGTTAGATAAACACGTCGTGTTTCTTGCGGCAAACGTGGCAGGGCATCACTGACATTATCGTTGAATGGAATGACGTAGTATTTTGTATCTAGCAAATTATTCACACCTAAATCAACACTCCATTTTGCGGCTTTAAAAGGCAAGCTGTAATGCAAATTACTATCGAAAATCGTTACACCGTGCATCGCACCACCTTTGTAGATTGTGTTGGATTCGTGTGAATTCATGTTATCAAACCAGCGTCCCGTAAAACGAAACGTGAATTTTTCCAGAGTATAAAGGAAATTGCCTTTAATCATATTTTTCGGCGCATTGGTTAAAGCTACTTTGCCATTGCTTAATTTTTCAGCATCCTGCGTCCCTTCGGTTAACGTGTAATCTAAATTTACATCCAACCCATTTTCAAAATGCCGAGTCGCCATTGCTTGCATTCCGTAAGTTGTCAAACTCGCAACGTTGCCGTTGTAATTTGCCAAGCCTGTTCCCGAATTATCAACCACACGAATTAAATCGGTTGCCGTCGTATAAAAACCCAGCAATTTAAGTTGGCTATTTTTAATGGGCATGAAATCGGTTCCAAGTTCGTAAGTCGCCAGTTTTTCAGGTTGTAAATTGGTATTCGGACGAAGATAAGTAGACCAAGTTGGATCGCCCCATTTTTCATAAATAAACATCGTCGAAGGGGCTAAATACGATGTTCCCCAGGCACCAAAAAATCGTAACGGTTTAATCGCTTGATAAGAAAAACCTAAACGGGGATTAAAAACGGGCGAATAACGTGAATCGGCATCCATTCGCACCGACGCACTGAGCGTTAAATCTTTATTCCAGTCATAATTCATTTGGCTAAATGCCGCGTAATTTTGGTAATTTACATGAACTTTATTAAACGCAGGATCTTCTACGGTGTATTTTGGTGTTGAGGATAAAAAAGTTAATTCCGCGCCACTCAACCAATTTATGTTGTCTCGTTGGTATATGATATTTTGTGAAAATCGCACGGCATTATTCTGAAAGGCTTTATGTTCCACCACACCATAATCACGGTAATTCGATTTCGGCAATAGCTCGCTGCTTTCATAACTTAAACTGGATTTAGTTTGCCAAAAAGGATTGATGTCAAAATTGTAAGTGGCGTTAACGGTTTGATATAAGTTTGCCCATGTTGCCGCGCCAGAATAATCATAAGCCCCTGGTTCAGTCGGCAGAAAACTAACGCTGCTATTGTTTTGTTGATACAGCTGATAATAACTAACGGTTAAATCTTTATAATTCGCTTTGAAATGTACGTTGTGATTTTGCTCGGTTAAATCAACTTTATCGACATTGCCAAATAGGTCAGGGTAATTTTGTTTTAAATTTTCTGACGCGGAACGGTGAAAACTTCCTGTGAGTGAAACGTTAATATCCTCGTTGATTTTTTTGCCCGCCGCCACTTGAACTTCGCCCGTATCTTGCGAGCCGCCAGTGGCTTTTATTTTAAAACCATCAATACCTGCGCCGTTATCGGTGACTAAATTTATCGTAGCGAGCATCGCATCTGCGCCGTAAATTGATGAGGCAGCACCGAAACTGATTTCAACTTGTTTCACATCGATTAGTGGAATGCTGTTGAAGAAATTTATCGGTTCACCTGTTGGCGATTTGATTTTAACTCCATCAATTAACAGGGTAATTTTGTTATTTGCTAACACGCCACGCACATAAATTTCCGTTACGTTTTGTTCCGAGGAAGCCAAATTTGAAACATGAATCCCTGGTGTGTTTTTTAAAACATCGGTCAAAAAACGGTAGCCTTTATTGGTAATATCATTTTGCGAAGTCACAAAGGCCGCGACAGGCGATTTGTTTAACGGTGTTGCCATTTTGGTAATCGAAGTCACGTTTACTTCCATCAATTCCTTAAGCGGCACGTCAATAAATTCGCTTTCAGCGTGCGCCAAATTTGCGAAAATAAGCAGCCAACATAGTGAATTGATGGTTTTCATCAAAATCAGATGACAATTTGTCCGATTTTTTCGCCCACTTTCACTGCTTTGCCAGCCGTAAAAGTGGCATTCCAATTCATTTTGTTTTTTTCAAATAACACGATAATCGTTGAACCCATGTTGAAACGTCCCATTTCTGCGCCCATTTTCAATATCGGTGCGTCGGTTTCATATTGCCAACTACGCACAGTTTTAATCGTTGGCGGTGTAACGACACCGTGCCACACGGTTTCGATGCTGGACACAAAAATTGCACCGACTAAGACTAATGCCATTTGTCCTATTTCGGTGTCGAAAATTGCAACAACTCTTTCATTTCGTGCAAATAAACCATTTACTGCTTCAGTAGTCGCGCCATTGACACTAAATAATCTGCCTGGCACATGAACCATTTCGCGCAACGTGCCAGAAATTGGCATGTGCAAACGGTGATAATCTTTGGGTGATAAATAAACCGTCGTAAATTCACCGTCATTGAATTTTTCAGCACGTTGCGAATCGCCGCCTAATAAATCTGTGACGGTGAACGATTTGCCTTTGGCTTGAAAAATATCACCACTTTCAATTTTACCTGCTTGGCTGACTACGCCATCAGCAGGACTCGAAATTGCGCCACGTTCAGTTGTTAACGGTCGTGCGCCTGGTTTTAATTCACGGGTAAAAAAGTCGTTGAAACTTTTAAACGTATTCAAATCTGATGTTGCCGCTTCGTCCATATTTACGCCGTAACGTTGAATAATTTGGCGTGTTAAAAAATTTTTCCAGGTCACATTTTCACAATGAGTGAATTTACTCACGAATTGCGACAACAAATGATGTGGCAAAAGGGTTTGTGACAATTCAACGAGTGTGTTTTTCAAAGTCATAGGGCGGGGGATTCAAGGGTTTTGTTGCTGAGACCATAAGCAAATGCAATGACTTCGGCGACAGCAAGATAGAGTTCTTGGGGAATTTCGTCGCCCAAAGGAATTTTAGACAACATTTTTACTAATTCAGGATCTTTATAAAGCGGGATGTCGTGTTCTTCGGCGATTTTGACAATTTGATCAGCGGTTAAACGTGCGCCTTTTGCCGTTACGATAGGCGCGTTATCTTTTTCGAGTTCGTATTTCAGCGCAACGGCAAAATTAGGCGGCAACATATTTACGGCAACGTCACTAATTGCGGCGCAATCCAATTCGGATTTCGATGTTCAACCACGACGGCGGTGTAAATGCCGCCACGCACATAAAATTCAGCCCGAACCCGCATAAAACTTGGCGAAATAGCACGCACTAGGTCGTCTAAAATTTGGTTGGTAATCGCTTCGTGGAACGCGCCTTCTTCGCGGAATGACCACATATATAGTTTAAGCGATTTTAATTCGACGCATAATTCAGCAGGAATGTACTCGATTTTAATGGTGGCAAAATCGGGTTGTCCTGTTTTTGGGCAAAGACAGGTGAATTCGGGAATATCGAAACGAATCGTGTAATCACGGTCGGTTTGTGGATTAGGGAAAGTTTCTAAATCTTTGCTTGGTCTTGTAGTCATAAATTTTTTAAGAGGTGCGTTAATAATGAGTTTTCATTCTAATGCAAGCAGCCTGATATTCATAACGTGACTTCACACACGCTTATATGTGACCTTGTTCTGTTTTTATATTTTTCGAATAATAAGGTTACAATAGAACCCACAAAGCAGTTGGCGCGGGTGACGATGGCGTGTCCCGTATGGTCGCAGTTGATATTTTAAGACGCAGTAAATCGAGCGGAAAGTTAATGGACAAAGAATTGTTACGCATTGCAATTATTGCAACAGGTTTGATTATTATCGTGGGTATGGTGATTTCATCGTATCTCAAAGATAAACAAACGCGAGAAGATGAATTAGATTTTTACGATGACGATGACGAGGACGACTTTGAAGATGACGATGTTGTAGAAGATAAGCCGGTTGCGCCGGTAAAAAAAATGTCTGTGACAGAAACGCTTAAAAATGTGTACACGCAACAAGTTAAGCAACGTCAGCATATATCACCGAAAGTAGATATTGACGAAAAAATTGCCCCTGAATTTGATGTGCAAGATAAAGTCGCCGATGAACCATTGACGCGCCCAGCCGTCGCTCCATCGATTATTCAATTTAGTGTGATTACTAAAGGGAATGAGGATTTTAACGGTACGGATATTTTTGATGCGTTAGAAGAATTGGGCTTGGAATACGGTAGCACGAAGATTTTTGAGCGGATTGACGAACATCGGTTTGTTCATTTTGGAGCGGCGAGTATGGTTGAACCCGGCACGTTTCCCGATGAAAATATTGAAGCATTTTATTGTCCGGGCGTAACATTCTTTATGCAAGTTGACGGACTCGATGATCCAGTCGCAGTCTTTGATGATTATGTTTCGACTATTGTGTTATTCGCGCAACGGATGAACGGTGTGGTATTGGATCATCGTCGCCAAGTTCTCACACAAGAAATGGTTGAAGCTATTCGTCAAGGTTTGTCGGCGCAATGAAAACACTCTCACACCGCTTTTGCGTTGCACCGATGTTGGATTGGACGGATCGACACTGTCGTTATTTTCATCGCCTGCTTTCAAAAAACGCCCTCTTATATACGGAAATGGTTACGACTGGCGCGTTGATTCATGGAAATACGCAACGATTTTTGCAATTTAATTCTGAAGAACATCCAGTGGCGTTGCAATTGGGCGGCAGTAATCCGCGAGATTTAGCGATTTGTGCGCGAATGGCAGAAGAAGCTGGTTATGACGAAGTGAATTTAAACGTCGGTTGTCCGAGTGATCGTGTTCAAAATGGTCTATTTGGAGCGTGCTTAATGGCGGAGCCGCAATTGGTGGGGGATTGTATAGCGGCGATGCAAGCAGTAGTGAAAATTCCCGTCACGGTGAAATCACGCATCGGAATTGATGAACGCGATTCTTATGAAGAATTAACGCAGTTTATTGACACAGTGGCGAAAGCAGGCTGTGAAACCTTTATTGTTCATGCACGAAAAGCGTGGTTGAAAGGTTTATCGCCTAAAGAAAATCGGGACGTTCCGCCATTACGTTATGACGTAGTTTTTCAATTGAAACGAGATTTTCCACAACTTGAAATTGTGATTAACGGTGGAATTACGACGTTGGAGCAATCGGTGGCATTATTGAATCATGTTGATGGTGTGATGCTAGGGCGCGAGGTGTATCAGAATCCGTATTTATTGGCGGAAGTAGATAGTGTTTTGTTTGGTGACGATGTGATAATTCCGTCGCGCGAATATATTTTGTTGGAGTTATTGCCATATATTCAAGAAAAATTAGCGTCGGATGTGCGATTGAATAGTGTAACTCGGCACATCTTGGGGCTATTTTATGGTGAATATGGAGCGCGATTATGGCGACGTTTTTTAAGTGAAAATGTTTGTAAAACAAATATTAGTGAACAAATTTTATTGGATGCGTTGAAGCTAACTAAAAATTTATTTTAAAATAAATTGAAAAACTTTTTGACAAAGTTAAAAAAATCGCTATAATTTTAAAACTCAGCTACGGCAACGCAGCTAAGGCGAAAAACAAAAGCTCTTTAAAAATTTAAATCAAAATAATTTGTGTGGGTGCTTGTGTTGGTTATGAGTGAGTGGTAAATAAATAATCGATATCGGGACGAAACACAGTAATTCAAAAGCAATTTTAAATTACGTTAGTTAATTCTAGTCGAGCCAAAAATTGGCAACTCATTTTAGAGTTGCAAAGCTGATTTAAACTGAAGAGTTTGATCATGGCTCAGATTGAACGCTGGCGGTAT
>CAINHO010000044.1 GCA_903848935.1 uncultured Pseudomonadota bacterium | reverse complement strand
CGCTCGGCTGGGAACATATCGGTTTGACTGGTGATTATGTTTGGAAGTTGAATGATAAAGAAAAGACTTTAATTTCAGATGGTTGAGCTTTTAGAAATTCCTTAACGTGGTTGATATGCCATTTCGTGCGTCGACCCGAATCAACGCAAGCCGTGAACCTTCGATTGTGGCGTTTGCCGCGTCCAGTTCCCCCTGTGTTGTGGCTACTTTTTCGAGTGCCGTTATCTGTTCATCGACTGACACAATGCCGTCTTGAACTCGTTTTTGACTGCGTTTTTCTAGTGACAAATATAAACCCAACATTCGTTCGGCTCGTCGTTTCGTTGATAAAGCGGTCAGCATTTGTGCCACCGCTTCGACCGTTTTCAGTTTGCGATCAATGGCGAGCTTCTGCTCTTTGTCGATTTCAACGCCTGAATAGAGCGGCATCGTTGCCACAATCCCCGCGTAATACTGCGACGCATCCAACGATTGAACGGTCGCGCCCGTTGTTGGCGGCTTGTACGTTGCGCCACTTCTCAAACTGATTTCAATGTTCATCGGCGGCACGGGATAACAACGGTTCACGGTTTCGACGATCAGATCAGCGTTGACCGTTTTTGCTGGATTGATGGCGGGTTTCATGGTGTGCCATTCGGTATTTTCACCCGTGAACGTTGGCACTTGATACGGCGGCACGGTTTCAACTTTGGGCGATAATTCGTCAGCGTTACACGGTAACGAAACGGCAATCATTAAAAACATGAATGCGATATAACTCACATTTGAATTTTGTACACGGTTCAAATTTTCGGTTTCAATCTTGTTTGCTGGCACGTCGTCCCCCTTTCATAATTTCAAACATTCCAATGGCGGCGGCGATTTCGGGCGAACCCGCCAACATCGCAATCAACACAAATAACCACGCGAGAACGTGCGTTGCATCATAAGCCACGTCAGACGTGAGGCGGATTATCTGCGGTTTGGTTTCTAAAAATTGTTTTCTAATCGACGGGCTGATTCGGTTTTCGTCGCTCGTGGCAATCACGACGCGGTAAGCCCTGTCGATGCACTGTTTGGCAATCATCAATTTTCGCCCGTTCAATCGGTGCGCGTCATCGACAAATAACACGGCTCGCGTGGCGCGTAAGTATTTGGCAATAATTTCGCACCGTTTCCACGCGGGAATTTTTGCGTAGGGCAGTTCGTCGGGGTTGGTTTTGTTGTGCCATTTTTCGATTGCTTTGTTGTCTGTCCATTTGCTCAACGGGGCAGAACCGCATAAAAACACGGCTTCGGGATAAGTCCACGCGCTTGATGGTTCGGCAGGCTTCAACATTGGACGATTCGTGGCGACTGTGCCGCGTGTGTATCGGTACGGTTTAATCTGATTCGCCCAAACCTGCTCGGCGTGTTCATACAGTCGAACGATTGCGCGGGTTTTGCCGCTGTGATGGTTGCCTGTGATGAGAATGTTCGTTTTTTTGCTGATGATTTGGTTTTCGATGACGTTGCCACGGTAAGCCGTTTTTGTTTTTACTTCGGGTTGGCTACCGTTTCGGCTGTTTATTCGGATAAATTTCATGGCGTTTTCTCCGTTGGTTTCGATTTTCCTGTTTGATGGTGCGCGTTTTCTGTGCAGATTTGAGCAAAAAAGCGCGGTCACGACTTCGCGCCTTTTGTTTTCTGTTGCTTAAATCAACGCAATTTGTGAAAAATCAGTGATTCCCGTTAAAACAACGGCGAATTCAAACGCCGAATCCGCGTCACTGTTGACGTAAAGCGTACTTTTTGCGGTGTCGAAAATGGCTTGATTGATGATGGTCGCGGGTGGTTTAGCTTTCGCGTCGGCAGAATTCCACTGTCCAGCAAGTGTTACCAAGTCGCCGAAGTTGAGCGTATCGCCTGCGAATTTGTTGAAATCGGTAATGATGTCGGGCTTTCTGACCAATGAATCGGCGTTGAAAAATACGAAACAATCTGCGCCGTCGCCGCCTGTGAGCGTGTCGCGTCCTTCGCCGCCGTAGATTTCATCGTTTCCCGCGCCACCGTTGATGCTGTCTTTGCCTTCGTCGCCGAAAATTTCATCATCACCCGCGCCACCGTTGATAGTGTCGTTACCGAAACCGCCATTGATGACGATGCCAAAGGCGTTGCCAGTGATTAAATTATTCAAGTCGTTACCGATGATTCGGTTGTCTGTGTCTTTTGCGGTGAGTGCAATTTGGGTCGCTGCTTTTGTTGCCATTTTTAAGACCTCGTAGGTTATAGTGATTCCGTTGCGGTGACAGTAACGAAAACAGGTTTAAATTCGAGGTTAGAAAGCCCGTCGGCTTAGTGTTGACGGGCTTTTTTGTGTGTTTTTTATCAATCTTGAATCGTGTACAAGGTTCAAATGTGCTATACTTGAACCCTGTACAACATTCAAAACGGTTTAAATCATGACAGAAACACCAGAAAAACCAAAACTTTCACACGGCGGGGCGCGTCCCAACGCTGGCGCAAAGAAAAACAAACCCGCTTCTGTGGCGTTGCGCGTTGATGCGCGGCTCGTTGAACTGGTTGAACAGCTAAAACGAGGCGTAAAACTTGGCGCAATTGAAAATTATGAACTCGATAAATTCACGCGCGATTTTGAAAAACGAAATAACGACTACTGTTTTAACTATGACGGCACGGCTTCAACTGGCAAAACGTCTGCTGATTACGCTGCCGAATATAAAAAAAGGCTGAATGATGCGATTGATAAGCACGGAGCAAAGTTAAAAGGTGGCATGGGGTTGTTTGATTTGCTGCAAAAGTGCATCAAAGACAGCGCAACATTGATTAGAAACGGTGTGGTAACAGAAGGTGAGTTAATTACAAAATTCATTGCGGCGCACGGTTTAAAAGACGTTCAGGAAATCAGAACCTTTGACGAATGGCGCGGAAATCGGCGCGTTTGAACTTTGTACACGATTCAAAAAGCGGGGCGGCGTTAGCCGCTGCCGCTTTTTTGTGCTTTTGGTTTCTCAATTCGCAAATTTTATAAATAGCGGCGGGGCGCACGCGGACGGCACGCCCACCCGTTCAAGCCCGCCGCAGACTTTCGCGGCGGCGATTGCGTTGAGAGCGGGCGCGTTTGGGCGGGACGGGAGCGGGGGACGCGGCGCGGTCATAACAACGGCACACATCCATTTTGCAAATCGGGTGGCGCGTGGTCGGCGAATAGTTCACCCAACCGCGTGGACAATATCAAAAACAGAATTTCCGCGTCGTTGGTTACATCCAACGGGTCACGATTTAACGCGCTACGCAATGCCCATTTTAACCAGTCGCTAATTGTCGGATCGTTGAGAACGTCATCAATAATTTTTGCAGTCATGCCGAATCACTCCAATTCACTTTTTAATTAAAATCTTTTGATTTAATCGTCCATTTTCGTTTGTTTCTAAAAGCAATCAAGCCCTGTTAATTATTTGCTCAAAGTGTTCAAACTGGAAAAAAAGCGTTCAAACTGGAAACACGGGGGTCAGATTGAACACTTTTCTGTAAAAACTGTTCAAACTGTTCAAACTGTTCAAACTGTTCAAACTGTTCAAACTGTTCAAACTGTTCAAACTGAATGGCGACGTGGCTTACAGAGATTTTATATTTTTAAAAATATCCAGTTTGGACGTTTT
>CAINHO010000043.1 GCA_903848935.1 uncultured Pseudomonadota bacterium | reverse complement strand
GATAAAGACTTTGCGGACGTATAATTTCACGCCATGTTTTGC
Source organism: uncultured Pseudomonadota bacterium (assembly GCA_903848935.1). GTDB lineage: Bacteria > Pseudomonadota > Gammaproteobacteria > Methylococcales > Methylomonadaceae > UBA10906. The sequence continues at coordinate 4,861 of CAINHO010000043.1, read as the reverse complement.
GTCTTTGTCCCACATATCAAATGGTGCGCGGCTTGGAACGTATAACAATAATGTGTATTCGTTTGTGCCTTCGACTTTGCTGTGAACGTGTGTTAAAGGATCTTGGAAATCATGTGCGACGTGTTTATAAAATTGGCTGTAGTCTTCGTCAGAAATTTCATGACGTGCTTTTGTCCACAAAGCTGCTGCACTGTTAATGGTTTCTTCAACCATTTCAGGAACAGTTTTTGCCAATTCTTCATCTTCTTCATCACCAAATGAAGGCTGAACTTCTTTATCCATCACAATCGGCAACGAAATATGATCAGAGAATTTACGCACGATTGAACGCAATTTCCAACCGTCTAAAAATTCGTCTTCGCCTTCTTTCAAATGCAACACGATTTCCGTACCGCATGTAGATTTTTCGACCGATTCAATTGTGTAATCGCCTTCACCCGCAGATTCCCAACGTGTGGCTTCGGTTGAACCGGCTTTGCGTGTCGTCAATGTTACTTTGTCAGCAATGATAAATGCCGAATAAAAACCTACGCCAAATTGTCCAATTAACTCGCTGTCTTTAGCTTGTTCGCCGGTTAAGGCTTCAAAAAATTGTTTTGTGCCAGATTTTGCAATCGTACCGATATGTTCTTGAACTTCGGCACGGCTCATCCCGATGCCGTTATCGATAATTGTCACGGTGCGTTTATCTTTATCGAATTCGATACGAATTTTTAACTCGCTGTCGCCTTCGTACAAACCGTCGTTTGATAAGGCTTCGAAACGCAATTTATCCGCCGCGTCAGACGCATTTGAAATCAACTCGCGCAAGAAAATTTCTTTATTGCTGTAGAGCGAGTGAATCATCAAATGTAATAAATACGTTGAGTTTATTTATGTAATTCTTATTGCGACAATTTGTCACATTGTTTGATCTTATGGTGATGGTAGAATTATGCCGTTTTACTTCAAAAGATGACTTAAATTTAAAGCATAGATAATTGATATTTTGACAGAACATAGGGACAAATCTTTTTGAAATCAATGATTTTAATATTTGTACGCTATATGATGATTTGGTGTCTTTCTGCCGTTTTATCTCTGGCAATTGGTGTAGGTCTGGTTTTATTGATTACGACCGCTATAGCTCATTATTATGAGCTAAGTCATCCTATTGTCATTGGTAAGGACGATATGGGGTACGGCGTGATAATGATGTTATGGATCACTGCTGTATCTATTATCACATTGCCATTGGTAGTTTTTTGCATGTTTTTTTAAAAAAAAAAAATCTTTAATTATTTCAAATCTTAAAAAGAGGTGGTTATTTATGTCTCAAGAAAATTACAGTTTTGATGGAAATGCACCGTTTGGTATTAGCATTCAGAGCAATGTTGTCCGAGCATCAGAATACCAACGTACACATAGTCCAGCCGAGACAGCTGAATGGTTTTATCAGGTATTTAGAAACAACCATGATCAACATCTTTCAGTAAATGAGTCTATGGATTACAAACAAATCGATAAAACGTATGCTGATTTTGGCAATTACAATTACGGTGTGGTTAGTAAGGTATTAGGCTTGCCCGATTGGATTGCTTTATATGGAGCTGGCTGGGCACAAGGTAAAGCCGATGGTCAAAGCTATTATCAAAGCTGTTTTAGATTCAAAAAATAGAGGTGATAACCCCGAAGATCAGCGTCAGATAGAAAAAGGGATACAAGCTGCATCCGAAGCTGGAATTTCCCATTCTGACCTAGGAATGAAAGATTATTTATCTAATGTGATTCGTTCTGTGTTCGACGAGTCTCAAAATCTAACTGATTTGGCGGGGCAAAAACTATCACCAGAAAATCTTGACGCTTTTTGCAAAGCAGCACATACGTGGTTACAAAGGCACGATCCGTCAAATATTAACAATTTAAACGCACTTAAGAATGTTTTTCATCGTATAAATGCTAATGACGATATGGATTCAATTAAACAGAAAGTAGATACCGCCAAAACCACCTCTTCCCCAATTATTCTCGATTTAAATAACAATGGTGTTGAAACCACAGGTGTAAATGGATGGGCATATTTCGATCATGCAAATGATGGTTTTGCCGAACGGACTGGCTGGGTTGGTGGAGCAGATGGTTTGTTAGTGCGAGACATCAATAACAATGGACGTATTGACAACGGAAACGAATTGTTTGGTAGTGAAACTTTATTAGCCGACGGCAGTAAAGCCGCCAATGGTTTTGAAGCATTGAAAACACTCGACAACAATGGCGATAATCAAATCAATGCAGATGATACTGCATTTACTAGTCTCCAAATTTGGATAGATGCCGATGGTGATGGTTCGAGCCAACCTAATGAATTGTCATCATTACAAGCGGCTGGCGTTACGGCTATCGCAATCGCTTATCTAAATTCGGATATTATCGATGCTCAAGGCAACGCCCATCGACAAATAGGAAGTTATACCCGTGCTGATGGCACTCAAGCGGCTGCTGAAGATGTATGGTTTGCCGTTGATAAAACCTACAGCATGGCTGAAACATGGGTAGATGTGCCAGATGACATTGCAGGCGATTCACCTGATTTGTCGGGGTATGGCGTAGTGCGTGACTTATGGCAAACAGTGGCACTAGATACAACTGGTAATCTCAAAACGTTGATTTTGGCATATCAAACAGAAAAAGACGAAGGACAACGACGTTCTTTAGTCAATGACATTATTTATCACTGGACTAGCTCAGATCAGATTGCCCCACAAAGTCGAGGCAGTTATGTAGATGCTCGTCAATTGGTCACTTTGGAACATTTATTGGGCGATGGTTTTTATCAAACGAATTGGGGTATCAATCCAGGTGATACGGCGGGTAAAACAATTGGTTCGGCATTTACAGAATTATCAAATTCAATATTTGCACAACTGGAGGCTCAAACACAGTTTGCTGATTTATATGCCCAAATTCATTGGAATTCGAATGAAAATACTCAAGCGCAACAAATAGATTTGACTGTGGTTATTGCTATTTTACAAAGCCAACTTAATACCGATTTAGTAAGTGGTCTTGCTTTGCTCGATGGTTTTGTGCGTAATTTGAAAGCCTTTGGCTTGACTGATTCCTCCGCTTGGCAAAGTCTTAATGATGGACTTGCCGCCATTCATCCAGAAATTATCGAAGTGCTGCGGTTAGGGCAATTAGACACACTGACGGGTAATGCAGAAGCTAATCGTTTGAATGGCAGTACCGCTAATGAACGTTTGCTCGGTTTCGGTGGCGACGACGTATTGAATGGGTCAGGCGGTAATGATGTGCTTGAAGGTGGTACTGGTAACGACACGCTTGAAGCTGGAGCTGGAAATGACACGTTAGAAGGCGGCAAAGGGAATGATGTTTTAGACGGTAATACGGGTAGTGATATTTATGTTTTTCAACATGGTTTTGGCAATGACCACATTCATCAATACGATTCAGCTTCGGATGCAATAGATGTTGCTCATTTTTCCGACTTATCCACGCAAAATGTAGTTCAAACAATCAGACAAGGCGATGATTTAACGCTTATTTTTACTACAGGTGATCAACTTACTGTTGACGGTTATTTCGATACGGCTGCTCGCAGAATTGATAGTTTTGATTTTGCAAATGGTGAACATTGGGATTTAGCCGCCATTAAAGCGCATGTCGATACATTAGGCACGATAGGTGACGATTCGCTGTATGGTTATACGGCGGGGAATAATCAACTATTCGGTTTAAGCGGCAATGATGAGTTGCATGGCAATACTGGCAATGATTTGATCGATGGTGGTGCGGGAAACGACACACTTTATGGTCAATCGGGCGATGATACGCTCGATGGTGGGGCAGGTGATGACGTACTGAAAGGTGGCACAGGCAATGATACCTACAAAGTAGATGCCATCGGTGACAGTGTTGTTGAAGTTGCAAATGCTGGATTGGATACAGTGCTGAGTTCAATCAGCTACACTTTGGCGGCTAATATAGAAAATCTAACTTTAATGGCAAATGCTGGAAATCTTAATGCTACTGGCAATTCACTGAATAATCTGCTGTTGGGGAACGAAGGCGACAATATTTTAAGTGGCGGTCTAGGAAACGATACTTTAGATGGCAGCACGGGAAATGACATTTACCTCTTTGGTAAAGGCGATGGGCAAGATGTTATTTCAGGTAAAAGCGATGCGGGCGAGTTCAATGTTTTGCAATTTAAGTCAGGAGTAACGCCTAATGAAATCATTACAACTCGTTTGGAAAATGATTTGGTTTTTTCAATAGCAGGGACTACGGATAAAATAACGCTGAAGTTCTTTCTTCAGCGATACAACAAACAACATTTACACTCCGATTCAACAGGTTTCGTTTAACGATGGTACAGTTTGGAATACATGGATGTTTAATGCCATTTAACATCTTTACAGTTGTAGACCGTAATCAATCACCGAAATTTATTCATAAAAAAGGCCAGATTTCTCTAGCCTTTTTTCTATTTCCGAATTAGCGTTGAAATTATTTCAACAAGCCTTGCAACAACCCATTCAATTTATGAACAAACGCCGCTGGGTCATCTAAATGTCCGCCTTCGCTCAAAATCGCTTGGTCAAACAAAATCTGTGTTAAATCTGCAAAACGGGTGTCATCTTGTTCAACTTTCATGCGTTGAACCAGCGCATGGTCAGGGTTGATTTCGAAAATCGGTTTTTTACCACCCCCAAAACCGCCGAGAGCTTGCCCCGCATCTTTCATCATCCGTTCCATGTGTAAACTCATGCCGTAAACATCAGCGACTAAACATGCAGGTGATTCAGTTAAACGATGACTTAAACGTACGTCGCTGACTTTGTCGCCTAACACGGTTTTG
>CAINHO010000042.1 GCA_903848935.1 uncultured Pseudomonadota bacterium | reverse complement strand
GATAAAGACTTTGCGGACGTATAATTTCACGCCATGTTTTGCGTCTTTGTCCCACATATCAAATGGTGCGCGGCTTGGAACGTATAACAATAATGTGTATTCGTTTGTGCCTTCGACTTTGCTGTGAACGTGTGTTAAAGGGTCTTGGAAATCGTGGGCGACGTGTTTATAAAATTGGCTGTAATCTTCGTCCGAAATTTCATGACGTGCCTTTGTCCACAAAGCCGCAGCACTGTTAATAGTTTCTTCGACGATTTCAGGAACGTTTTTTGCCAATTCTTCGTCTTCTTCATCACCGAAAGACGGTTGAACTTCTTTATCCATCACAATCGGCAATGAAATATGATCAGAGAATTTGCGAACAATCGAACGCAATTTCCAACCGTCTAAAAATTCGTCTTCGCCTTCTTTCAAATGCAACACGATTTCTGTGCCGCGTGTAGATTTCTCGACCGATTCAATTGTGTAATCGCCTTCACCGGCCGATTCCCAGCGTGTCGCTTCTGTTGAACCCGCTTTACGTGTAGTCAAAGTCACTTTGTCAGCAATAATAAATGCCGAATAGAAACCTACGCCGAATTGTCCGATTAACTCGCTGTCTTTAGCTTGTTCACCAGTTAAGGCTTCAAAGAATTGTTTTGTGCCAGATTTTGCAATCGTACCGATGTGTTCTTGAACTTCGGCACGACTCATGCCAATGCCATTATCGATAATTGTCACCGTGCGTTTATCTTTATCGAATTCAATGCGAATTTTTAACTCGCTGTCGCCGTCGTACAAGCTGTCGTTTGATAACGCTTCAAAACGCAATTTATCTGCTGCATCCGAGGCATTTGAAATTAACTCGCGCAAGAAAATTTCTTTATTGCTGTAAAGCGAGTGAATCATCAAATGCAATAAATGTTTTACTTCGGTTTGAAAGCCTAAGGTTTCTTTTTGTGTTGCTGTAGTCACTGTTTTTTCCTTTGTTTAATTAAAAATGAATCATTACCGATTTATGGGCAGGATTCTTTTTTTCAAGCGTTTCGTTCTGGCAGTGCGTTCACAATTTCACTAATCAACGTCGCGCCACGATAAATCAGCCCAGTATAAACCTGAACCAAACTTGCACCAGCCGCTAATTTTTCTTGTGCATCAGTAGCACTTAAAATCCCACCTGCCGCAATAATCGGTAGTTTTCCATTCAATTCTGCCGCCAATAATCGCACAATTTCTGTTGCCATTTCTTTTACTGGCGCACCACTCAATCCACCAGTTTCATTCGCCAACGGATGCCCTGCAATTTTATCGCGCGAAATCGTGGTATTCGTGGCAATCACGCCGTCGATAGAAAATTCCATCAACAAATCCGCAATGTTTCGCACTTCTTCAGGCGTTAAATCGGGCGCGATTTTCAACACTAACGGCACATAACGCCCGTGTTTGTGTTGCAATTTCAACTGCTCTTCTTTCATGGTTGAAATTAGTTTTTTCAACTCATCGCCTTGCTGCAATTGGCGCAGATTTTTTGTGTTCGGTGATGAAATGTTCATGGTCACATAACTCGCCACCGAATAGGCTTTGCGTAAACCAATCAAGTAATCATCGAGCGCATTTTCAATCGGAGTATTGGCATTTTTGCCGATGTTAATCCCTAAAATACCCGCATAACTACTGCGTTTAACTTGCGCCAATAAATAATCAATCCCTTTATTGTTAAAACCCATGCGGTTAATAATTGCCTCGTGTTCAGGCAAACGAAACAAGCGTGGTTTTGGATTTCCCGCTTGTGGACGTGGCGTTACCGTGCCGACTTCCAAAAAACCAAAGCCTAATGCCGCGAAACCGTCTAAACAATCGCCATTTTTATCTGCTCCTGCTGCTAATCCGACTGGATTTTTAAATGTTAATCCCATCGCCGTCACGGGATTATCGGGAACTTTTGGATAAAGCAAACCTGCGGCACTTTTAGTCGCCATCAAAACTTTCAAACTCAATTCATGTGCGGTTTCTGGCTCAACCGCAAAAACTAACGGACGTAATAACGAATAAGGATTCATAGGGATTTGTTCGGTAAATGTCTAAAAAATTGATAAGGTTCAGGTTTCACAATCAGCGGACGATTTAAAACCAAATCCACCAATAATTGCGCTGATGCAGGCGACATTGTTAAACCATTGCGAAAATGTCCCGCATTCAAACTCAAATTATGGATTTCAGGATGTCGCCCAATATATGGCACGCCGTCTTCCGTGGCTGGACGCAAGCCAGCCCAATGTTTAATCATCGGCGCAGTTTTCAGTGCGGGCAATAATTCAATTGCAAATTTTGTGAGTTTTTCATGTGCTTCAATCGTAATTTCTTTGTGAAAAACATCATATTCTACGGTGCTACCGACAATAATTTTACCGTCACGGCGTGGAATCAAGTAATGATCGCCATCCAAAACGATATGCGGCAAAGTGTTTGGTGGTGCGTCAAATAGCAGCATTTGTCCTTTTGCTGGATAAATTTCTGGCACATCGAGAAGCCCAATCAAAAGTTGCTGAAAAATTGATCGTGTCCACGCGCCTGTCGTCAGCACGATTTCATTCACCACAAATCTGCCATGATTGGAATGTACGTCATGAATACGATTGTGTTCACAGGTGAAACTCGTAATTTCACAATTTTCAATCAATCGCACGCCTTTGTTTAACACGTCTTGTTTCAAGGCTTGCAGAAAACGTGGATTGCGGATTTGAGCAATTTCTGGCAAAAAAATCGGATTCAATGTGTCCACTTTCAATTGATTAAAAAAATCGTGGTCGAGTGTTTCGACTTTTATTTGTGAACATTTACACCATTCACGCGCTAATTCGTCATCAGGATTTTGCGTAATTAACAAACCGCTTTGCGTCCATTGTGGGTCAATGCCTGTTTTTTCAAACAAATCAGCGGCGATTTCAGGATAACGTTTTAAACTCGGTAACACTAAATCGGTAATCGATTGTGCTTGTCGCCACGGATAAAGCGGTGACAAAATTCCGCCGCCCGCCCATGAGGCTTCTTGTCCGCAACTATTTTTTTCTAAAATGGTGACGGATGCACCGGCATTTAAAAATTCGCGTGCCGTCATCAATCCCATCACGCCGCCGCCGATAATCATAATGTCTGAATTTTGCATGGTTTAGCCTTTAACAAACAACGCCATCGATTCAACATGACCCGTGTGTGGGAACATATCCATCACGCCAGCTTTGACTAATTTATAACCCAATTCATTCACCAAAATCCCTGCATCACGCGCTAATGTTGACGGATTACATGACACATAAACGATTTGTTCGGGCTGCCAACGTTTTAAATGATGCAAAATTTCAGACGCACCAGCACGCGATGGATCGAGCATAATTTTGTTGTAACGACGGTTTGCCCACGGCATTTCGCTAATATCTTTGGTTAAATCGGCGGCGTAGAACTCGACATTTTCAATGTTATTGTGACGTGCATTTTCTTTCGCGTGATTCACGAGCGGTTGATCGCCTTCAACACCGACGACGCTGCCCGCGTATTTCGCCAACGGCAAAGTGAAATTTCCCAATCCGCAAAATAAATCCAACACGTTATCGTCTTTGGTCAACGCCATAATATCCAACACGCGGTTAATCATTTGGCGATTGATACCGTAATTGACTTGCGTGAACATGGCAGGACGAAATTTAAACTCAATACCGTGATCTGGCAGCGCGTAAGTCAACATCACTTCAGGTTCACCATCGAGCGGCACAATCGTGTCAGGACCTTTGGATTGCAAACAAATACTGAGGTCGTGTTTATATGCAAACGTCCGCATTTTTTCTTTATCTTCAAGCGTCGGGGGTTCAAGCACGCGGAACGCTAACACGCATTTTTCGTCACCAATCGCCACTTCTATTTGCGGGATTTTTTCTCGAATCGTCAAACTTTCAATCATTTCGCCTAATTCAACCAAGCGTGTGCCGACCACCGGGTGCATCACCGGGCAACTGTTGATTTCTGCTAAATACGGATTGCGACGTTCACGAAAACCCACTAATACGCGATTTTTCTTGGCGACATATTTCACACCCATTCGCGCTTTGCGGCGATAACCCCAATGTTCACCCACCATTGGCGACCATAATTCAGGCGTTTCGACTTTACCAATGCGTTTAAATTGTTCCGATAATAAATCTTGTTTGATTTGAATTTGCGCGGTGACTTCGACGTGTTGAAAGCTGCACCCGCCGCACACGCCATAATGAGGGCAGGGCGCATCGACACGAACGTCGGCGCGGCTCAATAAATTGACGACTTTGCCTTCGGCGTAATCTTTGCGGCTGTCGGTATAAATGAATTCGACTTGTTCGGTCGGTAAAGCTTCGTCGATAAACACGACTTTGCCGTCAACGTGCGTCACGCCGCGTCCGTCATGAGCTAATGATTCTATGGTGGCAAGTGTTGGAATTTCTGAAAAGGTTTTTTTGCGACTGCGAGTTCTTTTTGCCATAAATGTTTTGGGTTAGTTTGAAGTAAAAATGTTCGCAACATTGTAACAGTTCATAGCTGACAGGGCTTTTCTTTGCTAGGATTTGTCCGCCCATTAACTTTCCCGTATTCATCATGTCTCACAGTCGATTATTTCAACACGAACCGCACTGGCTTTCAGCGAATCACGTTCTACTTAAAACGTTACCGTATGATTTGCAATCGTGGTTAAGCGAACCCGAATCGCTGACGCAACGTCTTCGTAACCAGTTTGAAAATATCAGTGTTCAGGTGTTAGTTGAAAAACAGCAAACGCCATTTTTAACCGAATGGCGGATTTTACATTTGCCAGAACAGCGTTATTGTTTGGTGCGCGAAGTGGTTTTGCTATCGAATCAAACGCCGTTGATTTTGGCGCGAACAGTGATTCCTGCGAAAACCTTGAAAATCACGCAAGGGAATCTGGCGCGTTTAGGCGCTCGTCCGTTGGGTGAAATATTATTTTCTGCACCGAGTTTAGAGCGCAAACCATTAGGTATTACTCGGATTGAACCGAATCAATGGGCAAATGATTTGCAAATTACCGCGCCATTATGGGGGCGACGTACGCAATACAGTATTTGCGGGCAACCGATGCTTGTGAGTGAATTTTTCTTACCGAGTTTATTTTTATGATTACGATTATTCAGCGCGTTACCGAAGCAAGTATCACCGTTAATGGCGAGAGAATTGGTGAAATTCAACAAGGCATTTTGGCATTAGTCGCCGTCGAAAAAGCCGATACATCGGCGATTGCCGAACGATTACTTGAACGTATTTTAAATTACCGCATTTTTGCGGATAGCGACGACAAAATGAATTTGAGTTTGCGTGATATTGGTGGCGGTTTATTGCTTGTACCGCAATTTACGCTGGCGGCAAATACCGATAAAGGTAATCGTCCAAGTTTCACCTCTGCTGCGCCGCCCGAATTTGGACGTGAAATGTTCGTTTTTTTACAAAAGCACGCGCTGCAAATTTACGATAATGTGCAATTCGGCGAGTTTGGTGCAGATATGAAAGTAGCGTTAATCAATGACGGCCCGGTGACTTTTACGTTGAAAGTTTAGCCGTCTGAATTCAAGGATAGACTGAAATAAGATAGAATATCGGTTGATTTAACACTCTAGTTGGAATTTTAAAAACATGACAAACACAAAAAAAGTAGTTTTAGCGTATTCAGGTGGCTTGGATACTTCGGTAATTTTGAAATGGTTGCAAGACGTGTATCAATGTGAAGTGGTCACATTTACGGCGGATTTAGGACAAGGCGAAGAAGTCGAACCCGCTCGTGCTAAAGCTCAATCGTTAGGTATTAAAGAAATTTACATTGACGATTTGCGTGAAGAATTTGCGCGTGATTTCGTCTTCCCAATGTTTCGTGCGAACACGATTTACGAAGGCGAATATCTTTTAGGAACGTCTATTGCGCGTCCGTTAATTGCAAAACGTTTGATTGAAATTGCCAACGAAACGGGTGCCGATGCAATTTCACACGGTGCGACGGGTAAAGGCAATGACCAAGTGCGTTTTGAGTTGGGCGCGTATGCGTTACGCCCTGATATTCATGTGATTGCGCCGTGGCGTGAATGGGATTTGAATTCGCGTCAATCGTTGCTCGATTATGCCGCAAAACACGGCATTCCAGTCGAAATGAAACAAGGTGGCGCGTCGCCATATTCGATGGATGCGAATTTGTTGCACATTTCTTATGAAGGTCGCGTGTTAGAAAATCCGTGGACTGAACCCGAAGAAACAATGTGGCGTTGGACGGTTTCCCCTGAAAATGCACCAGACCAAGCAACGTATATTGAATTAACATTTGCGCGGGGCGATATTGTGGCGATTAACGACGAAGCGGTTTCGCCAGCAACGGTATTGGAACGTTTGAATAAAATCGGTGGTGAAAATGGGATTGGACGTTTGGATATTGTCGAAAATCGTTATGTCGGTATGAAATCACGCGGTTGTTATGAAACGCCTGCTGGAACGATTATGCTGAAAGCGCATCGTGCCATTGAATCATTGACGCTTGATCGCGAAGTCGCGCATTTGAAAGATGAGTTGATGCCACGTTATGCGACGCTGATTTACAACGGTTACTGGTGGAGTCCAGAGCGTGAAATGTTGCAAACGATGATTGACCAATCGCAAATCAACGTAAACGGCAAAGTGCGTTTGAAATTGTACAAAGGCAACGTGATTGTGGTCGGACGTGAATCCGCCACAGACAGTTTGTTCGATGAAAGTATTGCGACCTTTGAAGATGATCAAGGGGCTTATGACCAAAAAGATGCCGCTGGTTTCATTAAATTGAATGCGTTACGGTTGCGAATCGCCGCGAGACGTAATGTGAAATAAGTTTTTTGCGACGTATAAAAAAGGCGGTGTGAAATAATTTCACGCCGCCTTTTTTTGTTTTTATTCCTTCGTCCAACCTTGCAAAATCTCAATCATCGTTTTCGCTTGATCGACGCTCGAAATGTTGAATTTCGATTTTTGCTGATATTTACCTTCGCGTTTTTGATAGCGACGAATGGTGAATTTATCGTCGCCATATTCGCCTTTGGTCGCGTTCCATTCTTTGTAACGGAACATCAACGTCGCCCACGCGCCTTTCGTTAAAACTTTTTTGTCGAGTTCTTTGACAGTTTCGATGCCGTTGTCTTCGTAGTTTATGGTTAATTCGTCTACAGTTGAATTGTCAGCCATTTTTATTGCTCCGATTTATGCGAAAGGATGTTCTAAAACGATAGTTTCGTCGCGTTCTGCGCCGGTCGAAATAATGGTCACTTTTACACCGACCAATTCTTCCAAACGGCGAATGTATTTTTTAGCGTTTTCTGGCAAATCGTCGTAATTAGTTACACCTTCTGATTTTTCTGACCAGCCCGCCATTTCTTCAAAAACAGGTACACATTGTTCATAAGAATCGGCACCAAGTGGTGCCGTTTCTACGATTTTGCTGCCGATATTATATGCTGTGCAAATACCAATCTTTTCTAAACCATCCAACACGTCTAATTTTGTTAAGCAAATGCCGCTTAAACTATTGAGTTGTGCTGATTTACGCATGGCTACAGCATCAAACCATCCTGTACGTCGTTTACGACCTGTTGTTGCGCCAAACTCGTGACCTTTTGTCCCTAAATGTTCACCATTTTCATCAAATAATTCCGACGGAAAAGGGCCGTTGCCGACGCGCGTTGAATAGGCTTTTGTGATGCCAAGAACATAATCAAAATTCAACAAACCAATACCACTGCCAGTTGCTGCGCCACCTGCTGTGGTACTGGAAGATGTAACGTAAGGGAATGTGCCGTGGTCGATGTCAAGCAATGCACCTTGTGCGCCTTCAAAAAGAAGATTATCACCACGTTTTTGTGCGGCATAAAGTAATTCGCTTACGTCGGTCATCATTGGTTTTAATTGTTCGCCTAAACGTAAGGTTTCAGCCAATACTTCCGAGTAATCCACCGCTTCAACGTGGTAATAATTCACCAGCATGAAGTTATGGTATTCGACCAACTCTTTTAATTTTTCAGCAAATGTTTCGGCGTTTAATAAATCACCTGCTCGTAAACCACGTCGTCCAACTTTATCTTCATACGCAGGACCAATACCACGTCCAGTTGTACCAATTGCTTTACCTCCGCGTGCTTTTTCGCGAGCTTGATCAATGGCTACATGAATCGGCAGAATCAACGCGCACGCCTCACTAATCAACAAACGATTGCGAACCGAAAGCCCTGCCTTTTCTAAAATTTCGATTTCTTCAAACAACGCATTTAACGATAAAACGACACCATTACCGATAAAACATTTCACGTTTTCATGCAAAATTCCTGACGGAATTAAGTGTAGAACGGTTTTTTGTCCACCAATAACGAGCGTGTGTCCAGCGTTGTGTCCGCCTTGAAAACGCACCACTGCTGCTGCTTGTTCTGTCAATAAATCGACTAATTTACCTTTGCCTTCGTCACCCCATTGTGTGCCGATAACAACTACATTTTTTGCCATAATGATTCCAAGTTTTGTTAAGTATTTTTAGAAGTTATTTAGTTTTTTCGTTTCACTTGAATCACTT
>CAINHO010000041.1 GCA_903848935.1 uncultured Pseudomonadota bacterium | reverse complement strand
ATTGTTATGTTACATAACTTATATCTACTTTCCTACCCCCTATTGAGTCTCTGTATATAGACGAAAATTAAATTTTTATTGCAATTTGTGTTTTTTTATTATTCACTTTTTTAACTTTAGGAAATCTCCATGAAATTCACCATCAATCGCGAAACATTACTCACACCATTGCAGCAAATCGTCAGTGTCATTGAAAAACGCCAAACCATGCCAATCCTCGGTAATGTGTTGTTAATTCTCGAAAATGACTATCTCACCATGACAGGCACAGACCTCGAAGTGCAGTTAATTTCAAAATTACATTTACCTAACGCAGAATCAGGTGGTATCACTGTTCCGGCGCGTAAATTTTTAGATATTTGCCGATTATTGCCCGCAGGTTCAGAAATCAAATTTGAACAAATCGACGACAAAGTGAAAATTACATCCAACCGCAGTCGCTTTTCATTGAACTGTTTACCCGCTGACAATTACCCCGAATTCAACGAAGGCGAACTTGATCACCAGTTCGTCATTAACGCAGGACAGTTCAAAAAAGCTCTCGAAAAAACTACGTTTTGCATGGCAAACCAAGACGTACGTTATTACTTGAACGGAATGTTGCTACACATTTCCAACAGTAAACTCGAACTCGTAGCCTCAGACGGACATCGTTTAGCGTTGTATGAAGATCATCTCGAAGTTCCAACAGGTTTTGAAGCCAGAATTATTTTGCCTCGCAAAGGCGTGTTAGAACTCGGCAAACTCATCAACGACAGCGAAATCGAATTGCGGGTGGAATTCTCAAGTAACAGTCTTCGCATTTACATCAATGACATGATTTTTTCAGCAAAATTAGTTGATTCGAAATATCCCGATTTCAGTAAAGTTTTTCAGCAATCGTTTTTTAACTCGATTCAAATCGAAAAAACAGTTTTAAAAAATTCACTTACTCGTGTGGCTGTCTTATCCAACGAAAAATTCAAGGGCGTAACGTTCGATATTGCCCGCGACAGTTTGAAAATGAGCGCACACAATCCTGAACACGATGAAGCCGAAGAAGAACTCGCAATTGTTTACGATGACGAGGAATTATCGATTGCATTTAACGCGCAGTATTTGTCTGAAGCTGTGTCGAATTTGGATGGCGATACCGCGTTAATTACCATTGCTAACGATTCGAGCAGTTGTTTCATTAACGAACCGAATAACGAAAAATACAAATACGTCATCATGGCAATGCGCCTGTAATAATCATCATTTCGCGTTATAATGCGTCACAAAAGCAATGCTCGATTTTCGGGCATTGTGTTTTCAGATTTTCAGCAACAGGAAAAACACAATCGCTATGAGCAAACCAATCGATCAATACGACAGTAGCAATATTCAAGTCCTCAAGGGTTTAGACGCAGTCCGCAAACGCCCTGGAATGTACATTGGCGACACCGATGACGGTTCGGGTTTGCATCACATGGTTTTTGAAGTCGTCGATAATTCGATTGACGAAGCATTGGCGGGATATTGCAAAGAAGTCCGCGTAATTATTCACACTGACGGCTCTGTAAGTGTTTCTGACGATGGGCGTGGTATTCCCGTCGATATTCACGAGGAAGAAGGCAGATCGGCAGCAGAAGTGATTATGACCGTGTTACACGCGGGCGGTAAATTTGACGATAACGCTTACAAAGTTTCAGGCGGTTTGCACGGTGTAGGCGTTTCAGTTGTAAACGCACTCTCGGAAGAATTGCATCTCGAAGTTCGCAAGAACAGTCAGCTCTACAAACAAACGTACAAAAATGGCGAGCCAGTTGCCCCTCTTGCTTTGTTTGGCGAATTTGAAGGCTCAGGCACCACTATTCGTTTTCTGCCCAGCAAAGTGACGTTTACTGACGTAGAATTTCACTACGACATTTTGGCAAAACGTTTGCGCGAATTGTCGTTTTTGAATTCAGGTGTGCGGATTAGTTTGTTTGATGAACGCAACGAACGCGAAGATATTTTTGAATTTGAAGGCGGAATCAGTGCATTTGTCACGCATTTAAACAAAAACAAAACCCCGTTATTTCCAGATGTATTTTACTTTTGCGCGGAAAAAGAAGGTGTGGTTGTCGAAGTAGCGATGCAGTGGAACGATTCGTATCAAGAAAATGTTTTTTGCTACACAAATAACATTCCTCAACGTGACGGCGGCTCGCATTTAGCAGGTTTTCGAGGTGCGTTAACCAGAACAATCAACCAATACATCGAAGCAAGTGGTTTAGCCAAAAAAGAAAAAGTTGCCACGACTGGTGATGATGCGCGAGAAGGTTTAACAGCCGTTTTATCCGTGAAAGTTCCCGATCCAAAATTCTCTTCGCAAACCAAAGACAAACTCGTTTCATCGGAAGTCAAACCGCTGGTTGAATCGACGATGAACGAAAAGTTGCAAGAATTTTTGTTAGAAAAACCACAAATTGCAAAATTGATTGCTGGCAAAATTATCGATGCAGCGAGAGCGCGTGATGCAGCACGTCGAGCGCGTGAAATGACTCGCCGTAAAACGACGTTAGACATTGCAGGTTTACCTGGAAAATTAGCCGATTGCCAAGAAAAAGATCCTGCGTTGTCAGAATTATTTTTAGTCGAAGGGGATTCGGCGGGTGGTTCTGCAAAACAAGGGCGTGACCGTAGAACGCAAGCCATTTTGCCGTTAAAAGGTAAAATTTTAAACGTCGAAAAAGCGCGTTTTGACAAAATGATTTCGTCCGAAGAAGTCGGTACGCTCATCATCGCGCTAGGTTGCGGTATCGGTAAAGACGAATATAACCTTGAAAAATTACGTTATCACCGCATTATTATCATGACTGACGCGGACGTTGATGGCTCGCATATTCGGACATTGTTGCTGACGTTTTTTTATCGTCAACTGCCTGAAATTATTGAAAAAGGTTACATTTACATCGCCCAACCGCCACTCTACAAAGTCAAAAAAGGCAAACAAGAACATTACGTCAAAGACGATGCCGAATTGAATAGTTATTTGATTCAACTCGCGCTCGAAAAAGCGCAGTTAATCACCGATCCGTCAGCCCCTGCGATTCAAGGACAAGGGCTGGAAAAATTAGCCAAAGCATTTTTAGACGTGAATGCGATTATTCAACGTTTGGCGCGACGTTATGACGATTTGTTTTTGGATCAATTTTGTTACATTTCGCAGCTAAATGATGAAATAAAATCATCAGCGGAATCGATGCAAACATGGCTCGATAACATTCATGCTCGTTTGACGGAAGCGGGTGGATTGGCAGAATTTGGCAGCGAGTTGGAATACAATAGTCCGCACGATTTCAAAATTACTGTCACGAAACGCAGGCACGGAACGAGCAAAGTTTTTGTGTTGCCGATGGCGTTTTTCAACAGCACGGATTATCAACGTATTTCGACTTACGCAAACGAGACGGCGGGCATGTTTAACGCTGAATCTGTGATGCAAATGGGCGAACGTCAACAACCTGTTGAAAATTTCAAGCAGGCGTTTGAATGGATGATGCGCGAAATCAAAAAAGGGCAAACTATTCAACGCTACAAAGGTTTGGGCGAGATGAATCCTGAACAACTTTGGGAAACAACGCTCGACAGTAATAATCGCCGTTTGTTACAAGTTCGAATTGAAGACGCGATTGCGGCAGATGAAATTTTCACCACGTTGATGGGCGATGTCGTTGAGCCACGCCGTGATTTTATTGTGAAACACGCGCTCGACGTGTCAAATTTGGACGTTTAAAAATGCTGACTTTTCCTGCCATTGACCCTGTTGCTGTTTCGATTGGTGCTATAAAAATTCACTGGTATGGCATCATGTATCTGATTGGTTTTGCGGCAGTTTATTGGCTGGGACAATATCGTGCAAAACAAGTGTGGTCGCCAATCAAACCCGAAGCCATTGAAGATTTAGTGACTTATGGTGCGATGGGCGTGATTTTAGGTGGGCGCATTGGTTACATTTTGTTTTATAACTTCGGTGCGTTTTTAGAAAATCCACTGATTTTGTTTAAAATTTGGCAAGGTGGAATGTCTTTTCATGGCGGAATGCTCGGCGTTTTTGCAGCGATGGCGTGGTTTGCCAAAAAACAAAACTGCACACTTTGGCAACTTACAGATTTAATTGCGCCAATTGCCCCGATTGGTTTAGGGGCGGGACGGTTGGGGAATTTCATCAATTCCGAACTTTGGGGCAGACCAGCTGACGTGCCGTGGGCAATGATTTTTCCAAATGGTGGCGACGTGGCGCGTCATCCGTCACAACTTTACGAAGCGTTTTTAGAAGGTTTTGTATTGTTTGTGATTGTGTGGATTTATACGCAAAAACCACGTCCGACAATGGCTGCAACAGGTCTTGCCGTGATGTGTTACGGCTGTTTCCGATTTTTCGTTGAATTTTACCGTTTACCTGATGCACATTTGGGTTATCTTGCACTCGATTGGGTGACGATGGGACAGATTTTATCAACGCCGATGATTGTGATTGGGGCGGGTCTAATGATTTTTGCGTATAAAAAACATGAAAAATTATCTTGAACTCTTAAACAAATTGCTCACCGAAGGCATGCCAAAAGGCGATAGAACTGGTAACGGCACACTGTCTATTTTTGGGCATCAAATGCGTTTTGATTTAGCAGAGGGCTTTCCGCTTATCACCACCAAAAAAGTGCATTTGAAATCGATTATTCATGAGTTGTTGTGGTTTTTGAATGGTGACACAAATAACAATTCACTTGAAAAAAATGGTGTGACAATTTGGCGTGAATGGGCTGATGAAAATGGTGAATTAGGCGCGATTTATGGCAAACAATGGCGTTCTTGGGAAACACTAAACGGCGAAACGATTGACCAAATTGCAGAAGTTATCGAACAGCTAAAAAATAATCCAAACAGTCGCCGTATCATCGTTTCAGCATGGAATGTCGCCGATTTACCCAACGAAAAAATCAGCCCACAAGAAAATGTTAAAAACGGCAAAATGGCTCTTGCACCGTGCCATGCGTTTTTTCAGTTTTACGTTGCAAATAACAAACTTTTTTGCCAACTTTATCAGCGTAGTTGCGACACGTTTATCGGCGTGCCGTTCAACATTGCCAGTTATGCGTTGCTGACGATGATGATTGCCCAGCAATGTGATTTAGAACTGGGTGAATTTATTTGGACAGGCGGCGATGTGCATTTGTATTTAAATCATCAAGAACAGGCCAAAACACAATTACAACGCCCGCCTCGCGCATTGCCGACGATGAAAATTAAGCGCAAACCTGCTTCAATTTTTGATTACGACTACGACGATTTTGAACTAATTGGCTACGATGCCGATACGCATATTTCCGCCCCGATTGCTATTTGAGAGATTTGCTTATGACTTCCACTTACCGCCGATTTTTCGTTTTATTTCTACTGCTATTATTGGCGGGTTGTGCGTCCGAGCCAGTCATTCATCCAAGCAAACCGAATCCTACCGACATTGGCAGAGTGCCTGATTATATCGAGGTGCGCCCAATCGTCGGCATTTACGCCAATCAGCCTGCGGTCACGGTTTTTGTGCAACACATGGTTCATGATTACGGTTTTTCAGAAGATTATTTGAACAGTTTATTTTCACAAGCAAACAAATTGGATTCAGTATTGCGTTTAGAAGTTGATCCACAAGTTCCACCAAAACCCAAATATCAAGGTGCCGTTTCACCCGTTCCTGTTGTGCCACCCAAACCGAAACCAACTTTGGGCTGGTCAAGTTATCGCAAACAATTTATGGATGACGCGCATATCAATAACGGCGTGAATTTTTGGCGGGCAAACGCGGAAGCTTTGCAACGTGCTAGTGCTACCTATCACGTTGATCCAGAATATATCGTTGGCATTATTGGCGTAGAAACGTATTTTGGGCGAAATGTCGGTAAAACCAATACCTTTGATGCGTTGAGTACCTTGTCATTTTTTACCTTGCGACGTGCTGAATACTTCACAAAAGAGCTGGAAAACTTTTTACTCATGGCGAAAGAGGAAAACTACGAACCACGCAAAGTCATTGGTTCATGGGCAGGTGCATTGGGTTTAGGGCAGTTTATGCCGAAAAGTTTTCGCAAACTCGCTGTCGATTTCAATGGCGATGGTAAACGTGATTTGTGGAATTCTGAAGACGCGATTGGTAGCGTCGCGCATTATTTCAGTAATTCGGGTTGGAAGTTCAATCAACTTGTTGCCACACCCATCAATGGCGATATTGATGCTGAATACATCATTTTAGGCACAGATAATGGCAACGATTTTTGGGCGGTTGGCGACAACTTTAAAACCATCAAAAAATACAACAGTAGCAACAAATATGCGATGGCGGTTCATCAACTCGGACAATCCATTAAACAGCGGTATTTATCGATGAAATAAACGGTATTTCAAATACTATGGCAAATCCCGTATTTCTCGTTTGTAGTTGTGTCATATCACGCAGTTTTTATAATTCATATCTATTAAAAATAGCCGTCAATTTTTCAATTTAAGTTAATTATTTCAATGAGTTTGGAGTGAAAATATCAACTGGCGTAAATCCTGCTCGCTAGCGATAACGATTTAAGTTTTCAAAATTAAATTTGTTACTTCACTCGAAATTAAAATTTATACAGGATAGATAATGAATCACACGCTTAAAGCATTAACTTCTATTGCATTGCTGGTTGGTACCGCGCAACTTGCTCACGCTCACGCAGGCTTCAAAGATTCAATTACGGAAGGTACGGTTGCTACATGGAATGCAGTCAAAATTACACACGGTTGTAATACCAATGTTGGTGGCGAAGGTAATGGTGTACCTCATAAAGATGTAATCGCATTCAGTGCTGTTTTTCCAAATTCCGCGACTTTTGGTGATGTTATTATGCGTGGCAGTAAAGGTGGCGCGGTAGTTGCGGCTGTTTTGAACACGGATGGAACTACGAAAACACCTGCAGTGCCAGGATTTACAACGGGTATGGAAGATACGCTAACTGATTTATCGGCACACCTTATTCAAGCGGGTACAACATCATCAGGTGTACCTTTGACAATGGGTTTGGGATTAGTCAATACAGGCGGAACAATTTTCGCTAATAATATCCCTGTTGTTAATCGTGCTACTGGTGCTATTCGTGGTTGGCAAAGTTGGAGTGGTTCATCTCCTTTCAATGGTCCCGCATTATTAGAAACATCGAAAACATCGACAGGTGCTGATATTAGCGAAACAGGTCTTGCACCATTTGGTATTGGCGCATTTCAGTTTAAACCAGAATCATGTGCGAAAACGTTGAAAATTCGTGTTGCTGTCGCCGATTGGTGCGGAAAAGGTGCGGCATCTTATGCTGATCCAGGTCGTGTCGATGTATGGATTGGCAGTATGACCACTAAGTTCAATGATCCCGCAACAATGCCTAATGCTAATGCCAATCCTATCTTTTGGCCAACAATTACTGTGAACCGTGATTTATTAAGAAATCCATTGCCAGGTACGAAAGCCTTTAATCCTGATAAAGGCGTTGTCGTTGATCGTAGTGTTGTAGGTTGGACAACTGGCGCAAAAGATGCCAGCGGCAATGCAGTCACCTCAGCTAAAATTGCGTGTGATCAAACAACTGATTACGACACCGTTTATATTGAACCAAGCAATGCGGATATTGATAACTATTTGCCAATTTCACCTGCAAAATATCCAAATGGCTCAAATGGCGCACTCTACTGGCCAACACCTGCTAAATAACATTTAGCATAATTGGCACGCTTTTATTCTTGTTGAAATAAGAGCGTGCCAATTTCAAAATGTAATTCTCATAAAATGCGCGATAATACGCCAATCGTTATTTCTCTTGGATTTTTCTCATGCAAAAAATGGCTCAAAAACTGGTTCTACCGTTTATTTTTTTTAGTGTATTTGAAAGCGCATTCGCATTAGATTCAGGTACACAAAGTTTAGGTGAACTAGATGGCGCAACCGATTACTTTAAAATTACTTGTGCAGGAAATACAGACCATTTGGATTTTCAATTATTTGAAAGTGCTGCAACAGTTTTAAATACACCACTCGCAAAGCCTACGTTAATACCACCGCAAATTCTAAATGCAACATTAACCAAATTAAAATTAACCGCTAAGGCTTCTGGCATTGCTGCTGGTATAAATAAAGATGTGACGTTAAAAGGTGGTAATGGTTCATACACTTTCACGTTAGATACTATCGGTACAAATCTCACATTAAAAACCGCTCAAACTTATTCCGTGCAATATCAGTGCTTAAATACAACTGGCAAGGTTACAGTTGGCTCGTCAACGCTGACTAAATCGGGAATTGCATCAATATCAAAAACGCTCGCTAACAGCAGAACTGTCAAATACCTTTTTAATTGCGCCAAAGATAAAATCAATGGCAATACAGATTCATTGAAAATAACCGTCATCAATAAAACACCAATAGCAAAAACTGTCGTTACAACCACTGTAACAACCGATCCAATTGCCGCTCCTATTTCTTCTGGAAATTTAGCTGCACAAGTGATTAAAGGTCATGTTGCAATGAATACCATTGGTGATATTTTGAATGTACACGATGATCGAAGTGGTGGAGATGGCTATTACTCGGTAATGGTAAATAGTCCATCGAATAAAGTTCAGTCCTATCATTTTCAATACAGTTGTTTGAATACAAGTAACCTCGAAGAGCAAACTTCGCCTTTTCAACTTTTACAAGACCAATAACACGAGGAGATACGGATGAAACATTTTATTTTTTTGATGTTAGCGGGATTGTCATTCAATACATTTGCCCATACTCAAAGCGGCGTACTTGCAGTACCTGTTTCAACAGTTGATTATTATTATGTGGATTGTGGCTCAGATCCTAGTTCGGTGAGCTTATATTTTCACATTGCAAGTAGTGCCGCTGCTGGTATGCCTCTGGTGAGCGCACAAGTAATTAAAGATAATTATGCAAGTAATTTTACTGATCCAATTAACGGCGATGCAGGATGGAGTCGTGATCAAGTGATTTATGGTGGAAATGGTCTGTATAGCATTTCGGTTAATAAAAATGGTGCGGGCGTGGTTTCGTATTCGTTTGAAGCACATTGTTACGATAGCAGTGGCGAACACACTGATAGCGAGAACATAATTCAAGTAAATTAACTTATTGATTATGAAGATTTTAATGTGTTTATTCATTTCAATGTTTGCTTCAAGTTCGTTTGCTACCAGTCTCGGAGAAAATTCACCCGATTGTGTACTAACTTCACTTAACAATACGCCCGTGCATTTTCATGAATACACGGGCAAAGTTTTGTATGTGGATTTTTGGGCATCGTGGTGTGGCTCATGTATGCAATCGTTTCCATTTTTAAATCAACTGACACACGAATTTGGTGATAAAGGTTTGCATATCGTTGGCGTGAATTTAGACGAGAAAGTTGATGATGCGCTCGCATTTTTAGGACATCATCCGTCGCAATTTACAATTGCAAATCACGGTGGTGAATCGTGTGCAAAAAGTTTTGATGTTCAAGCGATGCCAACGTCATATTTAATCGATAAACACGGCGTGATTCGTCACATTCATCAAGGTTTTCGTGACGGCGAAATGGAAGAATTAAAAATACAAATCGCTCAATTATTGGCTGAAAAATAGAATGATATTTAAAGAAAATTTCTTAGTCCCCTTTAAAACAGGGGCTTTTTTTTGTTTATTATTTTTGTCGGGATGTAGTGCTGTTTCACCGTGGGAACGTGGCACGTTGGCAAAATCTGAAATGAATTTAGAGCCTTCACCGTTGCAAAATAGCCTTCGTTCACATCAATACGGTAGTCGTGAAGCGGCTTCGGGTGGCGGTCAAAGTAGCGGAGGTGGTTGTGGTTGCTACTAAATCAAAAGCCTTACATCTTTTAACGGCTGCTGCTCTTGCGCTACCTTTAACCGCTGTTTATGCCGGCGACGAAGAGGCAACTTTTCAATATGGACATTATGACGAAGGCGCACGAAATCTATTTAATATACAAAGCGCATTAAAACCCATTCAAGTTGATAGCTTACAAACCAGTACAAAATTAAAACTCTCCGACCGTGTGCGTTTGGCATTCAATTACACGCAAGATACTTGGAGCGGAGCAACACAAATAGATACCGCGCCGTTAGCTTTTGGCGGGAATCGTCAACGTTTAATTGCAGCAAATACGTTCAGTGGCGCATCGCCTTATTTGCAAAATGCGAATGTTTTTGTCGATAAAAATTTCAACCCACTTCAGCAAAACTCACAAACGGGGAAATTCACTCAAAATAATCAACTTGTTCAAACGCTTTCATCTGCGTCGCCCGAAACGCGCAAACAAGGCGATTTGCGTTTTGGTTATGATTGGGATGAAGCCAGTTTAGATGTTGGTGCAGGAACATCCGCAGAAAATGATTACAACTCCAGTTACGGTAACGTTAGCGGACGGCTCGATTTTAACCAGAAATTAACCAGCGTGAATTTCGGCACAAGTTATACCGCAAGTAATACTGAAGCTATGCTTGACCATGATGCCGCGCCGTACATTGAAAAATCAACGTTTGGCACGCGCGTCCAATCATTGCCGAACGGTGTAAAATTAGTGACGGGTTCAAAACAAGATTGGTCAGGCAGTTTAGGATTGACGCAAATTTTAAATAAATCCGCGCTTGTTGAAGGCAATGTAAGTTATACGGCGAGCAGCGGTTATATGGCGAATCCGTATAAAACGGTGGCGGTTTTGTTTGTAGACCCAAACCAAAAATTGGGCGCGAGCGGGCAATTAAACGGAAGTATGTTGGCATTTTTGGAACAACGACCTGGAGAACGTAATCAATGGACAGAAAGTTTACGTTATGTTCAGCACATTGAACCGTTCGATGCGTCGTTGCATTTGGATTACCGTTTTTATCACGATGATTGGGGGATTAACGCGCACACTTTGTCGGCTGATTGGATTCAGCCGATTGGGAAAAGTTGGTCAGTTACGCCGCGCGTGCGTTATTACTCCCAAAATGCGGCGAGTTTTTACACCCCTTACGTTGTTTCAAAACAAGCGGCAAGTACCGTCACGTTTGATGTGAATGGCAATCCCGTTAGAACGATTTATGACCCAAAATTATTACCACAAAATTATTCGAGTGATTACCGTTTGTCGGGCTATGGCGCATTAAGTGGTGGTTTAACGGTGACTAAAAAATTTGCTAAAGGCTTGGAATTACAAGCGGGTGTCGAGTATTACACGCACGCTGGCAGCTTGAAATTAGGCGGCGGAGGCGAAGGTAGTTACGCTGATTTTGATGGTTACTTGGTGAATGCCGCATTGAAAGTCGATTTAGCAACATTATCAATTGCGAATTCAAATCACAGCGAACATTCAGAACACGCCCATCATCATGGGGCTGGAACACCTGCTGGTGTAATGTTTGATCACGTTTTGCCGAATGCAGGTGATACGATGGTTGGTTATCGTTATATGTATGAAAATCAATCAGGTGGAACACAAAACGGTACAAATTCAGTCAGTGATACAATGTTGGTAAATCAAGCCTGCGGTTCGCAAAAATGTTTCGTTACACCGCAAAACATGAGTATGAATATGCACATGTTTGAGTTGATGTATGCGCCAACAGATTGGATGACATTGATGTTAATGCCGCAATTCATGGATATGCACATGACGATGCGTTCGCTCGACGGTGCGCCCGCTTCTCCTGCAATGACAACAGCGTTGGGTGCGGCAATTGTTCATTCTCAACATGAACACACCACGGGAGGCATTGGCGATACTGGAATGTACGCGCTATTTAAAGTATTTAAAACGGACGCGCAACAAATCAACTTAAGTTTAGGTGGAACTGCACCGACAGGTGATTCAGCCATTCAATTGCGTGACATACATCAACAGGATTTAGGTTTTATTCATTACGGAATGCAATTAGGGAGCGGCACTTGGGATTTCAAACCTGCGGTGACTTACACAGCTAACATTGATGATTGGACATTTGGCACACAATTGAACGGCACAAAACGTTTAGCGTCACACAATAATTCTGGATTTGCGTTGGGTGATATTTTTCAAGCGACGAGTTGGGGAAGTTATAGTTGGACAAATTGGTTATCAACTTCGGTGCGTGGTATTTACACGGCACAAGGTGCGTTGAAAGGCGCGTATAACGGCGTTTATCATCAAATAGGTTCGATGGATTATGTTAGGAATTATGGCGGACGGTTTGTCGATGTGGGTTTTGGTGTTAACGCTTCGATGCCAAATGGAAGTTTGAAAGGTAATCGCTTGAGTTTTGAATGGTTACAGTCCGTTCACGATGACGTGAATGGCTACCAATTACCCCGATACGGTGCATTATCTGCGACGTGGTCTTATGCGTTTTAATCATTTCACATTCTCAGCAATGGGAAGTCCATGTGAATTACAGCTTTATGCTGAAAACGACTTCCTTGCTCAAAAAATCGCCCAACAAATCATCGCTGATGTTTATCGTTTAGAAAAAAAATATTCCCGTTATCGAGCAGATAGTTTTTTATCAAAAATGAACGAAGTTGCCGCGTCGGGAGGCTCGATTCGCGTTGATGAAGAAACCGCTGGTTTGTTGAATTACGCGCAAACTTGTTACGAATTGAGCGATGGTTTATTTGATATTACCTCAGGTATTTTGCGGCAAGCGTGGCGATTCGACTCCCCTGCCCTGCCCGACGATAAAATGATTCAATCATTATTGGCAAAAATTGGTTGGCAAAAACTTCGCTGGGAAAATCAAACACTAACTTTTTCACACGCTGAAATGGAGATTGATTTTGGCGGTATCGTCAAAGAATACGCAGCGGATAGAGCGGCAACGTTGTGTGTAAACGCGGGAATTTCGCACGGCATTGTGAATTTGGGCGGCGATATAAAAATCATCGGCGCACATCCTGATGGCAAACCGTGGCGCGTCGGCATTCAACATCCGCGTGATAAGACAAAAGTCTGGAAAACGTTGAAATTGAAAACAGGGGCGTTGGCAAGCAGTGGCGATTACGAACGGTGTATCGTCATTGACGGCGTGCGTTACGGGCATATTTTAAATCCAAAAACAGGTTATCCCGTACGACATTTAGCGGCTGTGAGCGTGGTGGCAGATTTATGTGTGGTCGCTGGAAGTGCCGCGACCATTGCTATGCTTAAAGAAAAAGACGGTGAAAAATGGTTGAAATCGCTTGGCTTGCAAAATTACACTTTTAAAAATTAACCACTACTTCGCCGCCCCGATTTCGCGCACTCACGACTTTGAATTGCAACGGTGTTGCGGCAAAAACAGTGCGTGCCGATTCAACTAAATCTTCAGCAACATCGCCGCCTTCAATTAAACAAAAACCTGTGGGTCCCCACGAAGTTTGTCCAATGGCAACTGCGCCACGTTCTGCCAAAAATTGCATGGCTTTTGCCACGTCTGGACTGGTAAATACCCCGCCTTGTGCCGATGCAAAATGTTCGCCGACGGTGCGTTGTAATTCCGTAATCACTTCACCAAATCGCACCAAATCATTCTCCGCAATCGCGGGCAAGGCTTGCATCAATAATAAATAACTCAATCGTTCGGCTTCGCTGCGTGGAAACGGCGGCAAGTTTTTGAAGGCTTGAATTTCTTGTTGACCATGTAAACCTTGTCCGCGTTGGTCAAAAACCAAAATAAATCGCCACGTTTCGGGAATATCAAAATGTGCCAACATCGGCGGTGTAATCGTATTTTCACCGCGTCCACCATCAACGACAAAGCCACCTTGTTCAAAAATACCGATGCCAATGCCAGAACGTAAACCGCGATCCATCGTGGCGGCAATATCTCGCACGCTTAAATTTAAATCGTAAAACGCATTCAACCCTGCGCCGACGGCTAATGCCATTTGTGTACCAGAACCTAATCCGACGTGTTCGGGAATTGCGTCGATAACTTCGATTTGAACGTTAGCAGAAACATCAAAGGTTTCGCAAAAGGCGGTTAAACATTTTTCGGCACGATTATGGGTTACGATTTTTTTTTCAGCCGATGTAATAATTAACTGCGTCACGGGTTCATTTAATGCCACGCCGATGCTGCCAAAATGCCGCCCTAACGCGCCACTTAAATCCAAAAAACCCATGTGCAACCGCGCAGGTGCAATTACAGAAACAGAAGAAAATGAAGTCATGCGTAATCATTGAAAAATAAAGAATGCCGCAAAGATAGCAGATTTTAGGATTATTGAAAGTGTGTTGTGAAAACACCTGTAAACCCACATTACAGCGCGTTAATGTGCGGTTTTTATTGTGCTACAATTCGCGCCTTATTTAACCCTGTAGAATTGTGAGCTTAAACAGAATGAGCAAGAAAAAACTTTTAGCGTTAGTTGCAGCGGTGATTGCGTTAGTGGTATTTCAACGAGAATTATTGATTCCCATGGCGAAAGATGCCGCAAAATCTGATTTATTCCTCGTCGAAAGCAAAGATCAAGGCAGCATGATGACGCAATCGAACGAAATGACGGCATTTGCGTTTCAACATTGCAATACGCATCTCAAAGCGGATTTAGATCCAAAAACCACTGTGACGTTGCCTGAAAAAGCGTTGAACTCGTGGAGTTTAGGGAATTATGAATATGTGGTGAGTGCAGAAGCCGAAGTTTCGCATGAAGGTTCTGCCCCGAAAAAACATAAATATGTGTGCCGCATTAGTTATCAAAATGGCGACGACACCAGCGGTGCTAAAGACTTTGCGAATTGGTCATTAGATGGTTTATCAAAAGTTGATGACGAACAAAAATAATCACAACGAGACGTGAAAATCTTGCGTCTCACATTAAGCGCGTGAAAACTCAAAACTCAAAACATCGGCAATTGCCGGCGAATCTGCCAAAACCATCAACACACGATCTAAACCTAGCGCAATGCCTGAGCAATCGGGCAAGCCGTTTTCCAAAGCCGCAAGCAAGCATTCATCTTTGACCGCCGCTGGTAAATTTTCTTGTTGACGGGTTTGAATTTCAGCGTCAAAACGGCGATTTTGTTCTGCGACATCAGTCAATTCATGAAAACCATTGCCCAATTCAATGCCGTTGATAAACACTTCGACGCGCTCAGTAATTAACAGATTCTCAGCATTCAAACGCGCCAACGACGATTGGCACGCCGGATAACCATAAACCAAACACAATCCGTTTGCACCCAAATGCGGTTGCACGCAAAAGCTAAATAAAAAATCTAACCACAGCGCGTGACTGTCACCGCAAATTGAAATCGCATCGGGCAAATTCGCGTGTTTCACAAAAGCCGAATAATCTTCAAACGAAAAAATCAGTGCGTTCAAACCGGTGTATTGCTTGAAAACGGTTTGATAACTTATGCGTTGTGGCGCGTTCAACTTTCCATCAAATAAAATATCAAACAACCTTTCGACTTCGCTCATCAATTGCGCCAAATCAAAATCGACGCGATACCATTCCAAAATTGTGAATTCCGGATTATGAAAACGCCCCGCTTCACCGTTGCGAAAGGCTTTGCAAATTTGATAAATCGAACCACTGCCCGCTGCCAATAACCGTTTCATGGCGAATTCGGGAGACGTTTGCAAAAATAAGGGTTGCGAATGGGGCGGTGTTTCGTAAGTTGACGTGAAAAATGCGAGTTGTGGATCGGTGCCGCTGGTGTGACTGAGCAACGGCGTTTCGACCTCTAACACGTTTCGTTCGGCAAAAAAAACGCGAATACGTTGCAGCATTCGCGCTCTTGTTTGCAATAATTCAATCGAACAACTGGGTTGCCACAGCGTTGAATTTTGCATGATGATTTATTCTTTGACGCGAGAAATATATTCGCCGGTGCGAGTATCGACTTTGATAAATTCGTTTTGTGCGACGAACAACGGTACACGAACCACTGCACCTGTTGATAATTTCGCCGGTTTGCCGCCGCCACCCGAGGTATCACCGCGCACACCTGGATCGGTTTCGACGATTTCTAATTCCACGAAATTCGCCGGAGTAACGGCAAGTGGTGCGTCGTTCCACAACGTGACCGTACACATATCTTGGTCTTTTAACCATAAACCTGCGTCACCGACCACTTTTGCGTCAGCTTGATATTGTTCAAACGTATTTTGATCCATGAAATGGCGATAATCGCCGTCGTTGTAAAGATATTGCATTTCAACATCCATTACATCTGCGCCTTCGAGCGATTCACCGGATTTGAATGTACGTTCAATGACGCGACCCGTTTTTAAATTACGGATTTTGACGCGGTTAAATGCTTGCCCTTTACCAGGTTTCACAAATTCGTTTTCGATAATCGCGCATGGATCGTTATCTAACATGATTTTCAAGCCAGATCTAAATTCATTGGTGCTGTAAACTGCCATTTTGTCCTCAAAAGATTAAACAAGTTAAAGCGGCATTATAATGGCTCATGATCTATCCTAAAAACTTTAAAACGGCGGATTCAAAATCAAGGAGTTGTGATTTATGACTCGTCCACTAATTGCGACGCGCTGAAGAATGAGCATAAACGTAGCAAATTAGATAAAAATGTTGCCAAAAATGAATCAGTTGATATAATTCGCAGACTGAAATTACAGAATTTCAGGCGCGTAGCTCAGTTGGTTAGAGCACCACCTTGACATGGTGGGGGTCGGTGGTTCGAGTCCACTCGTGCCTACCAAACAAATATAAAGCACTGCTCAGTCAGTGCTTTTTTTTATTGTGCAATTTAATGGTTTTCAACGATGCTAGTTATTACGCTTCCAGATGGTTCTCAACGCAATTACGACGCGCCACTCAGTGTGCTTGAAGTTGCACAATCTATTGGTGCAGGGCTTGCCAAAGCCACACTTGCCGCAAAACTCAACGGTCAACTTGTTGATGCCAGCACCATTATCGAACACGATGCACAGCTTCAACTCATCACCGCCAAAGATGACGAAGGTTTAGATGTAATTCGTCATTCAACCGCGCATCTTTTAGCGCAAGCGGTCAAACAATTATTCCCCGAAGTGCAAGTCACAATTGGTCCTGTGATTGAAAATGGCTTTTACTACGATTTTGCGTATTCACGTCCGTTCACGCCAGAAGATTTAACGACTATCGAAGCGAAAATGCAGCAATTGGTTGCAGAAAATATCCCCGTCGCACGTTCGGTTTTATCGCGTGACGAAGCTGTGGCTTTTTTCAAAAATCAAGGCGAAAAATATAAAGCTGAAATCATCGAATCGATTCCTGCGGATCAAGATTTGTCACTGTATCAGCAAGGTAATTTCACCGATTTATGTCGTGGCCCGCACGTCCCGAATACAGGAAAATTAGGCGCGTTCAAATTGATGAAAATCGCCGGCGCGTATTGGCGTGCTGATGCGAAAAACGAAATGTTGCAACGCATTTACGGTACCGCGTGGCGTGACAAAAAAGAATTGCAAGCCTATTTGACCCGTTTGGAAGAAGCTGAAAAACGTGACCACCGCAAATTAGCTAAAACATTAGACTTTTTTCATATTCAAGAAGAAGCTCCTGGCATGGTGTTTTGGCATGAAAAAGGCTGGGTGATTTACCAACAAATAGAACAATACATCCGCGAAAAATTGCGCGTCAATGGTTATGGCGAAGTCAAAACGCCCCAAATGGTTGATCGTTCGTTGTGGGAAAAATCAGGGCATTGGGAAAAATTCGGTGCAATGATTTTTACCTCGCATTCCGAAAATCGGGATTACGCGATTAAACCGATGAACTGCCCATGCCACGTTCAAATTTTTAATCAAGGTATGAAAAGTCACCGAGATTTGCCAATTCGATTGGCAGAATTTGGCTCGTGTCATCGCAATGAACCATCAGGCACGTTACACGGTTTAATGCGGGTTAGAAATTTCGTCCAAGATGACGCACATATTTTCTGCGCTGAATCACAAATCCAAGACGAAGTAGCGACGTTTATCGAATTACTTTTTAATGTTTATAAAGATTTTGGTTTTAACGATGTCATTATTAAATTATCAACACGTCCTGAAAATCGCGTTGGTAGTGACGAAGTTTGGGATAAAGCAGAAGCCGCGTTAGAACTTGCATTAAATGCCAAAAATTTAGCTTGGGATTTGCAACCTGGCGAAGGCGCATTTTATGGTCCCAAAATCGAATTTTCATTAAAAGATTGCATCGGTCGTGTTTGGCAATGCGGTACAATTCAAGTTGATTTTTCAATGCCGGGACGATTAGGTGCAAGTTATGTTGCTGAAGATGGTTCGCGTCAAGTGCCTGTAATGCTACATCGCGCCATTTTAGGTTCACTTGAACGCTTCACTGGAATTTTAATTGAACAACACGCGGGAACGTTCCCAACGTGGTTATCACCCGTACAAGTGATGGTGATGGTCATTGCAGATCGCCACGCCGAATATGCACAACAAGTGTTCAAAACGCTTGAATCTCAAGGCATTCGCGTCAAAATAGACTTGAGAAATGAAAAAATCGGGTTTAAAATCCGCGAGCATTCCATGCAACGTGTGCCTTACCTCGTCATTATCGGTGACAAAGAATTAGAAGAACAAAACATGACGGTACGCACTCAGAAGGGTGAAGATTTAGGTAGTTTGTCGATAGAAGACTTTGGCGCACAACTCGCGCAAGTTATCGCAAACAAAGAATAATTAACGTGGAGGATTAAGGTATCGCTGCGAAAAAAGATGAAACACGCTTAAATGACATGATTACCGCTCGTCGGGTTCGTGTCACAGGTGCAGACGGTGAGTCGCTAGGCATTATCCCGTTGGACGAAGCGAAAAAAATCGCTTATGACGCGGATTTAGATTTAGTGGAAATTTCGCCCAACGCGGATCCGCCAGTTTGTAAAATTATGAACTATGGCAAATTTCAGTTTGAACAAAGTAAAAAACTGGCTGTTGCGAAGAAAAACCAAAAGCAAATCCAGATTAAAGAAATCAAATTCCGTCCAGGAACGGACGAAGGCGATTATCAAGTTAAGCTGAAAAATCTGATTAAATTCCTGACTGAAGGCGATAAAACCAAAATTACGTTGCGTTATCGTGGACGTGAAATGGCGCACAAAGAATTGGGAATGGACGTTTTGAAACGCATCGAAAAAGATTTGGAAGAGTTGGCAATTGTTGAGCAGTTTCCAAAAATGGAAGGGCGACAAATGGTCATGGTTCTCTCTCCTAAAAAGAAAAAATAGCCGTACAAGTCACACAGGACGTGTGATTTTAGTTTCGTTTAGGCCACGCATTTTGCCTAATCGAACTATTCTCAAGGACACTTTTTAACTTTATTTGGAGCAAACAAATGCCAAAAATCAAAACCAATCGCGGCGCAGCAAAGCGTTTTTCGCGTACTGGTAATGGCGGTATCAAATGTGGTCATTCACATCGCCGTCATATCTTGACAAAAAAATCAACCAAAAGAAAAAGACAATTGCGCTCGCCAAACTCGGTACATCCTTCGGATATCCGCATGGTAAATCGCATGATTCCTTATCTATAACCGACACATTTAAGGAAATAAATCATGCCTAGAGTAAAACGTGGTGTTACAGCCAGAGCCAGACACAAAAAAGTTCTTAAACAAGCAAAAGGTTATTACGGCGCAAGAAGCCGAGTTTACCGTGTTGCGAAACAAGCGGTAATCAAAGCGGGTCAGTATGCGTACCGCGATCGCAAACAAAGAAAACGTCAATTCCGTGCGTTATGGATTGTGCGAATCAACGCCGCGTCGCGTATGTTCGGCATTTCCTACAGCCGTTTAATCAACGGTTTGACCAAAGCGAACGTGAAAATCGATCGTAAAGTGTTAGCGGATATTGCGGTTCGTGATATTGACGCATTCGGTAAAATCGCTGAAATAGCGAAAGCAAACATGAGCGCGCTTTCGTAAAAATGTGATTCCGATTTTAACCTTAAAAATCTGCCCGACTTAAATAGTGGGCAGATTTTTTTGTATATATAGACAACATATTTTTTAAACTTACTGCGAGTTATCCCGTGTCCGCTAATTTAGAAGCTCTTACCGCACAGGCATTAGATGCGCTTGCTGCTACCACTGATTTAACTAGCCTTGACGCAATTCGTGTTCATTATTTAGGTAAAAAAGGCGTTTTTACCGCTCAAATGAAAGAACTCGGTGCATTACCGCCCGAAGAACGCCGCGAGGCTGGGCAAGTTATCAATCAAGCCAAAGATGCGTTTCAAGAAAAATTAGACACACAAAAAATCGAACTTGAAGAAGCTGCGCTTGCCACACGTTTAGCGAATGAACGCCTTGACGTAACACTTGCTGGTCGAGGGCAAAAAGTCGGTGGATTGCATCCTGTCACAACTACATTGCGCCGCATCAATAAAATTTTCGCCAGTGTCGGTTTTCAAGTGGTCGAAGGGCCTGAAATTGAAGACGATTATCACAATTTTGAAGCCTTAAACATTCCCGCGCATCACCCAGCCCGCGCGATGCACGACACATTTTATTTTGACGCGCACCGTGTTTTACGCACGCACACGTCACCCGTGCAAATTCGTGTCATGGAATCCCAAACGCCACCATTGAAAGTGATTGCGCCAGGTCGCGTTTATCGTTGCGATTCTGACATTACGCACACGCCGATGTTTCACCAAGTCGAAGGCTTTTTAGTTGATACCGACGTGAGTTTTGCGGATTTGAAAGGTGTTGTGTATGAATTTTTACGCGCCTTTTTTGAAAAAGATATTCAAGTTCGTTTCCGTCCGTCTTATTTTCCCTTCACCGAACCGTCCGCCGAAGTCGATATTGAATGCGTAATCTGTGGCGGCGAAGGCTGTCGCGTGTGCAGTCACACAGGTTGGCTCGAAGTGATGGGCTGCGGCATGATTCACCCTGAAGTTTTCAAAGCAGTCAAAATCGACAGCGAAAAATACAGCGGTTTTGCCTTCGGAATGGGCGTAGAACGCTTGGCAATGCTGCGTTACGGCATTAACGATTTACGTTTGTTTTTTGAAAATGACCTCAAATTTTTACAACAATTTAACTAAGGCAAGGACGTTATGAAAATCAGTGAAACTTGGTTAAGAACCTACGTTAATCCAGCACTCGGCACGGAAGAACTCGTCGCACAAATCACGATGGCAGGCTTGGAAGTCGATGCGGTTGAACCTGTCGCAGCACAATTTAGCGGTGTGGTGGTTGGTGAAGTTGTCGAAATGGAAAAACATCCCGACGCAGACAAATTAAACGTTTGTAAAGTCAATGTTGGCGAAACTGAACTTTTACAAATCGTGTGCGGTGCGGCAAATGTGCGCGTCGGTTTGAAAATTCCAGCGGCATTATGTGGCGCAGTGTTGCCTGGTGATTTCAAAATCAAACAATCAAAATTACGCGGTATTGAATCGTTCGGAATGCTTTGTTCAGCAAAAGAATTAGGATTAGTTGCCGAAGCTGAAGGCTTGATGGAATTGCCTGCTGATGCACCTGTCGGCATAGATATTCGTGAGTATTTGCAATTAAATGACAATAGTATCGAAGTTGATTTAACGCCAAATCGTGCTGATTGTTTGAGTGTAGAAGGCGTGGCGCGAGAAATCGCAGTTTTAAATAAAATCGTTTTGAATGTCCCCGTAATTGAACCCGTGGCTGTCACGCATTCTGAAAAATTAACCGTAACTGTTGAGGCAACGACAGCGTGTCCACGTTATTTAGGTCGGTTAATTTCGGGTGTGAATAATCAGGCACAAACACCACTTTGGATGCAAGAACGTTTGCGTCGTTCGGGTTTACGCTCGTTAAGTCCGTTGGTCGATGTGACAAATTATGTGTTGCTCGAATTAGGTCAACCGTTGCATGTCTTCGATGCCGAAAAATTAAACGGTGGTATCACGATTCGTTACGCAACAAATGGCGAAACCTTAGAATTACTAAACACTCAAACGATTATATTTGACGAAAAATGTTTGGTAATTGCCGACGATGAAAGTGCGTTAGCGTTCGCTGGTGTGATGGGTGGCTCATATTCGGCTGTTCATGAAAATACAAACAGCGTCTTTTTAGAATGTGCGTTTTTTACGCCACTGGCGATTGCAGGGAAAGCACGTCAATTTGGTTTACATACCGATTCGTCACACCGTTTTGAACGTGGCGTGGATTTCGAATTGCAAAACCGAGCCATTGAACGTGCGACACAATTGATTTTAGAAATTTGTGGCGGTCAAGCGGGCGAAATTACCGAGGTTACGACGACTTCTGAATTGCCAAAACGTGAATCGATTATTTTACGCGAAACGAAATTAACCAAAATTTTAGGAATGTCATTTGAGTCTGAAAATGTGACTGGAATTTTGGAACGCTTAGGCATGAAAGTGGTCACGCAAACTGACGGCTGGTTGGTCACGCCACCGAGTTTTCGTTTCGACATTGCCATTGAAGCCGATTTGATTGAAGAAATTGCGCGAATTTACGGCTACAACAATTTGCCAAACAATCAAATTTTAGTGCGTTCATCATTAAATCAAGCGACGGAAACGGTTTTGGATTTGGATCGCGTCAAAGATTTATTGGTCGATTGCGGTTATCAAGAAGCGATTACTTACAGTTTTGTCGATGAAAATCTGCAAAAAACGATTGCGCCCAGTGCCGAATTTATTCGTTTACAAAATCCAATTTCTGCTGATTTAGCGGTGATGCGAACCACGTTGTGGGGCGGATTATTAACAGCGGCGTTGCATAATACGAATCGTCAACAAACGCGCGTACGTTTATTCGAATCGGGTTTACATTTTGTCCAAAACGAGGGTGAAACTCTGCAAGAAAAAATGCTTGCCGGTTTGGCGTTAGGCAATGTCACTGCTGAACAATGGGGCGAACAAGAACGCGCCGTTGATTTCTACGACGTGAAAGCTGACGTTGAAGCGATTTTTGGATTAACAGGTTGCAAAGTACAATTTGTCTCTGAATCACACGAAACCTTGCACCCTGGTCAAAGCGCGAAAATTCTTACCGAAAATGGTGAAGTCGTGGGTTGGTTGGGAATGTTGCACCCGAATTTAGAACAACAATTGGGTTTTGAAACTCCGGTATTTTTGTTTGAATTATCGCAAGATTTACTGCTGCAAAAACAACGCTCAAGTTTCAAATCGTTATCGAAATTCCCTTCAGTACGCCGTGATTTAGCGTTGCTTGTTAAAGAAGAGGTGAATGCTGGCGATATAATTGGGGCAATTCAATCGTGTTCACAGCCTTTATTACAAGAAGCGGTGATTTTTGACGTGTATCGTGGCAAAGGCGTTGAAGAGGGTTTTAAAAGTGTGGCATTGAGTTTAGTGCTGCAAAATCAAGCACAAACGCTTACAGATACCGAAATTGATGCTATAGTTAGCACATTCCTAGAGACTTTAACCGTGAAAACGGGCGCGAAATTGAGAGATTAAAATATGGCATTAACAAAAGCAGATTTCGCTGAAAATCTATTTAACGAATTGGGTTTAAATAAGCGTGAAGCCAAAGATATGGTGGATCTTTTTTTTGAAGAAATTAAACGATCTTTGGATCACGGCGAGCAAGTCAAATTATCGGGTTTTGGTAAATTTGAATTGCGTGATAAAACAGGTCGCCCAGGACGCAATCCAAAAACAGGCAAAGAAATTCCGATTACGGCACGCCGTGTGGTGACGTTTAGATCGGGTCAAAAACTTAAAGCACGAGTAGAAGCGTATGCTGGATCCGAGTACTAACAACGAATTGCCGACGATTCCGGCAAAATGCTACTTTAGCATTGGTGAGGTGAGTGAATTGTGTGGTGTAAAACCACATGTTTTACGTTATTGGGAACAAGAATTTACCGAGATTAACCCCGTTAAACGACGTGGCAATCGGCGTTATTATCAGCGTCATGATGTGTTAATTATTCGGCAAATTCGGGCATTGCTTTACGAACAAGGTTATACGATTGGCGGCGCAAAAGCGCATCTATCCAGTGCCGATTCAAAAAACGATTCCACTATCACTAAACAACTGATTCATCAAATGATTGGTGAGTTGGAAGATATTTTAGAATTACTCCGTTAAATCTTTTCTATAAAAAATAGCCGCGATAACATTGTTTCAAACGGTGTTATCGCGTTTTTGTTTTAGCCAACCTCAAAAAATTATGACTTCACGTATCGCAACCATTGAGCGAAATACGCTCGAAACTCAAATCACAATTACCGTTAATTTAGACGGCACCGGTAAAACCGATTTTCAAACCGGCGTGCCATTTTTAAATCACATGCTCGATCAAATTGCCCGCCACGGCATGATTGATATGACAATTCATGCGAAAGGCGATTTGGATATTGACGCGCATCACACCGTTGAAGATATTGGCATCACGCTCGGTCAAGCATTTGCCAAAGCGTTAGGCGATAAAAAAGGTATTTCCCGTTACGGTCACGCTTATGTTCCGCTTGATGAATCGTTGTCGCGTGTTGTCATTGATTTTTCGGGTCGCCCAAGTTTGTATTATGACGCGATGTTTAACCGTGCTTTTATCGGTGATTTTGATGTGGATTTATTACGCGAATTTTTTCAAGGTTTTGTGAATCATGCTGGCGTGACGTTGCACATTGATAATTTGAAAGGTGGCAACGCGCATCATATAGCTGAAACGGTGTTTAAAGCGTTTGGTCGTGCGGTGAGAAATGCGATTACATTAGATGAACGAATGAGCGGCATTATGCCGTCAACCAAAGGAGTTTTGTAATGTCTACAGTTGCAGTACTTGATTACGGCATGGGTAATTTGCATTCGATTTCAAAAGCCTTACAGCACGCCGCGCCCGACGTGAATGTGGTGGTGACTTCCGATGCAGAAACGATTTTAAATGCGGATCGCGTGGTGTTTCCAGGTGTTGGTGCGATGCGTGATTGCATGAAAGCGTTGCATGATTTGAATTTGGTCGAAGTCATTAAACAAGCCGCTGAAACGAAACCATTTTTAGGTATTTGTTTGGGAATGCAGGCGTTGTTAAACGACAGTAAAGAAAATGGTCACACGGATTGTTTGGGGATTTTGGATGGTCATGTTTTGAAATTTGCTGACCCGTTGCTCGACGAAAATGGTGAGATTTTGAAAGTGCCGCACATGGGTTGGAATCAAGTTAAACAACAGCTGCATCCGTTGTGGCGTGACATTCCCGACGAAAGCCGCTTTTATTTTGTTCACAGTTATTACGCCGCCGTGCAAGATGACACGATTGTGGCTGGAACGAGTGATTATCCAAAGGCGTTTGCCTGTGCGTTAACGAAAAAAAATGTCTTCGCCGTGCAATTTCATCCTGAAAAAAGCCAAACCGTGGGCTTGCAGTTGTTACAGAATTTTTTAAATTGGGATGGACATATTTAATGGTCAGTTTTGCCGACACATTTGAACAACAACAACTTAAAGATTTTGCCGAAAAAGCCTACCTCGATTATTCGATGTATGTGATTTTAGATCGCGCTTTGCCACACATTGCCGACGGCTTAAAACCTGTGCAACGCCGCATTATTTATGCGATGTCGGAACTCGGTTTGAATGCCATGGCGAAATATAAAAAGTCGGCGCGAACGGTCGGCGACGTGTTAGGTAAATATCATCCGCACGGTGATTCTGCTTGCTATGAAGCGATGGTGTTAATGGCGCAACCGTTTTCATATCGTTATCCGTTGGTCGATGGTCAGGGAAATTGGGGTTCGCCCGACGATCCAAAATCATTTGCGGCGATGCGCTACACCGAATCGCGTTTAACGCCTTACGCCAACACGTTGCTCAATGAAATTGAACAAGGCACGGTTGAATGGACAGACAATTTTGATGCGTCACTCAAAGAGCCAGAACGTTTGCCTGCGCGTTTACCGAACATTTTACTCAACGGCACAACCGGCATTGCGGTTGGGATGGCAACGGATATTCCGCCGCATAATTTGCGTGAAATTGTCGGTGCGTGTGTGCAATTACTCGACTCGCCCGAAACCAATTTAGACACTTTATTAACCTTTGTTTCTGCGCCTGATTATCCCACTGAAGCCGAAATTATCAGCAGTCGCGAAGATTTACAGAAAATTTATCGCACGGGTGGCGGTTCAGTCAAAATGCGGGCAACTTATGAATTAGAAGACGGCGTAATTATTATCACCGCGTTGCCACATCAAGTGTCTGGTTCGAAATTGATGGAACAAATTGCCGCGCAAATGTTGGCGAAAAAATTGCCGATGCTGGAAGATTTGCGCGACGAATCTGATCATGAAAATCCGTGTCGGTTGCTGATTATTCCCAAATCGAAACGTGGCAACGCCGAAGAAATCATGTCGCATTTGTTCGCTACAACCGATTTAGAAAAAAGTTATCGCGTCAATATGAACATGATTGGTTTGGACGGTCGCCCGCAAGTCAAAAATCTGCTCGAAATTTTGCGCGAATGGCTCAGTTTTAGAATCGACACCGTGCGTCGCCGTTTGCAACATCGGCTGAATAAAGTCCTCGCGCGGTTGCATATTTTGGAAGGTTTACTGATTGCGTACTTGAGCATCGACGAAGTGATTGCGATTATTCGCACCGAAGACGTGCCGAAAGCGATTTTAATTGCGCGTTTTGGATTAAGTGAAATTCAAGCGGAAGCGATTTTAGAATTGAAATTGCGCCAGTTGATTAAGCTCGAAGAAATCAAAATTCGCGGTGAACAAGACGGGTTGGCGAAAGAGCGCGACCGACTTGAACAAACATTAGGCTCGGAATTATCGCTGAAAAAACTCATCAAAAAAGAATTACAACAAGATGCCAATGTTTATGGCGATGAACGTCGTTCGCCGATTGTTTCTCGTCAAGCGGCGCAAGCATTGAACGATACGGCGTTGATTTCAAACGAACCATTGACGGTGATTTTGTCGGAAAAAGGTTGGATTCGTGCCGCGAAAGGTCACGACATCGACGTGGAAAGTTTGAGTTATCGCGCAGGTGATAATTTTCAAACTGCCGTGAAAACTCGTTCGACGCAATCCGTTTATTTGTTTGATTCGACGGGGCGCGTTTATAGTTCGACAACGCATGATTTACCGTCGGCGCGAACACAAGGTGAACCATTGACGGGGCGTTTTAATCCACCTGAAGGCGCAACGTTTACGCATTTAATCGCGGGAAATACTGACGATTTTGTGTTGCTGGTGAATTCTTGGGGTTATGGTTTTAAAACGCCACTGAAAGAATTGGCGAGTAAAAATAAAGCGGGTAAATCTTTGGTCACATTGGCAAATAATGAAAAATTGTTGTCACCGCTATTAACTTCTGACGAATCGAATTTATTAGCGATTGTGACGAATCAAGGGCGTTTGTTGATTTTCCCGCTAAACGAAATTCCGACTCTGCCCAAAGGTAAAGGCAATAAGCTGATTCAAATTCCGAGCAACGATTTGCAAAATAACTTTGATTTTATTGTCGCGTTTACGATTTTAAAACCCGAAACGGCGTTGACCGTGATTTCTGGCAAACGGACGTTGACCTTGAAACCCAGCGATTTACAGCTTTACACGGGGAATCGTGCGAAACGAGGAACCTTGTTGCCGCGTGGCTTTCAGCGTGTAGATGCCTTGGAATGTGATGCTTAAAATTAGCCTTTCGTTTTATTTAATTCTATTTTTGAGCGGCGTTTGTGGTGCGACGACGCACGCACTAGAAATCGGCAATTCCGCGCAAAGCATCGGCACTTACACGAATGGTTGTGTGAGTGGCGCGGTGACGTTGCCGATAGATGGCACGGGCTATCAAGTGATGCGCTTATCGCGCCAACGTGTTTATGGGCATCCGAATCTCATTAAATTTATTCAAAATCTTGGACAAACTGTGGCGACTGAACACGCGAGCAATTTATTGATTGGCGATTTAGGTCAACATCACGGCGGACGTACTCCGAGTGGACACCGTAGTCATCAAAATGGGCTGGACGTGGATATTTGGTTTTTGTTGAACACGGCTAATGCGTTGAGTGACCACGAACGTGAAACCTTGAGCGCGACTTCGATGCTGACGAGTTCCGATAAAATCGCTATTCCGCAATGGACGACGGCACATGAACGGATTTTACTCGCCGCCGCACAATCGCCCGACGTGGAACGGATTTTTGTTAATCCGATTATCAAACGTGAATTGTGTAAACATACGTTACCCAATCATCAGGCGGCGTTGCGTAAAATTCGCCCGTGGTGGAAACATGATGACCATTTTCATGTTCGTTTAAGTTGCCCAAAAGACAGTTTGAATTGTGAACATCAAGAGCCATTGCCGCAAGGTGATGGATGTGGCGATGATTTGGCGTGGTGGTTTTCATTTGAAGCCACGCATCCTGTTAAAGGCAAAGAATCGGTTGCAGCTGAACCGCCCGCTATTCCTGAATTGTGTCGGCAAATGCTGAAATAAAATTAACATGAAACAGTCACAATAATCTAAGTTTTCACAGCTCACGCCGATAGCTTGTTTCATGGTTTAATGACCTGACGTTTAATTTTTAATCACCCATAGGAACCCCAATGAAAAAATTTATTCTCCCATTTTTAATAGCACAGGCATTGTCGTTCAATGCGTTTGCTGACAACGACAAATCATACAATGACAACAACGACCGCGATGAAAATTCACAAGTCGAAGATTTGCACGCCCCGAAAGATAATCTTATTGTTAGTCATTTTTGGGCGAATGATTTTACGCCGCGTAAAGCATCCGCTGCTTTAACTCCAGCTACTGCAAACATGACGTTTCATGGTGGAAATGTGATGTCTGCAGTCAATACCACGTTGATTTTCTGGGGAAAATCGTGGAGCAACAAAACATTTATTAGTGACAAAGTAGCGGGCTTAAATTCGTTATATGGTAATTTTGATAGCTCTACTTATGCCGGTACAGTCAGCGAATATCTGCCGACACCGTTAATTCACAAACTTGTCCAACAAAAAACAGACTTCTCAACAAGCGCAAGCAATAATCCAAACAATGTGTTATCTGAAGTTTGTAAAGTGGTGGGTTCGGCAAACATTGATCCAAATGGTTATTATCCTGTTTATACCGACGTGAAACGTGGTTCTGCAGGTTATTGTGCGTATCACAGTGCGGGAACGTGTGGTGGAAAACCGTTGCAATTTGCCTTCTTTTTTAATCTCGATGGCGACGCGGGCTGTGATCCACAAAGCTCTTTCGCACTTCCAAGAAACGATGTTAATGCACAAAAACCTGGTTATGTTCTTGCTGGCTCGACTTCAACGAAAGCAGAATCACAAGGTCTTGCGGCATTAGCGAGCGTGACTGCCCACGAATTAGCCGAAACCATCACTGATCCCGTTGCATTTCCTGTAACCAGTTCCGCATTTTGGGGCGGTTGGTACGATTCTTTGGGAGCTGAAAATGGCGACAAATGTGCGTGGACATTTGGGCCTTCGACAGTGGATGCAACAAAACCTGGAACCGTTTCGTTAGGTGGGATTCCTTGGAAACTTCAAGGCGAATGGTCGAATGCCGCTCAAACCGCTGGAACCGGTTATCTTTCAAATGGTTTAACAGGTTGCCTTAGCGGTTCGTAATTTTTAAGTTTTGAGAAATAGATTACTCGAGTCATCGGGCAATCTATTTCTTTATGCGGAGGATTCAAAATGTACAAAAAATACTTTTTCGTTATAGCGTTATTGCTAGCAAAATCCGTTTTGGCAGAAGAAAATGCGGTGATGCCATTGGGTTTCGGCAATCAAGCCGTTACTCGTGAGGTGGCGGAATACACGTTGAAAGAACAAAATTTAATGGCAGCAATTCAAGCCAATAAAGAAAATTCTTTAGCGGAAGGTTTTGAAGTTTGGATGAATAATAGCGGCGATTGGCAGTCGAAAACGGAGTGGTTGAAGGCGGCAAAACAACAGACGAATTTTAATCCGCAAAATTTATCGGTGCGCTTTATGGATGACTTTGCGGCGGTGAGTTTTTCAATTGAATCCGACAAAAAGAAACATCAAAAATCAGAGCATTTCGTGGTAGATATTTGGCGTAAAAGTACGAATCAACTCACTGTCCGCTATATTTCTGATGCTAAACCGGCTAATACTTCGGCATTACAAAACAGAAAGTTTTAACGTTTGCTTCGACAACTCTCCCGCCTGCTCGGTGACTAATTTCGGTACTAAATAGCCCGATAACCGATTTTGCACCACCGTTAATAACGCCAACGCTTCTTTTTCTGAAACTTGAAAATGCCCCGTGCCGTTGGCTTTATCCAGAAAATGTAAGTAATACGGCAACACGCCTACGTCAAATAATCGTTCGCTCAAATCACACAACGCCGTCGCATCATCATTCACGCCTTGCAATAAAACAGATTGATTCAACAACGTCACGCCCACCGATTTCAAACGCTGACACGCTTGCGCCACGTCGGTATCAATTTCATTCGCATGATTGCAATGCACCACCACGATGATTTTTTTCGGACAATGTTTCAATAATTCCAACAATTCATCTGTCACACGGTCAGGCAACACAATCGGCAAACGGGTGTGAATCCGAATCCGTTTTAACGTCGAAATTTCCGCCAACGCTTCAAACAATCGTGCCAAACGAGCATCGTTCAAAATTAACGGATCACCACCACTCAAAATCACTTCTTGAATACTGGTGTCATTTTGAATCGCTTGAATTACGTCACTTTCTTGTTGTTTGCTGAGTTGCAAATCAGCATAAGGAAAATTACGGCGAAAGCAATAACGGCAATGAATCGCACACGCGCCGGTGTTAATCAGTAACACGCGCCCATGATATTTATGCAAAACGCCCGTTTGTTTCACGGCGTTTAAATCGCCAACGGGGTCATCGCTAAAACCCGCGTAAGTTTTTAATTCGTCGCCAATTGGCAAAATTTGACGCAACAACGGGTCAAGCGGATTACCTTTTTCAATGCGTGACGCAAACGCCAACGGCACGCGCAATGGAAATTGTTTGGCTGCATCGGACGAAAGATTTAAGTCATTCGGCGAAAGTTGTAAATAATCGCACAAGGTTTGAAAATCAGTAAACGCGCTTACGAGTTGGGTTTGCCAGTTTGTTGTCATCGTTTCGAAACTAAATCTGAGGTGGTTAATAAAGAATTTCATGTTTAAGTTTATGTTGATTCCAACCACGTTAACGCGCCTAATCCTGCGGCACGTCCTGTCGCTAAACAAGCGGTAAGTAAATAACCGCCCGTTGGAGCTTCCCAATCCAACATTTCTCCCGCGCAAAAAATACCTGTTAATTTTTTACACATCAAATCGGCATTCAACTCGTCAAATGATACGCCGCCCGCGCTACTAATGGCTTCATCAATTGGACGCGGCGAAAGCAAATTCA
The DNA here is from genome assembly GCA_903848935.1 of uncultured Pseudomonadota bacterium. Classification (GTDB taxonomy): domain Bacteria; phylum Pseudomonadota; class Gammaproteobacteria; order Methylococcales; family Methylomonadaceae; genus UBA10906. The sequence goes on along the minus strand of CAINHO010000041.1, from coordinate 7,892 downwards.
ACGGTAAAGCTTTCAACGTTTGAATCACTAACGCTGACGAATTCAACGCATCAACGGGTAAAACTTCTCGCACCAAGCCTGATTTTGCGCCCTCCAAACTCAATTGCCGCCGCCAAAATTGTGCGGTTGATAGTTTGCCACGCGGTTTGTTTAATTTCGCCAATAACTCCGCTGCCGTTTTATCAGGAAATAAATCGAGATAAATTGTCGCCGTTCCAGTCTTAAAAATTGCGTCACGAATGACGGACGATGCCGCATAAATCAAACCGCCCTCAATGCCATTTTCAGTCAACATCAATTCGCCTTTTTGTTGAAAATCACCGAACTTCAATTCCAAATTTTTCAGCGGCTGCCCTGCAAATCGCTCTTTGAAATAATCGCGCCCCGCCACGTTAAAACCACAATTACTCGGTTGCAACGTTTCAACGTTCACGCCTTGTTCACGCAGAATCGAAACCCAATTGCCCGTCGAACCTAATCGCGCCCAGCTGCCGCCACCCAATGCCAAAATCACAGCGTCGGCAGTCACAATTTGTTCACCATTCGGGGTGTTGAAAATCAGTTTTGTCGGGTTATTAGCTTGCCAACCCAACCAACGATGGCGCATTGAAAATTGAACGCCGCGTGACCGTAATTGATGTAACCATGCGCGTAATAACGGCGCGGCTTTCATTTCTTTGGGGAAAATTCGTCCCGACGTGCCAACAAAGGTTTCAATGCCCAAATCGTGTAACCAAGCGCGTAAATCGGTAGGCGTAAAAGCGTTCAAATACGGTGCAAGTTCCACTTGCCGTGTGCCGTAACGTGTGACAAATCTGGCGAAATCTTCGGCGTGCGAAATGTTCATTCCGCCTTTGCCCGCCATTAAAAATTTGCGTCCCGCTGACGGCATTGCGTCGTAAACAGCAACATGAATATTGGATTGACTCAGAATTTCTGCCGCCATTAACCCTGCTGCACCTGCGCCGATAATTGCGACTGTTTTCATAATTTGTGGGTTTCTAAATTGAAAATACGTTGAAAAAATAAGTTGTTGCATCGTTTAAAGCAAAATCACCCGTGAGCCTTGTGTTATATTACCGCCATCCATTTCATTTTTATTACAAAGAGATTTTACATGAGTTTTGAAGCACTTGGCTTAAGCGAAGAATTACTTAAAGCGGTTAGCAACCAAGGTTACACCACACCTACCCCCGTACAAAAACAAGCGATTCCACATATTCTCGCTGGCAAAGATGTTTTAGCTGGCGCACAAACTGGCACAGGTAAAACAGCTGGATTTACATTGCCGTTATTGCAACGCTTAATGGAAGGACACGATCCGCATCAAAAACCACGTCGCATTCGTGCATTAGTGTTAGTGCCGACCCGCGAACTTGCCGCGCAAGTTTATGAAAGTATTAAAACTTATGGCGCACATTTGCCGTTGACGACCGAAGTCATTATCGGTGGCGCGAGTATCAATATGCAAATCCGTCAACTACAACGTGGCTGCGATATTGTTGTGGCGACCACTGGACGCTTGTGCGACCACATGCACGAACGCCATATCAATTTGAGCAACGTCGAAATGTTGGTACTCGACGAAGCCGACAGAATGTTAGACATGGGCTTTTTGCCAGACATTAAACGTATTTGTGGCAACTTGCCGAAACAACGTCAAACGGTATTATTTTCAGCCACTTATTCGACACAAATTAAAGGGCTTGCGGCGCAATTATTGCAAAATCCCGTTTTAGTTGAAGTCGCAAAACCGAATATCACGTCGGAAAACGTGTCTGAATTGGTTTATGGCATTGCGAAAGAAAATAAACGCGCTCTGCTTTCGTACTTAATTGGCAGTAATAATTGGAAGCAAGTGTTGGTTTTTGTTCGCACGAAACATGGCGCGGATCGTTTAGAAAAACAATTGACGATGGACGGTATTCGTTCTGCTGCATTGCATGGCGATAAAACGCAAGGCGCACGCACGAAAGCGTTGGATTTTTTCAAAAATGGAAAAGTATCGGTGTTAGTCGCAACGGATATTGCAGCGCGAGGTTTGGATATTGACGCATTGCCGCACGTTGTGAATTACGATTTGCCGCAAGTGCCTGAGGATTATATTCATCGCATTGGTCGTACGGGTCGTGCAGGTTCGAGCGGTGCGGCGATTTCACTGGTTTCGCCTGAAGAATCGCATTTGTTGCTGGAAATTGAAAAATTATTGAAACGTCATTTGCCGCAAGTTGCCGATACGGGTTATGAAACTGTCTCATTGAAAGTCGCCGATATGCCGAAAAAAGTGGTCGTTAAAACAGGCGCGAAACAAGATTTACGCCACACTAAACCGTCGGATAAAAAAGGTTACGTCGCGAGAAATCAAGCTCCGAATGCACGTCCGAAAACACAGAATTCACGCAGTAGAAGTCGCTAATCATTATGCCAAAACCGTTTTTGCAAGTGAACGACGACCCAACGCAATGCAAACAAAAATATAAATAAAGCCAATATCGCCAACATGGTCTGTTGAACACCTGAAGCGATAGCGGTTTCTTTATTCGGTAAACGCTCAATAATATCACCGAAAAAATAGCCGAATCCTGAAAATGCCATTGCCCAAATCATCGCGGCAACGGCATTCCAAAATGCGAACATTTGCCAGCGCAACTGGCTCATACCGATGGCAATGCTGCTGATATTTCGCACGCCGTACATAAAACGATACGACAAAATAAATACAATTGCATAACGTTCCAACCAACCCATCACGCGCTCAATACGGATTTTTAGCGTGGGTGTTCGAGTCAAAATGCGTGTACCAAAACAACGTCCGAGCCAAAAAAAGAGTTGATCACCGCAGAAACTTCCTAGCCATGCTGCGAAGAATAATGCTTCAATGTTTAAATAGCCGCGTTGTGCGGCGAATCCAGCGAAAAGCAAAAACGTTTCACCTTCTAACGCCGCCCAAACAAAAGTCAGCAAATAAAACCACTGTCCGTATTGAGAAATTAGCGCGTTAATTTCGTTCATTCTTGAACTAAAATCCAAGGTTTTACGACGACCGCCCAAACTTCCGCATCGGTTTCAAACCAACGTAACGCCTGCTCGTCAGTAACTAATCCGAGCCGTTTATTTTCCAACCACTTCTGAATTTCTATTTTATTATCAATCGAAAACTGATAACCGACTTCGACCAAATCCAATTCGCTGGAAATCCACACCGCTTCGCCTTTGGCAAAAAAACGTTGCAATTCTGACCAAGGAATTTTTGCGGTTTCTAAATTTACTTTTTCTTTTTCAAACTCATTCATAACACGCTGCCAAGGTTGTTTTCATTTTGTCTAAGCCCAATTTGCGGGTCAATTTGATGTTGTTTTCAGGAATTATTTCGGGGTTTGGATAGTTCGCTAAAGCGTGTTCTAAACTGCTTTCACGCAACAAATGCAGCATCGGATACGGCGAACGATTCGTGTAATTTGCCGCGTCATTTTCAAGCGAACCGTCAAAACAATAATTCGGGTGAAAACTCGCCAACTGATAAATACCTTCGTAATCTTGCGCTTCGAGTAACGCCTGCGCGACTTCCAGAAAATCTAAGTATTCGTCGAAATCCGCAAACGCATTCGCATAAATCAACAACGTCGTTTCAATGGTTTCGTCTTCGTCCAAACGTTCACATTCAGTGATTAAATTTTCTAAACAGGTTTCAATATCGGTCGAAGTTTCAACTTCAAAATGAATACTGCCATTTTTAAAAACACGCTCTGCAAATGGACAAATGTTGTGAGCAATAACAATGGTTTCTAGCCATTTTTTAGTTTCTGAAATCTGTTTCATAATAATTTTTCACCTCGCGCCAATTTTGGCAACGCACCATCTAACCCCATCGCTCCACGCATCACTTTATTTTTCAATGGTTTCACCCGTTCTGCCAAACCTAATCCTAAATTGCGTAAAAATTTTAACGGCAAAATCTCGTTGCTAAACGTTTGATAAAACACGTCCATCACAGTCATCATTTTCAAATTTTCAGTGCGACGCATTTTTTCATAACGTTTCAGCACGCTGACATCTGAAATCGAACGCCCTTGTTGTGTGGCTTCTAAAATCACTTCAGCTAATGCCGCCGCATCGAGTAATCCGATATTCACGCCCTGCCCTGCCAACGGATTTATTGTGTGAGCGGCATCGCCCACTAACGCTACGCCATGTTTGACGTAGTGTTGGGCGTGGCGGCGTGTTAAAGGAAAACTTGTTGCTGCAATCACGCGCGTCACTTCGCCTAATTCGTCTGGAAATGTTGCCATCAATTCAGCGTTCAAATCATTGGGCGACAAGGCTTGCAAACGCTTCACTTCATCTGGCGAGTTGTACCAAACAATCGACCCAAAATTGCCAGTCAACGGCAAAAACGCTTGCGGGCCGCTGGCGACAAAACGTTGCCACGTTATATCTTGCTGCGGATAAGCGGTTTCGATGTAAATCACCAGCGCGTGCTGATCATAATCCCAACTGGTTACGCCTAAACCCACACTTTGCCGAACTTTCGATTGTGCGCCGTCAGCAGCAACCAGTAATTTTGTGGTCAAAATTCGACCGTTGTTTAAAATCAATTCGCTGTCATCAGAATTGGAATAATTCAGCGTTTCAATGCGTGCGGGACAAATCAATTCGATATTTTCAAAGGTTTGCAACCGTTCCAACAACGCCAATTGCGTCACGCGATTTTCGACGATAAAACCTAATTCGCTACGTCCAATATCGTCGCTGCAAAATTCGGTATCGCCCGCTGTTTCCCAAACGCGCATTCGTTTGAATGGACAGAAACGGCGATTTTCCACACCTTGCCACGCGCCAACGGTTTCTAAAATGGTTTGTGACGCAATGCTTAATGCGGAAACGCGCAAATCGTGGGGTTGTTCGGGTGAAAATTCTTGTGGGAATTCGTTTTCGATGACGGCGATTTTTAAACCGCTTCCGCCTAAACCACACGCCACGGCCGCGCCGACCATGCCGCCGCCGACAATGACGACATCAAACTGTTCTTTCATAAATACTCGCAAAACCGATTAGTTCAAAAATGATGACGCATTCTAGGATAATCCTCGAAAACATGACACTCAAAAGTCATTCCTGTCGCCTATAATGCTGACTTTGCGATTTTCAACACGAGACTTTTTTTATGACCGAATTCAAACTTTCCTGCCCTACCCCGTTACATTATGAACAAATCGTATTGGCTCACGGGGGCGGCGGACGATTGATGCAACAGCTTTTAGATTCTACGGTTCAACCCATTTTCAACAATGCGCTTTTAGAACAAAAAACGGATTGTGCGGTGTTTCCGATAGGCGACCAAAAACTCGCGTTTACCACCGATTCGTATGTGATTAACCCGGTGTTTTTTGCGGGCGGTGATATTGGAAAATTAGCGGTGTGTGGCACATTGAACGACTTGGCGATGAGTGGCGCGAAACCATTGTATTTAAGTTGTGGGCTGATTTTGGAAGAAGGTTTTGCGATTTCAGACTTGAAACGCATTTTGCAATCAATGCAAGACACCGCGAAAACCGCAGGCGTTTCAATTGTCACCGGCGACACGAAAGTGGTGGATCGCGGCAAAGGCGATGGTATTTATATCAACACCGCTGGCATTGGTTTGGTTGCGTCCGATGTTCAGATTGCGCCGCAACGTATTCAAGTCGGCGACAGTATTATTATTAACAGCGATATTGCGCGGCACGGTATGGCGATTATGTTGGCGCGAGAAGGCGTAGCGTTTGAAAGTCAGATTGAAAGTGATTGCGCGGATTTGTCGGGATTGGTGCAGGAATTGATTGCCGCGAAACTGGATTTGCATTGTTTGCGCGATTTAACGCGCGGCGGTTTAGCGAGTGGTTTATTGGAATTGGCGGCAACGTCAGGACAACGTTTTGTGATTCAAGAAATCACGATTCCAATTCATGACGACGTAAATAGTGCGTGTGAAATTTTAGGTTTTGATCCGCTGTATGTGGCGAATGAAGCGTGTTTTGTGATGTTTGTCGCGGCAGAAGAAACTGAAAAAACGCTTGCTTTATTACGTTCACATTCGCTCGGTTCACAAGCGCAACAAATTGGAACTGTGACAAATATCGACAAAAATGGCGCGGTGATTTTAGAAACTGCAATGGGCGTAAATCGGCAATTGATGTTATTGAGTGGTGAACAATTGCCGCGTATTTGTTAATTGAAAAACCTGCGATTTTTAGTGTCAAAATCTAAAGCAAAAAGCACATATAGAATATATAAGAAGGGGGAAATGGTATCAACTCAATAATTATCGTGCCTGTAGCGGTTTATTGTTCCTTCGCACAAAAGAGTTGTTCCTTCATACAGGCGACTTATTCCCCCACACAAGAGACCTGCTCCACCATAAATCAATTCTTATTCTAGGAAATCGTAGATTTATATGATAAAAATAACTGTGTAAAAATTTAAAATTTAAAGAATTACTGGGTCAAAAGTAATTCTATAAAAACTTGGAACGATTGATTTAACGGAGCAATTTGCCATGAACTACAAAGAAAAAAATACAACGCATATCGACAATTTGACTGGCGAAGTGATGTACAGTGAAACGCTTGTTGAATATGAAAAAAAACTTCCAAATGAACCGGCATATATCAAACTTTATACCGATAATGTGGGGAGTTTTTTTGGTTTATCGTTGAGCGCAACGAACGTTTTATTATGCCTAGCGTCAATGGCAGATTATGACAGTGAAGTCGTCTTAACGAGAGGCGTAAAAGAAAGAATCGCGCATCGAATTGGTTCAAAGAAAAATGAAGGTGGCAAGCCATCATTAAGCGCAGTCAATAATGCGATAACAGACATGATAAAAGCGGGCGTTATTAGCAGAATCGGCGATGCGGGCAGTGGTATTTACCAGCTAAATCCGAATTTATTTGCACGCGGTAAATGGCGCGATATTTACTACAAAAGAAAGGATTTCAAATTAACCATCACCTACACAGATGATGGTGCTGAAGGAAAACGCGAAGTTGTTACCGAACAAATCGGTGCTGATATTATCCAAATGCGCACTCAAAATTCTGCCGAATAGACAACAAAAAACCAATGACCACAATCAGCATCTACACCCAACACGACCGCGCCGCAAAATTCGCCAAACAATTTGAAACCGCCAGTTATGAAATGGGACAGGCTCAACGATTTGTTACCGATTTTTGTGAGATTTTTGGGATTGACCACCGCCGTTTGTTAGATTTTGAAACGCGAGTAAAAAAATCAGGCGGCAAACGCGGACGAATCGACGCATTTATTCCGAGTTTGTTGCTGGTCGAAATGAAATCAGCAGGTGAAGATTTAGACAAAGCCTACATTCAAGCAACCGAGTATTTTCACGGCTTGAAAAATGAAGAATTGCCGCGCTCCGTGTTGGTGAGCGATTTTCAAAATCTTCACCTTTACAACCTCGAAACTCACGCCGAACCCGTAAAAATCAAACTCGCCGACTTAGCCCAAAAAATTGACCATTTTCATTTTTTAGCAGGTTACGAACGGATTGCGATTGAAAACCAGCAGAAAATTAACGAAAAAGCCGCTGAAAAAATGGCGGACTTACACGATGAAATAAAAAAAACAGGTTACGACGGCAAAGATTTAGAAAACTATTTAGTGCGGTTGTTGTTCTGTTTATTCGCCGAAGACACGGGGCTTTTTGGTGAAAACGGCGCATTTTTAAATTACCTTCACAATCACACCAAAATCGACGGCTCAGATTTGCACGGCGCATTAACGTTGTTATTCGATACGCTGAACACTGAACCTAAAAAACGCGCCAAAAATTTACCTGAACATCTCGCAAAATTCCCGTACATCAACGGCGCGTTATTTCAAGGCGGTTT
>CAINHO010000040.1 GCA_903848935.1 uncultured Pseudomonadota bacterium | reverse complement strand
GGTCTATCGGGGGCTAGTCTGTGAAGTGAACGGTGCTGTAATGCCGTCAGCAGCAGAAACCAGCAGGTAGTAGCGATACACGCCTGCTCCTTAGCAATAAGGAATCCCCGTTGTAACCCTTTAGGGCGGGGAGGATGTCAACTTCCTTATGCCAGTGAAGTGTTACGCAAAATTTATCGCATCAATCCCGAAGAAGTTCGAGAAGATGCTGCCGCCGTTTTTGCCAACGTTCATCCTGATGATTTAGTGCGTCATATTGAAGGGATTAGAACTTCAGCGAGAGAGTTAAGTCCATGGCGTGATGAATATCGTCTTAAATTTGCAGATGGTACAGAATGCTGGTTACTGGGAAATGCGTTACCCGAACTTGAAGAGGACGGTTCAATCTTGTGGCATGGTTTTGTTACTGACATCACGGAACGTAAAAAAATAGAACTCGATATACTCAACACAAGAAATCAATTACAAGCCACGCTTAATGCAGTTCCGGATGTGCTATTTGAACTTGACCTTGAAGGACGCTTTCAAGATTATTATGCTCATCGCAATGAAAAATTTTCCATGCGAGCTGAACAACTTTTAGGGAAAAAAATTTCTACAGTTTTACCACCCGATGCAGCAGCGATTTGTTTCTCGGCATTACAAGAAGCACAAGAACAAGAGTGGTCAACAGGTAAACAAATTCAGTTAGAATTAGCGAATGACGCATATTGGTTTGAATTATCTGTTGCGATTAAACCAACTGAAAACGAACAAAAACCACATTTTATTGTGCTATCGCGCAATATCACTGAGCGTAAAAAGATATTAAATTTACTTGAGCAGGAAAAAACAAAATTAAACACCCTTATTCAAACTATTCCAGATTTAGTTTGGCTAAAAGATGAAAAGGGTATTTATCAGTTTTGCAATCAAGAATTTGAGTGTTTTTTCGGGGCGAAACAAGCTGATATTTTAGGGAAAACAGATTACGATTTCGTCAGTCGTGAACAAGCTGATTTTTTTCTAAAAAATGATGCTAGGGTAATGAGTGACGGCATAGCACATACGAATGAAGAATGGCTTGTTTTTGCAACAAATGGCTATGCTGGACTTTTTGAAACGCTCAAAACACCTTTAAAAGACAGTATCGGCAAAATAATAGGTGTTCTTGGTATTAGTCGCAACATTACGGAACGTAAACAAATGGAATTGGAACTTCAACGCTCTAACGCCGATTTAGAGCAATTCGCCTACGCTGTCTCTCACGATATGCGCCAACCGTTACGAATGGTGACGAGTTATTTGGGCTTAATCGAAACCGCATTAGCGACACAATTAGACGATGATACCCGTCAATTTCTAACCTTTGCGATTGAGGGTGCAAAACGTATGGATTCAATGATTTTGTCTTTGCTTGATTATTCACGAGTTGGTAGACAAACAGATGCGTTAGCTATTATTTCAAGCCGTGCGGCGGTTGATGAAGCTATTTTGTTTTTAAAACCTGCATTAGAAATCAGCGGTGGAAAAGTAGACGTGTCAGGCGATTGGATTGATTTAGTCGCAAGCCGTGACGAATTAACACGACTCTTTCAAAACTTGATTGGCAATGCGCTGAAATATCACGAAGAAGATAAACCGCCTCACGTTGAAGTTTCGGCATTTGTCACGGCAAACACGTTTCGCGTCGAAGTGCGAGATAACGGTATCGGTATCAATCCAGACCAAATTGACCGATTGTTCAAAGTCTTTTCGCGTTTGCAAGCGCGAAGTCGTTTTGAAGGAACGGGCGTAGGTTTGGCATTATGTCGTAAAATTGTTGAACATCATGGCGGAACGATTGGCGTGAAATCAGAAGGCGACGGATTGGGCTGTATATTTTGGTTTAAATTACCGTTGGTAACAACAGTGAGCTAAAAAAATGAAATTTCCTAACAATCGCGAAATGCTACTCACATGGTGGATTTTATTATTCACACTGCTATTGACGGTATTTTTGGGTTATCGGCTCAAATTAAATGTTGAGAATGTGGCTCAACGAGAATTTGAAAGACATTGTGATGAAATTAAATTGCGAATAGAGACGCGACTTGCTACCCATAAGCAAATATTACTCGGTGGTGCGGCGTTATTTGATGCTTCGCAAGAAGTCTCACGGGAAGAATGGCGTATTTATGTTCATCGACTTAGTTTTGATCAGCATTTTAATGGCATTCAAGCGTTAGGATTTTCATTATGGATTCCACCTGAAAAACTTAAAGCACATGAAGCCCAATTACATAAAAATGGTTTTCCCGATTATCGCGTTAAACCCGAAGGTCAACGTGATACCTATACGTCTATTATCTATATCGAACCATTTACCACGCGAAACCAACGTGCTTTCGGTTACGATATGTATTCCGAACCCATCCGCAATATTGCCATGCGTCAAGCCGTTGATAATAATGACGCATATTTGTCTGGCAAAGTAACACTCCTTCAAGAAACAAACACCGATATTCAGGCGGGAACTTTAATGTATGTCCCTGTTTATCAAAAAAATAAACCGATTGAAACCATTGAACAACGTCGTTCGGCGATATTTGGCTGGGTTTATACACCTTTTCGCATGACTGATTTACTGAATAATATTATTTCAAATAGTGCAGATATTAACGGTTCAAATTTTAACTTACGAGTGTATGACGGTACTGAAATTCGACCTGAAAATTTGCTTTATCAAGGTGACGGTAATGATGCAAATACTAAGTCGTTATTTAATTCAATAATACAAGTTCCATTTTACGGCAGAATATGGACGTTACACATGGAAAAATATGAAAGAATAGGGACAATATTTATCGATTACAACAAAGTATGGATAGTCTTGAGTTCGGGAACAATCATAAGTTTCTTATTGTTTTTTTTATTACGTTCTTATTCGACGGTAAAACTTCAAGCGGCTGAAATGGCTTTTGAACTCACCATGCAATTGAGAGAAAGTGAAAAAAAATTGACGATAATCAATGCCGATTTATTACAATTCACCAACGTTGCAGCCCATCATTTGCAAGAGCCGACACGACGTATCGTGAGTTTTGTGCAACGGCTCAAAGATGCGCTGAAAAACCTTCCAAATTGTCACGATGAAGATGTAATAATTGCATTGCAATTTATCGAACAAAGTGCGATTCGACAACGCGCATTAGTGAGTGACATTCAACTTTACCTTGCGGCAACACAACCACGAGCGGCAATTGAATCCGTACCGGTTATTGATATTTTGACCAAAGTATTAGAGCATTTCGCCCCGTTAATTCAAGAAACTCACGCGCATATCGAATGGGGCGAATTACCGATGGTGACGATTGACCGCCCGCGTCTATATGACATTTTTAATATATTGCTAGATAATGCGCTGCACTACCGGCAATTGAATCACATTCTAAATATACGCATTTACGGCGAACCGAAAGGAAAGTATGTGCGCTATTACGTTGCGGATAATGGCATTGGCATTCCTGCTGAATACCGTAAGCGCGTTTTTTTAGTGTTTGAACGTTTGCAAGTCAATGATGATCAAGAATCGACGGGCATCGGTTTAGCGATTGTGCAACGCATTTTAGAAAGTTTCGACAGCTCTGTGTTTTTGAAAGAAACTACAGGCGGCGGCACAACGGTTGTATTTGATTTACCGGCTGGTATTTAAATTTTACATTTTTACGGAAAACTATAGATGGTTATTGAACACCTAAACGTTATTGATATTTTATTGTTAGAAGATGAACCCGCTGATGCTTATTTGGTGAAAATGGCATTAAAAGAAAACAAGATATTGGCAAATTTACATCATGTCGTTGATGGTTGTGAAGGGCTAGATTTTTTACAAAAAGTGGGGAAATATGCCAATGTCCCGCGTCCAGATTTAATTTTTTTGGATTTGAATATGCCGCGTATGAATGGCAGTGAGTTTTTAACGGTGATTAAATCTAATCCGATGTTTAGTGATATTCCAGTGATTGTCTTAACGACCTCTGATGTGGAAAGTGATGTGGTGCGTTCTTATAAATTGGGCGCAGCAAGTTACATTACAAAGCCTATTGATATGCCACAGTTTATGGCAGCAATTCATCAATTAAGTAGCTACTGGTTTACGCTCGTGCGTTTACCGAAAGGTCACAAAATATGAGTTCAGTGCAATCTATTCGTGTTTTACTCGTCGAAGATGAAACCGGTGACGCTTTTTTAGTTAAAGTGGCATTAAAACAAACACTCAAAATTAGTTTTGACGTGACGTGGATTGAATCCTTGGCTCTTGCCAAACAGGCATTAGTAGAATCGAGTTTTGACGTGATGTTGTTAGATTTATCGTTGCCAGATTCAGAAGGCTTGGAAACGTTTAACATTGCCAAACAAATCGTTGGCGAATTGCCCATTGTCGTTTTAACGGGGTGCGAAGATGTTGATTTCGCGCTCACCGTATTGGAAGCGGGTGCCGCAGATTATGCAGCAAAAGATATAGTCAAAAGTAGTTCGGATGGTTTGACGCGTGTGATTCGTTACGCGCTATCGCGTGCCGAACTTGAAGCCAGCAATAAATTACTTGCTGCTGCAAATTTGGATTTGGATTTATTGCACACTTTAGACAGCGCAACGATTATTTCTGAAACAGATTTGAACGGTGTTATTGGTTTTGTTAATGAACATTTTTGCAAAATTTCGGGTTACAGCGAACAAGAATTATTGGGCAAAACACATAAAATGATTGGTTCAGGTTTTCATTCCAAAGAGTTTTATCTCAATATGTGGACACTGATTAAAAGTGGTCAGATTTGGTCGGGTGAAATTTGTAATCTCAAAAAATCAGGCGAAGAATATTGGCTGCAAACCATCATTTTGCCCGTTTATCATAGAAACAGTTGTGAGGCACATTATCGCTATGCGTTAGTCGGTCTTGATATTACCGAAAAAAAGAAACGCGAACTCGCGATGCAAAATCGCGCGGCATTATACGAAGCCGCCATCGAAACCACCGATGGGTTTTGTCGCATTAGTAATGTGGGGCAATTTTTAGAAGTCAGTGACGGTTATTGTCAGCTTTCGGGTTATGAACGCAACGAACTGCTCGCCATGAATATCTTAAGAATGACAGGCAATTTCGGTCTGAGCTTGAAACAATTTAGTCTGATTGTCGCGGGCAACGGAAAAACGTTTGAAATTGAACAGCATCGCAAAGATGATTCAGTTTGGTTAGCCGAAGTGACGGCTTCGTATTCCACATTAAATGATGGGAGTTTGTTCATCTTTTTGCACGATATTACCGAACGCATCGAAATGCAAAAACGAGATAAGATTCTGCGTGACCAAATTATGCACATGCAAAAAATAGACAGTATCGGGCGGCTTACTGCGGGAATTGGTCATGATTTTAATAATATGTTGAATGGCATTTTGGGCTATACCGAAATGAGTCGAGAAATAATTCACGAAGAAATGGTTGATGGTAATTTAAAAGAAGAACTAGAAAAAAATCTAGGCAAAGCGGTGGAGTCGGGAAAACGGGCGAGGGAGTTAATTGCAAAAATGATGAATTATTGCCGTCAAAATACTGAAAGTACCGAAATTGAAAAAATCTCAATAGTAAAATCAACGCCGCAAATTATCGAAGAAGTTTCAGACATGGTGCAAGCAGGACTGACGGATAAATTCAAAATAGAACTGGAATTAAATGATACGCCGCACATTTTTATTGATGCGATTGATCTGCACCAAATTATGACAAATTTGTTAGTGAATGCACGAGATGCCATGAAAACTAAAGGGCGCGGCGTGATAAAGGTTAAGCTCACAACGGTTAACATTTTAACGCATCAATGTGCGGCGTGTTGGATGCCAGTTGAAGGCGATTTCATTAAGTTAAGTGTTTCTGATAGCGGTTCTGGAATTGATAAAAAAGTCATTGATGAAATTTTCGATCCCTTTTTTACAACGAAAGAGGTTGGAGAGGGGATAGGATTAGGATTATCAACAGTTAGCGGTATTGTGCATCACGCTCACGGGCATATTTTGATTGATTCGAAACTTGGAATTGGTACCACGTTTAAGCTGTTATTTAACATTCAACATCAAGTAAAGGCATAAAAAATGAATCAATCTAAATCTATTCGTGTCTTACTTGTTGAAGATGAAGCAGGCGATGCGTATTTGGTTAAAATGGCGTTAAAACAATCACATGGAATCAACTTTGAAGTCACTTGGGTAGAATCATTAACTTTAGCAAAACAAGCACTAATGGATTCGGTTTTTGAAGTCATATTGTTAGATTTATCGTTACCCGATTCAGAAGGATTGGACACTGTGGAAATCGCCCGACAAATGGCGGGTGACGTGCCGATTGTCGTTCTTACCGGTCGAGGCGATACAGAATTTGCACTGACGGCATTGAAAGCTGGTGCAAATGATTACATGATTAAGGGAGATTTCGGTTTTGATGGTTTGGCGCGGGTAATTCGTCACGCGCTACTTCGTGTTGAAATGGAAGAGCATAACAAATTGCTAGTGGCTGCTTTAGAAGCGGCTGCTAATGGCATTGTGATTACTGATAGAAATGCAATCATAAAATGGGCAAATCCCGCATTTAGTAGTTTGACAGGTTATGATTTAGGCGAGGTAATTGGGCAGAAACCCAATGAATTGATAAACTCAGGCGTACAAAATGCGTTATTTTACGAAGATATGTGGCGAAATTTACAGGCTGGAAAACACTGGCGCGGTGAAATTATCAATAAACGTAAAAACGGCTCGTTGTACCACGAGGATTTGAGTATTTCGCCCGTAAAAAATAATCATGGTGAAATTGTTAATTTTATTGGTATTAAAGAAAACATTAGCGAACGTAAAGCCTTAGAAGAAATACTGTACAAAATGGCGAATACCGATCCTTTAACAGGTTTATTTAATCGGCGCGTATTTTTAGAACGCCTCGATCAAGAATCAGACCGCATTTCACGCCTTGGTGGTTCGGCAGTATTGTTAATGTTGGATTTAGATTTTTTTAAACGAGTGAATGATACTTACGGACACGCAACAGGTGATGAAGTGTTAAAAAGTTTTGCCAATGTTGTGCGAAAAAACTCCCGTAACATTGATATTTCTGCGCGTTTTGGCGGTGAGGAATTTGTCATTTTATTACCCAATACGGGACGCGATGAGGCACTGATTATGGCAGAACGATTGCGGAAACAAGTTTCTGAAATCGTTATTGAAGATCCTAAAGGCATGGTGAAAATCACGGTCAGTATTGGTGCCGCATTACTGTCCATGCGAGATATGGATAGCGAAATAGTATTGAATCGTGCGGATAGTGCAATGTACACCGCGAAAGAATCGGGACGAAATCAAATATGCTGGTCAGAGGATTGAAATCAATTATTTCCAACAAAAAAGCCCCGCCTAATAATTAGACGGGGCTTTTTTTTACAATTTGAAAAAACCGTTAAAAATTAACCGTTAATCAAATAATGTACAAAAATACTACCTGCATAACCCGCTGCAATTGCAGGAGTCCATTTCAAATGGCTAAAGAACGTATATTTATGATTTGACTGACCCATTAACGCTACGCCAGCCGCTGAACCTACTGATAATAATGAACCGCCAACACCTGCTGTTAAAGTAACGAGCAACCATTGATATAAATCCATATCCAAACTCATGTTCAACACCGCAAACATCACTGGAATGTTATCAACCACTGCTGAAATCAAACCGACCAAAATGTTTGCTGTTGTCGCACCCAAACCGTCATACATCGCGCTAGATAACAATTCCAAATAACCGATATAACCTAAACCGCCTACCGCGAAAACTACACCGAAAAAGAATAACAAAGTATCCCATTCTGCGTGCATCACTTTGTTGAAGATGTCGAAACCGTGTTCGCCTTTTTTATGCGCTTGCATTTTCAAGTAATAACCGAACAACATCAATACCGACAAGCCGGTCATCATGCCCATGAAAGGGGGTAAATGAAATACTTGTTTAAAGCTAACGGCCGCGCCAATCGTGCATAAGAACATGAAGCAAATAATTAACGCACCTGGTTTTAATTGCACCGCTGCTTCATTGGTTGCTTTCGGCTGTTCATTTGGAACAGCCCAATACATAATCGCTGCTGGAATCGCGTAATTTGCGACGGACGGTAAGAATAATTTGAAGAAGTCGAAGAATTCGGCATAACCTGCTTGCCACACCATCAACGTCGTAATATCGCCAAACGGACAGAATGCGCCACCCGCGTTTGCTGCAATCACTAAATTCACAAAACCGATGCTGACAAATTTTTCATTGTCTGCGCCCACTGCCATAACGACCGCGCCAACCAATAATGCTGCCGTTAAATTATCGGCGACTGCTGATAAGAAAAAGGTAATGATGCCCGTGATTAAAAACAATTGACGATAGCCGAATTGTTTTCTGACCAACCATGAACGCAACGCTTCAAATACATTACGTTCCGCCATTGAATTGATAAATGTCATTGCCACGAGCAAAAACAACATCAATTCAGCATATTCTTTTACGTCATGCTCAAACGCCAAGTGCATTTCGTGTGTCGGCACGCCTTTTTGTTGCGCCAAAAGAGCTGCGTGCGCCCAAATAATACCTGCCGCCAAAATAACGGGTTTCGATTTACGCATGTGCGTAAATTCTTCGGTCATCACGAAACCGTAAGCAATGATGAAAATTAACACGGTATAAATGCCGCGTTCCGTTCCCGTCATGTCTAAATTTTGAAAGCCTTCTGCAAACGCAAATTGCGGTAGCAAAAAGGCTAACAATGCCAATACAACTAACTTCATACATCCTCCATTTTTTTATAAAAATTTAAATATACATCAACTGATTATGTTATCACCAAACCATAAAATTTTGTCATTTTATGGCGCGTACTATATGATTGCGGCTCATTTTATCCGCCTTTTTCAGGCTCCGAAATTCATTCAAATGTATCAATATAATCACAACGATCAAATTCTCATTGAAGAACGAGTCGCGCAATTCCGGCGGCAAACTGAACAGTTTCTAAACGGCGAAATTTCCGAAGATGGTTATCGGAATTTACGTTTAAGAAATGGTGTTTACATTCAAAAGCATTCGCCCATGTTGCGCGTGGCGATTCCTTACGGCGTTTTAAATTCAAAGCAATTGCACAAACTCGCGCATATTGCGCGGACGTACGACAAAAATTATTGCCACGTCACAACACGCCAAAATGTGCAATTTAACTGGCCAAAGTTAGAGCAAATTCCTGATATTTTGGCGGAACTCGCGGAAGTGCAAATGCACGCGATTCAAACCAGCGGAAATTGTATGCGTAACACCACCAGCGACCATTTGGCGGGCGTAAGTGTGGATGAAATCGAAGATCCGCGTCCATATTGCGAGTTGATTCGCCAATGGACAACGCTACATCCTGAATTTGATTGGTTACCCCGTAAATTCAAAATCGCCGTTAGCGGTTCACGCGACGATAGAGCGGCAACGCAATTTCACGATATTGGGCTGCATTTGGTTGAAAATGACGCAGGCGAAGTGGGTTTTAGGGTGTTAGTGGGTGGCGGTTTAGGACGCACGCCAATTATTGGACAAGTTATCAAACCCTTCTTGGACAAAAAACATATTCTGTCTTATTTGGAAGCCACGTTGCGAATCTACAATTTATTTGGTCGTCGCGATAACAAATACAAAGCCCGCATCAAAATTTTAGTAAAAGAAGAAGGTTTGGAAAAATTCAACGAAATGGTTGAACAAGAATGGGCGTTAATTCGTGACGGTTTGGAAGTCAGCGACGAACGTTTTGCAGTCATGAAATCGTATTTCAAACCGTTTGATTACGATAAAAAAGCGGCTGGAAATGTTACTTTTGCACAGTATTGCCACGAAAATAAAACCTTTGCAAAATGGGTTGAACATAACACCGTTGAACATAAAGTGGCTGGTTATCGCGCCGTCTTTTTATCATTGAAACATCCCGAAACACCACCCGGTGATTTGACGGATAAACAATTAGACACGGTGGCAGATTTAGCAGCACGTTACAGTTTTGGTGAAGTTCGCAGCACGCATCGTCAAAATTTAGTTTTTGCCGACGTGAAACAAGCCGATTTATTTCAATTGTGGCAATTATTAAATGCGGCGCAACTTGCTACGCCTAACATCGGTACCGCGACGGATATGATTTGTTGTCCAGGTTTAGATTTCTGTTCATTAGCAAACGCCGGTTCAATCGGCATTGCGAAAGAAATTAACGAAATCCTCGACGACATGGATTATTTGCACGATATTGGCGACGTAAAAATCAATATGTCGGGCTGTGTAAATGGTTGCGCCCATCAAAGTGTCGGACACATCGGCATTTTGGGTGTGGATAAAAAAGGCGTGGAATGGTATCAACTCACGCTCGGTGGGTCATCGGCGAATGAAGCCGCCATCGGTGAACGTTTAGGGGCGGCAGTTCCTAAAAATGAAATCGCTCAAGCCGTCGGCACAATTTTGGAAGTCTACGTTCAACAACGTTTGCACGAAGAAACCTTTTTAGAAACCGTCAACCGCGTTGGCATCGAACCATTTAAGGTGAAAGTTTATGCAAATCATTAAAAATAATCAGCTGATCGAAAATCATTGGACGTTTTTGGACGATGACGCACCGGTTGTCGCGGGCAGTATCTGCGTGTCGTTGGCGCGTTGGAATGCTGAAAAAGCAGAATTGTCGAAACACGCTGGAAATTTAGGCGTGCGACTTTCATCGACAGACGATATTTCAACGTTAGGCGCAGATTTAGGTTTGTTTGCGTTAATAGAATTAAACGTTGCCGATTTCATGGATGGACGTAGTTTTTCGCAGGCGTATTTATTACGGCATCGTTATGGTTTTCAAGGGGAAATTCGCGCGGTTGGAAAATATCTAGCTGACCAAGCGTTTTATTTTTCTCGTGTCGGTGTGAATGGATTTAATCCAGAAAACTTGCAACAAACCCATGCGACGTTGCAGGATTTTACGGCTTTTTATCAGTAAAAAATCGTCATAAAAAAGCCCCGTGAAATTTGATTCCACGGGGCTTTTTTGTTGGCAAAAACTTAACGTCATCATAAAAGGCTTAAAAAATGAAACTCATCGTTAATGTAGGTAGTACGTCAGTCAAAACGCAATTATTCGACGACGATTTAAATGTCAAAGCCACGTTAAATGCCGATTACGGCGCAACCGATGGCTTATCAATTAACGGCGTGAATGTGCAAGGTGAGAAATTTTCTCACCACGACCAAAGCATTCACGACGCAAAAAATACCCTCGCATTTCTTTATCATCAATGGCAAAACTGGTTAGCCGAAAATCAGTTAGTCCTTTCTGCAATTGGGCATCGGGTCGTTCACGGTGGTGCGACTTTCAAAAAAATCACTCTGATTACGCCCGAAGTTTTAAGTCAAATCGCTCAACTTGATAATTACGCGCCATTGCACAATCCGCCCAATCGTTTGGGTATTGAAATGGCAGAAGAATTATTTGCCAATGTGCCGCAATTTGCAGTTTTCGATACGGCGTTTCATCGTCAGATTCCTGATTACGCGGGGCGTTATGCGATTCCCGAAAAATTATCCGCAAACGTGGATTTTTATCGTTATGGTTTTCACGGTATTTCCTGCCAACACAGTGTGAATGCAGCGAGCGTTATGTTGAAGAAATCGCCTGAAAATTTGAATGTGATTATTTTGCATTTAGGCGGCGGCGCGAGTGCTACAGCCGTTAAAAATGGCGTGAGTGTCGATACATCGATGGGATTTTCGCCTACTGAAGGTTTAGTGATGGCGAGTCGTTGCGGTGATATTGACCCCATGATTGCGATTACGTTGCAACGCGAAGGCAGAACCATTGAAGACATTAACCGCTTGTTAAATAAACAGAGTGGTTTGCAAGGCGTATGCGGCGAAACCGATATGCGAACAATTTTGAACAAAGCGGAACACGGCGATGAATCTTGTCACATAGCTTTAAACTTGTTCTGCTATCGTGTGAAGAAATACGTCGGTGCTTATTTTGCGGTGCTAAATGGTCACGTCGATGCGCTGATTTTTACTGGTGGCATTGGTGAAAATGCTCCCGCAATTCGGCAGAAAATTTTAGAGGATTTAAATGGTTTGGGGTTTTCGCTCAATTCCGATTTAAATCAACAACGATTTAGTAGTAATATCGACATCAGCGACCATTCCAGTCGCTCGCGTATTTTTGTAATCCATGCCGAAGAAGAGCGCGAAATCGCGCAACAAATTCAGGCTTTTATTGTTCAATCATAAGGTGCTTATTGTGGAAAAAACATACGATTTCAAACTCGATTCAACGTTACAAGCGAAAATGAACGCTTACTGGCGGGCGGCAAACTATTTGTCTGTCGGTCAAATTTATTTGCTCGGTAATCCACTGTTAACTGAACCGTTAAACATTTCGCACATCAAACCGCGTTTATTGGGACATTGGGGAACGACTCCTGGGTTGAATTTTATTCATGTGCATATCAATCGGTTAATTAAAGAACACGATTTGAACATGATTTTTATCTGTGGCCCTGGTCATGGCGGCCCTGCAATGGTGGCGAATTGCTGGTTAGAAGGGACTTACAGCGAGTTTTATCCAAACATTTCGTTGGATAAAGAAGGCATGAAGAATTTATTTCATCAGTTTTCTTTTCCAGGCGGCATTCCAAGTCACGTCGCACCTGAAACACCAGGCTCAATTCACGAAGGCGGTGAATTAGGTTACGCACTGTCACATGCTTACGGCAACGTGTTTGATAATCCTGATTTGATTGCGTGCTGCGTGATTGGTGATGGCGAAGCAGAAACAGGTCCAATGGCGGCTTCGTGGCATTCAAACAAATTTTTAAACCCTGCGCGTGATGGCGCGGTGTTGCCAATTTTACATTTGAATGGTTACAAAATCGCTAATCCAACGCTTTTAAGCCGTATCAGTGAAGAAGAATTGACCAAATTATTTGAAGGTTATGGCTACGACGTGCATTACGTTGAAGGTTGTGACCCTGAAATTGTGCATCCAAAAATGGCGGCAGTTTTAGAAAGTTGTTTAACCACGATTAAAGCGATTCAACATCAAGCGCGTAATGCAAACGGTGCAGTTATCGAACGTCCACGCTGGCCGATGATTATCATGCGGACACCAAAAGGTTGGACAGGGCCTGAAAGTGTTGATGGCAAAAAAACCGAAGATTTTTGGCGTTCACATCAAGTGCCATTGTCGGGTTTAGCGAATAATCCTGGACATATTACGATTTTAGAATCGTGGTTGAAAAGTTATAAACCTGAAGAATTGTTCGATGCAAATGGTTCGCCATTACAAGAATTAAAAGACCTCGCGCCCAAAGGTCAACGTCGTATTGGCGATAATCCGCACGCGAATGGCGGGGTTTTATTGCATGATTTACGGATGCCAGATTTCCGTAATTATGCAGTTGACGTACCGACTCCAGGCTCGGTCGATGCGGAAGCGACCCGTGTGATGGGTTCGTTCTTGCGTGACGTAATGAAAAATAATCGGGAACAGAAAAACTTCCGTATTTTTGGTCCCGATGAAACTTCATCGAATCGTTGGGACGATGTGTTTGAAGAAACGTCGCGCGTTTGGATGGAAAAAATTCTGCCCGAAGACACCGATTTATCACAAGATGGTCGTGTAATGGAAATCTTGAGCGAACATACTTGCCAAGGTTGGCTCGAAGGCTATTTGCTCACAGGTCGTCATGGTTTCTTTTCGTGCTACGAAGCCTTTATTCACCTTATCGATTCGATGTTCAACCAACACGCAAAATGGCTCAAAACCACGAATCATATTCCATGGCGCAGACCGATTGCTTCGTTGAATTATTTATTGACTTCACACGTTTGGCGACAAGATCACAACGGTTTTTCACACCAAGACCCTGGTTTTATCGATCATGTTGTGAATAAAAAAGCCGAAGTGATTCGAGTTTATTTACCACCTGATGCGAATACGCTTTTGTCTGTGACCGATCACGTTTTGCGTAGTCGTAATTATGTGAACGTTATCGTCGCGGGTAAACAACCTGCGCCACAATGGTTATCAATGGACGCAGCGGCGAAACATTGCGAAGCCGGTGTGAGCGTTTGGGAATGGGCGAGTAATGATCACGGTTCATCACCAGATGTCGTAATGGCGTGTGCGGGCGATGTTCCAACTTTAGAATGTTTAGCGGCAGTTGATATTTTGCGTCATGAAGTACCCGATTTGAAAATCCGCGTGATTAACGTGGTGAATTTGATGAAATTACAACCTGATAGTGAACATCCAAATGGTTTGAGTGATGCAGATTTCACTGAATTATTTACACATGACAAACCAGTCGTTTTTGCATATCACGGTTATCCTTGGTTGATTCATCGTTTGACCTATCGCCGCAGCAATCATGCAAATATCCATGTTCGCGGTTATAAAGAAGAAGGCACCACGTCAACACCGTTCGATATGGTGGTGATGAATGAAGTCGATCGCTTCCATTTGGCAATGGATGCAATCGACCGCGTACCACGTTTGGCGGATCAAGCGGTTTATTTAAAACAAGCGTTGCGTAACAAATTGATTGATCACAAACGTTATATTTCGCAATACGGCGAAGATATGCCAGAGATTCAAAACTGGAAGTGGTCAAATCCAACGGGCTAATACGTCGTTTTTTTAAACCGAAAAACCACGCAGGGCGTTTGTTCTGCGTGGTTTTTTTTAAATTGAATTTTAAAGTAATTTCATTGACCTCAATCTGTCGATGGCTTTGTCATTCGACGGATGAGGTCGGATGTGGATTGAAACATTCAAAAAAATCGCCAATCCTTGCAACACCAAATCTGTTTCAAGGGTGAACGGTTTGCGTGTGTGTGCGGCAATAATTGGCGCGTCGCCACCCGTTAAAAATAACGCTGTATTTGCAGGTAATTCGGACATCACTCGTTCAATCAGTCCACACGCGGCGAACAATGTTCCATTATAAATTGCCGTTTCAGTTTCAATTGCCAGTCCGACATTATGCGGTGAATTCGCTAATGGCAAATCGGCGGTATTGAAGGCGAGGGCGGTTTTCATTAACGTCAGTCCCGCACAAATCAACCCGCCTTGATGTTTTCCGTCCGTATCCAAAACGTCTACCGTTATCGCTGTGCCACAATCCACCACGCAAACCGGCGCATTCGTTTTTTGTCGCACCGCAATCAATGCCAGCCAGCGATCCACCCCTAATTTTTCGGGTTGTAAATAACCGTTCGTGACACCAAAAGCCTGCGTTTGCGTCGTCGCAAAATGAATGGGAACATCGCGCCACAATTCCCGCGTCACTGTTGTAATTACGTTCAACAGTTCTGCTTTACCGACGCATGAAATCCCAATCTTTTCAGGGCGTAAGTCTTGCCATAAGGCGCATAACGTTTGTGATGTAATTTCAGAATGCGGCAACGTTTGCCCGAGTTGTAACTGACTATTTTCAGCACACGCCCATTTCAAACGGCTATTACCTAAATCGAGCAGCAAATTCACGCGCTAAAACTCACTTCACCCGACGCAAACGTTTGAATCGTGCCATCGTCACGCTGCAATTTTAATAAACCGTTTTCGTCGATACCTTGCACGATACCGCTGATTTGCTGCGAACCGACAAATAAATTCACCTGCTTACCGAATAAACAATCGTAATCACGCCATTCGTCCAAATACGCCGCTAACGTTTGCGCTTCAAATGTCGAGGCAATCGGTAATAATTCATTCAATAATTGCGCGATCACAAAATTACGTTCCAACACCACGTCTGGTGCAACTTCGCACAAATTGGTATAGGCTTGCGTGATGCCATCGAGGTTGGGCGGCAAATTAAAATTTAACCCTAAACCAATCACCGCACTCGCGCTGCCATCGGTGTGCGACGTGACTTCGATGAGAATACCGCCCAATTTTTTACCGTCGCTGTAAATATCATTCGGCCATTTCAAACCGACATTGCCAATGCCGTGTTTCCGCAAAACACGAATCACTCCCACGCCAATCGCTAAACTCAACCCGCCCAATCCTGCTACGCTGCTGAATCGCCACAAAAATGAACCGTAGATATTTTGTCCTTGCGGTGAAATCCATTGCCGACCACGTCGACCTTTGCCCGCCGTTTGTTCTTCGGCAAAACAAACACTGCCCGAGGGCGCATCGACTTGAGCGCGAGCCATTAAATAGCTGTTCGTGGAATCGATGCACGGGAAAACATCTAACGCAAAACACACGCGCTGTGCCGTCTCGGTTAAATGTGAGTTAATTTTGCTGCTGTTCAGCATGATGTTGTTTTTCTTTTTGTTGACGAATTTGCTGCAATTGTTTTTTCGCAACGTGTTTACTCAATAAATCGCCATCGGTCTCTTTCATATTCTCATAATTCACGCCGACAAAATAATCGTAAGACTCATCGTGGATATTCGTATGTTTAAAGCAATGAATCACTTTCGCATACGTCACAATCACAACGGTACTGTGTACTAACAGCATTTTAATTTCTAAATACTGACCGACTTTTAACTTTTCATCATTATCAAAACCCAGACCAGAGACGCTGATATTGGCATTGCGCGTTTGATTAGTGGCGATTTCACTGCTTTTACTTAATCCAATTACCGCTTGGGCAACCAGATTGATTTTAATATCCAATAGCTTCAAATAATCGGCAAAATCGGAATGAATTCTTTCCAATTTGTCATGAATGACAGCAGATTCTTCGCCAATCAATTCTAACGCCGAAGCCAGCGAGCAGTTGTCGAGCAAACTTGTGGTCGTTTGAATAGGCGATTTTATTTGTTGTTCATCAATGAGGCGATACGACAAATTTACCGCATCGTGAATCCGAAAAAAATGTCGCCTTTCTTCAGTCGGGGGTCTTCTATTAGTTATCATGGGGTTGTTGTCCTATTAAAAATTGTTTTTAAGCTGCATCCGGCAAACCAAAACGAATTATTTTTGCAAAATCAGTAGCATTTAAACTCGCGCCGCCAACCAATGCGCCGTCTACGCCCGCCAATTGCATAAGTGCCGCGATATTATCTGGCTTAACATTGCCCCCGTACAAGATGCGAACACATGCCGCGATTTGTTCACCATACAAATCCATCAATAAGTTGCGAATGAAATCGTGAACTTCGGCGATTTGTTCTAACGGGGCAGGTTGTGCGCCTTCGCCGATTGCCCAAATCGGTTCGTAGGCAATAATAACTTCTGGCATAGCGTGTCGTGCTACGCCGTCTAAACCCATGCGAATTTGCCGCTCCAATAAATTGAAGGTTTCGTGAGCGCGTCGAGCTTCTCGATTCTCGCCACAACAAAAAATAACCTGCACGCCATTGGCTAACGCGGCTTGAACTTTGCGTTGAATTGCTTCATCACTTTCACCAGCACGATCATTGAGTTCGGCTTCTAAAAATGTCGCTAAACCCGCCAATACATCGCTATTTTCTTCCGCCAGCAAATGCTCAATCGTCGCTAATACTTGCGGATTCGTGGGTTGTTCACGCACTTTTAATTGTTTGAGTGTGTGCGTCAAAAAATCTTTTGACAAACGTCGCGCCACGCTGGAACTAAATCCAAAGTATTTGCCTAAATTCGCGCGACGATCTGAATGTCCAACAATTACCCAATCCACGCCAATCGCCGCCAACATATCGGCAGAAATTTCGCCCGTGAACGCGCCCTTCGATTCAAAAAACGTATCTTGTGCCAGCAAAAAAACATTTCGACCGATACCGTATTCGCGTCGTAAAAAATCCGGTTCGATGTAATCCGCTAAAGTCGATAAGCCGGTAAATGGTGGCGCAAATCCCATATCGACATCTTTCACGTCACGGCATAAATCAAAAATGCGTGCTGCCAATGCTACGCCGGCACGCGGGATTAAATTCATTTTCCAATTGCCCGCTAAAAACGGACGAATCGCACTCGGATCACCGTGTTCAGCGGGAATTTTGCGCCACTGATTCGCGGTGCGTTGGCGGTAATAATTTCGATAAGGCGGTGTGGTGATAATTTTTGACGCACTCATTTTAGAAACTCCTACGGTTTAGAAAAACTTATAACTCAATTTCCAGTCCATCGTAAGCGACTTCAATGCCGACTGCATCAAGCATTTTTCGTTCGGGCGAATCGTTATCTAAAATTGGATTGGTGTTGTTGATATGAATCAAAATTTTTCGCGCGTTACTGACACCGTTCAACACTTCAATCATGCCGCCCGTGCCAGATTGCGGTAAATGTCCGATTTCACGCGCGTGTTTATGGCTGATGCCTTGCGACACCATTTCGTCGTCTGTCCAAAATGTACCGTCTACCAATAAACAATCGACATTTTGCAACGCATCCATAACGTGTGGTTCGATTTCGCCCAAACCGGGTGAATAAAAGACTTTTTTGCCCGTCGAAATTTGCTCAATAATCACACCGATATTGTCACCATCGTGTGGATTATTACGGTGAGGCGAGTAGGGCGGAGCTTTGCTTTTTAGGGCTTGCGTGTAAAAACGCAAATCAGCAATGGCGGGAATCGTAAAACTGCTGCCATCCACCGGAATATCGTGGTGATTCACAGTGCAATAATCTTTCAACATCGTGAATAACGGGAAACCGGTCGTTAAATCTTGTTTCACCATTTCGGTGCAGTAAATATCGAGCGGTTTACCTTCGCGCAACATCAGCAAACCTGTGGTGTGATCAATTTGACTATCAATTAGCATTACCGCTTTGATGCCCGTATCACGAATGCCATTTTGCGGTTGAATTGCAGGGAATGCTTCGAGTTGAGCGCGAATATCCGGCGACGCATTGAACAACAACCAATTTTTATCGTCGGTACTGACGGCAATCGATGATTGTGTTCGCGCCGAGCCGTTCATTTCACCACGTCGAATACGGTGACAATTGTGGCAATTACAATTCCATTGGGGAAAACCGCCGCCTGCCGCTGAACCTAATACTCTAATTTTCATCGCTAAACCTTCTTAAAAAATAAAACTCGAAAAAAAAGGGGCAATCAGCCCCTTTTCTTTATTCAAAAATCGATAACAAATTAACGATTGTAAATATACATTGTAACTTCAAAACCGAAACGTAAATCGGTGTAACGTGGTGTTTCCCATTTCATAATCATGACCTTTGAAAGTTTTTATAATTGATGTTCAGCTCGCTAAATCTAAGCTGGCGCGAAGTATAAAAGGATTCGTTTTTTTACGCAACATTCGCAAATTCACTTCATTTCAAAAGCAATTATCAGCCGTTATCAACTCTCCAACTAAACAATCACCAATTATCATGTATCAACGTCCTACTTTTTGGTATGTTGAATCACCAACTGCCACCCCTGACTGCCTTGATTGCTCATGAGTAAGTTGTTGTGGCGGACCATCTTCGCCATAAGAACTGTAATGACTGGGATTGGCACAATTTTGGAAGCGCGAATACTGTCCTTGGAACATTAACCGCACTGTACCGAGTGGACCATTTCGTTGTTTACCAATAATCAATTCCGCCGTGCCTTTGTCGGGACTATTTTCGTTATAAACTTCGTCACGGTAAATAAACAAAATCAAATCTGCGTCTTGCTCAATCGCGCCCGAATCCCGCAAATCTGACATTACTGGACGTTTGTTGGGGCGTTGTTCCAAATTCCGATTGAGCTGCGATAACGCAATCACTGGCACATTTAATTCTTTCGCCAACGCTTTTAAACCACGCGAAATATCCGAAATTTGTTGAACGCGACTTTCACCGCTGGTTGGCGAATTCATCAACTGCAAATAATCCACCACAATCAAACCTAATTGCCCGTGTTCACGCGCCAAGCGTCGCGCTCTTGCACGAATTTCACTTGGCGTAAGTGCCGCGCTGTCATCAATAAAAATTTTGGTACTATTCAACATCGTCAATGCCATTGTCAAACGTGGCCAATCGTTATCATCCAAATCGCCCGAACGCACGCGCTGTTGTTCAATTCCACCAAGCGACGACATCATTCGCATCACAATCGCGTCGCCTGGCATTTCCATACTAAACACCGCAACGGGTTTTTCATTTTTAATCGCAAAGTTTTCGGCGATATTCATGGCCACTGTCGTTTTCCCCATCGACGGTCGACCCGCCACGATAATCAAATCAGAAGGTTGCAAACCTGAAGTCAGCGTATCCAAATCATCGAAACCCGTTGATGCGCCTGTCATTGCGCCATCAAGTTCAGAGAGTAATTCAATTTTCTCAATGGTTTTTTTCGCCAACGCCCGAATGCCGACAAAACCACCTTCATTGGATTTTTGCGTTTGTTCGGCGATTTTAAACACTAATTTTTCGGCATTTTCGAGCAACTCTTGTGTTGTTTGACCTTCGGTTTGATAAACGGAATTTGCAATCGTTGTTCCCGCGCTAATCAATTGGCGCAACACCGATTTGTCACGCACGATATTGGCATAAGCCGCGACATTCGAGGCACACGGCGTATCTTTCGACAACACAATCAAATAAGACAGCCCGCCAATCGATTCTAAATGTCCCAGCGATTTCAACGATTCCGACAGCGTAATAATATCAAACGGGATTTGTTGTTCAGCCAATTGGGCGATGGTGCGAAAAATAAGTTTGTGCGAACGCAGGTAAAAATCGACTTCCGAAAGTTTATCGGCAACCGTATCCCACGCGCCATTTTCAATAATCAATGACCCCAAAACAGACTGCTCGGCGTGTATCGAATTCGGCGGGGCTTTTAACGAATCAAGGGTAGGATCGCGTTCAAGTAAATAACTTTCAGACATGGTTGCTCTGGGTGATGGCTCAAATCAATACAGCGAAAAAAAGCGCGGTTTTTTCGTAAAACCACGCCTTGTTAATCTTTCATTTATTTTTGTTTTTCTGTGAATTCGGACGGAAGTTTAGCAGAAAATCCGTTGCTAAACTACGTTGACAGATGGCAAAAAAATCGTTATCGGGCGGGTAAAAAGCCACCTTGTTTTTAGGCGTATCACCCGCATAATAGTCGGGACGCAAAAGCGTTTTTCTTACATAAACAACAATCTCGGAGTGTACAAAATGGCAGTTTCATTAAGCAAAGGCGGCAACGTTAATTTAAGCAAAGAAGCCCCAAATCTCAACAAAATCATCGTGGGTTTAGGCTGGGCGGAACGTTCCACCGACGGCGCAGCATTCGATTTGGACGCTAACGCTTTTTTATTGAAAGCCGATGGCAAAGTTCGTAATGACAGCGATTTTTGTTTTTATAACAATAAAATCGTCGCCGATGGCGCGGTTCAACACGCGGGCGATAACAAAACGGGGGCGGGCGAAGGCGACGATGAAACCGTCAAAGTAGAATTATCAAAAGTCCCAGCGGACGTAGACAGAATCACGTTTTGCGTCACAATTCATGAAGGCGAAACCCGTCACCAAAATTTTGGACAAGTTAGAAACGCTTACATTCGCGTGATTAACGAAGATGGCGGCGTGGAATTAGCACGTTACGACTTAAGCGAAGATGCGTCAGTCGAAACCGCAATGATTTTCGGCGAATTATATCGTAACGCGGGCGACTGGAAATTCCGTGCCGTTGGACAAGGTTTTGCAGGCGGATTAGCACCATTGGCGACTTCTTTTGGCGTAAGTGTTTAGGATTGAAAATGGCTATTAACTTAGAAAAAGGGCAAAAAATTTCACTCGCAAAAGAATCTGGCACAACACTCACGAAAGTCGTGATGGGTTTGGGTTGGGACGCGAAACAATCGGGTGAGAAAAAAGGTTTGTTGGGTGGATTATTTGGCGGCGGTTCAAGCGAAAGTTCGATTGATTTAGATGCGTCGTGCATTATGTTTGCAGGCGATAAACCCGTTGACGCAATTTATTTCGGACAATTGAAAAGCAAAGACGGCAGCGTTCTTCACAGCGGCGATAATCGCACGGGCAAAGGCGACGGCGATGATGAGCAAATTGTGGTGGATTTAAGCCGCGTTCCTGAATCTGTGACGGCATTAGTTTTCACCGTCAATTCATTCACTGGACAAACGTTTGATACGGTTGAAAATGCCTATTGTCGTTTGTTAGATGGCAATAATCAGAATGAAATCGCATGTTACACGCTGACTTCACAAGGCGCACACACCGCGCAAATTATGGCGAAATTGTATCGTCATAATGGTGAATGGAAAATGCACGCGATTGGCGAAAATGCGACGGGGCGCACGATTAACGATTTGTTCAAACCGATTAGTTTGTTTTTATGAAACGTGGAATGAAAATCTTGGTGGCAGGTTTATTGGCGATGTTTGCGTTTACTGTAGCAGCGGAAGAAATTGGCGAAGTTTCGACGACGTTTAATCTTCTCAGTCCAAACAGTAAAATCGTCATTGAAGCCTTCGACGATCCTGATGTTGCTGGCGTTTCATGTCATGTTTCCAAAGCCCAAACTGGTGGTTTAAAAGGGGCGGTCGGTTTAGCGGAAGACCCGTCCGAAGCGTCTATTGCGTGTCGTCAAGTTGGCGCAATTGATGTGGCAAAGTTGGGGAATTTGAAAAATGGCGATACAGTTTTTAAAGAAAGTCGCTCACTGTTGCTGAAAAAACTGCAAGTGGTTCGTTTCTACGACAAAAAACGCAATGTGTTGGTTTATCTAGCTTACAGCGATAAGTTGATTGACGGTTCGCCGAAAAATTCGATTTCGTCGGTGCCTGTGATGAAGTGGAATTAACTCGTTTCAAAATAAAAGGAGACTCAAGGTGCAATACTTTGAGCCTCCTTTTTTGATTTTAAACAAATAATAAAAATAAAATTTCAGGCAGTCTAGGATAGTTTTTGTCACAGAACAAAGATTGAATGTCGTTACAAATAATTTCGAACCTTGCGCCGAAAACTAAAAGCCTCCTATAATCCGCGCTCGCTTTCAGGTGTCGGCATTGCAAATGTCGAGTAAATGGGAATTTGGTTAAAGTCCAAAACTGCCCCCGCAACTGTAAATTAAGTTAAGCGTTTTCTAAATGTCACTGTGAAATCATGGGAAGACGAGAACGTGGGTTTTAAACCGCTTAATGAGTCAGGAGACCGACCTCAAAGTGTTTATTTCGGACAGCGGAGGGCTGTGTTTGAAAGCAAATCACACACTTTTTACGCCAGTCATTTTGTGGTTTTCTTTTGCCTTTTGCTGCCTATTTTTTATTTATTGTTTGCGCGGGCGGCGCAAAAAAGGAACACAAATCAACATGAAAAAAATCTTATTCCCAACGGTTTTACTCGCATTTAGCGGCACATTACACGCCGAAGAACTCCCTGAAAATTTACCCGAAATGGTTGTTACGGCAACCCGTTCTGGTTCAGAAGCTAAAAACTCACTTTCAACAGCCGCAACCATTTACACGCGAGCCGACATTGATCGTTTGCAAGTTCGCACGTTGCCCGAATTATTGCGCGGTTCAACAGGCGTTGATGTAGTGCAAAATGGCGGTTACGGGCAACCAACAGGCGTTTTCATTCGTGGTACAAACGCGGATCACGTTTTAGTTCTAATCGACGGTATCAAAATGGGTTCTGTCACAACGGGAACCGCTGCGTTTGAAAACATACCAATGGAAAACGTTGAGCGCGTCGAAATTATTCGCGGTTCGCAATCCAGTTTGTACGGTTCAGAAGCGATTGGCGGTGTAATTCAAATTTTCACCCGAAAAGGTGGCGACAGCGAAACACCCAAAGTCACACTCGATGCAGGCGGTGGTTCATATTACACACACCGTTCGGCTGGAACAGCCAGTGGGAAATATAAAAATGCGTGGTACAGCGTGGGTGCGTCACATTTAGGAAGTGACGGTTTTTCAGCACAAGTTAAACCTGCTGATCAAGATAAAGACGGTTATCAAAATACGGCTGTCAATGCACGAGCGGGTTATAAATTCGACAACAATGCCGATGTCGAAGCGAGCTTTATGCGAGCGCAAGGTACCAATCAATTTGATGGTTATAACGCTCAAGCCGAGAATAACAGCGACTTTGTGAATCAAGTCATTGCGCTGTCGGGCAATATGGATTTCACAAAAAACTGGCGTTCAACGGTTCGTTTAGGACAAACGAATGACGAAGGCAGAAATTTTTTGCCGAACGGTACATTTTCGAGTTTATTTGAAAGTACGCGCTGGAATGCGAGTTGGTTAAATCAATTCAACGTTGCGGATAATCATCAGCTGATTGTCGGTTCGGATTATCGCGTTGATGAAGTGAATAGCACCACAATTTACCAACAAAAATCGCGTTATGATGCGGGTGTTTTTGGTGAATTACACAGCCGTTTATTTGATGACCATTTTGTGAATGCGTCAGTGCGTTGGGATAATAACGAAGCCTTTGGCGATTATTTCACTGGCAGCGTAGGTTGGCGTTTCAACTGGAAACACGGCATCAGCGTGTTGGCGAATTTTGGAAATGCGTTCAAAGCACCAACCTTTAATCAACTTTATTGGCCAGATGCGGGTTATGGCGGCGGCAATCCGAATTTAAAACCTGAAGAATCGAAATCGTATGAAGCGGGTTTAGTGGGCGACCATAATTGGGGGCAATGGGAATTGCGGGCGTATCATATCGACGTGGATAATTTGATTGCGAGTTGGCCGCCACAAAATATCGGTAAGGCACAAATCGAAGGCATTGAAGCGGAAATCGGCACAGATATTTATGGCTTTCGTCCGAAACTCACCATGAATTTATTGAATCCAGAAAATAAATTGACGGGGCAACGTTTGCCGCGCCGTTCGAATAAAACGATTGCGTTTGATGTATCGAAATCGTTTACGGATGTTGATGTCGGCGCGGCAGTGATTGCACAAGGTCAACGTTTTGATGACGTAGCCAATAAAACGCCTGTTGGTGGTTTTGTCACCGTTGATTTGCGTTCGTCCTATCATTTCAATAAAAGTTGGATGTTGAGCGCGAAACTTAACAATTTGCTGGATAAAAATTATCAAACGGTTAGCGGTTACAATACTGCTGATCGAAACTTTTTCGTCTCGATTCACTACAATAATTAAGAGGATTTTTTATGAATTACAAAACTTTTTTACCTTTAATCGCCTTGATGGGCGCAACACGAATGCACCATTTTGGCGATGCGTTTTCATTACCTGATGCGTCATTAGCGGTATTTTTTTTAGCGGGTTTATTTTTCAATTCACGCGCTTTTTTTGTGGCGTTATTGCTTGAAGCCGGTTTGCTCGATTACGTTGCGATTTCGCATTTAGGCGTGAGTGATTTTTGCGTTTCACCTGCTTACGCTTTCTTAATTCCAACGTATTTTGCGATGTGGTTTGGCGGACGTTTATCCGCAAATTTCAAATCAATGCAAGGCACAGAATTCACGTTATCAATTTCCGCAATGGCGACATTATTCGCGGCGACAACCAGCGCATTTTTAATGTCAAACGGTAGTTTTTATTGGTTGTCGGGTCGTCACTCAAATGGAACAATGCCAGAATATATCGAACACGCTTTGCATTACTATCCGCCTTACGCAGGTTATGCGTTAATGTATGTCATTGTTGGTTTTGCGGCGGTAAAAGCTGTCAAAATGTTGCCTGATTTGATGGCGCGTAAAACAGCTTAATTTGTTTCAAAAGAATACGCGGCTTGCAAAGTTTGTGAGCCGTTTTTTTTAGCCTTCAATAATTTATAACGATTATGACTTTTCATGGTGGCAACATTTACGCTTTTGCAGATGAATTAGGGTGTTTGCCTAATGAAATCATTGATTTCTCGTCCAACATTCATTTTGAGCAAGCCGTGGATTGGCGTGAGTTACCGTTAAATCTCGTACCTTACGCAGACCCCAATTACACAGATTTGAAACAGGCTATAAAAGAGAGTTATGCGTTGGCTGAAAATGTTAATTTAGAGCTTTTCAATGGTGCAAGCGCGGCAATTTTTGCTTTGCTTCGATTTTTAAAATCCGAAAACCTTGTGTTTTACGCACCGCTTTATGGTGAATATGCGAATGTCGCTAAAGAATTCGAGTGCAACCTGCATTTTATCAATCGTTTTAAGGATGATTTGTTTGCGCCTGTTCCAAAAAATAGCACGGTGATTTTTGTAAATCCATCTACACCCGATGGCAAAATTTACGATGTAGACGCATTATTCACGCATTGGAAAGCGGCAAATTGCACAATTATTATCGATGAATCATTTTTAGATTTTTGTGATGCACCTTCGATGATGGATTTCATTGCAGATTACGACAAACTTTTTATTGTGAAATCGTTGTGTAAATTTTATGGTTGTGCGGGTATTCGAGTGGGTTTTATAGCGGCACAAAAACACGTTATTAAATCATTGAAATCTTTTGAACCGATGTGGAAAATTTCGACTTTCGATAGCACTTATATTCAAGAAGCATTGAAAAATACCGTCTTTATTGAACAAACGAAAAATGAAACTAAACGATTACGCGCAATGTTGGAACAGGTTTTAATTGACTCAAATTTGTTTGAAAAAATTTACGAAGGTTCAGCAAATTTTGTTTTGGCGCGTTTAAAAAATGATGAATTTGATTTACAAAAAGCGTTAGCACGTTTCAAAATTTTGATTCGTAATTGCGATAGTTTTGATTTTTTAGATTCCAAAGATGTACGTTTTGCCGTGAAATCCGAAATTCACATTGAAGAATTAGCTCACGCATTATCATGTTTGAATTAGCCTTCGCGGCGTATTTTATCGATAAGTTATTTGGTGAATTGCCATGCAAACATCCTGTGATGTTTATGGGCGATTTTATTTCTGCGTTCGAAAAACGGTTTTATCAAGACAGTATTTTGCGTGGCGCGATTTTAGTTTTAAGTTTGGTTTTTACGACGTGGTTAATAAGTTTTTCGATAATTCAACTCAGTTTATTTTTAGCTGAAAATTTACAATTTTTCGTTTTAGCAATTTGTGCGTCAACGGGTTTGGCGATGAATATGTTGTATTCGAGCGTTGAAAATGTCGCAAAAAGTGAATCACCGCAAACCGCTGTTAGTCATTTAGTCAGCCGCGATACGGAAAATATGAATGAAACCGATGCTTATAAAGCGGCGTTGGAAACGTGGGCTGAAAATTTGAGTGACGGCGTAATTGCACCGTTGTTTTATTTGACGTTGTTCGGTTTGCCAGGCATTGCGATTTATAAAGCGATTAACACAATGGATTCGATGATGGGTTATCGCACGGCACGTTACGAAAAATTCGGCAAAGTTGCGGCACGTTTAGACGATGTGGCAAATTATATTCCCGCGCGTTTGACAGCAGTTTTAATCGTCATTTTGATGCCAAATAAAAAAAATAGTTGGAAAATTTTGTGGCGCGACGGGCATAAATTGGACAGTCCAAACGCTGGTTATCCGATTGCCGCATTGGCGGGAAGTTTGCGGATTGCGTTAGGTGGCGCGGCACAATATCACGGAAAGTTAAAACTCAAACGGACTTTAGGCGACGCGCTGCAACCGATTTCACGCGCTACGATTCAACAAGCGTTAGCGTTGCGGTGGCGTTTAGATATTTTTATTTTTCTAATTTTATTGGGACTTTCATGAAAGCCGAACCATACTCGCCCGAAGAAATTGCGGCTGTTTATCGTGTAATTTATGAACGTCGCGATATGCGGCATTTTTTACCCGATGCTGTCGAGCCAGAGATATTGCAACGCTTATTAAATGCTGCACATCACGCACCGAGTGTGGGTTTCATGCAACCGTGGCGATTTATTCGGATTACCTCGCCAGAATTACGCCAACAAATTCATGTACTTGTCGAACAAGAACGGATTGTGACTGCGCAAGCGTTGGGCGAACGTAGCGACGAGTTTATGAAATTAAAAGTTGAAGGTATTTTAGAATGCGGCGAGGTGTTAGTGGCTGCATTGTGCGAACACCGCGAACAATATGTTTTTGGACGACGAACCTTGCCAGAAATGGATGTCGCATCGTTATCGTGTGCGATTCAAAATATGTGGTTGGCGGCACGTGCTGAAGGATTGGGCTTAGGTTGGGTGTCGATGTTTGAGCCAGAAGCGTTAAAAACTTTGCTCAATATGCCAGCAGATAGTCAGCCACTGGCAATTTTGTGTTTAGGACACGTTGAGCAATTTTACGACAAACCGATGTTGGAACAAGAAAATTGGGCGAATCTCCATACCCTTGAATCCGTGTTATTTGAAAATAGTTGGCAAAACGTTACGCCAATTGAAACGCTGTAATTTGATTTTCAATCGTTTCACTTTCGTTAATTTCACAAGTCACGCGCAAATAATTTGGCGTATAACCCGAGACACGCACGTTGCCATTTTTCAATTCTTCACGCTGACCTTCCCACAAAACATCGAACGTTTGCCCAATATTTTGTTGATAAAAAGCCTGTTTCATTTCTTCGGCTAAACGGTGCAATTGTTCACTGCGTTGTTTTTTGATTTCATGTGGCACAGGATTTGGCAACGTCGCGGCTTTCGTGCCTTCGCGAGGCGAATAAGTAAAAATGTGAATATGTCCAAACTCGCAATGTTTAATGAATTCAAAACTCTCTTGCCATTCTTCATCGGTTTCATTTGGAAAACCAACAATAATGTCCGTCGTGATATTGAAATTCGGAATTTTGCGTAAACGTTCCAACATTTCAGCGTATTCGTCAGTTTTGCAACGTCGCGCCATTCGGCGTAAAACGGCATCCGAACCGCTTTGTAACGGTAAATGCAAATGCGGCATCAAACGTGGATTTTCAAACAACGTAAAAAATTCGTCGTTCAATTCCCACGGTTCAAGCGAGCCTAATCGCAAACGGGGAATGTCAGTTTGTGTCAAAATTGCCTGAATCAAACTCACGATATTTTCACCATTGTCACTGCCATAACCGCCTAAATGTACGCCTGTTAAAATCACTTCGTTAATGCCTTGTGCGTGCAAAGCGTTGATTTCAGAAATCACATCAGCAATTGAACGGCTGATTTCTTCACCTCGCGCCACCGTGACAATGCAAAAGGTGCAACGATAACGGCAACCGTCTTGTACTTTCACAAACGCCCGTTGCCGTCCGCGTGTAAAAAGTGAAATTTCAGCAGGTTCAGTTGCCATCGCGGGCATGGTTTCAAAGGTTAATTCGTTCAAGGCTTTTTCGACTAAATTTGTTTTATCTTTGTTGCTAACGACTAAATCCACGCCTAAGAGAGCTTGCGCTTCGTCAACGTTTAACGTGGCATAACAGCCACTGACGACTAATTTCGCGGTTGGATTTTCGCGATGAATGCGACGAATGAGTTGACGTGATTTACGCGCCGCATCTTGTGTGACAGCGCAAGAATTGATGACCACTAATTGCGCCGCAGAAATATCACGAGTAATCGCGTGACCTTGAACTTGAAAGGCTTGCGCCCACGTTTCTAATTCGGCTTCGTTTAAACGACAGCCTAATGTTTTTAAATGAATTTGCATTTTGTGTGATGAATTGAATCGGAATGGGCGTTAGTTTAACCGAAAGTGCTAAGGCTTGCTGATTGTGAGAGGATTTCAATCGAGTACAATAGTGGCATTTCAAATTACTTTTAAAAAATTATCACATGAGCGATTTACGGACATTTTTTCAAGATTCGTCGAGTTTTTACGGAAGCAACGCCAGTTTTATCGAAGACCTTTACGAGCGTTTTTTAGACAATCCCGAATCCGTCGAACTCAGTTGGCAAACAAAATTTCGTGAATTGCATCATGCTTCTGATTATGAAATCCCGCACAGTCCAATTGTTGAACGTTTCGCACAACTCGCTCAAAAATCCCAAGGTCGTCTCCAAAAACTGCAAGGTTTCACCGAAGAAAGTGTTAAAAAACAAGCCGCCGTGGCGCGTTTAATCAATCATTATCGCGTGCGTGGGCATCAAATTGCCCGAAATAATCCATTGGGTAAAAATCTATTTGTTCCGCCTGATTTAGATCCGACTTATTACGGTTTATCTGCACTGGATATGGATACAGTTTTTGATACGGGAACGTTGCAAGGTGGTCAGCAACTGCCGTTGCACGATGTTATTGCGAATTTAGAACAGATTTATTGCGGCAGTATTGGCGCAGAATTTATGCACATTGTCGATACGCCGACACGCCGTTGGATTATCAACCGTTTGGAAGGCAAAGACGCGGCATTAAAATCAAAACATTTACCCAACGAAAAAAAACGTTCAACATTAAAACAACTCATCGCCGCCGAAGGTATCGAAACACATTTACACGCCAGATTTGTCGGACAAAAACGTTTTTCACTTGAAGGCGGCGAATCGTTGATTCCGATTTTAGACGAGTTAATTCAAGGTTTAGGCGAAAATGGCGCGAAAGAAATCGTTATCGGCATGGCGCATCGTGGACGTTTAAACGTTTTGGTGAACATTTTTGGCAAAAATCCAAACGTTTTATTTAGTGAATTCGCTGGAACGTCGCCACTTTCGGCAGGTGTAAGCAGCGGCGATGTGAAATATCACATGGGTTTTTCGTCTGATGTCGAAACGCCTGGCGGCAGCGTTCATATTACGTTGGCGTTTAATCCGTCACATTTAGAAATTATCAATCCCGTGGTCGAAGGTTCGGTGCGAGCGCGTCAAGATAGAGCAGGAAAAAACGGCATTAACCAAGTGATTCCCGTGTTAATTCATGGCGACGCGGCGTTTTCAGGGCAAGGCATCATTATGGAAACGCTCAATATGTCGCAAACTCGTGCTTTTTATACGGGTGGCACGGTGCATATTGTCATCAACAATCAAATTGGTTTTACCATTAGTAATCCACTCGATGCACGTTCAACGCTGTATTGCACTGATGTGGCAAGCATGATTCAAGCCCCCGTTTTTCATGTTAATGGTGACGACCCTGAAGCGGTTTTATTTGTCACGCAACTGGCGTTAGATTTTCGGGTACGTTTTAATCGGGATGTGGTGATTGATTTGATTTGTTATCGCCGATTAGGTCACAACGAAGCGGACGAACCCGCGATGACACAGCCGTTAATGTATAAAAAAATTCGCGCTCGACAAACTACCCGCGAGCTGTACGCTCAACAATTGATTTCAGAAGGCGTGGTTGATGCCGCCGAAGTTAAAACGCAAATCGACGATTATCAGCGGCGTTTAGACGCAGGTGAAATCGTATCGCGCCCGATTTCTCATTTGAAGTATTCCTACAGCGCACAATGGTTGCCATTTTTAGATACACCTTGGACAACACCTTGCGAAACGGGCGTAAAACTCGAAACGTTGCGTTATTGTTCCGAGCGTTTGTTGCAGTTGCCTACGAATTTTGAATTGCATCCGCGTGTTGCCAAAGTCATGGAAAATCGCGCTGAAATGATGGCGGGAAATGCGCCATTGGATTGGGGATTTGCTGAAAATATGGCGTATGCGACATTGTTATTAGAAAAATTCAACGTGCGTTTAACCGGTCAAGATGTGGGACGTGGAACATTTGTACATCGACATGCCGTTTTGCATAATCAGTTGGAAAATCGCAGTTATACACCGCTCAAATATCTGCACAAGGAACAAGGAAACGCCCAGATTTATGATTCACTATTGTCGGAAGCAGGTGTTTTAGGATTTGAATACGGTTACAGCACCACTATTCCGAGTACGTTGGTGATTTGGGAAGCGCAATTTGGTGATTTTGCTAATGGCGCACAGGTTCTAATTGACCAATTTATCAGTTCGGGCGAAACGAAATGGGGGAGAATGTGTGGGTTAGTCATGCTATTGCCACATGGTTTTGAAGGACAAGGCCCTGAACATTCGTCGGCGCGTTTAGAACGTTATTTACAGCTTTGCGCCGAACAGAATATCCAAGTTTGTAATCCAACCACACCAGCACAGATTTTTCATTTACTGCGTCGGCAAATGGTTCGCGCTTATCGCAAACCATTGATTGTGATGAGTCCAAAAAGTTTGTTGCGCCACAAACTCGCAGTTTCAACGTTGGACGATTTGATACATGGTCAATTTCATCCCATTTTAGGCGAATATGAATTGGACAATTCGAAGGTGACACGCTTGGTTTTTTGTGCAGGAAAAGTGTATTTCGATTTGTTGGAAACAAGACGTGAAGCGAATTTGGAACACGTTGCAATTGCCCGAATCGAGCAACTTTATCCATTTCCAGAGGAATTATTTAAAGCTGAAGTGGCGCGTTACCCGAATTTAAAAGAATTCATTTGGTGTCAGGAAGAACCTAAAAATCAAGGTGCGTGGTACAACTCGAATCATCATTTTGTGGAAAACTTACCCTCCGACATTTCAGTGGTTTACGCGGGACGTGAGCCTTCTGCTGCGCCAGCGGTAGGAAATTTTCGGGTACATTTGGAGCAACAAAAAGCCGTGGTTCATGCGGCATTGTTTTAGACATTTTCGGTGAATACTATTGGTTGTCGGTAATTTTGGAATTGAAACAAATACGGTTTTAATGTGGCGTATAAAACCGTTCCGCAATTAGTGCGATTAGCTGTTTCGCCAATTCCGATTTTTCAGTCATGGCTAACGTTTTTTGACCATCTTGCCAAAAAACGTCTAACGCATTCTCATCACGTTCAAAACCGCCTTCCTCACGTCCAACCCAATTTGCGGCAATCATATTTAATTTTTTTCGCACCAGTTTATCGCGGGCGTATTTTGCAAGGTCATTTGTTTCTGCGGCAAAACCCACCGTAAAAGGTGGCGAATCTAATGCCGCTACGTCTGCCAAAATATCGGGGTTTTTTTGCAAGATGAGAGTGATTTGGTCTGCATTCTTTTTGATTTTTTCATCACGCATTTGAACGGGACGATAATCTGCAACTGCTGCTGCACCAATGAAAATGTCGCAATTTTTTATCGTTTCAAAAACAACGGCGTGCATTTGTTCGGCGGTTTCGACTTGGATGAAATGGCAATTCTGTGGTGGTTGAATATACGTCATGCCGCTGATTAACGTCACATTCGCCCCCACTTGTTGTGCAGCAACGACTAACGCATAACCCATTTTTCCAGAGCTTCGATTGGTTAAATAACGCACGGGATCTAACGGTTCACGCGTTGCACCAGCGGTAATTACAACGTTTAACTTTTTTAAAATCTTTGGCATCGCTAAATCGGAAATTAAACGCTGACAAATCGTTTCGGGTTCAGCCATTCGACCAAAACCCACTTCGCCACAGGCTTGTTCGCCTAATTCTGGTGCAATCAAATTTACGCCGTTATTTTGCAAAATTTTCAGATTCGCTTGCGTGGCAGGATGATTCCACATGACGTGATTCATCGCAGGTGCAACATAAACGGGGCAAGTCGTTGCCAAATAAACCGTAGATAATAAATCGTCTGCCAACCCGTGAGCGCATTTTGCCAACGTATTCGCGGTAGCAGGTGCAATCACAAATACGTCTGCCCAACGTGCTAATTCAATATGCCCCATCGCATGTTCGGCTTCGGTATCGAGTAATTCACAATGCACCAAATGACCCGATAAAGCTTGAAATGAAAGTGGTTGCACAAATGCTGTCGCCGATTTTGTCATGATAATGCGAACGTCCGTGCCTTGTTTTTTTAGCAAGCGCGTCAATTCAAGAGCTTTGTAAGCAGCAATTCCACCCGTGACGGCGAGTAGAATTTTTTGTTTTGAAAAAGACATTTAGCGCGTCAACCGAATTTCAGCCTCATGATATTTTTTCGCACATTGTTCGGCGACTTCAGCAGGCAATTCGGGCGCAGGTGCGGTTTTATTCCAGTCCAACGTTTCTAAATAATCACGCACATATTGTTTATCAAAACTCGGTGGATTTGTGCCGACTTTATAATCTTCTTCCGCCCAAAAACGTGACGAATCTGGCGTTAAAATTTCGTCGATTAAATGCAATGTGCCTTCACTATCAACACCAAATTCAAATTTAGTGTCGGCAATAATAATACCGCGTTGCTTCGCGTACGCCGATGCTTCGTTGTAAAGTTTCAAACTCACGTCACGCACTTGTTCCGCCATTTGCTGACCGAGTAACGCGGAGATTTGAGCAAACGACACATTTTCATCATGTTCATCGACCGCTGCTTTCGTGGACGGCGTGAAAATCGGTTCAGGCAATTGTTGCGCTTGTTGCAAACCTTCGGGCAATGGAATGCCGCAAACTTGCCCCGTTCTTTGATAATCCTTCCAACCTGAGCCAATCAAATAGCCGCGCACAATCGCTTCAACCGGTAATGGTGTGAGTTTTTTCACGACAATCGCACGACCTTCGACTTGTTTGTATTCAGCAGTGTCGGTCAAAATATCTTCTAACGGAATGTGCGTTAAATGATTCGGAATAATGTCACGCAATTTTTCAAACCAAAAATTCGACACGGTTGTTAAAACTCTGCCTTTGTCAGGAATCGGATTAGGCAAAATTACGTCAAATGCTGAAAGTCGGTCAGTTGTGACGATGAGCATATATTGATGATCTATTTCGTAAATATCGCGCACTTTACCGCGTGCCAGAAGTTTTAACGACGGTAAGTGTGATTCGTATAAAGCGGTTAAAGTAGTCATGATTTAAATCTCCACAATTAAAAAAGCCCGTCATAAAAACGGGCTTCTCATTTTTTATAATCAGTAAAAATTAGTTTTTCGTTTGGTCAACGATTTGATTCGCTTTAATCCACGGCATCATCGCACGCAATTTTGCGCCAGTAACTTCGATAGGATGTTCAGCGTTCA
Source organism: uncultured Pseudomonadota bacterium (assembly GCA_903848935.1). Classification (GTDB taxonomy): domain Bacteria; phylum Pseudomonadota; class Gammaproteobacteria; order Methylococcales; family Methylomonadaceae; genus UBA10906. Next base: position 31,599 of record CAINHO010000040.1, on the reverse strand, counting down.
AACGGCGTTTTGCCGTCATTTCTGGATAGTTTGTTGCACCTTCCAAAATGAAACGTTTTGCGTATTCACCGTTACGAATGTTTTTCAACGCTTCACGCATCGCTTGACGACTTTCTTCGTTGATAACTTTCGGGCCGGTGACGTATTCGCCGTATTCTGCGTTGTTTGAAATTGAGTAATTCATGTTTGCAATGCCGCCTTCAAACATTAAATCAACAATCAATTTCAATTCGTGCAAGCATTCAAAATACGCCATTTCAGGTGCGTAGCCCGCTTCAACTAAGGTTTCAAAGCCCATTTTTACGAGTTCAACTGCGCCGCCACATAACACCGCTTGTTCACCGAATAAATCAGTTTCACATTCGTCACGGAAAGTCGTTTCGATAATGCCTGAACGTCCGCCGCCGATGGCTGACGCATACGACAAACAGATTTCTTTTGCGGTGCCAGAAGCATTTTGATGAACCGCGATTAAATCAGGAATCCCGCCGCCGCGCACGAATTCTGAACGTACCGTGTGACCTGGTGCTTTTGGCGCAATCATGATTACGTCTAAATCTTTGCGTGGCACGATTTGATTGAACAAAATCGCAAAACCGTGAGCAAATGCTAATGCCGCACCTTGTTTGATATTAGGTTCGATAACGTCTTTGTATAACGCTGATTGAAATTCATCTGGCGTTAAAATCATGACGATGTCTGCACTAGCCACTGCTGCTGGAACGTCTAATACTTTTAAGCCGTGTGCTTCTGCTTTTGCAACCGAAGTTGAATTTGGACGAATACCAACCACCACGTCAACGCCAGATTCTTTCAAGTTCAGCGCGTGTGCATGACCTTGTGAACCGTAGCCGATGATGGCTACTTTTTTACCGCGAACGATTGAAAGATCAGCGTCTTTGTCATAATAAACTTGCATTGTTTTTCCTGTAAATTAGGGAGTTAAAGTAAAAAGTTAAATCAATACGCTACTAAATCATCGAAAATCAATATCGATGTATTTCAGTGCATTGTCGATTGCATAAAAATTATCAAACTGTTCAAACAAGTTATCTTCTAATTCATCTTTGTTTTCTAAACCAGAAAATAACGTCACAACCAAATGTTCTTCGCACAACTGCAATGATGTTTTTATCTCGCCAAAAACATCAATAATCGGCTGTTGCACCCAGACTAAAAATTCGGCTAAATCGTGTTCAAGAATATAGGCTTTAATTGCTTTCGTGTCGTCTTTAAAACGAAATTCTTTTTGTATCAATTCAAACGAATGCTCGAAAATCGCTATTTCTTCTTGAATCTTTGGCGTTATTTGCATTAAAGGTGCAGCCCTTTTTCACCACGAGAAATACCCGTTGCACCAGAACGCACTACTTCGACAATGTTATTTGCGTCAAGTGTGGCAATAAACGCATCGAGTTTTTCTGACGTACCAGTCATTTCAATAACGTAAGAAGTCGGTGTTACATCAATAATTTTTCCTCGAAAAATATCGACCACACTGCGTAATTCATCACGAATTTTGTCGGTTGTTTTAATTTTAACCAACATCAATTCACGTTCAATATGTACGCTCTCAACTAAATCGACCAATTTCACCACGTCGATGAGTTTGTTCAATTGTTTAGTAATTTGCTCAACAATGTCTTCACTACCGCGTGTGACCAACGTCATACGTGACAAACTTGAATCTTCGGTTGGCGCGACAGTCAACGATTCGATGTTATAACCACGTGCAGAGAAAAGTCCTGCTACACGAGATAATGCACCTGCTTCGTTCTCAATCAAAATAGCAATAATGTGTCGCATTATGACAACTCCCGATCCGTTGTAGTGCCAATTGCCACGCGCAATTTCATATCGTGATGCGATTTTCCTGTTTCAATCATTGGGTAAACATTTTCGGTTCTGTCCGTCAAAATATCTAAAAACACCGTTCTATCTTTCATGGCAAAGGCTTTTTCTAACGCAGGACGCACATCTTCAGGTTTATCAACTCGAATCCCAACGTGTCCGTAGGCTTCCGCGAGTTTTACAAAATCAGGAATGGTTTCCATATACGAATGCGAATAACGGCTTTCATACGAAAACTCTTGCCATTGACGCACCATTCCTAAATAGTTGTTGTTTAAGTTAATAATTTTGACCGGTGTTTTATATTGCAACGCGGTCGATAATTCTTGAATACACATTTGAATGCTGGCATCGCCAGTTACACACGCCACGTCAGCATCTGGATGCGCGAGTTTCACGCCAATCGCAGCCGGTAAACCAAAGCCCATTGTGCCTAAACCACCGGAATTTATCCAACGACGCGGTTTGTCGAATGGATAATACTGCGCTGCCCACATTTGGTGTTGACCCACATCAGACGTAATGAACGCTTCGCCGCGTGTGATTTCGTACAATTGCTCAATCACAAATTGAGGTTTAATTGCTCGACTGTCACGGTCAAATTCCAAACATTGAACACTGCGCCATTGTTTAATTTGTTGCCACCATGATTCAGCCGCTTTTTTATCAATTTTGTATTTCGCTTCTTTTAAACCGTCGAGCAGTTGGCGAATCACGAGCTTTACTTCGCCTACAATTGGCACGTCTACTTTCACCGTTTTTGAAATCGACGCAGGGTCAATATCGACGTGAATAATTTTTGCGTAAGGGCAGAATAAATCCAATTTCCCCGTTACGCGATCATCAAAACGTGCGCCAATCGCGAGAATTAAATCACTTTCGTGCATCGTCATATTGGCTTCATAAGTGCCGTGCATGCCGAGCATACCGATAAATTGTTTATCCGTCGAAGGAAACGCACCTAACCCCATCAATGTTTGGGTGACGGGAAAGCCGAGCAAATGCGCCAATTCAATCAATTCTTGACTGGCTTCACCCAAAACTACGCCGCCACCTGAATAAATCACAGGACGTTGTGCGCTCAAAAGCAATTCAACAGCTTTTTTAATTTGTCCTTTATTGCCTGTTGTTGCGGGATGATACGAACGCATTTCGACTTTTTTCGGGTAGCTGTAAGGCACTTTCACGTCTGGTGCAGTAATGTCTTTTGGAATATCAATAACTACGGGGCCTGGTCTGCCAGACGTAGCAACGTAAAAGGCTTTTTTAATGGTTTCAGCGATTTTTGTCACATCACTCACCAAAAAATTATGTTTTACACATGGACGGGTAATGCCCACCATATCAACTTCTTGAAACGCATCGCTGCCGATGACGGCTGAAGGCACTTGACCCGAAATTACCACCATCGGAATTGAATCCATGTAAGCTGTTGCAATACCCGTTACGGCATTCGTCGCGCCAGGTCCTGAAGTCACCAAAACCACACCAGGTTTGCCAGTTGAACGTGCATAACCATCGGCGGCGTGCGTGGCACCTTGTTCGTGTCGAACTAAAATATGTTTGACATCGTCTTGCTGAAAAATTGCATCGTATAAGTGCAGAACTGCACCACCTGGATAACCAAAAATATACTCAACACCTTCGTCTTTAAGACTTTGAATTACAATCTGTGCGCCATTTAGCTCCACACTATCACCCTCGAATAAACTGAAATATAACGTTTGTTAGCGGCAATTATAGTGAATTTACGCTAAAAATTCTTCACTTTTTCGCCTAAATTACACATTACTGTGGCTAATTCCCTTACTTTCGCATTAGTTGACGTTCGTTTTTTACGTCCGGTATAGTGGCAGTAACTTCATAATTCATACGGATTACATTCAATGTCTACACCTCGCTGGAAAAGTTACCTCACGCTCTGCAAACCCAATGTGGTTGCAGAAATGTTATTCACTGCAATTGTCGGAATGCTGCTGGCAACACCCACTTTACCGCCATTAGATTTACTATTTTATAGTTTAGTTGGTATTGGTTTTGCGTCGGCTTCAGCGGCGGCAATTAACCATTTTATTGATCGTAACGCCGATGCTGAAATGCGGCGCACCGAAAATCGTCCCTTGCCGCAAGGTGATTTAAGCACGACAAATGTGCTAAGTTTTGCAGCAATTCTGGGCATTAGCGCGATGCTTTTGCTCATCGTCAAAGTAAACATCTTAACCGCCGTACTGACATTTTTATCGCTATTCGGTTACGCGATTCTTTATACCTGCTATTTGAAACGCGCCTCGCCACAAAACATTGTGATTGGTGGTTTATTCGGTTCAACGCCGCCATTACTCGGTTGGTGTGCAATGACAGGCGAAGTGCATCCTTACGCTTTGTTGCTCGCGTTGATTATTTTCGTTTGGACACCCCCGCATTTTTGGGCATTAGCGATTGCTCGCCAAGAAGAATATGCCAAAGTAAATATCCCCATGTTGCCCGTCACGCATGGCGCAGATTTTACCCGCTTGCAGATTTTACTTTATACCGTATTGCTGTTTATCGTGACACTGTTGCCATATTTGACCGGTATGAGCGGCTTGATTTATTTGGGTTCGACGCTGATTTTGAACGTCATCTTTTTGTATTACGTCATTGCCATGATGCGAGCCAAAGACAATAAATCCGCCATGCAAACTTTTTGGTATTCGATTGTTTATATTACGGTGATTTTCGCCGCCTTGTTACTTGACCATTATTTGAGATTTACGTTATGACATTTACCCACCATGAACACACACCCTATGAAGAACATCCGTTTGCTGAAATTGTCCGTATTTTAGGCAAAGGCAAAAAAGGTTCGCGTCCGTTGACGCAAGAAGAAGCGTATCACGCCATGAAAATGATTTTGGCGGACGAAGTGTTGCCGATTCAATTGGGCGCGTTTTTAATGTTAATGCGGGTGAAAGAAGAAACGGCCGAAGAACTCGCCGGTTTTACCCAAGCGGGACGTGAGTTTTTTCAATTTCCAAATGATGTAAATGTTGATTTAGATTGGTCTTCTTATGCAGGAAAACGTCGCCATTTACCATGGTTTTTACTCGCGGCATTGTTGCTGGTTGAAAACGGTGTAACGATTTTTATGCACGGTGCAGAAGGGCATTCACCTGACAGAATTTATACTGAAAACGTACTGCATCATCTAGGGTTAAAAGCTGCCACGTCGATTGAAGAGGCGAAACAACAATTACAAACCCAACGGTTTAGTTATTTATCACTCGCGCATTTTTGCCCGAAACTGAATGAAATTATCCAATTGCGTCCGATTCTGGGTTTACGTTCGCCGGTTCATACGTTGGTGCGGTTGCTGAATCCGTTTGATGCACCGTATAGCATTCAAGGCATTTTTCACCCCAGTTATCGAGCCGTGCATCAACACGCAGCAATGCTTTTGAATCAACCACACATGGCGGTTTTGAAAGGTGAAGGCGGCGAAACGGAACGGAATCCTGACGTAGAATGTTTGGTGCAAAGCGTTCACAACGGCGAATTGAGTGACGAAACGTGGGACGCTTTATTCACGCATCGACACGTTAAAGCCGAAGTTTTAGATCCTGAACAATTGGCGCAACTGTGGCGCGGGGAAATCGAAGACGAATTTGCAGAAGCCAGCATCATCGGCACAGCCGCAGTGGCATTGAAATTGCTGAATAAAACAGAAACGAAAGAAGCCGCTCATAACTTAGCCGCAAATTTTTGGACGAATCGAGACAAACAAAAATACGGTTAAGTTTTGAGCGCCTTTTTTTAAAATGTCATCTTGATGCCGACAATGAATTGATAGAATCTGAACAACGTCCAATCAAACTACATAATAAAATCGAGGCAACCATGCTCCATAATCTTACCGTCAAAGCGCGTTTATTTTTTCTCATCGGTTTAATGTCAGCCATTATGCTGACATTAGTTAGTTTAAATTTATACGCGCTACATCAAACCAATGAAGCTCTACAAACAGTTTATGTTGATAGAACGGTTCCACTATCTTACCTTAGCGAAATAAAGACAAAGCAAATCGATAATCGTCTAAAAATTGCGAACGCGATAAATGACCCAACAGAAACAGCAATGAGTCTTAAAAAAATAGCGAAAACACATGCCGAAATTGATGAACTTTGGAAGCTGTATATGCAATCCTATTCAGCACCTGACGAGCTGTTATTAGCTAGTAAATGGGTAGAAGACCGTAAAATTTATATGAACGAAGCGGTAAATCCCATTCTTGAAATGCTGGAAAATAACGGCTCACCAGTAGTTATACAACAAATGGTTGTTGAAAAATTACGCCCGTTATTTATTCCTGTTGGTAATGGAATTGATGCTTTGGTTCAATTACAAATTGACGTGGCAAAACAAGAATACGAAACAGCACAAAACCGCTATCAATTTTCGTTAATTATTTCAATCGCCATGATGTTACTTGGTTTAGCGTTGTCGATATTTTTTGGACTAATGATTGTGCGCCGTTTGATGAGTGAATTAGGTGGCGAACCAAGTTATGCGGCGAATGTTGTTAAAGAAATTGCGAAAGGCAATTTATCGCTAAAAATTGATGTGAAATCTGATGATAAAACCAGTTTGTTGTATTCCATTGATGATATGCGCGGCAATTTATCCGACATTATTTCTGACACTGCAAAAGTGATGGTTAATGTTTCACAAGGCGCATTATCGACACAAATGACGGTGAATATGCCTGGAGACTTTACACTGTTGAAAGAAAGCATCAATCAAACGATAGGCAAACTTAGAATCACGATGTTTGCACTGAATGATGTGACGAATTCAATTTATAACGCCGATTTTTCTAAAGTCATTGTGGCGAATGTCGAAGGTAAATTTAAAGACAGTATTGAAAAAGGGATTCAGTCTCAAGCGTCACTACGAATAATGCTGGAAGATATTATACAAGTTATGGAATTTGTAGCGGTGGGTGATTTAAGTCGTCGCGTAACGGCAGAAGGTCGTGGCGAAATGTTGGCACTCAAAGACAACATCAATGATACTTTGACTGCACTAGGCTGTTTAAATGAAATTGATCGCGTAATTTCTGCTCTAGCAGAAGGTGATTTAACACAAACAATTGACCAGTCTTACCCTGGCGTTTTTGGCAAAGTCACAGAAAGTATCAATAACACTAATGCCCATTTGAAAACGTTAATGGCGAGCATCAAAAGTTCCAGTGACGAAATTGCGACCGCCGCAGATGAAATCGCAGCAGGAAACAATGATTTATCGCATCGAACCGAAGAACAAGCCGCGAGCTTGGAACAAACCGCCGCGAGCATGGAAGAACTCAGTACGACGGTGCAACAAAATACAGAAAATGCCAAACACGCAAATCAATTAGCGTTAGGAGCTTCAGCAACAGCTAAAAAAGGGGTGGTTGTGGTCAGTGACGTTGTTCTCACGATGGCGAACATCAACGAATCATCACATCAAATTGTCGATATTATTACGGTGATTGATGACATTGCCTTCCAAACCAACATTCTAGCGTTAAACGCTGCCGTTGAAGCGGCGCGAGCAGGTGAACAAGGTAAAGGTTTCGCCGTTGTTGCCGTCGAAGTTCGTAATTTAGCCCAACGTGCCGCCAGTGCAGCGGGTGAAATTAAACGGTTAATTAGTGATTCTGTGGATCGAATTTCAAGCGGTAGCAAACAAGTTGAACAAGCAGGCAAAACAATGGAAGACATTGTGCATTCCATTCAAAAAGTAACCGAAGTTATGTCTGCAATTGCTTCTGCCTCAATTGAGCAAAACGCGGGTATTGACCAGGTTCATCAAGCGATTACCCAAATGGATACGGTTACTCAACAAAATGCGGCATTAGTTGAAGAAGCAGCGGCAGCGGCTGAATCGTTGGAAGAGCAAACCCGCAGTTTAGCCGGTGAAATTGCTCACTTTCAAACGAGTTAATCGTGTTTTAAATTTGAGAAGGCGACTGTTGTTACAAACTATATTGTTCAGAATGTGCCAACACAGTTACCCGTTCAATTTTGTTTTTGAAACGATGCTAATCCACGCTAATACCGTGAAAAGATTAACAGAACTAGGCTGTGAATCGCTGGAAGTTCTGCACGGTTAGTTAAAATTCTTTAAAAAATATTTTTTTGTCGATAACCCACAAAACAACGAAATCTTCCCCTGGAAAAATCACATGAAATTCATCCAAAATTTATCCATAAAATACAAAGCCTATTTGCTTGTTGCAATTGGCGTTGTCACCGCCGTTTTGTTATTGGTTATTACCAATATCGGACTTTCATCCATTAAATCAAAACTCGACGAATTGATATTAAGTACCAACGTTGAACGTTATGCGTATTTAACGATTTTGGAAGAAAAAAATTACTTATTGAATGCAAATGCGTCTGTCACGAACGCACAACGTGCTTTGACGGCTTTTGAAAGTGCAAAAAAAGATGTTGAAACGATCAACAGTACGCTGGATAAAATAGATTCAACATCGGGCAATAACGATTTATTAGTCAAATCTAAAACCGCGCGTTCAGGTACAAATGAATACGAAGGACTGTATTACAAAGGGGTTGATTTGCTAGTAACTATCGGCAAAGAAACCGAAAAATTAGAACATGAAGGTGATGTCGCGACGCGACAAGCGCAAGAATATGTTTTAGAAAAACGTAAACAATTGGATGAAAAATTAGATGCTACGTTAGTTAAAAAAACCAATATCGCTACGGATATTTGGAAATTAACGTATGTCATTCGAGCTGATGAAAAACGTTATATGCTAAATCCTGATGCCGCGATTTTTGAACGAATGAAACAAGATTTTTCTACGATGATTGATCATTTAGATACGTTGAAAAAAATGACTTCAGACAATAAAGAACAAGAAAAAATTTCTGTGTTTTATAACGCCGCGAAAAGTTATGAAACTGCCGCTTATAGATGGGTCGATTTAAATAAAAATTTGATGGAAGTTGTTTTACCTCAAATGAAAACGTTAGGCGATACGGTTGTCAAACAAGCAATGGACGCTGCTGAAGAAGCACAAACCAGTATGATTCACGAACGTAACTCAATTGTTATCAGGTTAATTATCGTTGCAGGCATTGCTATTGTTTTAGGTATGTTGCTCGGTTATGTCATTATCAACATTATTTTGAGTCAACTTGGCGGTGAGCTAAGTTACACGGCGAATGTAGTGAAAGAAATCGCCAAAGGTAATTTATCGCTAAAAATTGACGTGAAATCTGGTGATAAAACCAGTTTGATTTATGCTATCGATCACATGCGTGGCAATTTATCGGACATTATTTCTGATACTGCAACAGTGATGAATAATGTTTCACAAGGCGAATTATCGACACAAATGACGGTGGATATGCCTGGAGACTTTATACTGTTGAAAGAAAGCATCAATCAAACAATTGCCAGACTGAGAGTCACGATGTTTGCGTTGAACGATGTAACGAATTCAATCTATAACGCCGATTTTTCCAAAGTTATTGTAGCGAATGTCGAAGGCAGATTTAAAGATACGATTGAAAAAGCCGTGGCTTCTCAAACAGCGATGCGCGAAATGTTAGAAGGCATCATTCACGTTATGGAATTTGTTGTGGTGGGCGATTTAAATTATCGTGTCACTGCTGAGGGACGTGGCGAAATGTTAGCACTGAAAGACAATATCAATAATACGTTAGACACATTGGGATGTTTGAATGAAATTGACCGTGTGATGGAAGCGTTAGCCAATGGCGATTTGACACAAATAATTACTACGGAATATCCAGGTATTTATGGCAAAGTGACGGAAAGTATCAATCATACCGCTGATAATTTGAAAACGTTGATGGCGAGCATTAAAGATTCTAGCGTAGCAATTGCGACGGCAGCCGATGAAATTTCAGCAGGAAACAATGATTTGTCGCATCGAACCGAAGAACAAGCCGCGAGCTTGGAACAAACGGCAGCGAGCATGGAAGAACTCAGTGCGACAGTGCAGCAAAATACAGAAAATGCCAAACACGCGAATCAACTAGCGTTAGGGGCTTCAACAACCGCTAAAAAAGGGGTGGTTGTCGTTAATGACGTTGTGTTGACGATGGCAAACATTAACGAATCATCACATCAAATTGTCGATATTATTACGGTGATTGATGATATTGCCTTCCAAACCAACATTTTAGCGTTGAACGCCGCCGTTGAAGCGGCGCGAGCAGGTGAACAAGGTAAAGGTTTCGCGGTAGTGGCGGTTGAAGTTCGGAATTTAGCCCAACGGTCGGCCAGTGCAGCGGGTGAAATTAAACGCTTAATTAGTGATTCTGTGGATCGAATTTCAAGCGGTAGCAAACAAGTTGAGCAAGCGGGTCAAACAATGGAAGACATTGTAAATTCAATTCAAAAAGTAACGGCGGTGATGTCTGACATTGCTTCCGCGTCGATTGAGCAAAATGCAGGCATTGATCAAGTCCATCAAGCCGTTACCCAAATGGATAACGTGACACAACAAAATGCAGCATTAGTTGAACAAGCGGCGGCGGCAGCCGAATCCTTAGAAGAACAAACACGCAGTTTAGCGGGCGAAATTGCTCACTTTAAAACGAGTTAATCGTGTTTTAAATTTGAGAAGGTGACTGTTGTTGCACGCTATATCGCTTAGAATGTACCAACACAGTTACCTTTTTAATTATATTGAAAACCTTTAATGACCTCCGATTACCCCGATTTACAAACTCAGCTCCAAAATAAAATCAATCAAAAAACCAAACCACTCGGTGCGTTAGGACGTTTAGAAACGTTGGCGTTGCAAATCGGCTTGGTGTTTGAAACGCTTACTCCCGAAATTCACAATCCTACGATTCTAATTTTTGCTGCCGATCACGGCATTGCTCAATCAGGCGTAAGTGCTTATCCGCAAAGTGTTACTGCACAAATGGTGTTGAATTTTCTCAACGGTGGGGCGGCAATTAACGTTTTTGCTCGTCAACATAATTTGAGTCTAAAAATCATTGATGCTGGTGTGAATGCCGATTTGTCGGATTACGACGATTTGCAACACGAAAAAATCGGTTTCGGCACACAGAATTTTTTAGATGTGCCTGCGATGACTTTATTCGATTGTGAAAAAGCCTTAGCCATTGGTGGCACAATAGTTCGTCAGCAGCATAAAGTAGGTTGTAACTGTGTCGGGTTCGGTGAAATGGGAATTGGCAATACCGCGTCGGCAGCCGTGTTAATGCACCTTTTCACAAAAATCCCGTTAGACGAATGCGTCGGACGCGGCACAGGTTTAAACGATGAACAATTGGAACATAAACGAAATTTGTTACAGCTCGCCGTCGAAAAATATCCCACATTAAAAACACCACACGAAATTTTGATGACATTGGGTGGTTTTGAAATCGCGATGATGGCAGGCGCGTATTTGCAAGCCGCTGAATTAAAAATGCTGATTTTGGTCGATGGGTTTGTCTGCGGGGCAGCGTTATTGGTTGCACAACAATTTAATCCACACATTTTAGATTATTGTGTTTTCAGTCATGTCGGTAGCGAACATGGACATCGAGCGTTGTTGAATTATTTAAATGCCAAACCGTTACTCGATTTAGAACTACGTTTAGGCGAAGGTTCAGGTATTGCCTTAGCGTATCCATTGATTCAATCAGCGATTTTGTTTTTGAACGAAATGGCGACATTCGAGGAAGCGGGCGTTGATAAAGCCTAACGCGCAACATTTTTGGTTAGCCGTAAGTTTTTATACGCGCTTGCCGTGTCCGAAAAATTTAGATTATGCCCAACTGCCGCAAGCTACGATTTATTTACCATTCATTGGTTGGTTCGTCGGTGGTGCGTCAGCAATTACGTTTTATGTGGCGCAATTTTTATGGTCGCCGACAGTTTCAATTTTGCTCGCCATAATTAGCGGCATTTTGCTCACAGGCGCATTTCATGAAGATGGTTTTGCGGATGTGTGCGATGGATTTGGCGGCGGTTACGACAAAATACGCATTCTCACCATCATGAAAGATTCAGTGATTGGTGTTTATGGCGCGTTAGGTTTGGGACTTTTACTCGCGTTGAAAGTCAGCGTATTGTGTTCATTATCGCTCGAAAAACTTCCCTTTATTTTCATTGCCGCGCATAGCATTAGTCGTTTAACACCATTATTTTTAATGCACTTTTATGATTACGCTCGACTGGAAAACAGTAAATCTCAAATCGCTATTTACCGTCCGACACGTCACGACTTAATCGATGCAACAGTGATTGCCTTATTGCCCATGCTTTTGTTACCCGTAATTTGTTGGTTCTCAATTTTACCGATTGGAATAGTTACGCTTTGGCTTGGGCGATATTTTGATAAACACATTAGTGGTTATACGGGCGATTGTTTAGGTGCAACACAACAAGTTTGCGAAACGATTTTTTATTTAAGCGTGAGTGCGTTGTGGATATTTATTTAATTCGTCACACAGACACTGATACGCCGAAAGGGTTGTGTTATGGGCAAAGTGATGTGAAATTAGCCGAAAATTTTTTAGATGACGCGCGTGAAATTTTAAAAAAATTGCCAACTTGCGACCTTGTTTTTAGTAGTCCATTATCGCGTTGTACCCGTTTGGCAAATTTAATCAGCGACGACGTGATTTTGGATAATCGGCTTTTAGAAATGAATTTTGGTGATTGGGAAAACGTGCCATTTTCTGACATTGAAGCCGAAGTCTTAAAACATTGGACAGAAAACTTCGTTACGCTCGCATCGCCAAATGGCGAAAATTTTACGGAATTGTGTCAGCGCGTTGAAAGTTTTTGGCATGACGTGATTCAACTGAAAAGTGAACGTGTTTTTATCGTTACGCACGCCGGTGTGATTAGGGCATTACTTGCCGTGATTTTACAATTTCCGCCGGCTAATGCGTTTCAATTTCGAGTCGATTGCGGCAGCATTCACAAATTACGTTATGCTAATAATTACACTTACATCGAATTTTTAAATTTATGAAACCTATTTTAGTTGTCGGCACGAGTTCTGATGCGGGAAAAACCAGCGTCGTCATGGCGTTATGTCGAATTTTTGCCGATTTAGGTGTGCGCGTCGCGCCATTCAAAGCCCAAAACGTCTCTAATAATTCCAGCGTCACCATCGAAGGGCGTGAAATTTCTCGCGCTCAATGTTTTCAAGCCGAAGCCGCGCGTGTTGAACCGAGTTATTTGTTTAATCCGGTATTATTAAAATCGCATGGCAACGGTGGCGTGCAAGTTGTTGTCAATGGATTGGTGCATAAAAATCAAGGCATCGCGGATTACTACTCCGAAATTGACACGCTAAAAATTCACGTTAAAACAGCTTTCGCGCAATTAGTAGACGATTACGAATTAGTGATTGCGGAAGGTGCTGGTTCACCAGTGGAATTGAATTTATTGCACAAAGATTTGTCGAATACGTTTATTGCCGAAACGTTTGCCCCGCGCATTATTTTGGTTGCCGACATTGAACGCGGTGGCGTATTTGCGTCAATTTACGGAACGTTGGCGTTACTTGCGCCTGAAATCCGCGCCAATGTGGTGGGTGTAATTATTAACAAATTTCGCGGCAATCGACGGTTTTTTGATGATGGTGAAAAGATTATTCGGGAACAATTCGGTGTGCCAGTTTTGGGCGTGTTGCCATTTTTACCGTTGAATATCGACATGGAAGATTCGCAATCGTTGCAAAATTACACACAACGTCGTGGCGCGTGTGTTGTACGAATTGCCGTGATTGTTACGCCACGCTTGAGTAATTACAACGATTTAGATGTGTTGATGGCGGACGACGAATTAGACGTGACGCTGATTCACGGTTTTCAAACACTTGCGGACTTTGATTTAATTTTGTTGGGTGGAAGTAAAAGCGTTATTTCGGATTTGCGTTGGTTAAAAGAACACGGTTTGTTTGCTGAAATTCAAAAATTTGAAAAAGCGATTTTTGGAATTTGTGGCGGTTATCAAATGCTGTGTGAAATGTTGAACGATGCTGAAGGTTTAGAAGCCGAAGTGCCGAGTTCTGAAACGGGTTTTGGTTTTATTCCCGACACTGTGACTTATCGGCAACCCAAAATTTTGCAGCGTGGCGCGTATCGCATTTTTAATTTCGACGTGCAAGGTTATGAAATTCATTGTGGACGATTGGCGCGTTATCCGTTGTATTATCAAATGGGGCAAATTGCTGGCACGCACGTTCACGGCGTTTTTGATGACAATTGTTTTCGCACGGCGTATTTTAAAACGCTAAATCCGGCATATCAGGGCTTTGATTATGTCGAATATCGAGACACTGCAATTAACGCTTTCACAAACATGGTGCGAGATAATTTGGATTTGAACGCGCTGCTTTAACGCTCATTTTTTATGGAATCTTTTATGAACACAATTGATCAATACGCTGTTTTTGGTTCACCGATTAACCACAGCAAATCCCCGCGCATTCACCGTTTATTTGCTGAACAATCACATCAAAATTTGGATTACGTTGCTCAAGAAGTGACGGCTGAAAACTTTGTTACTGCTGTGACTGAATTTTTCGCGCAAGGTGGAAAAGGTTTGAATTGCACCGTGCCGTTAAAAGAGTTGGCATATCGATTCGCAACTCAAAAAACTGAACGTGCCAAAGCTGCCAAAGCCGTGAATACCTTGGCGTTACGACCAGACGGTTCGATTTTAGGCGATAACACCGACGGTATCGGATTGGTAAATGATTTAACCGTTAACCACGGCATTGTCTTAAAAGATAAGCGTGTTTTAATTTTGGGCGCAGGTGGCGCGACACGCGGTATTCTTGCACTGTTGCTAGAACAAAAACCGGATTGTTTGATTGTTGCGAATCGAACAGCTGAAAAAGCCCTGCAACTTGCGATTGAATTCAATCACAGTTTTGACGGGTGTGGTTTTGATGATTTGCATGATCAGCCATTTGATTTAATTTTGAATGCGACTTCTGCCAGTTTGAGTAACGAATTACCGCCGTTGCCAGAAAATTTATTGGCTAAAAATGGCGTTTGTTATGATTTGGCTTATGGCAATACGCCGACGGCGTTTGTGCGTTGGGGGAAATTACAAAATGCTAGCAAAAGTTTAGACGGTTTAGGAATGCTCGTAGAACAGGCCGCCGAAGCGTTTGCATTGTGGCGCAGCGTTCGACCCGATACAAAAGCCGTAATTGATTTACTTAATACCGAGCGTTAAAACGAATGCCAACACTGTTACTAAAAGACGGTTTTAAATTCTTTTTCTACGCCAACGAACACGAACCACAACATATCCACGTTGAGCGGGCGGGGGAATTTGCCAAAATCGAATTGGCTACACTTCGGGTCGTCAACAATTACATGAAACCAAAAGAGCTAAAAAAAGCACTTTTAATCGTTGAAGCCAATCAACATAATTTTGTGAGAGCATGGAATGAATACTTTAATTAGAGGTAAGGCGGTTCATTTTGATGATCGTCATCTTCATGTTGAACTTGAAGACGGGCGAATTATTTCAACACCAATGAACTGGTATAAAGACTTGCAAAATTCATCCCTCGTACAATTAAAAAATTATCGTTTTATTTGCAAAGGCACGGGTATCGAATGGGCGGATCTTGATTATCACTTGAATATTGAAAGTATGTTACTTTCTCAAATGCAAAAAATGGCGGCGTAAAAACGTTGAAGACCCCCTATTCGGCGACAACTTAGAATTCGAATCTACTTAAAAACTTCTGACACCAAAAAACATGACTAATCCAACCAGTTACAACGCGGCAGCCATTGAAGTTTTAACGGGCTTAGAACCTGTCCGTAAACGCCCCGGAATGTACACCGATACAACCCGTCCAAATCATTTAGCGCAAGAAATTATCGACAACAGCGTCGATGAAGCCTTAGCCGGATACGCTTCTCAAATCGACGTCATTTTGCACAAAGATGGCGCGATTTCAGTCAGCGACAACGGACGCGGAATGCCGGTTGATATTCACCCTGAACAAGGAATCACGGGCGTTGAAGTAATTTTGACGCAACTCCATGCTGGTGGAAAATTCTCAAATAAAAATTATCAATTTTCAGGTGGTTTGCATGGCGTGGGAATTTCAGTCGTCAATGCGTTATCGAGTGCATTAGAAGTCACTGTCAAACGCGGTGGCAAAGTGTATTCAATGCGTTTTGCTGATGGCGAAAAACAAACCGAACTTTTAGAAACGGGGACTGTCGGCAAAAATAACACCGGAACGCGCGTTTATTTTCTGCCAAACGAACGCTATTTTGATTCGCCAAAAGTCTCCGTTTCAAAACTCAAACACGTTTTACGTGCTAAAGCTGTGTTGTGTGCAGGGTTGAAAATTTCACTCAAAATAGAACAAAGCGACGAATTTTTTGAATGGTGTTATCAAAACGGACTGAAAGATTATTTGCGTGACCGCATTGGCGATTTAGAATTTTTCCCCGAAACACCGTTTATGGGCAACATGAACGCAGACCATGAAGCGGTTGAATGGGGCGTTTTGTGGGCAGTCGAAAATCCATCTGAAATGGTCGCTGAAAGTTACGTTAATCTCGTTCCGACCGCGCAAGGTGGTACACACGTCAACGGTTTACGCGCAGGATTAACCGAAGCGATTCGAGAATTTTGCAACATTCGAGATTTGTTACCGCGTGGCGTAAAACTCGCGCCCGAAGACGTGTGGGAACATTGCCATTTCGTACTTTCAGTTAAACTCGAAGATCCGCAATTTTCAGGACAAACCAAAGAGCGTTTAAGTTCGCGGGAATGCGTGGCGTTCATTTCGGGCGTGGTGAAAGACAGTTTTAGTTTGTGGCTTAATTCAAACACAACCGAAGGCGAAAAAATTGCCGAGTTAATCATCAACAGCGCACAAAAACGGTTGCGTTCGAATAAAAAAATCATCCGTAAACGCATCACCGCTGGCCCTGCGTTGCCTGGAAAATTAGCTGATTGTTCCGCGCAAGACATCAATCGCACGGAATTATTTTTGGTTGAAGGTGATTCTGCGGGTGGTTCAGCAAAACAAGCACGTGAGCGGGATTTTCAAGCGATTATGCCGTTGCGTGGCAAAATTCTGAACACGTGGGAAGTTGAATCGTCGCAGGTTATGGCTTCACAAGAAATTCATGATATTGCGGTGGCATTGGGAATTGAGCCAGATTCGGATGATTTGCAAGCGTTGCGTTATGGCAAAGTGTGTATTTTGGCGGATGCAGATTCGGACGGAAATCACATTGCGACATTGATTTGCGCGTTGTTTTATAAACATTTCAATGCGCTGGTTCGAAATGGTCACGTTTTTGTTGCCATGCCGCCGTTGTATCGTGTCGATGTAGGCAAACGGGTTTTTTACGCACTCGATGAATCTGAACGTCAGGGGATTTTAGATAGAATTAAAGCTGAACGAATCAAAGGACAAATCAACGTGCAACGTTTTAAAGGGTTAGGCGAAATGAATCCGAGTCAATTGCGCGAAACCACCATGAATCCCGACACGCGCCGATTGGTGCAATTAACGGTGGATGATTTCGACGCAACGGAAGGAATGATGGATTTATTGCTGAACAAAAAACGGGCAGGCGATAGGAAAATTTGGCTCGAAGCGAGTGGACATTTAGCTGCCGTCGTTGTTTGAACGTGCTGCAAATAATCGATTCAACGCGGCATGAATTTCGTCTACACCCGTTTTTTTCAAAGACGAAAATAACTGCAATGTCAGCGGTGTTGGCAATTCGCTCAATTCTCTTTCGACTTGTAATAACGTATTTTTTGCCGCGCCGAAATTTAATTTATCTGCTTTGGTTAAAATAATATGCAACGGTAGTTCGGCGTGTTGACACCATTCGACCATTTGCCAATCGAATTCGGTTAAGGGATGGCGTACGTCCATCACTAAAATCATACCGCACAACGATTTTCGTTTAAGTAAGTAGGTTTCCATCAATTCGTGCCATTGCTTTTTGACCGCTAACGGTACTTTCGCATAACCGTAACCTGGTAAATCCACAAAACGCTGTTGTTCGTTCAACGTAAAAAAGTTAAGCATTTGTGTCCGACCTGGTGTTTTACTAATTCGCGCCAAACCGTTTTGGCGCGTCAACGTGTTAATTGCGCTCGATTTACCAGCATTCGAACGCCCAGCAAAGGCAATTTCCAAACCTATATCTGGTGGCGTATTGCGTAAATTTGGTGAGCTGTTGATGAAAGTGGCACGATGATAAAGTGGGTTCATGGTCTCTCGCGTAGAAGGTTGATTTGGGTTAGAATTTAAGCACACACGCGGCTTTGTGTACACTTAACGCACTTTACTCTACATTTTTTAAGGAACAACGATGTACAAAAAAAGTTTCGCTTTTGCTTTAGCTGCTCTTTTGAGTGGTCATGTTCACGCTGAAATGACGCACGCCGACAGTGTGAATACCGGCAAACAAAAATCGATTTCGTGCGTGAGTTGCCACGGTGAACATGGAAATAGCACGATGCCGATGTTCCCAAAACTCGCTCAACAAAACGCTGGTTATCTCGTTAATCAGCTCAAAGCCTTTAAAGACGGCACGCGCAAAGATCCGATAATGGCGACGATTGCGATGTCTTTGACTGATAACGATATGGTCGATATTGCCAATTATTATGCCGATCAAAAAATAGCAGGTGAACCCGAAGAAGTTTTCGATTCTGCCGAAGAACGTGCAGAACATGAAACTTTAGTCGCACAAGGTGGCGATTTGTACCGCAATGGCGATTTGAAACGCGAAGTGTCTGCGTGTATTGCTTGTCATGGCCCTTTCAGCGAAGGTAATAAACCGGCAGCATTCCCTGCGTTGAAATCACAACACGCGACGTATTTGGTGAAAGCTTTAACCGATTTCAAATCAGGCAAACGCAGTAATACCAACGAAAATATGATGCACATGATTGCGGTGAAAATGACAGATGCTGAAATCAAAGCCGTCGCCACACGCATTTCAACCATGAAATTAAGAGAGAATTAAAATGCTGAAAAAATTTACGAAACACAGTTTATTGGCGTTATCACTTGCCATTGCCGCCACATTTAATCCTGCACAAGCGGCATCTGAAACGGTTGGTTATGAACTCGTCACACCAGCTCAACCCACACACGACGTGAACAAAGTCGAAGTGATTGAGTTTTTTTGGTACGGCTGTCCACATTGTTTCGATTTTGAACCGACGTTAGCGAAATGGGTGAAAACCTTGCCGAAAAATGTGGAATTTATTCGTCAACCCGCTGTATTTAGTGAGCAATGGGGCAAACACGCCAAAGCTTATTACACCGCTGAAGCTCTGGGCGTAGTGGATAAAATTCACGCCGATTTTTTTGACGCGATTCAAGTGAAAAAAGAACATTTGGAAACGGAAGAGCAACTCGCTAAATTTTTCGTCGCACACGGCGTGAGTGAAACGGATTTCAAAGCGGCATTTAATTCATTTCCAATTGATATGAAAGTCCGTCAAGCCGGTACGTTGGCAGCAAAATACGGCATTACCGGCGTGCCTGCGATTGTGATTAACGGCAAATACAAAACCAGTGGGCCACTTGCCGGTTCACACGAAAAAATGATTGAAGTCATGAATCGTTTAATCGCACAAGAAAGCGCGGTAAAAAAATAATTCTGTATTTTAAATTTATGTCGTCGAAGAGAGAACACGAATAATTATGGGCTTTTTCAGTAAACAAAATGAAGATTTGGGCGAGCAATGGCGCAAGAAATATCTCAATCTTTTCGACGAACAAAATAAAATTGAACACGCGCATCACGAAAAAGAAAAGTTGTTGCGGCAGTTTATTATTCAGCTTTCGATTATTGGCGAAGGTCAAAATAAACATCTCGATCCCATTTTACAGCGCGTGCGGAATCACGTTAAAAATGAACTTGAACCAATCACGCTGAAGACCGAACTGAAAAATTTTAACGAATCCATTAAAAATTTGCCGCTCAAAAAGAAGAATCTTAAAGCAGATTTATTGTTCGACTTTTTGTTTCGGCAATACACGGATTCGGCACAACAAACGGCGTTGCGTGAATTACAAAAACTGGTCAATAACGAAGACACGACCATTGAACAAGCCAGTGAGTTGTTCATCGAAATTCTCAAAATTACCGAACCTGAACCCGAAGTGCAGCCGAGCGGTGAATCGGATGAAATTGTTGAACCGGTGGTTCACATTGATGTGAATGTGGTAAGCCAACAGCTCTTGGAGTATTTTTCGGCATTAGCGATTCCAGCCGTTTTTGAACCGCAAGCCCTGCTACTTAAAGAAACGTTACTGAATCCTAATCAATCGAAACAGCCGTTTGAAGATGTTTTGCGTGATTTAGTACAGTTATTACTGAAAATCAAAGAATATGGTGAGGCGGAACAGCAAGATATTGATCAATTTTTATTGCACATTGCTAATCAATTAGCTGAATTAAACATCATCGTGACAGAAACCAATGCGGCAGCAAATAGTTCCGTAAAAAGTCGTAATAAACTAGATCAAGCTGTTTTCACGCAAATTCGAGAGCTGCAAGTTGAAGCGATTAAAACTACGTCATTGGACTTACTTAAAGAAAATGTAAATCAATGTTTTAAAACCATTGTTTCTGAGATTAAAACCCATCATCAACAAGACAAAGAGCGGCAACAACAATTCCAAGATCATATGGCGGAACTGGTCAATAAAATGATTTCGTTGGAAGTGGAAACCGAAAATCTCAAAGTGGAATTAAAAGTTATTCATACGCAAGCGACGCAGGATACGCTGACTGGATTACCCAATCGCAATGCTTATAATCAACGTGTGAAAGACGAGATTGCTCGATATAAACGTTATGGCACGCCGCTTACGATGACAATTTGGGATATTGATTATTTCAAAAAAATTAACGATACGTTTGGGCATAAATCGGGCGATAAAGTGCTTGCATTGACGGCAAATCAGTTGCAACAAAGTACACGCGATACCGATTTTATTGCGCGTTTTGGTGGCGAAGAATTTGTGATGTTATTGCCGAATACTGACGTCACTTTGGCACGGATTTTAGTGGAAGATTTGCGCCAATTGGTCGCCTCGACTGGGTTTAACGCTAATGGTAAAGCTGTACCGATTACGGTTTCGTGCGGATTAACTCAATTTCTTGCGGATGATACCGAAGACAGCTTTTTTGAACGTGCCGATAAAGCGCTTTATGAAGCCAAAAACACAGGACGAAATCGCTGTTGCGTTAGTTAAAATAGGTTTTATTTCATCACACCAAACCCGTTTTACACGGGTTTTTTATCGGATTTTTCATGTTTTCAAACTTCACCAAACCGCTCATCATGGGCATTTTAAACGCCACGCCCGATAGTTTTTCGGACGGCGGCAAATTTAATCAACTCGAAAATGCACTGCAACACGCGCTTCAAATGATTACAGATGGCGCGACGATTATTGACATTGGTGGCGAATCAACACGCCCAAATTCTGAATCTGTTTCTGCTGATGAACAAATTAAACGAGTCGTGCCGATTATTGAAGGGATTCGACAACGTAGCGACGTTTTAATCAGTATTGACACGACTTTAGGCGATGTTGCAGAAGCGGCTTTAAACGCGGGGGCAAATCTAATTAACGATGTGTCTGCGGGTCAAAATGACACGAAAATGTTTACTTTAGCCGCGCAACGAAACGTGCCGATTATTTTGATGCACGCGCAAGGCTCGCCAAAAACCATGCAAGATAATCCGCAGTATGAAAACGTGGTGTTAGAAGTGATTGCGGCTTTGATGCAACGGGCGAATGAGGCGATGTTGGCGGGCGTAAAAAAAGAAAATATCGTATTAGATGTCGGCATCGGTTTTGGTAAACGTAAACAAGATAATTTAGCGTTATTGGCGCATTTGGCGGATTTTGTGGCATTGGGATTTCCTGTGTTATTGGGTACAAGTCGCAAACGTTTTATGGGTTCGATTTGTGACGTGAACGAACCCACAGAACTTGTCACGGCAACGGCTGTCACCACCGCATTAGGTGTTATGGCTGGCGTGCAATTATTTCGTGTTCACGATGTAAAAGAAAACAAGCAAGCTCTTGACGTTGCGTGGGCAATTAGGTCAGTCACGCAATAATCAAGTAAAATTCCACAATTACTTTTTTACATTTTGGATTATTTTTTTATGACACATTTTTCTTTAACTGCCATTTCACCAATTGACGGACGTTACGCTGATAAAGTCGATTTATTACGCCCGATTTTCAGTGAATTTGGTTTAATTCGTTTTCGTGTCCAAGTCGAAGTGCGTTGGCTGCAAGCCTTAGCGAATCAAACTGAAATCGTCGAGGTTTTGCCGTTTAGCGACGGCGCAAATCAACAACTCGAAAATATCATTTCGCAATTTTCAGAAGCCGATGCGCTGCGTGTCAAAACGATTGAAAAAACTACCAATCATGATGTGAAAGCGGTCGAGTATTTCTTAAAAGAGAAAATCGCTGGAAACGCTGAACTTGAAAAAGTGAGCGAGTTTATTCATTTCGCTTGCACGTCGGAAGACATTAACAATTTGTCTTACGCGCTGATGTTGAAAGCGGGACGCGAAGTTATTTTGGCGCAAATCGAAGCGGTTATTTCGTCGCTCACAAAATTAGCAAAAGACACTGCCGCACAACCAATGCTTTCGCGTACTCATGGACAATCTGCTACACCGACAACCGTTGGAAAAGAAATTGCCAACACAGTGGCGCGATTGAATCGTCAAAAAAACCAACTCGAAAAAGTCGAATTGCTTGGCAAAATCAATGGCGCAGTTGGAAATTACAACGCTCATGCTGTCGCTTATCCTGAAGTGAATTGGGCAGATTTTGCCGAAAAATTTGTGACTTCATTAGGTTTAACATTTAACCCGTACACGATTCAAATCGAACCGCACGATTACATCGCCGAATTTTTCCACACGCTTTCACGTTTCAATACGATTTTGTTGGATTTTGACCGCGATATTTGGGGTTATATTTCGCTCGGTTATTTCAAACAACGCACGATTGCGGGTGAAGTTGGGTCTTCAACCATGCCGCACAAAGTCAATCCGATTGATTTTGAAAATTCGGAAGGCAATTTAGGATTGGCAAATGCGTTGTTTGGCTTTTTGGCAGAAAAATTACCGATTTCACGTTGGCAGCGTGATTTAACGGATTCGACCGTGTTGCGAAACATCGGTGTCGGCGTGGCGCATACCGTGATTGCAATTCAAGCGACTTTGAAAGGTATATCGAAATTAGAATTGAATGCTGACGCGCTCGACGCTGATTTAAATGTGAATTGGGAAGTGTTGGCGGAACCGATTCAAACTGTGATGCGTCGTTACGGCATCGAAAAACCGTATGAAAAATTGAAAGAATTGACACGCGGCACACGAATTACGCCTGAACAATTACAACAATTTATCGAAACCTTAGAAATTCCAGCGGAAGCCAAAGCGCAATTATTGGCTTTAACCCCGCGCAGTTACATTGGCTATGCTGAACAATTGGCACGCGAGATTTAATTATGTCTAAACGTCTTAGAAAAATTACCCAACAAGTCTTAGTCGGCAATGTCAAAGTCGGCGGCGGCGCACCGATTGTGGTGCAATCCATGACCAACACGGATACCGTCAACATCAAAGCGACAGTGAATCAAATTATCGAACTTGCCACCGCAGGTTCAGAAATGGTGCGAATTACGGTCAATTCCGAAGAGGCCGCTGCTGCTGTCGCGTCAATTAAAGAACAATTGATTGCTTCATTGTGTTTCGTGCCGATTATCGGCGACTTTCATTTCAACGGGCATAAATTGCTCGAAAAATATCCTGATTGTGCGGCAGCTTTGGATAAATACCGTATCAATCCTGGGAATGTCGGACGTGGCAAAGCGCGTGATCCGCAATTTCAACAAATGATTGAATTCGCTTGCCAATACAACAAACCCGTGCGAATCGGTGTAAATGGCGGCAGTTTGGATCAGTCGGTTTTGACCCGTTTGCTCGATGAAAATCGTCAACTCGCGCAACCCGAACCGTTAGCCGCTGTGGCGCGAAAAGCGATTGTGTTATCTGCATTGGAAAGTGCTGCGAAAGCCGAAGAAATCGGGTTAGGCAAAGACAAAATCATTCTGTCATGCAAAATCAGCAACGTCCAAGAACTGATTTCGATTTATGAAGATTTGTCGGCGCGATGTGATTACGCGCTGCATTTAGGATTGACCGAAGCCGGTATGGGTTCAAAAGGAATCGTGTCTTCGGCGGCGGCATTATCAGTGTTGATGCAACAAGGCATTGGCGACACGATTCGGATTTCACTTACACCTGAACCTGGCACATCTCGTACCCAAGAAGTGATTGTCGGACAAGAAATTTTGCAAACAATGGGTTTTCGGGCATTTACGCCGATGGTAATTTCTTGTCCGGGTTGCGGTCGTACCACGAGTGATTATTTCCAAAAATTAGCGTTGAACATTCAAACGTATTTGCGTGACCAAATGCCCGTTTGGCGTGAAAAATATGCGGGTGTGGAAACGATGGAAGTCGCGGTGATGGGTTGCGTCGTTAATGGCCCTGGCGAAAGCAAAAATGCCAACATCGGTATCAGTTTACCTGGAACAGGCGAATCACCTGTTGCACCCGTTTACGAAGATGGCGAAAAAACTGTCACCCTAAAAGGCGACCATATTGCTGAAGAATTCCAAGCGATTGTTGAACGCTATATCGAAACGCATTACGGGAAAACTGAATAATGTTGCCACGCATTGCGTTAACTGCCGGTGAACCGGCTGGAATTGGGGCGGATTTGTGCATTCAGCTCATTCAGAATCTTTTGCCTGCATGCGAATTAGTGGTTTTGGCGGATGCCGAATTGTTGCAACAACGCGCTAAACAATTGAATTTGCCGCTGACGTTGCATCATTTTGACTCGACAAAACCGCGTCATATTTTGCCGCAAGGGCATTTGACAATTTTGCCCGTTGCATTGAAAGTTTCTGCTCAAGCTGGTGTTTTGAATCACGAAAATAGCGAGTACGTTCTTGAACTATTAGACCTTGCCACGCAAGGTTGTTTGAACAAATCCTTTGCGGCGATGGTGACTGCGCCGGTGCATAAAGGCGTGATTAACGAAGCGGGTTTTGCTTTTACTGGTCATACGGAACATATTGCGTTACAAACGGGCGGTCATCCTGTGATGATGTTGGCGACAGAAGGATTGCGTGTGGCGTTAGTGACAACACATTTACCGCTTTCTAAAGTCAGCGCGGCGATTACGCCGGAACGTTTAGAAAAAGTCATTCGCATTTTGCATCACGATTTGAAAACGCGCTTTCACATTGAACAGCCCAAAATCTTGGTGTGTGGGCTGAATCCGCACGCAGGTGAAAATGGTTATTTAGGACGCGAAGAAATCGACATTATCAATCCGATGCTCGAAAAACTCCGCGTTGAAGGTATGAATTTACACGGTGCGTTGCCTGCGGATACGGTGTTCACTAATAAATATCTGCAAACTGCCGACGCAGTGTTGGCGATGTATCACGATCAAGGGTTGCCCGTTTTGAAATACAAAGGTTTCGGGCGAGCGGTCAATATCACGTTAGGTTTGCCAATTATTCGCACCTCGGTAGATCACGGTACGGCGTTAGATTTAGCAGGGACAGGCAATGCCGATTTAGGCAGTTTGCAATACGCACTACAAACAGCAATCACAATGAGTAATTCGTAATGGCACATCAAGCACGCAAGCGGTTTGGGCAAAATTTTTTAACCGACCAAAATATCATCGATAACATTGTTGGTAATGCGATGATTCGCAGCGGGCAACTTTGGGTGGAAATTGGTGCAGGGCAGGGCGCGTTAACTGAACCGTTGCTTAAAAAAGTCACGCATTTAGACGTAGTGGAACTTGACCGCGATTTGGTGAAATGGTTGGAATATAAATTCGCCGCGCAAACTCATTTGAACATTCACAGTGCGGACGCATTGCGTTTTGATTTTGCCGCCCTCGCCCCAGAAGGTGAAAAACTGCACATCATTGGTAATTTGCCGTACAACATTTCAACGCCGTTGATGTTTCATTTATTGGAAACGACCGATTGCATTGCGGACATGATTTTTATGTTGCAAAAGGAAGTCGTAAATCGAATTTGCGCCAAGCCGAACGGTAATTCTTACGGGCGTTTAAGTGTGATGATGCAGTATTATTGCGCGACCGAATGGTTGTTTGACGTACCACCTGAAAGTTTTAAACCCGTGCCGAAAGTGATGTCGGCTATGGTGCGTTTAGTGCCACATTCAAAACCGCCTGTCGAAGTTGATAACGTGAAAACACTTAGTAAACTTGTGACCGAAGCATTTTCGCAACGTCGTAAAACGTTGCGAAATTCATTGAAAAACTCGTTATCGGAAGCTGAAATTTTAGCGTTAGGCATTGACGCGAATTTGCGGGCTGAAAATATCAGTTTAAGAGATTTTGCTTTAATGGCGAATGCCGTTAGTCGAAAGGCGGTTGAGACGGTGTGATTTGTCTGTTATATATTTAATCCATGCACAAAAAAGCCCCGCTCCTTTTTCACAAGGGGCGGGGCTTTCGCATTTTACAATGTGGAACATTGAAAACGTAACGTTACTGATTACAGAACGAAATCTGTCGCCGTGAATACTGTCACCCCCGTTACGTTGATAGTGAAATCAGCTATGTTATCGGCACCTATATAACCCGTGATAGTTGAGTTACCACCACTGGTCGAGTAGTACAAGCGATTAGCTGTAGCAGTAACACCAGGAGCAACTGTACCCATGAAGGTAAAAGTACCTGTACTCACCAACGATAAATCAATTTTTTCACCCAGCACACGTTGGAAGTCCGTAATGGTATCGACTTTATTGTCAGAATCGTAGGTGGAATCGAATACAAAGGTATCCACACCTGCACCACCTGTCAATGTGTCAGCACCTAAACCACCACTGAGTGTGTCGTTGCCATCACCACCGCTTAATGAGTCATTGCCAGCACCACCACTAAGGATGTTATTGCCAAGGTTTCCGATAAGTACATTAGCCAATGAATTTCCAGTGCCGTTAATAGCTGAACGACCCATCAACGTTAAGTTTTCAACACCGCCACTCGTTTGAGTAGACAAATCATAAGTAACAGAAGTTTGAACAGAATCAATACCCGCACCGCCTATAATAGAATCGTTGATATTATCAACAACATAAATGTCCGTACCACCCCCACCAATCATCGTATCAATCCCTGTGCCACCATCGATGCTGTTGTTACCAGCATTACCAGTAATCGTGTTGTTTGAACTATTGCCAGTTCCATTAAGATTTGCTGTGCCAGTCAACGTTAAGTTTTCCACATAAAGTGGCAAAACGTAGGTGGCAGAACTATTAACAGAATCAGTGCCGCCTGCGCTCAATTCTCTAATAACATCGGCAGTCGAATCAACAATATAAGTGTCATTGCCAAGACCACCACTCATAGTGTCGTTGCCCGTCCCACCATCAATCGTGTCGTTCCCCGCTCCACCATTGATGATGTCAGAACCTGCACCACCCATAATAGTATCGTCACCTGCACCACCATAAATAATGTTGGCGGCAGCGTTACCCGTTAGCAAATCTGCGTAATTACTACCAATTAAGTTGTCGATGTTTGCGAATAAGTCAGTGCCATGAGACGTTGTTGCTTGAACAGGAGTAACTGTACTAGCAAGGGTCAACTCAGGTAATGTAACGGTCACAGCACCTGTTGCTTGAGAATAGCTAACGGCATCTTGAGTCACATAAGTACCAGAAAACGTATCACTACTAGACGTACTGACAAATAATGGTCTGATGCCAACATTGTTATTAGCAGCAGTTGTAATAACGTTATTAGTAACAGTGGTGGTAAGAGACAAACTCGGATTGACATCACTAACCGCTTCGTTCGTCACAGAAATGATAAAGGTGTCTGAAACACTTAGACTGCCACTATCTGTTGCCGTAACCGTGATGCTGTAATCACCCACTGCTACCGTCCCTGTTTTGGTGAATTTGCCAGTCGCAGAGTCAAAAGACAAACCAGTTGGTAACGCACCAGCACCATTTGACAAGATCGCAGTATAAGAAAGTGTATCGAACAAATCGACATCTTTAAAATTGGTAGAAACATCATAAACAAAACTACTGTCATCAGCGGCGACTAGGTTTATGTCGCCTATTGCTGTAGCAAGAGTCGGTGCGTCATTTGTTCCCGTAATGGTGATTACCGTGTCTTTGTTGACGAATGCAAACTGACTATCTGAGAATTTAGTGGTGTAAGTGAATTCTATTTTTTGCCCCGCACCCAATGGGTTGAACGCATAACCAGGATTAAACGTCCAGCCTAAAGTAGAGCCGACAGATGCAACAGTTCCATTGCTTGCACCTGTTAATGTAAATGCACTTAGGAAAGCATTTACACCCGTTCCAACGTCTAACCCCAACGCGGTAAGCAAAGTAGAGCTGGTCGTTCCATCACTTAACTTTGCAATCGCTGTTATAGACGTGACGCTTGCGCTAATTGTCTGGGATTCTGGATCGCTAATTGCGGTGAATAAACCTGTTGTAGAAACTACATTTGAATCGGTTTCGGTGATTGAAGTTGGTATATTAACTGTGGCAACAGGGGGTTTATTGACTGCAACAAAAGTAGAGCCAATAGCTGCTGCGTCTCCAGTACCATCGGAGAACGACCAGATAATCATGCCACCACCGCTTTTTGTGCCAGCATAGGCAATAGATTGTAAAAATGTATTAACCTGCGTTGGCGTTATACCTGTGGCAAATGTAACCGTAAGTGTTCCCGATGTACTGCTGAAGGTACTAACATAAGCGGCATTCGATGATAATGAACTTGTGAAGACATCACCCGTATTTGCGCTAGGATAACGAGCGATTGTTAAAGTTGCACCTGTGTAACTAGTAGGAAAATCAGCATCTGTAATTGTGATAAGACTATCTAAAATTACAGGCGCAACCTCCGTGTACAAAGCGGAACTACTGTCATTTGCAAAAGCAGGCGCATTAGCTGTCGTCAAAACCCCCATATACCCGGCCTGCGCGACAACTGTCATCGCGGTTTGCGCTTCAATCGCACCACTAGCAACTTCTAATGTCCAGTTTCCGCCAAATCCCGTTAAATCATTCGACGCGGCAACATCTGCGCCAGTCAACGTCGCCAAGTTATTCACAAACTCAACGCCCGCTGCATCTTGAGCGACATTACAACCGAACAGCAAAATATCACCTGTAGCAGAAAGAGCCGCGCCGATTTGTGCGAGTTCGTTGGTGTAACTGGCAAGGTTGCCAAGGTTTAGCGTATTTGAACCCACCTCGATGGAAGCATCGCTACCGTGTGAGAGGATTTGAATCGAGGCTAAATTGCTGCGCCCTTGCAATGCGGTAGCCATTTGCACCACGCCATCTGTTTGCGAGTCAAGCAAAATCACTTCGACATTGCTGCCTAAACCAATGAGCAATTCTTGGTAATTACTGACGTGGGTATCAACGAATAAAATCGTATCGGTCGTTGCACTTGAAAGCGTTGGCTCGGCTACCGCAGCGGCAATTACCGTTGCAGCGGTGTTATCGTCAATGGTTTCAGTGGGCGCAATCGGCGTAGTTTCAACGGGTGTGGAGATTATTTCAACAACCGATTCTGTGGTAGGTGCTGAAATGGTTTCAGTGGGCGCAATCGGCGTAGTTTCAACGGGTGTGGAGATTATTTCAGCAACCGATTCTGTGCTAGGTGCCGAAATGGTTTCAGTGGGCGCAATCGGCGTAGTTTCAACGGGTGTGGAGATTATTTCAGCAACCGATTCTGTGGTAGGTGCCGAAATGGTTTCAGTGGGTGCAATGGGCGCAGCTTCAACGGGTGTGGAGATTATTTCAGTAACTGGTTCTGTGGTAGGTGCCGAAATGGTTTCAGTTGACGCGGCTTCGACAATAGGTGTTTCGGTTGAAGATGTATCAGTCATGGTTGTGACCTCTGAGGTAAAAATTAAAGTGGTGTTGACGTTGTTTCGATTGCACTATGAAAAATAATTTGAGAGCTTTACATTTCAAAAGTATTTCCACTCGTGCCGATAGTAGTTGAATTGGGCATTTTGTTTTACTAAATTTTCGCTGTAAAACACACCTCTCCCGCCTTGATTTTCAAATCCAACCGATTCCAAAATGGCTATCAGTTCTCTAATTTTGGGTGGCATTTTAACTCCTTCAAAAACAACTCAACCACTACCTGCCTGTGCCGATAGTGGTTGAATGGATTACAACACTTGGAACGTTAAAAATTTAACAAACGAATTACAGAACGAAATCTGCTGCGGTGAATGCCGTCACCCCCGTTACGTTGATAGTGAAATCAGCTGTGCTATCTGCGCCTATATAACCCGTAATAATTGAGTTACTACCACTGATCGAGTAGTACAAGCGATTAGCGGCTGTACCAGTAGGGCTAGCTGTACCCATGAAGGTAAAAGTACCTGTGCTTACCAACGATAAATCAATTTTTTCACCCAGTACATGTTGGAAATCCGTAATGGTATCGACTTTATTGTCGGAATCGTAGGTGGAATCGAATACAAAGGTATCTTTACCTGCCCCGCCCGTCAATATGTCAGCACCTAAACCACCGCTGAGAGTGTCGTCGCCATCGCCACCGATTAACGTGTCATCGCCAGCACCACCAGTTAGCAAGTTATTGCCGATATTTCCCGTGATGTTGTTTGCAAGACTGTTACCCGTTCCGTTAATTGCCAAACGACCCGTCAATGTCATATTTTCAACGTTGGTTGGAATCGTATAAGTAACGGACGATTGAATCAAATCCGTACCTTCTGCTAAATTTTCAGTAACAACATCACTTGTATTATCAACAATGTAAGTGTCTGAACCACCACCGCCAATCATCGTGTCAGCACCTGTACCACCGTCGATGGTATTTGCGCTGCTGTTTCCTGTGATGGTGTTATTTTGATTGTTACCCGTTGCCAGCGTTCCAGCAGTTAACGTCAAGTTTTCAACATAAAGAGGCAAGGTGTAAGAAACGCTACTGCTAATGAGGTCAGTGCCACCATTGACAAGTTCAACTACTTTGTCCCCCGCGTTATCAACGTAGTAGGTATCATCACCCGCCCCACCTATCATTGAATCGACACCTAAACCACCATCAATCGTATCGTTGCCAGCACTACCTTTAATCGTATCGCTACCAGAACCTGTGACAATGTCGTCAGTGTTAACTCCCGTTGCAGTCACGGTTAAATTTCCAACATAAGCACCAGCAGCCAAATCACCAGTGGTCAAACTAACGGAAGCCGCATCAGAACCTGTGAGCGTTAACACTTGATTATCAAGTAATGCGTCTGCATTTACTGAATGCGTTCCTGTTATATCTGTACCAAATGCTACGGTTAAAGTTGGGACAGCTACTAAGGTCGCAGTCACGCTACCTGTATAACCATCGGCGACGGTTAAATCACCTTTCAATCCTGTAACGGCAACCGTTCCCGTAGTACCCGCCGCAATCGTCAAGGTCACGCCATCCGCCAACGCATTTGCGGTAACGGCAATGGTTGACCCCGCCCCTGTATTCAGTGAGGTTGCGGCAGTACCTGTGGTGATGGCTGAATTACTGCCATCCGTTGAGGTAATATCTAACGT
>CAINHO010000039.1 GCA_903848935.1 uncultured Pseudomonadota bacterium | reverse complement strand
CGTTCACAGCAAAGTCGAAGGCACAAACGAATACACATTATTGTTATACGTTCCAAGCCGCGCACCATTTGATATGTGGGACAAAGACGCAAAACATGGCGTGAAATTATACGTCCGCAAAGTCTTTATCATGGACGATGCTGAACAATTGATGCCGCGTTATTTACGTTTTATTCGCGGAATTATCGATTCGAATTCATTGCCGTTAAACGTGTCACGCGAAATTCTGCAACAAGGCAAACAAATCAACACTATCAAATCAGGCGCAGTTAAAAAAGTGTTGGGTATGTTGGAAAGTTTGGCAAAAGATGAACCTGAAAAATATGCGACTTTCTGGTCACAATTTGGCGTGGTGTTGAAAGAAGCTCCGATTGAAGACAATGCGAACAAAGAACGTGTAGCGAAATTGTTCCGTTTTGCGTCAACACATAACGATTCGGATAAACAAGACGTTTCGTTGGAAGATTACGTCAGCCGCATGAAAGAAGGGCAAGACAAAATTTATTACGTCACGTCTGAAAGTTTCGCGGCAGCAAAAAATAGTCCGCATTTAGAAATTTTCCGCAAAAAAGGCATTGAAGTTTTATTGCTTTCTGACCGTATCGACGAATGGTTAGTGTCACATTTGGACGAATTCGACGGCAAACATATTCAATCGGTTGCTAAAGGTGATTTGGATTTAGGCGAAGAAGAAACCGAAGAAGCCAAAGCCGCTCAAGAAGAAGTTAGCAAAGATTTCGAATCTGTTTTAACACAAATCAAAACCGTGTTAGGCGACAAAGTCAGCGACGTACGTTTAAGTCATCGTTTAACTGAATCACCTGCATGTTTAGTCGCTGATGTTTACGGCATGAGTTTACACATGGAACGGATGATGAAAGATGCGGGACAAGCTCTCGGCGGTTTTGGTGGTGGTAAAAAACCAATTTTTGAAATCAATCCAGACCACGCGCTGGTTCAACGCATAAAAGTTGAACAAGATGACACCCGTTTTGCAGATTTAACACAGATTTTGTTTGACCAAGCGATTTTGAGCGAAGGCGGACATTTAGACGACCCAGCAGCATTTGTTCATAAGTTGAATGGGTTGTTGCAAGGCTTGTTGAAATAATTTCAACGCTAATTCGGAAATAGAAAAAAGGCTGGAGAAATCTGGCCTTTTTTATGAATGAATTTAAATGACATTGAATGTCCACATGTTCCAAACAGTACCATCACCAAACGAAACCTGTTGAATAGGACCACAAGGATTATTTACAGTATCGTTAAAAAAAGAACTCGCTGTTATTTTGTCGGCAGTTCCTACTATTGAGAAAATCAAATCATTTTCCAAACGAGTTGTAATGATTTCATTAGGCGTTACTCCTGACTTGAATTGCAAGATGTTAAATTCTTCTACATGATCATTATTTAAAATAATATCTTGACCATCGCCTTTACCAAAGAGGTAAATGTCATTTCCCGTGCTGCCATTTAAAGTATCATTCCCTAAACTGCCATTTAAAATATTGTCGCCTTCGTTACCTAGCAGCAGATTGTCTAAAGAGTTGCCAGTAGCATTAAGATTTCCAGCCGTTGCCATTAAAGTTAGATTTTCCGTATAGGCAGGTAAAACATAGCTAATTGAACTCAGCACTGTATCTAATCCTGAATTTGTAGCCTCGACAACACTGTCGCTAATGGCATTTATTTTGTAAGTGTCATTACCTGTGCCACCTTTCAGTACGTCATCACCTGCTCCACCATCGAGCGTATCATCACCCGATTGACCATAAAGTGTATCGTTCCCCTCACCACCATCTACTAAATCATTTCCAGTATTGCCATGCAATTCATCATTGCCGCTTAAACCAAATAGTTGATTATTCCCTGCTGTATAACCATACAGCGAATCGTCACCTATCGTGCCTAATGTATCGACATGCGCTTTAATGGCGGCTAAATCCCAATGTTTACCATTGGAGAAATCAAAACTATCAATTCTGCGAGCTGCCGTATCGAAATAGCCGTCAACAGTAAGCTGATCACCTGTAGTAAAAATAAGTGTTAAATCATCGCCTTGTCTGATTGTTTGAACTACATTTTGCGTGGATAAGTCAGAAAAATGAGCAACATCTACTGTATCCGAAGCTGAATCGTATTGATGAATGTGGTCATTGCCAAAACCATGTTGAAAAATATAAATATCACTGCCTGTATTACCGTCTAAAACGTCATTCCCTTTTCCACCTTCTAACGTGTCATTTCCAGTTCCAGCTTCAAGCGTGTCGTTACCATCACCACCTTCAAGTACATCATTACCGCCCGACCCATTCAATACGTCGTCGCCACCAAAACCGAGCAAACGTTCATTAGCGGTACTACCATTCAAATGACTGGATTCTGCATTTCCTGTTAGCGTGTCTAATTGTGCTAATCGCAGCACATCAATGATTTCTGGATGAATAGCAGCAAGTCCATCATTAAGCGTTTGCCAAACAGAGGAATCAGTCCAGCCAAAAGTTTTCAAATTACGCACAAAACTATCAAGCAACGTCAGACCACTTTCTAAATCGGTATTAAGTTGATTTTGTAAAATAGCAATAACCGCTGTCAAATCTATTTGTTGAGCTTGAGTATTTTCATTCCAGCTCCAATTGATTTTGGCATATAAATCAGCAAATCGTGTTTGAGCTTCCAATTGTGAAAATATTGAATTTGATAATTCTGTAAATGCCGAACCAATTTTTTTACCCGCCGTATCACCTGGATTGATGCCCCAATTCGTTTGATAAAAACCCTCGCCCAATAAATGTTCTAAAGCGACCAATTGACGAGCATCAACATAATTTCCTCGACTTTGTGGGGCAATCTGATCTGCGCTAGTCCAGTGGTAAATAATGTCATTGACCAAAGAACGTCGCTGTCCTTCGTCCGTTTCTGTTTGATATGCTAAAACCAATGCTTTGAGATTGCCGTTTGTATCGAGCGCCAATGTTTGCCATAAATCACGCACTACGCCATACCCCGACAAATCAGGTGAATCGCCTGCAATTTCATCTGGCACATCTACCCATGTTTCAGCAATGCTGTAGGTTTTATCAACGGCAAACCATACATCTTCGGCAGCCGCTTGAGTGCCATCAGCACGGGTATAACTTCCTATTTGTCGATGGGAATTACCTTGAACATCGATAACGTCCGAATTTGAATAGTTCGTTGCGATAGCAATAATGCCAGCAGCTTGTAATGACTGTAATTCATTAGGTTGGCTAGAACCATCACCGTCGGCATCTATCCAAATTTGGAGACTCGCAAATGCGGCATCATCTGCATTGATTTGATTATCGCCATTGCCATCAAGTGTTTTTAATGCCTCAAAACCATTAGCCGCTTTACTGCCGTCGGCTAATAGTGTTTCACTGCCAAACAATTCGTTTCCGTTATCAATACGTCCATTACCATTAAGATCACGCACTAATAAGCCATCTGCTCCACCAACCCAACCAGTTCGTTCAGCAAAACCATCACCAGCATGATCGAAATATGCCCATCCATTTACACCTGTGGTTTCAACACCATTGTTATTTAAATCGAGAATAATTGGGGAAGAGGTGCTTTTGGCAGTATTTACTTCTTTTTTTGATGTCATCGAGAGTGTCGAGATGGACGCCTAATTTATTGTTAGTGAAATTTTGAATGGTAATCATCGATTGCTTGTCATTGCTTACGACAAAAAGTTTATTGCCTAAACGACTGTAAGTATTTCCATAGCCATCTTTCCATTCATGTTCTCCCGTTTTCTTTGTACCACCGTGCAGTTCTTGGTTATCAAATAAAACCTTACCATTGCCATCACTATCACTAATGGTGTCACCATTGCTCACAATATAAGTGTCGAAGCCTTTTCCGCCTTTAAGCGTATCGTTACCAAGTCCACCTAAAAGATAGTCCAGCGGTACTACCTGTGAGCGCATCGTCACCTGCACCAGCAATTAACACTACACCATTTGATTTGTATTCGTTAAGCAAGGGAGCATCCTGCCAATTTACTTTTGAAGCAGAGAGACTATCGTTACTATTTGTTCCATAAATAATGGGTTTATTGTCATAGAGGAATCGGGTGGAACCGCTATTAAATAAATCCTGAGTCAATCCATAAGTATCCGTCGTAAACGTTGCCAGTCCTTCAACTGGATGCCATAACAGATTGTTTTTTGCTAAATCATGTAGATAATCTGCGTGTGTATAACGACTATCTGTGCCGTTAAGGACACTTGTTTTGTAAGAATCTTTACTAGCCTGGTCGTATACCATATCAACCCGTCGCCCGATTCCCGATGGATCGATTTTATCTTCCAAGAAAAAGTTGTCAAATAAGTTCAATGCCCACGAGGTCTCATAATCGAAGTTATCTTGACCAGGTAGGATGACATAATTATCGATATATCGTGTCCCGTCCGCTTCCACAATAAATTTAGCACCTTCGGCAATAGCAAAATTTTCGTGTCCAAAGACATAGGCTCTGGCATCAAAATCTGCCGAGTTTGGATCATATTCCACTTGGGAAATAGTAAAAAATCGCTCTTTATTAATCAGTGGCAAATCGAAACTCTCAACCAACCGCTCTTGCTTTTCGCCATTACTAGGCATCAGAACACCGTTCATAAACAAGTTCACTAGCGAAGACTGCGCACCATTAGCGTATCTTCCAGGACCATCGGTCATAAAAGAAGCGACATCGGTCAAAGTTATTGTTGTTAACGCAGGCTTTGTTTCAGGTTGTCGAATTAATGCTGCATCCTGCAAATCGGCAGGTGCATCCACTTGACCATACAAATACAGATTGGTCATTGTGTTAATGGTTAAGTCGTTCCAACTTAGGGTAAAAACACTCATGGTGTTCTCCAGTTTTTAATATGTTGAATAGTTTTTTGGGGTTGGCGTGAATGATTCGCCCGTAGAGTCGAACTGTTTACCGCAGGCATCAAGGAAGGCTATGTATGTGTAGTGTGTATCGTTACCGTACCCGCCACTTGCTTTTTGCTTTTCGCTCATTTCATAGTCAATGCTGACGACAACATCGTCACCAAATCCAAATTGGATATTGTTCAAAAAAGCATAACTTGAAACACTGCAACAATCGGGATGGGATGCCAGATAAGACTCGACTGTATTATCCCAGCTATGCAGTTTTATACTCCCTGATTTGAGCATCCCATCTACAAATGATTCCAGGTATTCTTTGTCCGAAATTATTCGGTGTTCTGTAAAACAAACATATTTTGAAATCTGATAAGTTGATAAAAATAATGCCATAAAAACCATTAATGGATTAATTTTTATATTTTG
>CAINHO010000038.1 GCA_903848935.1 uncultured Pseudomonadota bacterium | reverse complement strand
GTAATCTTTTTTACTCAAAAAATAATCGGCTGGTGCGCTGTGAATTAACGTTAATGAATCGGTATATTCAAACAAATCGACTTCTTGATTTTCGCCACTTTTTGAAAACGTAATGATGCAACTATCAACCGCCGCACTTTCAAAAACTTTCGCGTAAAAATTAACGATTTTTACATTTGAACATTCCAACACGAACTTTCTTAAATCTTTGTTCGTGTTTATCGTTAGCCAATTATTCGGCGTGATGTAACAAAGAATGCCCGTGTTTTTAATTAGATTGTGACCTTTTTCAATAAACAATGGATACAAATTAACTTGGTATTTCGCCAGTTTGAAATTGCCGTAAAAATACTTTTTATCTTGTTCGGTAATGCCTTTTTCTGCGCTATTTCTTGCGAATACATAAGGCGGATTGCCAATCACAATATCAAAGCCGCCCGAAAGTTGCGGGAAGAAATAGCGGGGTTCAAAGAACGCAACGGCTTCGTGTTTGAACAAATTGGCGTAACTTTGCCAAAGTTTTTGGTGGCTTTCGAGCTGGTCGATTTGTTTTTTATTTTTGGTTTCGTTGTGGCTTAACGATTTGATGCCGCGAAGTTTTTCGTCGCATTTTGCGTTGATGAGCGTTTCGATTTTGTCGCGCAATTTTCGTTTATCGTCGGGGTTGGCGACTTTGAAATAATCGTGCGTTAAGTCGCTGAAATTCTCAAAAAAGGAATCGTTTGAAAACAGCGCGTTGTTTTCAAAATCGTCTTGAGGCGCGGCGATTAAGGTATTCGCGGCGATAATTTTAAAATCCAAATTGGGCAACGGACGAATGCCGAAGTTATTGGATTTATCACCGTGAGATTTTTGGTCAACGATGAGCGAAATGAAAAAGCGTAATTTGCTGATTTGCGTAGCGATGGGTTGAATGTCTACGCCGTGGATGCAGTTTTCGATTAAGAAAAGTTTGCGTCCGTAATCGAGTTCGTTATTTTCAAACGCATCGTGAATGACTTGGGTGGCTTTTTCGCGCAACGCGGAGTCGTCGATGGCTTTTAGTTTGGCGATTTGACGGTCGCGCCATTTTTCATTTTTTGGGTCGAGTTTGGACAACACGAAAACGAGTTTGTGCAAAATTCCCATTGGAAACGCGCCCGAACCGCAAGCGGGGTCGAGAATTTTTAGGTTGTCGATAGCTTGGATTAAAAGTTCGGTTTGTGGCGCATCGAAAGGGTTTTTGGTTTCGTTATAACTAAGAAGATTCCGCAATAAAATCTTGTCTCCCCCCTTTGAAGGGGGGCGGGGGGGATGTGCTTTAAGCTCAACATCAAAAGCACATCCCCCTGCCTTCGCTATCGCTACGGCTTCCCCCTTCAAAGGGGGAGAAGATTCAAAATACGCAATCAACGATTCATCAACCATGTAATCGACGATTTCACGCGGCGTATAAAAAGAACCTGTTTGTTTTCTTGCGGTCGTACCCGTTTCAGGATTGTAAGCAGCGAGTAAATTCTCAAAAACTTGCCCCAACAATTCAGGGTCAAGCGCAATATCTTCTTCGAGCGGCGTATTTTCTTCAACCGTGAATTTATGGTTTTGCAAAATATCAATCAAGCCATAAACCATGACGTTTGATTTCTTTTTGTTGTCATACGCCGCGCTTAAATCGACATTTTTATATTCACCAAAAAAGAGTTTATCGGGCGCAACAGCTTGTTTTTTGGCTTGCGTGCTAAAACCATCAAGACGAATTTCAGGCGAATCGTCCGTTTTTCGTTGGTCTAAACAATCAAACAAACCACCGTTTAAAAATGGGATATTTTCAAAATGTTCAACGAAGTTTTCAGTTTCAAATAAATCCGCATAACGATAAACGAGTTGATTGCCGTAATCTTTTGGCGCGAAACCGTCATAAATCACTTTGCGTTTTTCAATTGGCATATTGAGCGTGGCAAAAAACAGGTTTTGCAAAATCGCTTTGTAATAAATCGTGTCGTCGGAATTTTCGCCTGTGAAATTTTTTAAAATTGTTTTTAATTCTTTTTGGTCAAAAAGTTCGGCGTTGATTAAGCCTTTTTCTTTCATGAACCAAACGAACAAAAGCCGCGTTAATAAACGGATTAAAGATTCACTTTGATGTTGTTCATCGGCGACTAAATCTTTTTCAGCGCGAATTTGCGGGAATTTCACTTCCGAAAGCGCGAACAAATACCAGTCGAACAATTTTTCGTAGAATTGTTTATTGAGTGTTTTGGTATTTAAAACACTTTGCCAAGCGTTGTGCAATTCAACGAAGTTTGTCGGCTTATTTTTTAAATTTGAAAAAGCCAATTCGCTCAAAATATCCAAATGCGCCCGATGGGTATTTTCGATGCGAATATCTTTAATCAGCGTCACTTTTTCTAACACGTCGCGGCTGTCGTCTTTTTTGTTTAATCGACGGTGAATAACCGAAAACGTGAGCGTTTCGCCGTGTTTAAATAAAATCAAAACAGGTTGTGGACTTTTATTAAGTTCGCGGGTGATTTTGACCAAATCGGAACGTGAATAATATGATTGCTTCAATTCAATCGCCACGAATAGATACGATTCGATAATGGTGTTATCAACAGGTTCTGAAATCGCTTGAACACCGTTTAAATTATCGCCTGCCAGTTGAAACAAAAAGGCAGAATCGACAACTTCAGTATTTTTATACCCAAAAATTTCAGCAACCGTTTTATTTTGGGTGCGTGAACTCGAATAACCAAGTTCGTTAAATAATGCGAGGGCGTTTGCTCTTAAATCGCCGTTAGAAAATTGGTTAATAAGAGTTTGAAGTTTGTTTTTGTCAGTCATTGGAAATAATCCGTTTGTATTTAGCTAATTACGAGCCATGTGACCAACGTAAAATCGGTTGGGTTTGTGATTTGTTGTGAAACGATTGGCAATAATGCGCCACGTCCTGTGGCTAACTTTATAATTTCTTTTTCTTGAAAGGCTTCGCTAATCGCATCGACAGATTTTGCCACCAAGTCGTAATAATACGTCATGTCACTGCCGTCATTGGTTTGGTCATCGAATAATTGGCATAAGGCCTCATAAGGTTTCTCTTTACCAACGCACAACGTTTTGAAAATTTCGAGCGTGTGTTTTGCTTCAACAAAGTTATGCCTGACTTTGCCATCGTCTTGAATATAAATCAGAAAAAACGGCGTGAGCGGATTCACTTGCTGCCCCTTTTCTTGTTGATAAACCTTTTGTTGTAGACAAAAAATAACGCCTTTATGGATATTTAAATCAGGTTGCTCAGGTACAACGGCATAAAGACCAGGTGGCGCGTTGGCAAGTTTGTCGCGTTCCAAATCCAAATAGCCGCCTAAATCTGCACGATAATCATCAAAATTAAAATCAGTTAGCGTCGAGCCATCATTGAGTTCTTCTAAATCCAACACTTCATCTTTCATGCGTTTTAGCTGTTCATCACGATAATTTAATTCATCGTTGGCATCGTCTTCGGTGAGCAACAAATTATCCGAACCTGTGGCAGAAATATCGACTAATGCCATTCGCGCTTCAACCCGATTTTTCAAATTCAAATACTGATCGAGTTCAGCCGTCGCCCAGAAGTTAATCATCGAAACTTCTTTGTTTTGGCTGTTAATGCGGTCAATTCGTCCAAACCGTTGAATCAAACGCACGGGATTCCAATGAATATCGTAGTTAATCACCCAATCGCAATCCTGCAAATTTTGCCCTTCCGAAATACAATCGGTGGCAATCAACACATCGATTTCTTCAGTAAGCGTATTTTTAAAACCATTGCGTTTTTTGGCGGTGGGTGAAAAATTGATTAACACGTCGTTGAAATTTGTCGCGCCTAAAGTCGCTTCGCATTTTGAACCCGTCACCAAACCACAATGAACGCCTAAATCGGCTTTCAATGCGTTGTACAAATACTGGGCAGTATCAGAAAATGCAGTAAAAATCAGCACTTTTTTAATCGATTTACCTTGCTTATCGACGGTTGGATTACTGATTTTATGGGTAATCAATTCTTTTAATTCGTGTAATTTACCGTCACGTTGCGGCGATACATTTTGTGCAATGTCCCGCAATTTCGAGAGCTGTTTTTTATCGCTTTCTAAATCTTGCAACCATCGTGAACAATCCAAATGTTTCAATTGGAATTTGATTTTTTTACCGACCGCCAGCGCGTCGCTTAGTTCTTCGTCATCATCAAAATCGTTTTCACTTAAACTGTCGATGTCTTCAAATCGTTGTATTTTTTCAATCAATTGTTCAATTTTGATAACCGTTCGAATCATCGTGTCAGCAAATGAAACAACGGAACTTTCAAGACGTTTTAAAAAATTCACTTTCATCATGCCGATTAAATAATGCTCACGGTTTTCTTGAGTGAAGTTTTTTACTTTGCTTTGATATTCAGGTAAATCGCGGTATTCGTTGAGCAGGTATTTCGTCGGATTGAATAACGACAATTGATAGGCTGAAATTTCTTTTTCTATACCGACAAACGAAGGAAATACGCCAAGCGTATCCATGTCGTAATAAATAGATTTAGGCTTTGAACGTTTTGGAAAGCCGCCTAATTCTTTGGCAACATCGGGATAGTGACGTTCAATGTGTTTGCGTGAACGGGCAATCGTAATTGCATCGAGTAATTTGAAAAAATCCGCGTTTAAATGGTGGGCTAGTTGTGACTGACGTTTGTTTTTAACAGCATCATGAAAAGCATTTTGAGCGGCTCGTAATGTTTTTTTCGTATCGACAACACCAATGTTTGCAAAGGCATGAGTGTCATCGGCACTAATGAAACGAATTTGATTATACAAATCCGACAAATCGTTATTTACAGGCGTTGCCGACAATAATAAAACTTTCGTTTTTTCACCTGCTTGAATCACGTCTTCAAGCAATCGTTGGTAGCGTGATTTGCCGTTTTTGCCTTTGCTATCATTACGGAAGTTGTGCGATTCATCGATAACAATTAAGTCAAACAAACTCCAATCGAAATCACTTAAATCCACATTGTTTGAAAAGCCTTTTTCACGACTTAAATCCGTGTGGCTTAATACTGTGTAATTTAACTTGTCTGTTTTTAACGGATTGAGTTGGCGTTGATAACGCGACGAATAAAGCAACCAGTTTTCACTGAGTTTTTTTGGACATAAAACTAAAACATTGTGATATTTCACCTCGAAATACTTAATAACTGCAAGGGCTTCGTAAGTTTTACCCAGTCCCACGCTATCTGCCAAAATACAGCCGTTATGCGTTTCAATTTTAGTAATCGCGTGAACTACGCCTTCTTTTTGGAAATCAAATAAAGTATTCCAAATTTCCGATTTATTTAAACTTTTTTCAGTAGCTTCACGTTGTTCTTGATAACGTTGCCAATCCTCATAAAAGACGTGGTAAAGCGTTTTGTAATAAATGAATTGTGGCGAATGGTTGTAATAAAGCTGCGTTAAATAATTCAACACCTCTTGTTTCACATCTTGAACCAACGTTTTGTCGTTCCAAATTCCATCAAACCAACGTTTTAAATCCCGTCTATCGCGGTCGCTATCCACCACTAAATTCAATTCGATGTTTGAATTGCCTTCGCCCAAACCATGCAAAGTAAAATTGGAACTGCCGAGTAATGCCGATTCAACGCCATTGTTGTCAATGTGATAGAGCTTGCCATGTAATAAATTCGTTTGAATCAGTGAACGAATTTCGACCTTTTCTGTTATCCAATCGGCACACATTTTGGCAATCGCTTTTTGATTAAGGCGGTTATTTAGCCATAAATCTTGTTCGATAATATGAAATGCTTTTGCCTGAGATTGTGATACGTCCAACTGTTTTACAAATGTGGGTTCGCCGAATAGAAATTGTAGTTTATCAACACCCAGTAATTGCTCGCGCAACGCTTCAAATCCGAAAATACTAAAATATGCCGATACAAATCGCAGTTGTGCATTAGGTTGTATTTTTTCTTTTAAAAAATCACCGACTTTTCCAAAGCGATGATTATCACGAATGCCACTCATCTATCGAGCCGCAAATTATCAATCAAGCGCGTTTTGCCATGTTTGACGGCGGTTAAAATAATAAGCGCATCATCATTCGGCATAGCGGATTGTAAATCCGAACGCCGCGCCACCTTGAAATAATCCACGTCAAAACCGCTTTGCGTTAATACTGAAATTGCCCGCTCTTCAACATCCGCAATAGTTTGTCCAGCGAGTAAATCATCCCGCGCTTGTTGTAATGTTTGATA
Organism: uncultured Pseudomonadota bacterium; assembly: GCA_903848935.1. GTDB lineage: Bacteria > Pseudomonadota > Gammaproteobacteria > Methylococcales > Methylomonadaceae > UBA10906. The sequence goes on along the minus strand of CAINHO010000038.1, from coordinate 58,987 downwards.
AATTTTCGGCGCAGTGGCACGTTCTTGTTCGTTCAAATACCCATTGCGCGAACTCATCGCTAAACCGTCCGCTTCACGCACCGTTGGTACGCCAATCAATTCAATCGGCAAATGTAAATCGCGTACCAACGTTTGAATCACGGCGAATTGCTGAAAATCTTTCAAACCAAACAAAGCCACACTCGGCTGCACGATATTGAATAATTTACACACCACCGTCGCCACACCATCGAAATGCCCTATTCTCGCTGCGCCACAATAATTTTTTGAAATCTGCGAAACGCTGACCAATGTTTGCGCGGTTGGCGCGTAAATCGTTTCGATACTTGGCAAAAAAACTAAATCACAACCTTCGATGGCTAGTTGCTCGCAATCTGCGATTTCAGTACGCGGATAAGCGGCGAAATCTTCGTTAATACCAAATTGCATCGGGTTGACAAAAATACTGACAACGACTTTATTGGCGTGGCGTTTGGCTTCGCGTACCAGTTGTAAATGTCCAGCGTGTAAATTGCCCATTGTCGGCACGAAAGCCACGCGCTCACAGGTACTATTCCAATTTTGGACACAATGACGAATTTCTGAAACGGTATGAAAAATTTGCATAAAAAATTGAAACGTGAGAATTAAAAACTGTGGGCGACACTAGGAAATTCGCCTTGTTTAACGGCAGTGGAATAATTTTTTAACGCGGATTCAATCGAGTTGGTGTCGCTGAGAAAATTTTTAGAAAAGCGGGGACGTTTGCCGGTGCTGATGCCAAGCATATCGTAGACAACTAAAACCTGTCCGTCGCATGAATTTCCTGCACCGATACCGATGACCGGAATGGTGAGTTGTTCCGTAATTTGTCGCGCTAAATCGGCTGGGACACATTCTAAAATCAACAACGTTGCGCCTGCATTTTGAATTGTTACCGCATCGGCAACTAATTGCGCGGCGGCTTCAGCGACTTTACCTTGTACTTTATAACCACCGAGTTGATGAATAAATTGCGGCAACAATCCTAAATGCCCACACACTGAAATTCCTTGCGCGACTAGAAATTGGACGGTCTCAATTTTCGCACCTTCTAATTTAACCATTTGTGCGCCGCCGGTTTGAATCAACGCAGCGGCATTTTGCGCTGCCGATTCGGGCGTGGCATAAGTCATAAATGGTAAATCAGCAATCACTAACGCCCGTTTACACATTTTTGTGACACAGCGGGTGTGATAAATCATGTCGTCAATTTTCACCGGCAATGTCGTCGCATGACCTTGAATGACCATACCGAGCGAATCACCTACCAAAATTACATCAATTCCTGCTGCATCAATCAATGCACTGAAACTCGCATCGTAAGCGGTTAAACACACAATTTTTTCGCCACGCTGTTTCATCGCTAATAAATCTAAATGCGTGAGCGGCGAACTTGAATTTTGCGTTAGATAACTAGGCAGCATCGGACAAACGCTCTAAACCGTCTAATGGACAACACGCCACTAAATCTGCAAGTTTTCCGTATTTTGGAATATCTAAATCGGGCGATATTTCAGCTAACGGATACAACACAAAAGCGCGTTCCGCCATGCCGTAATGTGGCACAATCAAATCTGGCAAATCTAAAACTTTGTCGCCCAACAACAAAATATCAATATCCAAAGTGCGTGCGCCCCAACGTTCATTGCGAACTCGCCCATGTTCATTTTCAACGTGTTGCATCGTGGTTAATAATTCCAGCGGCAACAAATCAGTTTCAATTGCCATCACCGCATTGACGTAATCGGGTTGAACTTGTGACCCCATCGGTGGACTGCAATATAAACTCGAAAATGCGATTTCTGAAATGCCATTCACGTTTGCAATCGCCAGTCGCGCAGCTCGTAACTGCTCAATCGGTGTTTCTAAATTACTACCCAAACCTAAATAAGCAATCATCACACACCTTCCGAATTTGCCACGGCGGCTGTTTTTGCTTTTTTGCGATAAACCCGTTTTTTCTTCGGCTTATCACTTTTGGGTTGCTGCTGAGGTTGCGTCATTTTGCGACGTTCGGATTCATTCACTTTTTGATAGGTCGTCCACCATTCCGCTAATTCCATCGGTGCTGAACCCGCTTGAGCGCGTAAAAGCAGAAAATCATACGCCGCCCGAAAACGCGGATGAGTTAATAATTTGCTGGCTTTTGCACCGACCCGAAACTCGAATTTCGCTTGCTGATTCCACACTTCCCGAATCGTCAGCGTTAAATGGCGCGGCAATGAAATTCGCCGAATTTGTTGCGTTAAAATTTCGCTCGCTGCCGAAAAATACGCATCGGATTCAAGCATTCCTTTCGCCAATTTTTCCTTCGTACGTTGCAACATTGGTTCGTATAAAAGAGCCGCAAATAAAAAATAAGGTGCAACGAGTTGACCGTCGGCAATACGCTTATCGGCATTTTTCAGCGCGTTAATGACCATCATTTTTGGAAAGTGTGAGGCTTCGAGCGACAGATTTTTTTCAACCGCTGGAAATAACACTTCGAACAAACCGTAATGCCGTAACATTTCAAACGTTTGTACGCCATAACCAGTCAAAAATAATTTCGTCACTTCGTCATGCAAACGAGCGGCAGGAATGCTAGCAAGTAAATGCGCGTTGAGATGAATCGCTTGTTCACAATCAGGATGTAATTTAAAGCCCAATTTCACCGCAAACCGCACGGCGCGTAACATTCGCACCGGATCTTCCCGAAAACGTTCGTTAGAATCGCCGATTAAGCGAATCAAACCAGCTTTGTGATCTGCCATGCCGCCGACGTAATCGACAATCGAAAAGTCGCGGATATTGTAATACAGCGCGTTGACGGTGAAATCGCGTCGCCACACGTCGTCGTCAATTGTGCCGTAAAGATTGTCTTGAAGAATGCGTCCTTCTTTGGTTGAACGCTGGGCTTCGCTGGGTTTTTCACTACCACTTTTACGAAATGTTGCCACTTCGATAATGTCGCGACCGTAAATGATGTGTGCTAAACGAAAGCGTTTTCCGATGATTCGGCAATTTGAAAACAACCGCGCCAGTTGCTCAGGCAAAGCATTTGTCACAACATCGAAATCTTTAGGTTCACGTCCAAGAAGCAAATCGCGTACACAACCGCCGACTAAATATGCCTCATAGCCTTCTTTTTTCAGTTTGTAGACAACTTTGAGCGCGTTATCGCTAATTTGTTGACGCGAAACATTGTGTTCGGGGCGTGGAATAACCGTTGCGCCGTTGTAATTCTCAGCAACGCGAGGAATTTCAGGCGATTTTTCGATGAATTTTTGGCGAGCAATTTTTGCTGATCGAATCGGCTTTTTGTCCGAATCTGCAAAGTTTTTTAAAAAAGTTAAAATGGCGTTCACACTCAATTGGTTTTATTCATAATGTGGCTAATATCATTGCAATTCACACACAGTTAATCAACATTTGTTTTCTTTTACATTAACCTTTTGAATAGAGTAAAATCGCTACTGTTTTTCATCCTTTGTATATGTGACAACGTATGCGCGTTCAAATTGGAGCTGTTATGTTTAAAAAAATTATCACTAGCTTAATTGATCAACCTATTTTGACTAGTGTTTTTGTGAGCGATTTGATGGTGTTATTATTTCACCGCCCGCCTTTCTTTTTCTCATTGTTAATGTTTAGTGGTTTATTGGCGATGACGATGTATTTTGGGCAAAAATTATCATTATTCAAAATTTAGATTCGTGTTGAATTATTATCACGGCGTATTCGTCTAAGACTCATGCTATATACACCGAGTTTAATGCGTCGTTTTGCCGCTATTGTGTACGACATACTTTTGCTAATAAGTGTTCTCTTTGTCGCCACCGCGTTAATTTTACCTTTCAACGCGGGTCAGGCATTTAACCCGCAGCATTGGTTTTACCCACTTTATTTATTCACCATTAGTTTTATTTTTTATGGCTGGTTTTGGACACACGGTGGACAAACATTGGGATTACGGGCGTGGAAACTTCAAGTCTTGACGTTCGACCGCCAAACAATCACTTGGTCACAAGCCTTTTGGCGTTTTAGTGGCGCATTCATTTCATGGGGTGCATTCGGGTTAGGTTTTTTTTGGTCACTCATCAATCAAAATAACCATTGTTGGCATGACTCTTTTTCAAAAACGACGGTTTTTTACAACCCAACAATCACAAATTAATTTTCACAAAGCGTTAACGGATTGAATAATTATGGCATCGTGGGCAAGCAGTCTATTTTCTAAAAAAACAGTAGATGTTAAAGAAATCTCGGTTAATACCTCCGAGCTAGCAAAAGCGACGGATTCCCCAGTTATCACCAGCAATGCAAAACCAACGGCGGTAAGCAATATCAAACAGCCGCTAGCAATACTGAAAAAATTAGCCCCAATTCGTGATTTAAAAGATGACGATATTGCACAAATTGAACACCGTGTTTTGAGTTATCCGGCGGACTCGGTTGTTTTTACTTTGGGTGAAAAAAGCGAACACATTTACTATTTGCTAAAAGGCAGTATCGAACTAGAATCTGACGGCGGTGCGAGTTATCTCATCAACGAAGGTTCGGCATTAGCCAACTTGCCACTAAATAGCGGTAAAATTTGCGGCGCAACGGCAACGACAAAATCTCCCAGTTCTATTCTTTCGATGCCAACTACGTTAGTGCAATGGTGGGTCAATAAAAGTCGAGCGCAGCCCGTAGGTAATTTAGAAATTATCGACATTGAGTTACCGAAAGAAATCCCTAACACGCAGTTTTTTAACAGCTTTGCTCAAGCCTATCGGGAAAACAAACTCAGTTTGCCGTCGTTACCACAGGTTGCGATTAAACTTCGCAAAGCCATGGAAAACGATATTGACATTAACGATGTCATTAAAATTATTGAAATCGATGCACCGATTGTGGCGAAATTGATTCAAGTCTCAAACAGTGCGTTATACGCGCCTTCGACTCCGATTAAAAACTGCCACGCTGCAGTGACTCGCCTGGGTTTAGAGACAACTCGAAAACTGGTCATGGGGATTAGTGTGAAACAATTATTTCAATCTAAATCCCCCCAACTCATGGCAAAAATGATGGAATTATGGAAGCGGAGTCTGCACGTTTCGAGTTTAAGTTTCGTACTCGCGCAAGAATCCGGTGAAGTAAACCCTGAAGACGCGCTATTAGCGGGTTTGGTCTGTGACATTGGCGCAATTCCGTTACTTCATTTTGCCGAGCAGCACCCCGAAAGTTATCCTGATTTAAATGATTTACAAATTGTCATGCCCTATTTAAATCCGCCAGTCGGTTCATTAGTGCTACATACTTTGGGTTTTACAAAAGAAATTACAGAAATTCCCAAACACGCGGAAGATTGGTATTACGAAAGTGGAAGCGATAAATTGACGTTAGTGGATGTGGTGATTTTGGCAAAATTACACAGTTATTTTGGTACGGCTCGTGCCAAAGAATTGCCATATATCAATTCGATTCCGGCGTATGCCAAATTAAAAAACGGTAAATTAAATCCCGATTTTTCACTCGATATTTTATCTAAAGCACAACAACGTATTGATGCCGTTATGAGTATGTTTATTTAATGTTAGAAACATTAGCCGCCTTTTATCGATCACTGCAACTGCTGATTACTTTGCCGCAGAACCTTTTGCTAGGTATTTTTTCGTCGTCTGTCACGACACTGCCGCAAACGGCAGCTGAAAGTGTGGCAGAAATTAACAAGCTCATTCACGCAGCAAATAGCTCTAAAACTACCCCGCCGATATTTGTTACGCCGACCGAGCGCACTGCCCCGATTTTAATTAACACCGCTGATCCACAACCGATTAGCCTATTTAGAAAATTCGCGCCGTTGCGCTATTTGCCCGTAAGTACACTCGAACAAATCGAACAACAAACACTGCATTACAACGCTAATTCTGTCGTTTTCATTGCTGGACAACGCACGGAATATGCGTTTTTTTTGTTGCACGGGAGCGTTGAATTACATCCTGATGGCATTTTTCCTTACACGGTAATTTTCGATACGCCACAAGCTGCACTGCCGCTAAATAGTGGTTTTTTGTGTGGTTCAACCGCCGTGACGACCGAACCTAGTATTGTGCTTGCCGTTTCACGCTTATTTTTACAGCGGTTGAGTCAACGCAAATATCGCTACACGACCGGCGGCGAATTTGTGAAAAGTGGTTTACCGCGCGAATTACCGAATAATCGTTTTTTTGCGGATTTTGCACACGCTTATCGAGAAAATTCCTTGTCGCTGCCAACTTTGCCGCAAGTCGCATTACGTTTGAAAAAAGCCCTACAAGAACCCGATATTACTATTCCAGAAATCGTCAATATCGTGCAGTTTGATGCAGCGATTGTGGCAAAGCTGATTCAAGTGGCAAACAGCGTGTTTTATGCCGCCGAAGCTCCGATTACGAATTGTCATAACGCCGTGATTCGCTTGGGTTTAGACGCGACGCGCCGAGTGGTGATGGGGATTAGTGTGAAGCAATTATTTCGATGTGAAAATCAACAATTGATGAGCATGATGCAGACGAATTGGCGCAACAGTATTTACTTGTCGAGCCTATGTTATGTTTTGGCGAAAGAAAGTAAGACCGTTAGTCCTGAAGATGCGTTATTAGCGGGTTTGATTTGTGATATTGGCAAAATTCCGGTATTGAATTTTGCTGAACAACAGTTAAATTATTCGCCAGATTTGCGCGAACTAAAAACTGCCCTGCCCTTTTTAAATCCACCGGTTGGCACATTGATGTTGCACACCTTGGATTTTCCGGCGGAGTTAGTCAACATTCCGAAATTTGCGGAAGATTGGTTTTATGAAAGCGGCGAAGAAAAATTAACCCTGATTGATATTGTCATTTTGGCAAAACTGCACAGCTATTTTGGTTCGCGTAAGGCGAAATATCTGCCTTACCTCAATACCATTCCGGCGTATGCCAAACTCAATCAAGGTAAATTAAACGGGGATTTCTCACTCAACGTCTTACATAAAGCGCAAGAGCGTATTCACGAGGCCATGACGTTTTTCTCTTAATCGTCTTCATCGTCGTCAAAATCATCTATTTCATCGTCAAACTCCACCGCCGTCGGCATATCTTCTTCGTTCCATTCCTCGTCAAAATCAAACAATGTTTTCAAATAGCGATATAACAAACGCGACGATTTTGACGGTTGCCCTGTTGCCAATTCTTTTTGAGTATTACGCATCAATTGGCGTAAATGCTGACGATCCGCGTGCGGTTGTTCGTCTAATAATTCGGTTAATGCCTCATTTCCTTCACTTAATAAACGAGTGCGCCACTTTTCAATAATGTGATGTTCCCGCACGGCGTGACCACTTTGATTTTTGAATTTCGCCACTTTTTCGATAATGGGTTCAACCAAACTTTCCATTTTATAGAGTTGTTGCCCAATAAATTTAAGCTGCCGTTTCCGAGCAGATTTGCGCGGCATTTTGGCAATTTCACGAATCAACATTTCTAGCTTTTCAGGTAATCCCAACGCGGTAATTTGTGCAGAAGGTAGTGATGAGATTTCTTCACCTAATGCTAATAGCGAGGCAATTTCTTTTTTGATTTGGGTTTTATTCGGACGGACGGCGTAATAAACGATTTGACCATCCTCGTCGTATTCGTAGTCTTCTTCGTCATCATCATTAGGATTATTTCGGGTGATATATTCAGTCATTGTTAGTTGGTAAAAGGTTTAGGAAAAGGTGAAAGGTTTTTTTACCTTTCACCCAATTTTTAAGAAACACCCCACGCATGTGGGGAAGACACAACATCAGCTACGCACATCAAATTCGATTTTCCAATGCCCGTTATCTTTGTTCGAGAACGCTTGTAATTCTAACGTACCGACTTCCGTCACGGCTGAACCTAAATGTACCGAAACGACTTCGCCCGAACGACGACCTTCTTGATCCAGCGTGACTTCAATTTCATTCAGTTCCGATAATTCGTCGTCTTGCCAATAGTCTAAGCGTGTGCCGATAATATCTTCGCGGCGTGTGTTTGAGCTAAAGAAACGGAAGCGCACTTGTTCACCGACGACTAAACCAAATTCAGAATCGGACAGCTCAACTTTCGTACCTTCTTCCATGCCAAATGGTGCAATGCACAAGGCTTGAATTTCGGGCGGCATTCCAGGTACAGACGGCATCGCGCTTTCGATACCAACATAATACGCTGCTGCCGTACCGCCTTTGATACGAACGCCTTTGCCTTTGCGGACAAAACCGTAATACGCCGCACCACGCGCTACCGCCAAATCTAAATCAGCACCCGCTAATAAACGGACTTCGGGTGCATTTTCAGTTTTTAACCACGAATTTAAAACATCAATTAAACGTTGACTTAACGCTTCGGCTTTGAATACGCCGCCATTAAATAATACCGCTGTCGGATGCAAGAATGTCGCGCCTTTGGGGAGATCAATACCGTCTAAATCATTGGCGGCATTTTGTTGTTTTGCCAAAAATGCGGCTAAGTGGCGCGTAATTCCAGCGTCTTGAGCATACGGCAAACCTTTTGTTTGTAAACCACCGCGTGGACGTGAAACTGGACGTTCGCTCACGGTAACTTTCGGCAAAAAGCCTTCGATTAACACGCTATTTACTTCGTCGCGGGTCAACTCGCTACGCAAAGTGCCGTCAATTAACGATGAACCACGATTCGGCACCACTAACGGCACGCTCGTTACGTCACTCGAAAAGATTTTTTCTTTCGCATCACGGCAACCATGTGTTAGGGCTTGCACTTGCCACGGTTCTAAACGTTTGCCGTCTTTTTCGATTTTCGCTTTGACGGTGTATGCCAACGCTAAATCCATATTATCGCCACCAAGCAAAATGTGTTCACCGACTGCAACCCGCGTTAAATCTAACACGCCATCTTTTTCTGTGACCGCGATAAGCGATAAATCAGTTGTACCACCACCTACGTCGATGACTAAAATTACGTCGCCCGTTTTGGCTTGTTTGCGCCATTCGCCGTGTGTTTGTTCAATCCAGCTGTATAACGCCGCTTGCGGTTCTTCGAGCAAAATCGCATGACTTAAACCCACTGCGCGTGCTGCTTCAACCGTTAATTCGCGTGCAGCAGGATCGAACGAAGCAGGAACCGTTAGCACTAAATCTTGTTCTGAAAGTGGTGCATTCGGATGCAACAACAACCACGCATCTCGCATATGTTGCAAATAGGCTTTGGTGGCATCGAAAGGTGAAACCCGTTGCACTTCGTCAGGAGCTTCAGCCGGCAAAATCGGCGATTTGCAATCCACACCCGCGTGACATAACCAACTTTTTGCACTCGATACCAAACGAATTGGCGTTTTTGAACCCAAACTGCGAGCAATTTCACCGACAATAAAATCAGGTTTCGCATTCCACGGTAACGCCGTCGAATTTGCGGGCAATTCTGCGTCGTGCGCTTGGTATAAAAATGACGGCAACTGAAATTTTTCTTCCACAATACTTGGTGACGTTAATTGCGAAATACCCATGACTTGTTGCGAAAATTCGTCGTCGCCTTCGGTAATATCCGCATAAGAAAGTACGCAGTGCGTTGTGCCTAAATCGATTCCGACCGCGAAATGTTTGCCTTCAGATGTATCAATCTTACTTGATGATTTTTGTGCAATGGGTGCTACTTCAATTTTTTTAGGCAACTCTTTTGCGGCTTCAGTAGCGACTTCAGATTTAACTGCGTCAACTTTCGATTCCGCCTTCACTTCAACCGATTTTTCAGGTTTTTTAGCTTCTTCTTTTTTTGACTCATCTGCTTGCGCTGTTTCAACTGCCTTTTTCTTCATTTGGTCAAAAAAACTCATAATTCAACCTCTGCTGGTGCGATAACATTTGAATTGTAGCCTTGAACGGTGCTGGGTAAACGCACGTCGGTCACTTGCCAACCTTTGTGAATAATTTTGCCAGTGAATGGCGGATTGCCAACGATGTTGCCTGTCACGCGCACTTTCGCCGCATCATAACCCTCCAATAAAGTAATCGAATCGCCTTCGTTTTCTTTAGCAATTGGCGAAAAACTGAAATGTTCGTCCAACACTTTATTACAGCCTTCATGAATCACCCTCGCCACCATACCAACATCTTCGTCGCTGTGTCCGCTCATATCTTCTTTGATGAAATCGATAAAACGTGCGTCGTTTTGTAATAAATACAGCAATTGCAACGCGGCATCAGCGTTCGCTTCTTTCAAAACAACTGGCGCGGGTGCTGGAATTTGAACAATTTTTTCAACTTCAACAATCTTCTCAACGATTTTTTCAACAGGAACTTCAACGATTTTTTCAACGATTTGCACAATCGGTTCAGACTGCACGATTTTTTCCACAATTTTAACTTGTGGTTCTGCGTCGGTAGTTTCTTTACGACGCGCCAAACACATCACTAACGACAACAACGTCAAAATCAACGCGCCCGCTAAAATCGCGACTGTTCCAGCTAAACAAACGTGCCACAAATCAAACGTAGTCGGTTTGAGAGCCAAATCAATTGTGTAATTGGTTATATCCATTTTTGAGACCTCTTTTTATAGTTTTTATTATTGAACGGAACGCGCCGCTTCGTTATACATCATGTCTTGCAATACCAAACGTGTGGTTTGCAAACGCATTTGTTTTAAATGGCGATCGGCAATGATTTCGGGGACTTTTTCAGTGATATAAACATCGCGCATTTTCGCCAACACATTTTCGCATTTCTTCACAATCGCTTCGGTGGCTTGACGACTTTCTTGTTTTTGATACGGAGCTTTTTGCATTTCGTCCGCAACGCATTTTTTATAAACGTATTTTGATTCTTGGATTTTTTTAATGGTCGCTTCGCTGATGGTGGTGTTTTGCCAATCGTCTTTCGACGGTTCTTCGGCAAAACTGGCTGTTGAAATAAACAACAACTGGATTAAAAACAATTTTTTCATGTGATTCCTACAAGGTTTAAGCGTGATTTTGGTTTAATTTTACGCGAATTGCCTAAAAACAAATAACATTTATCGAACCCGCCAAGATTCGGTAAGATAGCGGCTATTTTTTTACTTCCAGACTTAGTTAATGTTATGACGCAATCTTTTATTTCAACCAAACCTATTCCTGTAAACGAACGTTTAATTATGGCACTCGATGTGCCGAGCATTAACGAAGCGAAAGCTCTTGTTGAAGAATTAGGCGATTCAGTAATTTTTTATAAAGTCGGCATGGAATTATTCATGTGTGGCGATTATTTTGGCTTCATCGAATGGCTTAAACAGCACAACAAAAAAGTGTTCGTCGATTTAAAGTTTTTTGACGTGCCAGCCACCGTCGGACGTGCAATTGCGGCATTGAGCCAAAAAGGTGTAGATTTAGCGACCATTCATGGTAACGATGCGATTATGGAAGCGGCGGCAGCAAACAAAGGTGATTTAAAAGTCTTAGCCGTCACCGCATTGACCAGTTTAGACCGTGGTGATTTGGACGATTTAGGCTTTCAATGTGACGTGCGTGAATTAGTTTTATCTCGCGCCAAACGGGCGTTAGCGATTGGTTGTGATGGCATTGTATCTTCAGGTTTAGAAGTCTCAATGTTGCGTGAACAGCTCGACAATAAATTACTCGTCATTACACCTGGTGTGCGTCCTGTCGATAATCGTGAAGACGATGATCAAAAACGAGTTGTCACGGTTGAAGACGCATTTCAAAACGGTGCAGATTATATCGTGGTCGGTCGTCCAATTCGTGATGCCGCCAATCGCAAAGCTATGGCGGAAACCATGCAAGCTCAAATTGCCGCACAATTCGCATGATTTTTGACCCGAATTTTACTTCATCACTGTTAGTCGCCTTGCTAATGGGATTATTTAGCAGCCTGCATTGCATTGGAATGTGTGGCTCAATTATAGGTTCATTGACGTTTAGCCTCGCTCCCGAAATCCGCCAAGACAAAAAACGGTTGTTGCCATTTATTTTGAGCTACAACGCGGGACGCATTACTAGTTATGGCATTGCTGGCGCGGCAGCGGGATTGATTGAAGTTTTAGTCACGTTGCCGCTCGGTGAAACACACGGACACCGTTTGTTACAAATCATTTCTGCGTTAATTATGACCGGCGCGGGTTTGTATATTGCAGGTTGGTTTCCACGTTTTGCCTATATCGAAAAATTGGGTTTACACGTTTGGCGGCGGGTTGAACCTTTCGGACGCAAACTCATTCCTGTTAAAGACTGCAAACACGCTTATTTATTCGGCATGGTTTGGGGTTGGATTCCGTGCGGATTGGTTTATGCAGCATTGGCGTTAACGGTAGCAAGTGGCAGTGTTTTGCAAAGTTCGTTGACGATGATTGCATTTGGTTTAGGCACGTTACCCGCTGTGATGGGCGTTGGCGTGATGATTAGTGTGTTGACACGTCTCGCATCGATGAAACGATTTAAACAAATCGTCGGAATTATCATGGTTGTACTTGCTTTATTTGCTGCATTTCCAACGTTGAATCCAATGGCAATGACTAATCCTCATGTGATGCACGAATAATTATGAATAATTTTGAAACTATTATTGGTCAATCGCCAACGCTAGAAACATTGATTCGAAGTGCGAGAATTGTAGCTGCCACGGATGTTACCGTTCTTTTGAAAGGCGAAACGGGAACTGGCAAAGAAGTGTTTGCACACGCGATTAAAAACGCCAGTTCACGCGCCAACAAAGAATTTTTAACGTTGAATTGTGCGGCGTTGCCCGAAAGTTTGATTGAATCGGAATTGTTTGGACACAAAAAAGGTTCATTCACGGGCGCAGTTCACAGTACGCAAGGTTTATTGCAAGCGGCAGATGGCGGAACGTTATTTTTGGATGAAATCAATTCCTTGCCGTTATCGATTCAAGCGAAATTACTGCGTTTTTTAGATTCGGGGGAATGTTTAGCCGTCGGTGATGTGCGACCTTACAAAGTCAATGTGCGGGTGATTGCGGCAACGAATACAAATTTAATCACGTTAATTTCAAATGGCGCGTTTCGTTCCGATTTGTATTTTCGGTTGAATGTAGTGCCGTTTGAATTGCCTAGTTTGTCCGAACGTAGCGAAGATATTGAGTTGTTGGTCGCGCATTTTTTCAAGTTATTTGAAAAATCTCACGGCATCAAAGCTCCAAAGTTCAGTAAAGCGAGTTTGAAAGTTTTGAAGCATCACAACTGGTCGGGAAACATTCGAGAATTGCGTAATTTGTGCGAACGCTTGAGTATTTTGCGGGCTAATCAAATCATCGAACCCGAACATTTGCCGCTTGAATTTCAATACGAAACACATCAGGTCGAAACACATGATTTTGTGTTACCAAGCGTTGGTTTGAAATTAGATGCGCTAGAAGCGAATTTGATTAACCAAGCCTTAGATCGTACCCAAGGTAATCGCAGTAAATCAGCGCGATTACTGGGAATTACCCGCGATACCTTGCTTTATCGAATGCAAAAACACGGTTTTTTCACATCTCAATAGCATTTTTCACTGGAATTTTAGGCGAACCCTTTTGCCTTCTTTAATAGTTTTGGACAAATTATCTTTAATTTTCGCTACATATTGATCTACATCTTCTTCCGTTTCTAAATAGATTTTTCCATTCGTTGGCTTGATGTTTATCACTTTGACAGGTTTTTTAGGGGGAAGGTTGATTTGATAAACTAAAGGGGGCGACTCTTTTTTTGTACCAAAAAAATTCGAGGTAGATTTAGATGACGATTCGTAATTTTGTATTGTTTCATCCCCAGAGTGTAAACATTCGGGTGGAATGGAAATATTGCTATCACATGATTCACTTGTCATAGATGTACCCACACAGTTCAAATACTGTTCTCTTATGTCCGAACAAGAATCTGCCTGTGAAGGCATTGGTAAACTAACTAAAGACAACGCGCCTAAGAACGTTAGTAGTATATTTCTTCTTTTCATGAGTATTTTCCTGTTGATAAGCCATTGAGAATACAAAAACACGGATTTTTCATGTCATCAAATTGATGCTCTCGCCTTTTCCATCACCGCTTTCAAATCTGCCACGGTTTGCGCCAATCCCGAAAAAACCGCTTGCGCGATAATAGCATGACCAATGTTCAACTCGACAATTTCAGGAATCGCGCAAATCGCTTGAACGTTGTGAAAATTCAGCCCGTGTCCCGCATTCACTTGCAAACCTGCCGCGTGAGCATATTTCGCGGCGTGTTGAATTCGCGCTAATTCGTGTAATTGCTCCACACGATTTGGCGCGTCAGCATACGCGCCCGTGTGTAATTCAATCACAGGTGCGCCTGCTTTTACCGCCGCATCAATTTGGGCTTCGTCGGGATCAATGAAAAGCGAAACTTCAATGCCTGCGTCCGCTAATTTCGCGCACGCCATTTGCAAACGTGGCAAATTTTCCAACACATTCAAACCACCTTCGGTTGTTAATTCCACCCGTTTTTCGGGAACTAAACAACAGGCGAACGGTAAAACTCTGCACGCAATTGCCAACATTTCGTCCGTCACTGCCATTTCAAAATTCAAACGAGTGTGGATATTCGCTTTGAGCAGTTCAATATCGCGGTCTTGAATGTGACGGCGATCTTCACGCAAATGTGCGGTAATGCCATCTGCGCCGGCTTGTTCCGCCACTAACGCCGCTTGCAAAATATCGGGATAACGTGTGCCTCGTGCTTGGCGAATTGTGGCGACGTGGTCAATGTTTACGCCTAAAAGTATTGGATTCATAAAATTTTTCCTTAGTTAATTTGAATAGATGACAACCGCGTTGTCATTTGCGTTAAGGCGCATTATCGCATAGCATTCGCGCTATGATTTTACGAATTCGCCCCTTTTTAATGTTGCTGTTGGTGCTACTGCAATTTGCCGCACCACTGATTCATGCTCACACAAACAGTGTGGCACATTTTAGCGCGTCGATACATTTGCCCGAATTTGAACAAGTGAATGCGGCATCAAAACACGCTCCAGAATTTCTCGCGCCGAGTTCTCAAAATGACAACATGGTAGCGATGAGTTCCGGCATCAAAAACGAAACGACTCAATTTTCACAAACTGAAAATACGGTTTTCATGTTGTTATTCGACTTGATTTTCATGGCAAAAAAGCCGCGCCAATTGTGTTATTTTTCATTCAAAACTGAACCCATTCCCCGTCCACTTTCTCTAAATTTCAACGCCCCACGCGCTCCACCATTTTTCTACGCTAGTTAATTATTTAGTCACGCAATGCGCATATGCTTTGCGTAGTTTTTAATAACAACGTGGAATTCTCATGTTTTTACCCCTTTTACTGCCGTTACTTTTAACGTCCATTTTCGCGCACGCCGAAAATTTACCGCGTGTTGAACATCACGATCCGATGGCAATTGACGCGCAACTTTCCTTGCCACAATTGATAGATTTAACCCTCGAAAAATATCCCGATGCACAATGGCTTTCGTCGTTAGAAAACGAAGCCGCCGCGATTAAACAACGTGGTGAAAGTTGGACATCTGGCGCGTCACAGGCATTTTATCGTTTTCAAGAAGCCAGCAGTTTGCATTTGCATTACAACGATGCGACAGTTCAAGTGCCGTTATGGAATTTAGGACAACGCGACGCAAATCAACGAGTTGGCGATAAAGCGCAAATCGATAGCGCGATGCAAGCCGCCGTTACAAAATGGCGGGTCGCAGGTTTAGTTCGCACTGCGTTATGGGATATTTCGTTGCAAGAATTGCGCTTGCAACAAACGCAAACTGAACTCACCGCCGCTGAACAACTTACCAAAGACGTGAAACGCCGTGTGCAAGCGGGTGATTTAGCTGAAACAGATTCGCTGTTAGCACAAACCGAAGTTTTGAAAAAACGTTCTGCGCTGACACTTGCCGAAGCCGAAGTGATGCACGCTCGCAAACGTTTCAGCTCAATTACCCAATCGGTAAGAGTTCCCGCAAATTTTCACGAAGTCTTAACATCACAAAAAGAAATCGAACAAACGCATCCCGCATTACAAGCGATTAACAGCCAAATCGAACGCAAACAAGCCGAGTTAGAGGCGTTGCAACTTGTCGGGTCTGGGCAATCTAGCGTTGTCATGGGGATTAACAGCGATCGTTATAGTGCGGGCAAGAATGGCAAAGAAGTCAGTAACAATATGGAAAGTTTGAACATCGGCGTAACCATTCCCTTCGGTGGCGAAGCACATCACGCGCCACAAGTCGCCGCGCTGAATGTTGAATTAAACAAACTCCGCGCCGAACGAGACCAACTTTTTCGAAATTTAGAACAAACGCACCACGAAGCTGAACACAATTTACAAGTCAATCAAGCCGAATTAGCCATTTCAAATGAGTTAAAAACGGTGGCTGAAAAACATTTGAAAATGACACAACTCAGTTTTTCAGTGGGCGAAATTGATTTAATCGACTTATTGAAAATTCAATCTCAAACCCAACTCGCGGTCTTAAATGCCAAAGAACGCGCGGTTATCGTGCAACGCGATTTTGCCCTTTACAATCAAGCAGTCGGAGTGCAGCCATGAAACGTTTTATATTTTTAGCCCTTTTAAGTTCACCGATTTTCGCCGCTGAACAAACCGTGCTGTTGTCCGCTGAACACATTGAGCGTTTAGGAATTGTGCAAGGTAAACTCATTCGTGCCACACAAATTCCCATTTTATACGCACCCGCAAAAGTGCTAATTCCACCCAATAATGAATACGTCGTCAGCGCGTCGCAATCCGGCATCGTAAATCAACTCAACGCCTCGCTTGGCGACGAAGTGAAAAAAGGTGACGTGTTGGCGCAAATTGATAGCCCGAATTTATTGAGTTTGCAGAGTAATTATTTAAAAGCTAACAGCGTGTTACAGCTTGCAAGTTCTGCATATCAACGCGATAAAATGTTGGCAAAAGACGGCATTATTGCCAACCGGCGTGTACAAGAAACCCAAAGCCAATTCAATGCCGCGTCACTCGATGTTCAAGAGGCGAAACGCCTTTTGGAAATTGCGGGAGGTAGCGCGAATGGGCAATTAAACAGTCATTTATCGATACGGTCGCCAATTTCGGGCGTAGTTATTGAACGTATGGTGGTGGCTGGAACGCGGATTGATAACATCACGCCGCTTTACCGTGTAGCGGATTTACACACATTGTGGCTGGAAATTGCGATTCCACAAGAGAGGATTGGCGACATAAAAGTGGGTGATTCGGTTGAAATTGAAAATACGCCATTTAAAGCTGAAATCAGTTTGCTGGGGCAAAGTGTAAATCTTGAAAATCAAACGATTTTGGCGCGAGCGGTGATGCAAAATGCTCACAAACAAATTCGTGCAGGGCAAAAATTGAACGTTCAAATCAATCAAATCACTAAACAAACGGCTTTCAAAGTACCGAATACTGCGATTGCTCAAAATGACGGCAAAGCATTTTTATTCGTTCGCAATCCAACGGGTTTTGATGCCAAACCCATTACGATTATCGGCAAACAAGACGAAGAATCAGTCATTAGTGGCGCGTTCACCGGCGACGAAACCATTGCTATTAAAGGCGCGGCGGTCTTAAAAGCCAATTGGTTAGGCGTAGGGAGTGCGGAACAATGACCGGTTTGATTCGTTTTGCACTCAGTCAACGATTGTTGATGATGGTGTTTGTGGTGATGTTGAGCGGCGGGGGATTTTATGCGTTTAAGCATTTGCCGATTGATGCTTTTCCCGAAGTGTCACCGACACAGGTAAAAATTATTGTCAAAGCGGCGGGCATGACTCCCGAAGAAGTGGAATCGCGGATTACCGCACCGATTGAAGTTGAGCTGCTCGGCATTCCGCATCAAAGTATGTTGCGCTCGGTGGCGAAATACGCGCTGACCGATATTACGATTGATTTTGAAGAAGGCACGGACGTTTTTTGGGCGCGGCAACAAATCGCGGAACGCTTAAATACCTTGTGGGGAAATTTACCGGCGGGGGTTGAAGGCGGTATCGCGCCAATGACTACGCCGCTCGGCGAAATGTTTATGTTTTCGATTGACGGTGGCGACTTGACCTTAATGCAACGCCGCGACTTGCTCGATTGGGTGATTCGTCCCGCATTACGCACTGTTTCTGGTGTGGCGGATGTGAATGCGTTGGGCGGATTTGTTCGCACCTTCGAGGTGATTCCCGACAACATGAAAATGTCGGCACGAGGCATCACGATTGCAGATTTAATCAAAGCCTTAGAAAGCAACAATCGTAATGACGGGGCGGGACGTTTAACCGAAGGCGAAGAAGCGTTAATTGTGCGTGCCGAAGGTCGAATTAAAACTTTGGATGATGTGCGTTCGATTGTCGTCAGCGGCGCAGGCGAATCACCGATAAAAGTCAGTGATGTTGCCGTTAATGTTCGTATTGGTTCGATGACCCGTTACGGCGCGGTCAGTAAAAACGGAGTTGGCGAAGCGGTGACGGGCGTAGTTTTAAGTTTGCGGGGTGCAAATGCGCGAGCAACTGTCGAGGGCATTGAAGCAAAAATTGCTGAACTCACACCGAGTTTACCCGCTGGCGTGCATCTTGAAGTTTTCTATAATCGCGGACATTTAGTCAACAAAGCCGTTGATACTGTGATTCACGCGCTCGGCGAAGCAATTGCGTTGGTGTTGGTTTTATTACTGTTGTTTTTGGGAAATTTACGCGCCGCGATTGTTGTGGCAATTGTTTTACCACTGTCGGCATTGTTCACGTTTATTTTGATGAAATTCATGGGAATGTCCGCGAATCTCATGAGCCTGGGTGGTTTAGCCATTGCGATTGGAATGTTGGTTGATGCCGCCGTTGTTGTGGTTGAAAACCTGATTACCCATTTGGCACACGCCAAAACGGCTCAACGTTTGCCCCGTCTGCACGTTATTTATCGCGCCACGGCGGAAGTTGCCAGTTCAGTTACGTCGGGCATTTTGATTATTATTATTGTGTTTTTGCCATTGCTCACTTTGCAAGGTCTGGAAGGAAAATTATTCACACCTGTAGCGTTGACGATTGTGTTTGCGTTAAGTGGTTCGTTGATTTTATCGCTGACGGTGATTCCCGTGGTCGCGTCGTATTTGATGACAAAAGTGTCACACGAAGAACCGTGGTTGCCACGAAAATTACAACAACTTTATCAACCGTTGCTCGCGTGGTGTTTGGATAATACGAAAAAAATCTTTGTGCTGGTTGGTGGAATGTTAGCCGTGACGGTGTTGGTTTTCGGGCAAATCGGCAGTACGTTTATGCCGAATATGGACGAAGGCGACATTATTTTGCAGGTCGAAAAATTGCCATCGATTACCTTAGCGCAATCGGTGATTTTGGATGGACAAATTCAAAAAACGCTGTTGAAAAATGTCCCTGAAATAGAAAGTGTTTTAGCACGAACAGGAGCAGACGAATTGGGTTTAGATCCGATGGGGTTGAATGAAACGGACACGTTTTTGGTGTTAAAACCGAAAGAACAATGGACAGTTCCAAACAAAGAAGCCTTGATTGAAAAAATCCGTGCTGTGATGACTGAAATGCCAGGCATTGGTTTTAGTTTTACCCAACCGATTGAAATGCGGGTTTCAGAAATGTTAACGGGAACACGCGGCGATGTGGCGGTGAAATTATTCGGTTCGGATTTAGCGGTTTTGAACGAAAAAGCGCACGAAATTTCCGACGTTTTGAAGCAAATTAAAGGCTCAAGTGACGTGGTCGCCAAACAAAATGACGGCATGAAATTTTTGCAATTGAAGATTGATAAAACCGCCGCAGGACGTTTGGGTTTAGACAGCGATAGCATTGAAACGTTGTTGCGTTCCGAAATTGAAGGCTTGAATTTAGGCATTGTGCAAGAAGGCATTCGCCGCACGCCGTTGATTTTGCGCGGCGATAGCACGAGTTCCGATTTTGACAGTTTGCAAATTTCATTGCCGAATAATGGCGGACGAATTCCTGTGACTGAAATTGCAAAAATAGAACAAGTCGAAGGCGTGGTATCGATTGGGCGTGAAAAAGGTCAACGGTTTACAGTCGTTCGCAGCAATGTCGAAGGACGAGATTTAGTAAGTTTTGTTGAAGATGCGCGAAAAGCGGTGGCTGAAAAAGTGAAATTGCCAACGGGTTACACGGTGGAATTTGGCGGACAATTTGAAAATCAACAACGTGCCGCGAAGACACTTTCAATCGTAATTCCGATTTCGTTGAGTTTGATTTTTCTGTTGTTATTTTCGACGTTTGGCTCAGTGAAACAAGCCGTTTTGGTGTTGTCGAACATTCCATTGGCGATGATTGGCGGCGTATTTGCGCTATGGATTTCAGGCGAATATCTTTCGGTTCCTGCATCAGTCGGCTTTATCGCATTGCTTGGAATCGCGGTTTTAAACGGTGTGGTGATGGTGAGTTATTTTAATCAATTATTAGCCTCCGGAATGGACGTGGCGAAAGTTGTGATGATTGGTTCTTCACGGAGATTACGCCCTGTTTTGATGACAGCGAGCATCGCGGCATTCGGACTTATACCATTATTATATGCAACAGGTCCTGGCTCTGAAATTCAACGCCCGTTAGCGATTGTGGTGATTGGAGGTTTAGTGTCCTCGACATTTTTAACGTTATTTTTATTGCCAATTTTGTTTCGGTTATTTGGGCAAACGAAGGGAGCGCAAATATGAGTAAAGAGTATTTGGTGACTTTAAACGTCCCGCCCGCGTTAGAAGAAATGGTGGTGGATTGTTTATTGATGTTGGAATTTGAACAGGGTTTTAGCAGTTTGACCGTGTCGGCACATCATCACGAAAACAAAGGCTTGTCGGTTTCAGAACAAGTCACGGGGCGACAAAAACGGATTCGTTTTCAAATGTATGTCAATGGCACAGATTTAGCGAAGTTATTAGTGCAGTTACGCGAAGAATTCGCAGGTTCTGGCATTCAATACTGGGTCGCGCCGGTGTTGGAAAATGGGGAGTTTTAGAGTGATTTACCCGTTTGATTGCTTTACAATGACCTACAGTTGCTAATTGACGTTGGCAATATGAATTTAGCAACAGTTTTTGCAATTTTACAACTTAGGTTAAAAACACATTGCACTCACTTGTTAAATATACTATATTTTTTCTAGCTCGATTTATTTTTAGAAGCTGAAACACCTTTTTTATAACACTCGGAGATATTTCTCATGGCTCAAACAAACTCAAACGCTAGTAACGTTCTAAATAACACTTCTTCTGCCGTTTTGAATGGTGGCGCGACATCTACAAACGGTGTTCCGCCTGCAACTACTATTCAAACAGTTAATGGCACCACAACTCAAATAGTTACTGGCATCACAACTATTCTTGGAAATGCTAATTTAACTGGTTTGGATAACAGTACAAATAATGGAAATTACGCTAATGCGTTAGCGGATTCAACTACAGCTGGCAGTGCAGTTAATTTATTTAGTGCTGCTAATCTTGCAAACGTACACTTTTTGCCAACCAACGGCGTTTTGACAACTGGCACAACCACAACAGGTGAGTTTTTTCCTGCAAATACAACTGCAAGTAATTATTCAAATGCAGCAGCATGGACAGCGAAACCAACCTTGGCGGGTAACGCATCAGCTTTCACATTAACTGATTCAGCTGACGGCGGAAAAACAGCTGTTCTTTCTGAAACTATCAGTGGCTCGCCGTTTACAACTGGCAACGGTGCATTAAGTGAAGCCCTTACTGTTAAAGGTAGCAATAACGATACACTTGTCATTCAACACAAAGTGGCTGTAGCGAACGTACCTACTACAACAAACAACCATGTTGGTTCTGCACTTGATGTTCGCAACGAATCTACTGCTGAAAATTATGCCAAAGCGGGTGTTGCTTCTAGTTACGCAGCAAACACTGCACACAAATATGCAGAAGTTAATGGCAATCAGACGTTGAATGATGTGCGTGCTGAAACTTATGTTTATAAAGATGCAGGTTTAACAGTCACTTCTTCAGTAAAAACAGCTGTAGCTGATGCGGCTTCTATTAACGGCGCAGAAAAAATCGTCGAAAACAATGCTGCTAACTATCACTATGCTGGAACAGCGGGGGCAGTTGACTATGTTGTGACGGATACTCGCAATTTAGCGCAAGCTGACCAAAGAACCTACACAAACACGACTGTTACAAATTTAGCGCAATTCAAAGTGGTTGATAATTCTGTTGCAGCAAACCCGTTAACAGTTCAAGCAAGTGGCGTTATTGTTGGCACAACAACGAATCTTTCGACAGCTGCTGCGAAACTTGCTGGAACAGCTACCGCTACAACTTTCGCTCCAACGAATACGACATTCACCGTTTCTAACAACAACTATTCGTTGGCTGTTGCAGCAACACAGTTCACAACTAATGCAACAAATTCAAACGTATTTGATGCGTTGTTAAGTCTTGGTAATGGTGGTGCTTTATTTTCACCAATCAATAATGGCGTTTCAACAAATCAGCCTGTTACACCTGCATCGTTTAACAAATATGTTACTGCTGCTGGACTTACTGGTACTCAATTCGCTGATGTTATCACTGTAAAAGATACGGCTGCCGTGCCATTCAATGCAAACATTAAAGGTGGCGCAGGTAACGATACAATTACTGGTGGTTTTGGTAATGACACAATCGATGGTGGTACTGGTGCAGATTCTATTATCACAACGGGTGGTAATGACACTATCAATAACTTCCAACTTGGCATTGATGCTTTAACTGTATCAAAAGGTACATCAACTGCAAAAGTTACCTTATCTGATGGCACTATTTATAACGTTGCGGCGAATGCAACAGCAGACACCGTTATTCCAGCTACTGTGAACACAGTTGCTGATTTAACTAAAATTGCTGGTGTTACATCTGCAAACGTTTTTGATTTCTCTGCTTCTAAAGTAGGTCAGGTTATTGGGGTAAATCAAGTTGGTAGCCCTGATACTACTGGTGCAAATACCATGATTGGTGGTGCTGGTAATGACACAATTGACGGTGGCAAAGGGCTAGACATATTGACTGGTGGTGCGGGTTCAGATACGTTCGCATTCAATCCTACTACTGATTTCACAGGGTCTGCGAAACAAGTAGCGAGTAGAGTAGATACCATCACAGATTTCACATCAGCAAAAGCGGCTACTGCTGCAAACGTGGCTGATCAAATTAGCTTGAAAGGCATGGGCTTTACAGCGTTTAGCGGCGCGGCAGCTGTTGATGCAGCTCCAAAAGGAACATTAGGTTTTAATGATGCAACGAACACATTGTCGGGAATTTCTGCTGGTGGTGAATTTTCAGTTATCTTAACTGGTGTCACAGCTGCGACTTTGACAGCGGCTGATTTTATCTTCGCATAAGTTGAAGCGTTCTATGTTGTAAAAAAAAACCGCCCCTCGGCACACGCTGAGGGGCGGTTTTTTTATGGGTAAAATTTGTAAAAGTTTAATCGCGCAACAATTCGTTAATACCTGTTTTACTGCGAGTACGTTCATCGACTTGCTTGATAATCACCGCGCAATACAAACTGTGCGAACCGTCCGCCGAAGGCAAATTACCTGATACCACGACCGAACCCGCTGGAATACGTCCATAAGTAACTTCGCCCGTCATACGGTTGAAAATTTTGGTACTTTGACCAATATAAACCCCCATCGAAATCACACAACCATCTTCTACAATCACGCCTTCCACCACTTCTGAACGTGCGCCGATAAAGCAGTTGTCGCTAATAATGGTTGGATTTGCTTGCAACGGTTCTAATACGCCGCCGATGCCTACGCCGCCAGACAAATGCACATTTTTACCGATTTGAGCGCACGACCCCACTGTCACCCAAGTATCAACCATCGTGCCGGTGTCAATGTATGCACCAATGTTGACATAAGACGGCATTAAAATAACGCTTGACCCAATAAATGAACCGTGACGCGCCACAGCATTTGGAACAACACGAACGCCTGCCACTGCAAAATCTTCTTCGCTGTAAGTTGAAAATTTACTTTCGACTTTGTCGTAATAACGGGTGTTTCCACCGTCCATTAAACGGTTGTCATTGATTCGGAACGATAATAAAACGGCTTTTTTCAACCATTGATGCGTGACCCAATCGCCGTCGATTTTTTCAGCGACGCGCAATTTGCCACAATCGAGCAAGTTAATCGTTTCAGTAACGGCTTCGCGGACTTCGGCGGTGACGTTTGCAGGTATGATTTCAGCGCGGATTTCAAATGCGGCGTTAATGGTGTTTTCTAAATTGGTCATGATTACTTTTTTAAATTGTGAATGAAGTTTTTGATTCGTTGCGCGGCATCAATACATTCTGCAAGTGGCGCGACTAGGGCAATTCTAACATGATTCGCAGCGGGATTTATGCCTGCAAACTCCCGCGATAAAAAACTGCCTGGCAAAACCGTGACGTTTTCTTGAGCAAAAAGCTGTTGCGTAAAATCGATGTCTGAAATCGACGTTTTCAGCCAAATATAAAAGCTGGCGGGTGGTTTTTGAATCTCGCAAACGTCACTCAAAACTTCAACAAATGCCGCAAATTTTTCTCGATATAAACGGCGATTTTCAACAACGTGCGTTTCATCTTGCCATGCCGTAATGCTGGCATATTGCGTCGGTAATGACATCGCGCAACCGTGATAAGTTCGATACGCAAAATAATTTTTCAAAATATCCGCGTCACCCGCGACAAATCCTGACCGTAAACCCGCGCAATTTGAGCGTTTCGATAAACTATGAAATACCACACAACGTTGAAAATCACGATTGCCCATTTTCGCCGCAACTTCCAATAAGCCGACGGGTGGATTCGCTTCGTCGTCGTACAATTCGCTATAACATTCGTCGGACGCAATGATGAAATCGTATTTTTCAGCAAGTGTTAAAGCAGTTTCAAAATCCGCCACGCTCATCACTGAACCACTCGGATTCGCGGGTGAACAAATATAAAGCAACTGACAACGTTGCCAAATGTCAGCAGAAACGGCTGCAAAATCAGGTAAATAATTCGTTTCGGCAGTGGTGTTTAAAAAATATGGTTCTGCACCTGCCAATAATGCCGCGCCTTCGTAGATTTGATAAAACGGGTTTGGCATCACAACAAGTGGATTTTTTGCCGAATCAATCACACATTGTGCGAATGAAAATAAGGCTTCGCGTGTGCCATTCACCGGTAAAACTTGGGTTTCAGGATTCACGTCGCAAGCAAAACGTTTTTTCAACCAAATTGCAATTGCTTCGCGCAATTTCGGAATGCCTTTTGTGGTCGGATAATTTGAAATGCTGTTCAGATTTTCAATCAAAACGTCTTTGATAAATTGCGGCGTGGCGTGAGCAGGTTCGCCAATCGATAACGTAATTGCCGATTTATTCGCAAGCGGTGTAATGCCGTCTTTTAATTGCGCGAGTTTTTCAAACGGATATGGATGTAGGTTTTTTAGATTTGGATTCATGGTTTATCGACACTTCGGTATTTTGCCAGCCGCTTGCGCTTGTTTAAAAAGTTCTAACGCTTGCGGCATGCGTTCTTGTAATTGTTGAATGCGCGTGGCATGCGCGGGATGCGTAGACATAAATTCCATCGGTTGATTTTGCGCCGCTTGTTCCATTTTTTGCCACAACGTCACACTTTGCGTCGGATCAAAACCCGCTTTTGCCATCAAATCTACACCAATCAAATCGGCTTCACTTTCGTGCGTGCGACTGTAAGGCATTAAAATTCCGTACTGTGCGCCCAAACCCAGTCCGCCCATTATCAATGGATTCTGCCCATACGAAGTTTGCTGAATCATAGATATACCTTGTTGCACCAATGTTTCTTGCGACGCACGTTCGTTACTGTGTCGCGCCAAAACGTGTCCCACTTCGTGACCTAAAACCGCTGCAAGTTGGTCTTGATTATCGACCAATTGCATCATGCCGGTATGAACACCGATTTTCGCACCCGGCAAGGCAAAGGCATTGAGGGTTTTATCTTCAAAAACTACGACTTCCCAAGTTTGTCCCATACCGCGTGTGAGTTCAGTCACAATACATTGTGCTGTTTGATTGAATTGACCGTCATGATTCACGGGTTTATCTTTTTTCATTTGGTCAAACGCTTGCAACCCCATTTGGTTCATTTGCGTATCTGGCATGAAAATCAGCTGATTGCGTCCGGTAGGACTGGTGGCACACGCGGCTAAACTACTCATCGCTAAAACGACACTTAATTTTTTGAACATTTCACGTCCTTTTAAAAATTTGTGATTTCGCATTTAACGCCCGCCCGTTTCCGTCACAATCACATCAATGCCACTTTGTTTTAGTCGAGTACGAATCGCACCGACACTCGTCATTTGCGTATAAGGTCCAAGTTTGATGCGATGCCAAATCGTCTCTCCGACTTTCGCCCGTTCAACTCGCGCTTCAATGCCCATCGATTCTAAATTGGTACGCATTTTTTCAGCATCTGTTGAATTTTTAAACGAACCCGCTTGCATCATGTAAGTGGTGGTTGATTTAGTCGCTGTTTCAACAGGAATGGTCGGCGCAGTTGTATCAGTAGGTGTTACGACCGACGGATTCACAATTTCTGCACGAGTGCGTGTCATGATTTCATGTTCTGGCACAACTGCTTCTTTTTCAGGCAGAATTGTATAAAAATCAAATTGCGGCATTTCACCATTTGCCACTTCTGTTGCCACTTCCGGCGGCAATGAATCAGGTTGTTGCTCTAATTTCGCAACCGTTTCTGGCGATAAACTTGCTGAGATTGCTGGTTTTTCAACTTGTGTGACAGGAGCTGTAATTGGATTTTGTGGTAAATGCTGTTTGATTTTTTTCAAACCCGCGCCTTTCAAATACACGCCCAAAACCACTAAGCCAATCAGCAATCCCGTTATTAACATCCACTTAAACGCCCCACCCGATTTTTGAGCGGGACGTTTACGGTTACGATTTGTATAATTTCGATTAGTCATTTACATCGCTACAGGTGCGCTAATGCCAAGCAACGTCAAACCATTTTGCAAAACTTGTCGCACGGCAAAAATTAAATTTAACCGTGCATTTCGCAACGTATCGCTTTCAACCAAAAATTGATGTGCGTTGTAATAAGTATGGAAGTCGGTCGCCAATTCTCGCAAATAGTTAATCAACAAATGCGGTTCATATTGCGTCGCAGCACGTTCAATCACTTCAGGATAACGCGCCAACGTGGTTAATAACGCTGTTTCATGTTCGGTGTTTAATTCGGCTAAATTTACCATGCCTAATGCAACATCTTGGGTAAATCCTTTTTCAGTTAATTGACGGAAAACGCTGCAAACTCTAGCGTGTGCGTATTGGACGTAAAAAACCGGATTTTCATTGGATTTTGACTTAGCGAGTTCTAAATCAAAATCCATGTGTTGTTCGGAACGGCGCATAACGTAGAAAAACCGTGCTGCATCTCTACCAACTTCGTCACGCAATTCGCGCAACGTCACAAATTCACCTGAGCGCGTAGACATTGACACTTTTTCTTCGCCGCGCCACAAGCTGGCAAATTGCACGAGTAACACGTTTAACTTCGTGGCATCTGCGCCCAAAGCAATTAAAGCCGCTTTCACCCGTGGAATGTAGCCGTGATGATCTGCGCCC
This sequence comes from uncultured Pseudomonadota bacterium, assembly GCA_903848935.1. Taxonomy (GTDB): domain Bacteria; phylum Pseudomonadota; class Gammaproteobacteria; order Methylococcales; family Methylomonadaceae; genus UBA10906. Next base: position 31,371 of record CAINHO010000038.1, on the reverse strand, counting down.
CAAATGTCGATTAACACATCAAAACCACGTTCTAATTTGTTCCAGTGATAAGCAATATCGGACGCAAAATACGTCGGTTGACCATTATCACGAATCACCACGCGGTCTTTTTTATCGCCCAATTCGCTTGATTTAAACCAAATCGCACCATCTTGTTCGTACAAATAATTATTCGATTTTAAAACGGCTAAGGCTTTGTCAATCGACCCCTCATCCATTAACGAACGCTCAGAAAACCACTGGTCATACGTTGTACCGAATTCGGCTAAATCGTCTTTGATGTCGCCTAAAATATCGTTCAAACCTGTATCGAAAACTACACGATAATCTGCGTTTAATAATTCTTTTGCGCGTGAAATGAGTGCGTCGATATAAATTTCTTTATCGCCGCCTTCGGGTTCATCAAGTGGTAAATTGATAAAAACAGTTGCCGTTGAATGGGAGAATTTTTTGCCATGTTGGTCAACTAATTTTTGAGCAATATCGCGCACATATTCGCCACGATAGGCGTTGCTTGGAAAGGTGAATGTTTCGCCACAGGCTTCTAAATATCGCAACCACACGCTGGTTGCCAAAATGTCCATTTGCCGACCTGCGTCGTTGACATAATACTCGCGGTGAACGTCAAAACCTGTTGCCGTTAATAAATTCCCAACAACTGAACCATACGCCGCGCCGCGCCCGTGACCAACGTGTAGTGGGCCAGTTGGATTTGCGGATACAAATTCAACTTGAACTTTTTTGCCCGCACCGATTTGGCTTTTGCCGAAATTTTCACCTGCGGCTTGAATATCTGAAATCACTTGATATTGCGCGTTGGGATTCATGAAAAAATTGATAAAACCTGCGCCCGCTATTTCAACTTTCAAAATCGCTTCATTGGTCGGTAACGCGGCAATAATTTGTTCTGCAAGTTGACGCGGATTCGTTTTCGCAGGTTTGGCGAGCATCAACGCGATATTCGTCGCAAAATCGCCGTGAGCAGTATCTTTCGTGCGTTCAATGTGAATAGTCGGATTTAAATCCGCAGGTAAAATTTCTTGCGCTTTTAATGTCGCGACAGCTTGAGAAATAAGGGTTTCGAGTTGTTTTTTCATGAGGTCGTAAATAGTCTAAAAATTAGGGCGCATTATCCATTAAAGCCACCGATTTATCCATTCTCACGATTTAGCTTGGCTTGAGCGCGTTCGATTTCGGTTTGAGCGACTTTGTCACGCAAATAAACAGGTTGGGCGAATTCAGCAGCGACCGCTAAACCACGTTGATAACCATAAACACCCAATTCAGCAATCGTACTAGATTGTGGCAAAACGTCACTTTCAATCTGCGAAACCAAACCGTTTGTGCGAGCGAGCAATTCATCATGATAAACGCGCCAACCTGAACCAATGCCAATCGCGGTTTGATACGGAAATTCAATTTGTTCAACAGGTAAAACGGCTTCTTTGCCAACCAATTCAACAAAACCATCGGTATTACGTTGATAAACGCCCCAGAAAATTTCGCCAATGCGTGCGTCCGTGGCAACAAAAGCAAGTTCGGGTAAAAGATTCTGTGCCAGTGCCGCTAACGTTGATACGGGGACGACGGGCAAATCTGCCCCAAACGCCAAACCTTGCACCACGCCCGTTGCAATTCGCAATCCCGTAAATGAACCAGGGCCACAACCAAAAGCCAGTGCATCAAGTTGCGATAATTTCAATTCAGCTTCTGCAAGCAACGATTCAATCATTGGCAATAGTAATTTGGTGTGTGCTTTAGGTGTAATTTCAAAGCGTTGGCAAATTTCTCCGTCTACAAATAATGCGGCTGAGCAGGCTTCGGTAGAGGTATCGAGGGCAAGTAATTTCATAAGTTTTTTGTCTTTATAGCGGTAAATGATTTTTAATGATGGCAATGCTAAAGCGTCTATAATTTTGGCACAACATTTTCTCGAAATTGAAGAGATCAAGTGTCAATTTCACAACTTTAACTTTAATTTTTACAGCGAGTTTTTACGATGATTAACTATTTTTTAGGGCCGGACGATCGCACACTTACTATCAATGAGAACAACGGAAATATCCGTGGTGCGGCGGGAATTCAGAAAATTATAATTAAAGCAGGTGTAACAAACATAACAGCAGATTCAAATATCGAAAATTTTTATTTTGACAATTCACTGAGTTTTTACACATTTCAACAAACAGGAAATGTTTTAAACGTTTTTGATAACACGAATCTTTTAGTCATCCAACTTGGCATAAATAACAATGGCACAGAATTAACTTTTGCAAATGGCACGGTTCAAGCCACGCTTTCTGGCGATGCAACTGGTCCCAATATCAAAATAGGAGGTGTTTCCGTAAGTAGCGCAACAGCAACGCCATTAACACCATTAACAATTGATAGCACAATTGCATCCAGTCCCGCATTTAGCCTTACGTCCGATGTTGTCGGTGTGCCAACGCAAGAAGGAAAAAACATTGTCTTCACCATTACGCCTAATGCAACTATCAACAAAACGACACAATTGAGCCTCAATTTAGTCGGGCAAGCGTTAAATAGTGTTACCGCAATAACGTCCGCCAATGATTTCAGTCCCACTGGATCAGTCACATTTAACGCTGGTGACACAGCCGCTAAACAAATCACCGTTACCGTTTTAAATGATGGCAACGTTGAAGGTCTTGAAGCCTATGAAGCGCGTTTAATTGATGAAAATGGTAATGAAAAAAGTGCCGTTGATGGTGTCATTACTGACGGACAACCGTCGCAACCGACTCTGCCCACGTTAAGTTTCGGCGCAAACAACAATTCGGTTAATGAAGGCGGTGATAGCGTCAATTTTACGGTGACTTCAGATGTGAATGCACCCGTTGGTGGAATTTCTATCCCCTATACGTTAAGCGGCAGCACGCTAACGAGCGGCGTTGATTACAGCGTTACGCCCGCAAGTGGCACCATTACAATTCTTGCCGGTTCAAAAGTAGGCATACTAAAAGTTCAAACAAAACCTGATGACGGCATAATCAAATCACCCGAAACGGTTACGGTCACACTCGGCACAGTGAGTGGTGTTACGCTCAACACAAATACCGCTACGACGACAATTATCGACACGAGTGTAGTTTTAGAAGCCAACAAATTCTTTTTCTCTGGCCCGGCATCTGTCAGTGAAGGTGGCAAGGCGGTTTATATCGTTAGCCATGCCCCCACGAGTAGTCCAGTGACCATTTCTTACGTTATTTCTGGAACCGCAACCTCCGCTGATTACACAGGAAGCACTACAGGTACACTTACTTTCAATGCGGGCGTGACCAGCCAGACCATTGAAATACCGATTGTTCTCGATGGAATTATTGACCCCGCAGAAACGTTGACGGTTACATTGCAAAACCCAAGTATAGGAAGTATTGCCGCCGGTCAAAGTGTAATTAACACGACGATCATCGACACAAGTTCGGCAATAAATGGCACAACGACGACCTTAACGACAAACAACGATTCCGTTGTAGGCACAGCAAATAATGATTCAATTGTCGGTTATATCAATGCAAGCGGGATAAATAGCACGTTTAACAACGGTGATACGATTGATGGTGGCAGCGGTATTGATACTTTACAACTCACCGTCGATGGTGCAGATGCCGGTGCATTTCCAACAGGCGTAACCCTTAGCAACGTTGAAATCGTCAGCATTAAAGAATCTGGTGGTGTTGCCGGTAACTATAATTTATCGGGAATTTCTGGGCTAACCACCGTTATCAATAATGCGAGTAGCGATGATGTAACGTTTAATCTGGCGGCTGGAGTGAAAATGGTCGTACAAGGAGATGGAGTAAATACGAATGGCAGTACCACATTTAATAATGCAACGGATTTGACGTTCGCTGGTGGTGTAAATGGTGGCACTGTCACACGCACCGCGACAGGAGGTACGGTGACAATCAATTCAACTGGATTGACAGAAAATGTCGTTGATACTCTCAATTTAGATTCTTCCAATACGTTAACAGGCTTAACAATTAACGCTGTAGCGAATTTAACAGCGACGCTATCTGATAATTATGCCGCTGGTACAAAAATTACGGTTGCTGGCGATGCGGCAAAAGTCGATTTATCTAACGCAGCTTTGTCTTCAGCAATCACCAATATCGATGCCAGTGGATTAAGCAATGGCGGCGTGATTGTGCAAGTTAACCAAATCGATAAAACGGCAGATACACAATTTATCGGCGGTAATGGCGACGACACGTTAGACATTGGAAAAGTAAAATACAACGGTATCTTAACGATAAACGGTGGACGCGGGGTTAATACACTAAAAATGTCCGATCAAGGTGCATTAAGCGCAGATACCGTTAAAAATATCAGCAATTTTGAACGGTTAGAACTTTATGATGATAACGACGGTATGATGGATACGTTCGATGCCTCGTTATTAAAAGGGCTTACAACAATTCAAATTGATGCAGATTCATTAGGCGATGGTTACATTTTAAATAATTTATCGGCCAGCCAAGCGATGAATATCGTGATTGCAGGTAATCAAATAGCAGCGACCTCACCGGCATTTAATATAAGCAACGCCACGCTGATTGGACAGCTTGACACATTGGGTTTAACGATTGATGCGGGGGGGGCGGGAAATGCGGTAACAATGAGCGGCATTACGGCTGTCGGTGTTGAAAATGTTAATTTAAACGCCATCGATAATTTGACCGTGAGTACATTAACGGGACTGGCGGCTCTTTCAACGCTAACTGTTTCTGGGCAAGGTGATGTCAATTTAACAACAGATAAATTGCAAATTAATTTAAATAGCACCATTGATGCAACACATTCAACGGGCATGATTACGGTCAATGCCAGTGCCGCAACTGTAAATGGCATCGCAATTAAAGGCAGTTTAAGTCAGGCAAACTTTTTAACCGGCACAGAACAATCGGATGTTTTGACAGGTGGCGCGGGAGCAGATTCCATCAATGGCGGAAGCGGTAACGACACATTGAATGGTGGAAGCGGTAACGACACATTGAGCGGTGGCGCGGGTAGTGATGTCATTAACGGGGGCGCGGGGGCAGATTTAATCAATGGCGGCGCGGGTAATGACACATTGAATGGCGGAAGTGGTGATGATTTATTTAGCTACGCAATAACTGCTGATTTATTCGATAAAAATGTGTTAGTTGACCGAATTAACGGTGGAACAGGAACAAATGGCTTGCTATTAGGTACGACTGGGACGGCTTTTGCTATTGATATTAAAGATATTTGGACGGGTACTACTTCGATTAGTACGTTAGTCGGCGTTGCAAATACTACGGCGAACACATTTGTTTTGGATAAAAGTGCGGAGTTAGCGGGCGTTAAGTTGGTTGATTTATCAAATAACACAGCCTTAACAGGTAATAAAATTGACGTAGGGAGTTTTACTACAACGAATACAACGTTAATGGGTAGTTCAACTGGTGCAACGTCAATCGTAGGCGGTGCAGGCAATGATACGATTATCGGTGGTGCTGGTTCGGACTCTATTACAGGCGGAGCTGGAGCAGATGTTATTTATACCAACGGTGGCAATGATTCCATTAACTTAATGATCACAACAATCGTGGGAGCTTCAACAACAATCACTGCAGATACAGCGTCAGATCAAATCTATCTTTCTTCACCGACAAATAATGTATCAATCACCGGTTTTGGTTCAAACGATAAAATCTATTTACCGCAAAGTGCATTTGGCAACATTTCATTGACGAGTGCTTATTTTGAAATTGCAGCACTTCCAACACTTCCAGCCATTGGAACGGGGGCAGGGATTGTTGCCGTCGGTGCTGCAAGTACGGGAGATGTGAAACTGTACTACACGTCAAATGTGAGTTCATTAACCGCCACTTCGGTGCCATTTGTTACGTTAACAGGTGTTGGTGGCACCAACGCAATTGACGTCACTAATTTAATTATGATTTAGATTTTCTGGTGCATTTTTAGGGGTGACGTTATTGACCCAATAACGGCATCCCTTTTTTCAAGATATTTTCACTCAAATTCGCCAACAACTGATTTAATCCCACCACAGCTGTCGAATAATTTTCATCAACTAACGGCTGATTTAGATTGGTTGAATTATGCTGCAAAATGGCATGTGTCTTTTCATTCAACACCGTCCAATCCACTGAAAAACTAATCGATTTTCCCAAAACAATATCCAACCGCGTCACATCAATCACCAAACGATAATCAACCATCCCCAACAAACTCCACGGGTAGGCTTTAAACCAAAATTCGGGATATTGCGTCGTCAAATTTTTCGCCAATACTTCCGTCATATTTTGTTTGAGTAATGCCGCCCATTGATGTTGTTCGGCAAAATGCAACGTGCCTTCCGTGTCTCGTGTGACAATTTGTTTGCGTTCTAATGCACTGGGTAGACTGATTTGTGTGATGCCGATTAACAATTTTTTATCGGTTGATTGCGAAATGGAGGGAGTGACAACAGCTTCCAAACTATAAAACTGCGTTGGTGGCGAGGTCGCACAACCTTGTAAAATCAACAACCCCGTCAAAACTAATTTCTTCATTTTTCACCTTCTTCATTTTTGCCACGCACTACGGATTCTGGGTGTTGCGCCAAATAATCTGTGAGCTGTTTCACTGAACCTGCCGCTTGTGTCAATTCTTGCAACAATTGTTCAAGCTGATAATGCGTCGTCGCGCCCGCTTCAAAATTACTCAACGCTTTTTGCGCGGTATTCAGCGTTTTATCCGCTGTCGTCAACGTTTTATCTGCCGTTCCCATCGTACCTTTGACGCTATTTAACGTTGCGGTTGCCGCCATTGTCGTACCTTGTAAACCTTGTAACGTTTTGTTGATTTCACTGGTCAAATTTTCGAGTGGCAACTTTGCAATTTTATCCATGATGATATTCGCCGAATGGGTAAATTGGTCGAGTGAACTCGCCGTTGTAGGAAACTCAGCGTATGAACCGTGTTTTGGATTTTCGATAATTTTACTTTTCAGATGAAAATCTAAATCGACCAACAATTGTCCCGTCAATAAACTGCCCGTTTGTAATTGAGCGCGTAAGCCTTTATCGATGAGCTGTTTCACCATTTCTTGTGGCGAAATTTTCACGTCAGGATTCACTTCTTTAATCCGTTCTGGCTGCAATTCAACAATAACAGGAATCCGAATTTCGGCGGTTTTTTCGTCCAGTTCCAAACTAATACTCAACACTTTTCCGACAGGATAACCGCGTAATTGCACCGGCGCACCTTCGGTCAATCCACGCACAGAACCGTTGAAATACATCACATAATGCAATGTATCTTTGTAGGTGATTTCGGTTGAATCGTCGTAAGTATCATAAAGCGGATACAACGTGTTTTCGGGTTGAATTGAATCAATGCCATCTTCCGATGCCGCTCGAAACGCAATGCCACCACTCAATAATGAAATTAGCGGGCCAGTGCGAACTTTGAAACCATCTGCGCCTGCTGACAAATCTACACCGCTATCAATCCAAAAACGGGTATTTTTACGAATGAATTGGTCGTAAGGTTTATTGATAAAAATAGTGAGCCGAATGGCATCCGCCGCTGTTGAAAGTTCATGCGTCAACACTTGCCCGACACTAATCCCGTGAAAGTTAATTGGCGTACCAGTTTTCATGGAACCCAGATTATTGGTTTCTAAAATAAACTCTTTACCTTCAGCATTTGCCTTCAGCGGCGGTGGATTACTTAAACCGATAAAATCGTGTTTATGCTCGCCGCCATCGGGTTTAATTTCAATATACGCGCCAGATAGCAACGTGCCTAATCCTGAAATTCCACCTAAACCCACTTGCGGACGTACTACCCAAAACAGCGTGTCGGCTTTTAAATAATTGCTCGAACTCGCATTCATTTGTGCGGTGACAACAATCGTTTTCAAATTGTCGTTAATGTTTATCGCGATGACTTTGCCAATTTCTACATCGAGATATTTGATTTTTGTTTTATCAATTTCTAAACCTTCGGCAGTCGGAAAACTGATGGTAATCACTTCGCCTTTTTCAGAAAATGATTTGTAAATCAGCCACCCGCTGACTAAAACCGCAATCAATGGCAAAAACCAAATAAGCGATAATTCGGATTTTTTATTAAGCATCACTTCGTCAGCTTGGTAGGTTTCGTTTAAATTAGTCATAAAGTTCCATTTGTGCTTTGTAACGGAATGTCATTATGTTCTCGCTAACAAATCCAAATACTGTTGTTGACTACCTAGCGGCAACGCATTTCGTTGTTCCAAAATCAAAATGCAGCGCAACGCCAAATCAAACGAACCATAACAATGATGCACAATCATGGCGAGCTGTTTTAGGCGAGCTGTTTTAACTGTTCACTTGTCATCAAATTAGGCTTAGAAAAATCGCGGACATAAACAATGTCGGCTTCCAATAATTGATTTAAAGGCTGGCGCGGATTGTTGTTGATAACACACGGCGCAATCATCCATTTTTTCACCGCAGCAAAACAATGAGGAATAAAACCTTGTCGGCGCAATTCAATATCAATTTCACCCATTGCAGGCTGATTTTCATACAACGTCACAAAAGACACTTCCGTTTGAATCGCTACGGCATTCGCTAATTTTTGCCCGCCATTTTGAAACACAGCTAATTCAGCACCTTGAATATCAATTTTCAAAAAATCTAACTGCTCAATTTCAGAAATTTCATCTAACTTTTGAGTTTGCATTTCGACGCGCTGAATTACTTCGCCACAAGGTTTTAAAACCGCAAACAAATCAAGCGTCGTCGCATCAGGTTCAAACAAACTGGTCATACCTGAAGCACGACAAATTTTTAAGATGTGCGTTTCGCCATCACCGACGGCATAAGGTAAATAACGTTCAAGTTCACTTTTTTTAGTCAATAATTCTGCTAATGCTGATTCTTGGGGTTCAAAACCTGTTACACGACATAATTCCGCTGACAGCATTGATTTGTAAGGTGGTTCGCCATCAATGGGATTTGCACCAATATCAACCACTTCGGTTAATCGTTCGAGTTGCAAAATATCAGTTAATGTTTGATTCATTGGTTTTATCTCTGTTTTGAATTCATCATTTAAAATCACCGCCTTCCGTTCGCCTTTCAACTCCTGCGCCCAAATCGTTTGATAAAGTCGTTCCAAATCACGGGCGAATTTTTGAGTATCAAACAACGGTGAAATCGGTTTTTGTGTCGCAATTTTCTGTTTTATCGCTGCTAACTTTTCAGGATTTTGCGCCAAATCTAACGCCACGTTGAAATAATCGTCATCGTTTGTCGTGACCAATTCGTCTAAATCCATCGTTCGCAAAATACTTGCCGCCACGCGACTGGCAAACGTTTCACCCATTTTTGTCACTAATGGCACACCAGCCCAAAGTGCATCCGAAGCGGTTGTGTGCGAAGTGTAAGGAAATGTATCGACCGCTAAATCCACCCGTTGCAAACGTCCTAAATGTTCGGTTTGTTCGAGTTTCGGTGCAAAAATCAAACGTGTTGAATCCACACCTCGCGCTTGCATTTCACGACGCAAATTTTCTTGCGCGACTTCAATCGGTTCTAAAATCCACAACACGCTATTCGGCACAGCGATTAACAATCGGCACCAAATATCGAACATTTCAGGCGAAATTTTGTAAGATTGATTGAAAGTCGCAAACACAAAACCGTTTTCGGGCAAACCCGCTTCAGCACGAGTTGGACACACACCAATCGGACGAGTATTGTCATTCGGTTGATAACAATGCGGCATCAACGCCAGCGTTTCGCTGAAATGGTCAGCGTGTTCCAACGGAGTAACGGTCGAGTCGCTAATAATGTAATCGGCTAATCGTTCATGTCCCAAAGTTGCAGGATAACCGAGCCAACTTACAATCACAGGTGCAGGACGAAGGGCTTGAATGCCAAGACGTGCGCCTTGTGTGTTGCCTTTCAAATCCACCAAAATATCAATTTCATCCGTTAAAATTTGTTGCGCGGCTTCGTCGTCGGACAATTCGCGGATATTTCGGAAAATTTCGCAGGATTTTTCAACACGAGAACGAGAATCGTCTTTTGCTTCAATGCCATAGGAATATAAATAAACGTCAAAATTTTCGGTGTTGCGATTTTCTAAAATGCCCGCCATCAAATAAACCGTGGCGTGGGTGTGAAAATCCGCCGACAAATAACCAATTCGGAGTTTTTGGTGGGAGTTTGTGATTTTTATAATGAGAGGAACTGTTGTCAGTTGATATTTGTAACGAACATTAGCATATAAAAAACCAGCGCATTTTATATGCCCAGAATTAGAATGTTGGAATGCCAACAACGGAAATGGTGGTGCATCCTCGGCTTGTTGTAGCTCTAGGCATTTTAATAATTTCTCGTGACATTTGTAAATCATAAACCAATCGCAAAGATGATGACGTACAAAAAGCCACGGTGTCATAATTTCCCTGCTATCAGGTGAACAAAGTAATCCAGTTCTATAGTATTCTTCAGCTTCAAAAAATCGGTTTTGTTTATGAAGCACAATTCCTAAGTTTTTGTGAAATTCTGCGGCGGTCGAGTCAATTTTTAAAGCGTGTTTGTAGCATTTTTCAGCTTCACTAAAATTTTCTTGCTCTTGAAAAACATTGCCTAAATTGCAGTGTGCCGCCGCAGATTTTGGATTTAATTTTAAAGCGCGACGACAACTTCTTTCGGCTTCATCAAGTAAGCCGTGTTCTTTGAGTGTTAAACCTAAATTGCTGTGAGCATCGGCATCGTTTGGCATGAGTTCAACCACTTTTCTTTTTGCCTCAAGAGCTTCCGTTGTTCGATTTAAACCTTGTAAGCCTGCGCCTAAAACTTTCCAAGCAAAAACACAATCTGGAAAACGAACAATGACGGCATTTGAACTGGCAACCGCTTCAACAAACAAACCTTGATTGTAAAGATTGAGCAATTGCTGCTGTTCTTGAAGGGTGGGTTGAATTTTAGATTTATTTTTCATGTTGTCAGTTTTTGTAAATTTCTTTTGTTGTGGTTTTAAACGGATTTCTTTGTCGCTGTTCATTTCTGCACATCCCAAATCAAACGCGGATCAAAACTTTTTGCAGCAAACATTGTCAATACAACCACTGCACCAAACGCTGTCGCTGCTGAACCTGCAATCACTTGTGCCACACCGCCTAAATTTACCAGCGACACTAAAATCGAAATCATAAAAATATCCAACATTGACCATCGCCCCACAAATGAAATGATTCGATACATTTGCGTCCATCGTTTCGCATTCACTTGCCACCGAAAATGCACGCATAACAACAACAAACTCAACCCTAATAATTTTAACAACGGCACTAAAATACTCGCCACCAAAACCAACATTGCAATCGGTAACATATCGCTATGAATCAACTCCACAATGCCGCCTAAAATCGTGTGGGGTTCGCCCACGCCTAACCTTGTGACGGTCATAATCGGAAACAAATTCGCCGGAATATACAGAGCCGTGCCGCTCAACAATAATGCCAACGTGCGCTGAAAACTGTGCGGCAAACGAGCGTGTAACTGGCAGCTGCAACGAACGCATAAAGCGTCACTAATAGGGATTTGTGCTAATCGTCCACAATCGTGACAACGACACAACCCTTGTGCCAAGGCGGTGTTATTTTTTTTCATGAGTATTCAACTGTTCAATCCGTTGCCAAAATAAAGTGCTGTCAAAATTACTTGCTAACATCACTGTCACGAGTAAAAGCAACACAAACGCCGTTAAACCCAACCCAAATTTCAATTCCGCCATTGAGGAAAGTTTTACGCAGGCGACAATAATGCCGAGCAAATAAACTTCCAACATTGCCCATTCTTCAATGTGTTGCAGCGTCCGTAACCACAAACTTAAATAACAGTTTTGGCGATTGAAATACAAATGCCCGCTAATCAACAGCGACAACACAATACTCAACACAGGAAATAAGATACTCGATAAAAAAACCAACATCGCGACGCCCCACATTCCTTCGTTAAACAGCGTTGCTGCGCCATTTAATAATGTGCCATCGTTTGAATTACCTAATACTTTGATACCGACAATTGGCAATAAATTAGCAGGCAACAATAAAAATAAACCCGTCAACGATAATGCCAATGTGCGAGCAATACTGTTTGCACGAGGACGATGTAATAAACAGTGGCAACGCGGACAATGCACTTTTTCACCGACGACAGGCGAACCGCCATGCAGCAATAAATCACATTCGGGACAAGCCAGATAATTTGAAGTTTTCATTCGGCTAATTTTAGCGCATGAAACTGTGTCACGGGGCGATTGATGATAGAATTTTTACCATTATTCCTGTTTTGAGAATGTCATTATGGCTACAACTAACGATTTACAATTTAACAGTCTGATCAATAATCTCATCAAAGAAGGTTTTTTAACCGCCGCCGATGCTCAGAAACATTATCAAGATTCGCAAAAAAAAGGCGTGTCGCTGATTAACTATTTAGTCAGCAACAAATTTGTTAATTCAAGCGTTATTGCGTCTAAAATTTCAATTGAATTTGGGGTGCCTCTTTTTAATTTAGATGCTATCGACCCAAAAAGTTTGCCGTTGGAATTAGTCAATAACACGCTCATCCAAAAACACCACGTTTTACCGCTCCATGCACGCGGAGCCACATTATTCGTAGCGATTTCTGACCCACGCAGTTTTCAAGGTTTTGACGAAATAAAATTCAGTAGCCGTCTCAATCCCGAACCGATTTTAGTGGAAGAACATAAATTAAATAAAGCCATCAACACGCTGCTCGAAGCCGCGAATTCGTCGATAAATGATTTACTTGATTCAGATTTGGATAATTTAAGCGTCGGCGCGGATGATAAAGACGCTATTTCTACAGCTAACGACACCGAAGACGCACCCATTGTACGTTTTGTGAATAAAATTTTATTGGATGCCATTAAAGCGGGTGTTTCTGATATTCACCTTGAACCGTATGAAAAAGTGTTTCGGATTCGTTACCGGTCTGACGGAATGCTGCACGAAGTTGCATCGCCACCCGCCAGTATTTCGAATCGGATTGTGTCGCGCATCAAAGTCATGTCCAAAATGGACATTGCGGAACGGCGTGTGCCGCAAGATGGACGCATCAAAATGATTTTATCGAAAACGCGGGCGATTGATTTTCGGGTGAATACTTGCCCGACTTTGTTTGGCGAAAAAGTGGTGTTGCGGATTTTAGATCCGACCAACGCACAATTAGGGATTGAAAAATTGGGTTTCGAACCAGAGCAGCAAAAATTATTTTTAGAGGCGATTAACAAACCGTATGGCATGGTTCTCGTAACAGGCCCGACGGGAAGCGGAAAAACAGTGTCTTTATACACGGGTTTGAACATTCTCAATACGCCGGAACGTAACATTTCCACCGCCGAAGATCCGGTCGAAATCACTGTGGAAGGTATCAATCAAGTGAACGTCAACCCGAAAGCAGGACTAACATTTGCCACAGCATTACGCGCCTTCTTACGACAAGATCCTGACATTATTATGGTCGGCGAGATTCGGGATTTCGAAACCGCTGAAATTGCCGTCAAAGCCGCACAAACCGGACATTTGGTATTGTCTACTTTGCACACAAACGACGCGCCACAAACTCTAAATCGCCTGATGCAAATGGGCATTCCGGCATTCAATATCGTCTCCGCTGTCATTTTAATTATGGCGCAACGCTTGGCGCGACGTTTATGTGAACATTGTAAAATTCCCGCAGAATATCCCAAGGATTTTTTATTAAGCTCCGGTTTCAAACCTGAAGAACTCAGGCAATTAAAACTGTTCAAAGCGGTCGGGTGCGAGTTGTGTAGCAATGGCTATAAAGGGCGCGTCGGGATTTATCAAGTCATGACGTTAAGTGAGCAAATGCGGGCGTTAATTTTACAAGGCGGTAACGCCATGCAACTCGCGGAACAAGCTGCATCCGAAGGGATTAACGATTTACGCGCGTCCGGTTTAAACAAAGTGCGTTTAGGCATGACCAGTTTGGAAGAAATTGACCGCGTCACCAGTGAACATTAACAGGCAGCAAAATGGCACAAATACAAAAAAAAATCGTAAAAGAATTCGACTTTACTTGGGTAGGTAAAGATAAATACCGCCGCCACGCGACCGGTGAAATTAGTGCAATTGATGAACACGCCGCGCGGATTGACTTGCGCCGACAAGGTATAAATGTCACTCGTTTGAAAAAAAAATCACCGTCGATTTTTACTAAACGGCTTCAAAAAGTTACGCCCGCCGATATTGCTATTTTTGCCCGCCAATTAGCAACGATGCTCAAGGCAGGCGTTCCGGTCGTGCAAGCCCTCGATATTGTGGGACACGGAAATGAAAATTCGAGTATGCGTGATTTACTTTTAACAATTAAAGGCGACGTAGAAAGCGGTGACAGCTTGACACAAGCATTGCGTAAACATCCGGATCAATTTGATGATTTATTTTGTAATCTTATCGAAGCGGGTGAACGTGCTGGCGTTTTGGAATCGTTGCTCGAAAAAATTGCAATGTACAAAGAAAAAAGCGAAACGATGAAAAAGAAAATCAAAAAAGCCCTGACGTATCCCGTCGCCGTGGTGATGATTGCCTTTATCGTCACGGTGGTTTTGCTGGTTTTTGTGGTGCCAGTGTTTGAAGATTTGTTTAAAAGTTTTGGGGCGGATTTACCGGTGTTTACCAAAATGGTCATCGCCATGTCGAAGTGGATGCAAACATATTGGTGGGTGATTGTATCGATTATAGTTGGACTGGTTTATACCTTTAAATTTTTCAAAAAAACCTCTGAACCGTTCAATTATTTTATCGATAAAACTTTGCTGAAAGTGACGGTCGTTGGCGTAATTATCAACAAATCTGCGATTGCGCGGTTTTCACGCACCTTAGCCACGATGTCTGCAGCGGGTGTGCCGTTGGTGGAAGCGTTGGAATCGTGTGCGGGAACGTGTGGCAATCGAGTTTATGAAGCAGCCGTTTTGCAAATTCGCGACGAGGTGGCGATTGGTCAACGCCTGACATTTGCCATTCAAGAATCGGGTTTATTTCCACACATGGTGCAACAAATGGTTCAAATTGGTGAAGAATCGGGCGCGTTGGATGCGATGCTGTCGAAAGTTGCCGATTTTTACGAAGAAGAAGTCGATAATTTGGTCGATAATTTGAGTAGTTTAATGGAGCCGGTGATTATGTTGATTTTAGGAGTTTTAGTAGGCGGTTTAATCGTGGCGATGTATTTGCCGATTTTCAAACTTGGCTCGGCGATACATTGATGGAATTTTTTAATGATTTAACTTTATTAACCACGCCGGTGGCGTTCACAGTGTTGATGGGAATTGTCGGTTTATTAGTAGGCAGTTTTTTGAATGTGGTGATTTATCGTTTACCACTGATGATGCAACGGCAATGGCGTAGCGATTGTTTAGATTATTTGAAACTCGAAAATGATGTTCCGACAGATACGTTTAATCTCGCGCTACCTCCATCACGTTGTCCACATTGCCAAACACAAATTTTGGCGTGGCAAAACATTCCCGTGTTGAGTTATCTGTGGTTGCGCGGCAAATGTGCAAATTGCAAAGCCTCGATTTCGGGACGTTATCCGACGGTAGAATTATTGACAGCAATTGCATCGATGACGATAGCGTGGCATTTTGGTTATGGTGAACAAGCCGCCGCAGGATTAGTGTTGACGTGGGTGTTAATTGCGTTGAGTGGCATTGATTTAGACCACCAATTATTGCCTGATGTCATTTTGTTGCCGATGCTGTGGCTGGGTTTGATTTTGAGTTTATTCGGTGTTTTTACCGACAGTGCAACGAGCATTATCGGCGCGGCAGCGGGTTATTTATTGCTGTGGTCGGTGTATCACGGTTTCAAATTATTCACCGGTAAAGAAGGCATGGGGCATGGCGATTTCAAATTATTGGCAATGCTGGGTGCGTGGTTCGGTTGGCATTATTTAGGGCTGATTATTTTATTGTCTTCGTTGGTGGGCGCGACGATTGGCATCACGTTAATTTCACTCAATAAACAGCAACGCGAAACACCGATTCCGTTTGGCCCTTATTTAGCGGTAGCGGGTTGGATTGCGATGTTGTGGGGCGACGGTTTGAATGCGTGGTATTTTGGCTAATCGCCTATAATGCCGCTTTCTTTTCAGTTAAACACACAAAAACTCATGGCTCATTATCTTGAAATTCACACCGAAAATCCGCAGTTACGTTTAATTCACCGTGCAATTGAAATCATTCGCGGCGGCGGTGTAATTGTTTATCCGACCGATTCGGCTTACGCACTGGCGTGCCAGTTGGATGACAAAAATGCGTTAGATCGCATTCGGCAAATCCGCCGCTTAGATGAAAAACACAATTTCACACTGGTTTGCAAAGATTTAACGCAAGTTTCTAATTTCAGTAAAATCAACAACGATGCTTTTCGGCTGATTAAATCGCTCACGCCCGATGCGTTTACGTTTATTTTGGAAGCCACAAAAGAAGTACCACGTCGTTTACAACATCCCAAAAAGAAAACTATCGGCGTGTGCATTCCTAAAAATGCGATTGCTCAAAAATTAGTCGAAGAACTCGGCGAACCGTTAATGACGACCACGTTGATTTTGCCATCTGATACGACGGCGTTATCGGATCCTTATGATATTCGAGAACGCTTAGACGATTTAGTGGATTTGATTATCGACGCGGGCGAAATTGAATATCAGCCGACGACGATTATTGATTGCACCGGTAACGTTTGCGAAATTGTTCGTCAAGGCAAAGGCATTGCGCCGACATTGAATTAAGTGGAGATTACAATGGACAATTTGACGTTAATACAGCGGATTGCGGTGTGGATTTTGCCGGTCATTTTTGCGATTACGGTGCATGAAGTCGCACATGGTTGGGTGGCAAAAAAATATGGCGATAACACGGCGGCACAATTAGGACGTTTAACGCTGAATCCGTTTAAACATATTGATTTAGTCGGCACAATCATTTTGCCAGGCTTGTTATTGATAACTGGAACAGGCTTTATTTTTGGTTGGGCAAAACCTGTTCCTGTCGATGCACGGTATTTTAAAAAGCCGCGTCAAGATATGGCAATTGTCGCACTTGCGGGGCCAGCATCGAATTTATTCATGGCAATCGGTTGGGCGTTAATTGCACGCGTAGGTGTCACGGTTGGTGCTGGAAACGAAGCGATTGCGATGCCGCTAATTTACACTGGTGTGGCGGGAATTTCGATTAACCTCGTGTTGATGTTGCTGAATATGCTGCCAATTCCACCACTTGATGGCAGTCGAATTCTGTCGGGTATTTTGCCGAATTATTGGGCGTGGCAATTTAACAAACTTGAACGCTTTGGCTTCCTTATTTTGCTGGTGATGCTGTATACGAAAGTGCTAAATGTCGTTTTGGATTATCCACTGTACTTTATTCAACAATGGTTTTTTACCTTGGCCGGGATTTAATTGCGCCATTTTGCATTATTCGACCATTCTAGGTATTCTTTGCGCCTTCACATTTTTACTTCATTATTTAGGTGCGCCGAATGTCTGAAAAAACCGCCAGCAAACATTTAATAAACCTCCAAAGCACGTTTGCTATAGACAATCCTGTTTTGCAAAATGCCATTCAAGTATTTCAAGAATTGGATCAATTTGAATACGATTTGGGCGTACTCGGCAACGACGAGACGACCGCGATTCAAACCTCGTGGTGGCCAACGGTGAGCGTGATTGGCGGTAATTCCGGCGCAAAGGAAACTTTTTTAACGCATTATTTAAACGTTGAACTTTTGCCCATTCACAAAACCACTGTCCTTCTACACAATCCACAAGCGAATCAAACGATTTTACCCGCGACCGCATTAGACGTGGATTATCGCTATCCGTTTTATCGCATTAGTCAAAAAGTGGAGAAATTACAAAAAGGCGAAGGCGAGCGGATTAACGCACATTTGGAATTGAAAACGCTGAACAGTCCGCGTTTACAAGGCAAATTGATTATCGATATTCCGAATTTTATTCACGCCACGAATTTTGACGTGACGAATTTGCTGACCACTTACAGCATGGAACAATCGGACGTGGTGTTGGTATTTTGCGATTTATTTAATACCACGTCAGACTTAGCGAAAGCCTTAATCGTCACGCTGGTTCAACAACAAGAAAGCAATAAACTCATTTATTTATTCGACGATACGACTTCAAACGCCGCTGCGTGGCAAAAGAAATTAGCGGATTTGGGCTTAACGATTGGGCAATTTATCGGCACGTCGCAACTCGGCAATCAAACGTCCGCTGATTTCATTTTGTTAGAACAACGTCTTGCAAATGCTGGCTTGCAACGTTCGTATCGGGTTTTACATTCGCTCGAAAAAAGCATCCGTGATGTTGAAAATGTCGTAATTCACGAAACGAAACAAGCCATTTTCATTTGGAAAGAACGCGCCACGTTTTGCACGTTAATTATTCTGGGTTTTATTTCGATGCTAGCGGTGATTTTGGAAGTTGAGATGGGCTTTTTAGAATTGTTACTCGATCCAATTATCGGTTCAGCGATTTTACTGACAACCATTTCTTTTATGATTCCGATGCACGTTTTAATTAGCAAAATGCAAGCAAGAAGCGTGATTCGTTCGCTCAATAATCGTCAAAAATCGCGGCATTTAGTTGAAAACATCGCGGCATTATTTGAAAAAAACATTACCTTTTCACGCATGATGTTACCAATTAGCGACCCCGTCGGTTGGAACAAAAAATCGAAAGCCCAACTCGCCGCGTTGCTCGATAAAGCGAAAAATTTGGTGCAATCGTTGAATGATAATTTCAGTATTTACAACTCGGTTGCGCCGCAAATTGTGAATAAAATCACGCCTACTTTTGCACCTGAAATAGTTCAAACCTCTGTCGCGCCACAACCTGCTACGCCTCAACGTCAATCAGCGTTAATGCAAAAAATCCTCAAAAAATAATTTGAATTCCCACACATTGAATCGAGATGCGTTTTCGTGTCTCGATGTTCCACTTCCCGAAAATTTTTTTGCGAATTCAGCGGTCGTTGTTTCCGAAACTGTTTTAGAACAGCAGCACGAAATTATCACCGCGATTGAACACGTCATCGCCCTGCCCGCTTATCAAAATCATGTTTTAAATTACGCACCATCGACTGCACATTTTGTACCGAAAGCACGCGGTGTGTTTTTTGGTTATGATTTTCATATTGATGAAAATGGTGATTTGAAATTGATTGAAATCAACACAAATGCGGGTGGCGCGTTGTTAAACGCATTACGATTTAATGTCAATGAAACACAATTTATTGAAATGTTCCAAGATGAATGGCTGCTTTCACGAGATTCGCAGCCCTTAAGCACCATTGCTATCGTTGATGAATCGCCCGAACAACAATATCTTTATGCTGAATTCGTGTTATTCCAACAACTTTTTGAACAACATAGTATTCACGCGATTATTTGTGCGCCCGAAGCATTGCGTTATCACTCACAACAACTTTGGCATCAAAATACGTCGATTGATTTGGTTTATAACCGATTGACAGATTTTGCGTTGCTCGAACCGAATCAACAAGCGTTAGCGACAGCGTATTTAGCCGACAACGTTGTAATTACGCCGCACCCCAGAGCGCACGCGCTGTATGCAGATAAACGAAATTTAACAGTTTTAAGTAATGCAGCAATGTTAGAAACGCTGGGCGTAGATGAAAAAACGCGCCACATTTTAATCAATGGCATTGCGCCGACCATTTTAGTTGAAGCCCAAAATGCGGAATGTTTATGGGCAGGACGTAAACAACTTTTTTTCAAACCCGCCAAAGGTTACGGCAGCAAAGCGACCTATCGTGGCGACAAATTAACCAAGCGGGTTTTTGGTGAAATTTTGGCGAATGATTATGTTGCCCAAACATTTGTGCCGCCAAGTACACAACAATTACAAATCAACGACCAGCTCGAAACCTTCAAAGTTGATTTACGCGCTTATGTTTATGATGGTGAAGTTCGACTCACTTGTGCGCGGTTGTATCAAGGTCAAACGACTAATTTTCGGACAATGGGTGGTGGTTTCGCGCCTGTTTTTAGTGATTTAGAATGACCTTTTTGATATTCAACAGCATTACCAACGGTTGGATTGATTATTCGCACATGAAGCAAGAAAGTGGCGTTCGTGGGTAATCAAACGTTGTCGTTGTTTAATAACGGGATTATCGACAATCCGAATACGCAAGGCGTGAAATATGCCGGTTCAAAATTAAAATTATTACCGCACATTCTTTAATCAGTTGAACGCGGTGAAAGGTCACGACGGTTGGTTTACAGAAAATATAGACAAAGCCGTTTCGCTCACGAGTTTGATTTTAGCAATGGATGAAATCGATAGTTCGCTCGGACATCATGTTTCGTAACAGTCATCAAAACCATTGAAATCGATTATAAGAAAAATGTTATGGCTGAAATGAAATGGACAAATGAGTGGCTAAGAGAAACAGAAAAACCAAATCGAGAATTTATTTTTTTAATTGCTAAATGAACTTAGACAAAGCCTTAAAACAAGAAGCCATTTGGTTATAACCCTCAAAATCGTGCTTAAATAACGCAACAAAAAAACTCTTTCAAATCCAACTCAGGTCAAAACAAAAATGCTCATTCAATGGTTCCCCGGTCACATGCACAAAGCCAGCAAAGAAATTAAAGCGTCTTTGGAACACGTCGATTTAATGATTGAAATTCTCGACGCGCGGATTCCGTTCAGCAGTCAAAATCCCGCGCTCGCGAAATTGCGCGGCGATAAACCCTGCATCAAAGTGTTAAGCAAATGCGATTTAGCCGATGAGAAACTGACGTTGGAATGGCAAGCCTATTTGGAACGCGAACAAGGCGTGAAAACCTTAGCCGTCGCGATGGGACAACCCGAAAAAATTAAACAACTTACCGCACTGTGCCACAAATTAGTGCCGCGTTTGGAAAGCCGTTCCAAACCGTTACATGCTTTAATTACCGGCATTCCGAACGTGGGAAAATCGACGATTATCAACATTCTCGCCGGTCGCACAATTGCCAAAACCGGCGATGAACCTGCCGTGACAAAATACCAACAGCGCATTGATTTGGGCAACGGTTTAGTGCTGTTTGATACACCAGGCGTGTTGTGGGGAAATATCGAAAACAAAAACAGTGGTTACCGTTTAGCCGCCAGCGGCGCGATTAAAGACACCGCTTTCACGCATGAAAATGTCGCCTCATTTGTCGCCGAATATCTGTTGCAGCATTATCCCGACTTACTCAAAGCGCGTTTTCAAATCAATGTTTTGCCTGAATCTGAATCCGAATTGATGAATGTCATCGGCAAAAAACGCGGATGTTTGCGAAGTGGCGGACGAATTGAATTAGACAAAGTAGCTAAGATTTTAATTGGCGAATTACGCAGCGCGACACTTGGACGTATTACGTTAGAAACCCCTGAAAATGTTGAAATTGAACTCGCCGAATTAGAAATAATTCGCGCTGAAAAAGCCGCGAAAAAACTCGCCCGTGAACAATCGAAAAAACGTGGACACTAATTCTAAAAATTACGACGACATCGACGCACGGCTGATTAACCAGTTGCAAGAGGGTTTTCCCGTGTGCGATTCGCCTTATTTGCAGGTAGCGAATGAATTGGGTTTGACGGAATCGGACGTTTTAGCGCGACTGAAAAATCTCCTCGATAATGGCACGCTGACCCGTTTTGGCGCGTTGTATAACGCCGAACGAATAGGTGGTGCATTGACGTTAGCCGCTATGAAAGTGCCTGAAATGGATTTTGAACACGTCGCCAAAATCGTCAATGCGTTTCCCGAAGTCGCGCATAATTACGCCCGAAATCATGAACTCAATATGTGGTTTGTCGTCGCTACGGAAACAGAGGAACAACTTGCCGCGACGCTTGCAGCGATTGAATTACAAACGGGATTACCGGTGTTTAACATGCCGAAGATTAACGAGTATTTTGTTGGTTTAAAATTGGAGGCGTGAATGGATTTTGATGAAATCGATTTGATAATTATGCGAGCGACTCAAGCTGGTTTGCCGCTCGTACCGCAACCTTATCAGGTGATTGCCGACGAGTTAAATTTGTCGGTGGAATTAGTGATGGCGCGTTTTACCGCGATGCAAGAAAGTGGCGTAATCCGCCGTATTGGCGCGGTGCCGAATCATTACAAACTCGGTTATCATTTCAACGGCATGACGGTGTGGAATGTACCCGATGAGCGCATTGATTTGCTGGGCGAAATCATTGGGCAATTACCGTTTGTGAGTCATTGTTATCATCGTCCACGCCATTTACCAGAGTGGCATTACAACTTATTTGCGATGGTTCACGGCAAAAGTCAGTGTGAAGTGAACGAACAAATTGAAAAAATAGCCGTGTTATTAGGCGATTTTAATTTGGGTAACGATGTTTTATATAGCACCAAAATTTTGAAAAAAACAGGGTTTCGTAGTCGTTTGACATGAAACTAAACTAGATTCTTTTTTACTTTTCAGAGGAAAAACAACATGACAACATTAGCTATTATTGGCGGCACCGGCTTAAGCGAACTCGCAGCTTTTAACCCTACTCGCCGCGAAACTGTGGACACGCCTTATGGCAAACCCTCGACCGATTTTTTAATCGGTGAAATTCAAAACAAAAGCGTTGTTTTTTTAGCACGACATGGTAATCCGCACGCCATTCCTCCACACAAAATTAACTATCGCGCCAATATCTGGGCGTTAAAACATTTGGGTGTTCAAGATATTATTGCCGTGGCAGCGGTGGGTGGGATTACATCTGAAATGGTACCCGCACATTTGGCGATTCCCGATCAAATTATTGATTACACTTATTCACGCGAACATACGTTTTTTGATGGCGAAGATGGCAATGTCACACACATTGATTTCACTTATCCGTACAGCCAAAAATTACGCGCGGCTTTGATTACCGCGGCGGCATCAGCAAATTTACAGGTCAGTCCGATTGGCACTTACGGTTGTACGCAAGGCCCTCGTTTAGAAACAGCAGCCGAAATTGCCCGCATGGAACGTGATGGCTGTGACTTGGTAGGCATGACGGGAATGCCCGAGGCGAATTTGGCAAAAGAATTGGGGCTGAATTACGCGGCTTTGGCGGTGATGGCGAATTGGGGCGCGGGTAAAACGGCGGGAGAAATTACGATGGCAGAAATTGAAGAAAATCTACATCACGGCATGGCGAACGCGGCAATTTTGTTGCAAGCGTTTATGGCGGCGTATTAAAAAATGTCCAACATTTTTGAATTCGCCCAAACCGCGTTGCATGAGAGCAGTTGCGATGGATTACTGGCGTTGACGCATGAAGCACAACGGCTCGCGCGGAAGGGTGAATTGCGTTTCGAATCAGTAATTCCAGTGCAATCGATTGAAAATGTGCGCTTTCCTGAACGTCCGTTACTCTTGCCACCGCGTGAAATGCCAAAACGTAAACTTGGAACGCCCGCTGGGTTGGCAGCATTTTTTCACGCGATTGCTCACGTTGAATTCGTGGCGATTTATTTGGCGTGGGATATTGTGTATCGCTTTCGAGATTTGCCCGAAGAATTTTACCAAGACTGGTTGCGCGTGGCGGATGAAGAAGCGCAGCATTTTGAATTGTTGCGAGCGAAATTGCAGACGTTTGGCGTAGATTACGGCGATTTGCCCGCGCACAGCGGGCTGTGGGATTTAGCGCAAGATACGGCACACGATATTTTAGTACGTTTAGCATTAGTACCGCGTTGTATGGAAGCCCACGGACTAGATGTTACGCCGCCGTTAATCGAAAAATTCAAACAACTCAGCGACGAAAATGCGGCAGCCATTTTGACACGCATTTTGACAGATGAAGTTGGTCACGTCGCGCTGGGATCGAAGTGGTTTAAATTTGTGTGTGTGCAACAAAATTTAGACGTTGAAAGTCAATATCAAACCTTGTTGTTGACGTATTACAAAGGCGGTATGTTGAAAGGGGGCTTTAATCGAGAACTACGTTTAGCCGCAGGATTTTCGGAAACAGAACTCGATTGGCTCGTCGCACACAGTCATTAAAAATGGCATTTCGTGAATCCCCACGATTGATGTTTGTTATAATGCCGCCTACGTTAATGGCTTACGCAAAACATCGTAATTACATTTTGATTTCACTCTTTTATTTCGGTATGTCGCATGACTCAAAAATCTAACTCGTTTACGCCTGACCTCGATTGGACGCAAATCCGCGAAACCTCAAAATTGCTTAATTTATCTGCGGGGCAAGTCGAAGATATGCTGGCTACGGCGGATATTTCAGTAAATACGCTGACCGATTCATTTACGTCGATGGTTGAACACATGCAAACTATTTACAATCATTTGCAAGATTTGGAAGATACACCATCTCGTGAAAATGCGTTGAGATGCTGTACCGAAACGAGTGATCGCATTCAAGATTCGATTATAGCGTTCCAATTTTATGATCGACTGCAACAATGTTTGCATCATGTAACTTCGAATTTAAAAGGCTTATCGTCGTTAGTCGAAAGTCCAGAACGGCTTTATAGTCCATTTGAATGGCACAAATTTCAAATGGAAATTCGGTCACGTTATACGATGGAATCTGAAAAAATCATGTTCGATGCTGTGTTACAAGGTAAATCGGTAGAAGAAGCCTTAGCCATTAAAGAAGCTATCGAAGCCGAACAAACCGATGACGATGACATTGAGTTATTTTAATTCTATGACCACACAAAATTTAATTAAAAAAACGATTTTAATGGGTGGGATATTGCCCATTTTCATTACCGGTTGTACCGGTTTGAGCGGCACACAACCACCCGCGCCGGTTTACACTAGCAACCGTCCTTATAATGCGCCGATGCCCAAACAAGCAACCGCCATTATTCCGAAAGCGAAAGTCGATGATGTGATTCAAATTGTACCGTTGGCGGATTCGACCATTGTGGAAGCCGTTGAAATTAAAGCCGAGCCGCTTATTAAGGCTGAACCGATTGCTGCGACCATTCCAAGTACACCAACGATAGATTCGGGGATTCCAAAAGTAATTGAAGTACCACCACCTTCTCGCCATTTGTTAATGCCAACTGCGCCTACAGAAACGGGTGTGCCGAAGTTTGAACCGGCTGCGCCGATTGAATTTAAACCCGCAGAATCCGGCACAACATTATCACCAGCGGTGACGGCGTTAGTCACGGCAGCTAATCAAAGCACTAAATTGGGTGATGTGGAATCAGCGGCGGCAGCGATTGAACGCGCAATTCGGATTGAACCGCGTAATGGAGAATTATTGTATAAATTAGCGGTACTACGGTTGAAACAATCGAAACCGGTTTTGGCTGAAGATTTGGCAAAAAAAGCGGCGTTATTGGCTGGCAAAGATAATATCCTCAAAAAGAACAGTTGGTTGTTAATTGCTCACGCGAAAGAAATGCAAAATGACACGACCGGTGCCGCAGAAGCCCGTACCAAAGCGGCTGGATTTTAGGAAAAAAAAAGGCGACTTAAACAAAGTCGCCGAGGTATTAGGAAGGATATAACACAACTTTAGCTATCAGCTACACAAAAATAGTTAGAAATCTAAAATGTTGGCTCATCATATCAACAAATCATGCCGCGTAGAATGTGACAAATTGTCGCAGGTGCGTCATTCACGTTCAACACTGTCTAAATTACAAAATCACTTTAAAATACGCCCAACTTAATTTTTGTTGTGAGTCGTCATGTTTTCTTACGTTTCTTCCAAATCTGAATTAGCCGTCCGGCAAAATTTAAAATGGCTGTTTGTCTTGCGTAATTTAATGCTGTTTAGCGAAGCCTTTTTAATTTTCTTATCGACTTACGGCTTGTACATTCACTTACCATTGCGCCCATTGTGGCTGGTGATTGCCAGTCTTGCCGCAATTAACATTTACACATGGCTGCGATTACAAGATCAATTACCCGTCACGACACCGGAAATTTTCTCGCAATTAGTGTTGGATGTTTTCGGCATTACCGCGTTACTTTATTTGACCGGTGGCGCGTCAAATCCAATTATTTGGGTGTATTTGTTGCCGCTCATGATTACCGCAATTATGTTGCCGCCCTCATTTGCGTGGTATATGGTGATTTTGACGACCACGATGTACACAATGTTGATGGTGTACAACCTTCCGTTACCGTCGATTGCGCCACATGTAAATCATTCCGCCGACCTGAACTTTTCAGACATGACGAATGTCGAAATGCTAAATCAACTGCACGCGCTAAACGACCAAAGTTATTTTAATTTGCACATTTTCGGGATGTGGTTTGGCTTTGTATTTAGCGCAGGATTGGTGGCTTTTTTTGTAGTGGAACTCGCGAAAACGTTGAAAATTCGTGAACGCAGTTTAGCCGATGCGCGTGAAAATGCCTTACGCAATGAACGGGTCGTCGCCCTCGGCACATTGGCTGCCAGTGCCGCGCACGATATGGGAACGCCGCTAGGTACTATGGCAATTGTTGTGCATGAATTAACGCAAGATTATTCCTATTGTAACCATCCCGATTTGTACGAAAAAATGGCGATTCTGCAAGACCAAATTCACCGCTGCAAAGAAGCTTTATCTGTTATGTCGGCCTCTGCCGGAGAAATGCGAGCAGAATCGGGCAATGTGATGCTATTGAGTGAGTATTTAGATGACGTGATTAAGCAATGGCGCACCCATAAAGTTAGTACGAAGTTGAGTTTTTTTATCGATCCCGATGTAAATTTAAACGCAAAAATTATTGCCGAACGTACCTTGACACATTCACTAATTAACATTTTAAACAACGCAGCAGAAGCAACGAATCCTGATTTGGGCATTGAATTTCGAGCGCATTGGGACAGACACACCGCGACGCTTAAAATTTGTGATTTTGGCGCGGGTTTTTCAGACGCAATTATTAAATTCGCCGGACAACAGCCCGTAATCAGCGATAAACAGGGATTAGGTGTGGGCTTGTTTTTAAGCTGTTCGACATTGCAACGGCTAGGCGGAAAAATCGAATTTACCAACCATTCCGAAGGCGGCGCACAAGTGATGATTACCCTCCCCTTATTAACCAATGAGACTGAAGATGACAGCTATTGAAGCACTCGATAATCCCCGTTTATTGCTAGTCGATGACGATAAAACGTTTTGCATGGTACTGAAAAGTGCATTAAAAAAACGGCATTATGACGTTTTAGTTGCACACGATGTGGCAGCGGGAATGACACTTGCGGAACAAAATTTGCCCGAATACGCCGTGATTGATTTACGAATTGGGTTTGAGTCGGGGTTGGAATTAGTGAAGAAACTAATTTCGCTCGATGACAACACACGCATCGTCATGTTGACAGGTTTTGCGAGCATTGCGACAGCGGTGGAATCGATTAAATTGGGCGCGACGCATTATTTAACAAAACCCGCGAATGCGGATGAAATTGTCGCAGCCTTATTGAAAAACGAAGGTGATTCTTCAATGGCGATTAGTGATGCGCCATTGTCGATTAAACGGTTGGAATGGGAACATTTACAAAAAGTTTTGATGCAACACGATGGTAATGTGTCGGCGGCGGCTCGTGCTTTAAATATGCACCGCCGGTCGTTGCAACGTAAATTAGAAAAGCATCCGGTCAAAGAGTAACCATATCAAAACTATCGCCCGCCACCATACGCCACAATCTCATACGCGATACGCCCTAGCGGGAGTTCTCGGTTTACGCCACCTAGTTTAAACGCTTCCTTCGGCATACCATAGACCACGCAACTTTCTTCATCTTGTCCAAGAGTACGCGCTCCCATGTCAAACATTTCTTTTAGTCCCCGCGCACCGTCATCACCCATGCCGGTCATGATAATACCAAGGGCATTTTTACCGGCGCATTTAGCCACCGAACGAAATAAGACATCTACTGAAGGACGATGCCGCGTCACCAATGGGCCATCCACAATTTCAACGTGATACTGCGCTCCACTCCGCTTGAGTAGCATGTGTCGCCCGCCTTGTGCAATCAAAGCCCGTCCAGGTATTACACGATCACCATTAACCGCTTCCCTCACTTCAATTTGGCATAGACCGTTTAGACGGGCGGCGAAAGCGGCAGTAAATTTTTCTGGCATGTGTTGCACAATCACGATACCTGGACAAACACGCGGTAAGGCTGTTAGTACAACTTCTAATGCTTGCGTTCCGCCCGTAGAGGTGCCGATAGCGACAATTCGATCTGTGGTTTCAGCCATCGCGGTCAGCGCGGCGGGAAGAATGGCATCTGCCGTCAATTTAACTTGCACTGGCACAGCGGCGGACAATCGACGTACGTTGGCACGCGCAGCGGCTTTGACGGCAGCAATCAGATTTTCCGAATCCTCTTGCAAAAATTGCTTAAGCCCCATTGTAGGCTTAGTAATAATACTTACAGCCCCTGCTGCGAGTGCTTGCATAGTGGTTTCAGCTCCTTTAGCGGTGAGTGAAGAACAAATGACCACTGGCGTAGGGCGTTCGGACATCAGTTTTTTCAAAAACGTGATACCGTCCATGCGCGGCATTTCTACATCCAGCACAATCACGTCAGGCCACTGCGTACGCATGCGCGTCATCGCAAATATCGGATCGGCAACGGCACCAATTACAGTAATACCGGGATCTCGCGACAGATTAGCCGTCAATACTTGCCGCACCACGGCGGAATCATCCACTAACAATACTTTTATTTGAGCCACGTTAAATTCCTATTTATTTTTTAATACTTGGCTGCAGCGGATGACGCGAAAAACAATGACAGTGCTTAATCCAAACATCTCCGCTCCATACTTCAAAAATCACAGTGCGAGATCCAGTACCACCTAAGTGCGAGGCAACGCATGTAAAACCATGCTGTTTTAAAAGTTTCCGCGCCGCTTGTACATTTTTAGTACCAATATCGAGCATCTTATTTTTGGGTGATTCGGGAAACATATTGCCGCCACCAAATAACTTGACCTGATACTCTTTGTAGGGAAGACCAATAACATCCATTTTTTTCAGTAATAAGGCAACCGCCTCATCGGCATAACGTCCATCAAGTGCAGCTTCATTTATATCAT
The DNA here is from genome assembly GCA_903848935.1 of uncultured Pseudomonadota bacterium. Classification (GTDB taxonomy): domain Bacteria; phylum Pseudomonadota; class Gammaproteobacteria; order Methylococcales; family Methylomonadaceae; genus UBA10906. The sequence continues at coordinate 2,202 of CAINHO010000038.1, read as the reverse complement.
GACGCTCCGGCAACATGTAATGGCACATGCCACCCACCAATAGTCGTGGATGCCAAAAAGTTATCGAGATACAGGAACCCAGTATCGTACGAATGCGGGTGTCCCGATTACCAAAATAATATTCACCGGGGTGTAAATATATTTCTGAAGGAGGTAAAGAATCAGTCATTTTATTTGGGGTTTCTGATAAACGGATGGCTGCACCAGGCGCAAATCTTCATTTACACCGTTCAATGTTTCGGAATGACCTACTAAAAAATATCCGCCTGGGCGCAATAGTGTCAGCAGACGCGAAACCACCTGCCTTTTAGTATTTTGGTCAAAATAAATCATGACGTTACGCAGAAATATCACATCAAACTCTGCCAATTGTGGCGGTGCTTCATTGAGGTTATGTTGTTTGAACTGAATCCGTTCGCGTAATTTACGTTCAATCAATAACGTTCCGTCTTGACTCCCAACCCCTTTAAGGCAGTATTTTGACAAATAGTTCCGGGGGATTTCTGACATCCGCTCCATCGGATAATGACCATGTCGTGCCATTTCTAACACCTTCGTATTCAAATCAGAAGCAACGATCTCCCACGGTGCCACGCCTAATACCTCATCCAACAACATTGCAATACTGTAGGGTTCCTCACCACTGGAACACGCTGCACTCCAAACCCGGAAGGTTTTACCCGATGTTCGGGCAGGCAAAATGTGCTGGCGCAGAAAATCAAAATGTTTGGGTTCGCGAAAGAAATGTGTTTCGTTCGTGGTGAGTAAATCCACGGTCATTTGCAATTCCGCTTTGCCGTCGTTGGCGGTAATCATTTTGAAGTATTCGCCATAGCTCCTCAGCCCGTAATGGGCTAATCGCTTTGCGAGACGACTCGTTACGAGCGGTTTTTTGCTGGACGACAAAGTAATGCCCGCGATACGGTAGATGAGTTCACAAAACTGTATGAATTCCTTTTCGTGTAACACTACGGCAGCTGCTAGTGGATTTACGTTGTGGAATGTAGATTCCGTCATTTTTGTTCCATGAGATTGATTCTTTATAGCTGTCGTCATTCCGGAATCCAGTATGGGAATGACGAAATCAGTTATCGTTAAAATTAGGCGTTATTCCGCCGCCTGTACTATCTTGTCAGCCGCGACAGAACTCACCGCCGCCAGTGTCGCCATGTCATCCATCGATAGTACATACTGAATATCTAAAATAATTACAAACTTACCCTTAATTTTGCCCATTCCAGCAATAAAGTCAGCACGGATATTGGAACCAAATGAAGGTGCGTGTTCAATTTCAGTGGCTGGAATTTTGAGTACGGCATTTACCGCATCTACCATCACGCCGACATTCTGGGTACTTTCTCCTAATTCGACTTCAATGATAATAATGCAATTGCGTCGTCCTACCGGTGTCGGTGGTTTGCCGAAACGCGAACTCAGATCAATCACTGGCACCACCGCACCTCGCAAGTTAATCACGCCGCGAATAAAATCTGGCATTCGCGGTACTTCAGTCAGTTGACCATATTGAATAATCTCTTTGATGCTAAGGATGCTGATGGCATAAGTTTCACCGCTCAACATAAAAGTCAGATATTGCTGTTGATCTTCACTACCGCTATCGGTTGACAGCGTTTTTGTCGCTTGTGTAATTGCATTCATGATTTTCTCCTAAAATTTCACAAATTCGTCTTCGTTAAATTCATCACGATGATGATTTATCACTGCCTTTTTTACCTGTGGTCTAGCAGACGGATGTTTGTTTGCTAGTGATTTATGACCACTTATCGTAAAGAACTCCATCATTTCCTGTAATTGCATAGCTTGCCCGCTCATTTCTTCTGAGGTGGCGGCTAATTCTTCTGAAGCACTCGCATTCTGTTGAGTAATCTGGTTGAGCTGATTCATCGCAGTATTGATTTGCCCGACACCCATTGATTGTTCTTCAGAAGCCGCCGCGATTTCCTGAACTAAATCCGCCGTTTTCTTAATCGAGGGAACGATGGTACCTAAAAGTTTGCCCGCATTTTCAGCCATTTCGACACTATTTTCAGCAAGTTCACTAATTTCCTTTGCCGCGACTTGGCTACGTTCAGCCAAATTACGAACTTCGGCAGCAACAACCGCAAAACCTTTACCATGTTCACCTGCGCGAGCCGCTTCAATCGCTGCGTTCAATGCTAACAAATTGGTTTGATAAGCAAT
>CAINHO010000037.1 GCA_903848935.1 uncultured Pseudomonadota bacterium | reverse complement strand
CCACAAATCACGCGGTTGAGAATGCCATTTTTTTAAATCTTTGCCTTCCAAAAACGGTTTCAGCAATTCGGCAGAATTTGGGTCTTGTTGAATTAACCGTTTTTTCGTTTCGCCATCAATCACAAACGCTTCATTCAAACCTGTTTTTATTCCATAAAGCGGCGAACCATAAACGTCTTTCAACGTTGGAAAACCGTTTGTGAGTTTGTCGCGCAATTGTGAAAGTCGCGCATCTTCAAATTGCCAACTGTCATTTTTCAATTGCGAATGCGCCATGATGCCGTGATTTTCGGCAAAAAATTCGCCCAACTTTTCGGGCAATTCTTTTGTTAAAACCAGCATTTGAATTTGCGAATCGTCAACGGGTTTTGCGTTCTGAAAAATCAAAATTGCGGGATACGTCGTCACGCCTTCAAAAACCTGCAAATCGCCAAAATCGACGACTTTTTTCAAGGTCGCGTTGTCTTTCAAATAATGGCGCAACGGTTCGCCCGAACCTGTTTTGAAAAAGGTCGCCGAACTGATAAAACCGAGTAGCCCGTTGGGTTTCAAGAGTTTCAAACCCAACTCGAAAAAGTAAGCGTACAAATCCGCGACACCGTGATAAACCGCGTAATTTTTCTGTAAATAGGGTTTAACGTCACTCAATAATTCTTGTCGAACATACGGTGGATTGCCTATTACGACATCGAAACCGCCTGATTTCATGATTTTCGAGAAGTTGTTTTGCCAATAAAAACCGCCTTCAAACGTGGGTGATTCAAAACCTAAACTGTTGCCGACCTGAATATATTTATCAATGGTGGTAAGTTTTTTGCCACGTTCAGCGGTTTTGAGCCAGAGCGACAATTTTGTAATTTCGACCGATTCTGAATTTAAATCCACGCCGAATAAATTGGAATTGAGGATTTCTTTATTCAAATCGAAAATATCGCCGTGTTCGGTGATTTCGGCGACACGGTTATTTGCTTTTTGATATTCAAAATGTAGCACGTCAAACGCCGCCACTAAAAACGCGCCTGAACCACACGCAGGGTCTACGATTTTGATGGTTTTAAGCGTGCTTTGCCATTCGTACCAAAATTTTAATTCCGAATCTTTTGCCTTATTCCATTGAATTTTGCCGTCGTCTTTGACTGAACCGAAAGGCGTTAAACAGTCGGCAAAACGGTGTTTTAAATGTTCGCCGAGCGTGTGTTCAACGATGAAAGCGGTAATGTGGTCGGGCGTATAAACGATGCCATGTTGTTTGCGTTTGCCTGAAACGGAGGTTGTTTTGGCGGTTTTTTGGAATCGTTCACCATTTCTAATTTGTGCGGTGATTTCTTCTAAATCAGCAATGGATTGTTCAAAAATATGTCCCAAAACCGTGACGGAAATTTCAGAATCGAAATCGTATTTCGCCAATTCTAAAAAGCCTTTGCACACGTCATCGGCAACAATGAGTTTGTCTAAAAGTTTGTCGGACGCAAATAAACCGCCGTTGTAAGCGTTGACGTTTAAAAAGGCATTGCCTTTGTTAATCGCTTGAAAAAGCCCCCGAAAATTTTGGTAAATCGGGTG
>CAINHO010000036.1 GCA_903848935.1 uncultured Pseudomonadota bacterium | reverse complement strand
TGAATTATGTAGGGAATTAGGAATTACACGGCAAACACTTTATCGCCATATTTCGCCAAATGGTGAACTAAGAAAAGATGGCAAAAAGTTACTCAAAATTCCTTAACGTGGTTGATATGCCATTTCGTGCGTCGACCCGATAAAATATGGCAACGTAATTAAGTACAACGCCACTATTGTCTTTTACCGTCGAAATAAACAATCGTTCTAAGTAAATTAAACCGTCTTTTCTACGGTTACGGATGTCACCTTCCCAGGTTCCCGTGTTATTGATGCTTTCCCACATGGCGCGATAAAAACTTTGATGTTCTCGACCTGAAGCAAGTATGCTCGGATTTTTGCCAATGACATCTTCTATTTTGTATCCTGTTATCGTTGTGAAAGATTCATTAACACGAAGAATTAAATTATTTGCGTCGCTTATTAAAATCGCGTTTTTAGATTTAAAAATCGTCGCCGCGATAAGACGCTCGTTCTCCAGTTTTTCACTTTGTAATTGCAGTTCAATGGAATTACTTTTTTGACTAATCATGTCAAGGTCTAAATCTATGATACTTTCGCTCATCTTGTATCCCTTGTCAGTTGAAGAAATTTAATAATTCACACCGTTATTTTTCACCGAACAGAACCTTCCAATGTTGCGTGTATTTTTCTGTACTTGACCATCGCTAAAATGCTTTGTTGATGTAGTGGTGGCAGATATTTAAAGCTGCGAATCATTTTTTCTATATTTTCATAACGCTTCATAACAAAATTTCTCAAGAGTGTGAAACAACAAATTTTAAAAACTTGAGTAATTCTAATCACCTGTTGATTTAACGCTATCAAGCGATACTAGGCGTTTGCCTTATTTGATGGGCGTAACTTAAAGTGAATTATGCAAACGAGGCTTGACTGTTCCGTGTTAATTACTATGTTCGGTTTTAGTTGGAAAATGGATTATTTTTTAGGCAAGGGCTAAACTCCAAAAAAGTTGAAATTTACCCTTGTCCTACATATCAGTGGGTCAGTTAAGATAATTGTTACGGCACACTGCACCACTCATATCTGCCTTGGTTCGAGTATCATTCATCGATAAAACCAACCAGTTTTTCATGGTCTGTATAACCGAAGTGGTCAATGCGATATTTTAATGCTTCCATTTCAATTTTTTTCGCACCATTTTTTGCGTCAAATAATCGTGCATAATTTTCAGACTTCATTATGCCATTTTTCATTTCCATGCTGACCCGGTAAAAGACCATACCGCTTGGGTCACAAACTTTTTCTATTAAAGCTTTCATTTGATTTTCCAAACTGAGATTTATATCAAATTAACTCCACACCTAACAACCAAGTGATGCTGGTTATATCAACCAGTACAAATGGAAATGGCGTTATTCGATAATCGTCATCGTTGGGTGAATTTAAACAAACGACAAAACTGTTCCATAGGATTTTTATAAGATTTAGATAGCTTCCTGAAAATCTATTGATAATTGCCGCTTATCTTGTTTGTTTAGCCGATTATGTTCAGTACGATGGCAACTTTTGCACAAAACAATCATGTCCTCCATAAATTCATATCCCAAACGTTCGTAGCTTTTGTGATGAACTTCAATGTTAATTACGCTGAGGCATCGAGTTAATTTTCCATTTTGCACAATCATTCCCTGACATTTTCCCGAATCGTAATTAAGACGGCGTTTTCTATTCTTTTTCCATTGAGATGAAACGCGATAGGCTCTAATGTTTGAAAAATCATAAATTTTAGACATTCTGTTACCGACTACTAAGTTGTTGATGTTTAATTCTGTGTCATTGCGCCGTTATATCAAATTGAAAATAAAATTTACATCCTCCTTTGGCGGGTTCAATTCCAAGCGTGGCTTGGTAGTCTTAAATTTCAATCAGCGTAATATCGAGTTACTCCCAGTGCAATGTGCTGCTAGTACATTGAAATACTTATAAATTTTTGTGAGTGTTTTGCTGATTTTTATTTAGATTGAGGATTTCACAATGGCTAATATCTTTGGTACAACAGGCGACGATACAATCAATGGCGGTCCTGGCGATGACAGTATTGACGGATATACGGGGAACGATGTTCTATCCGACATTTGGGGTTCAAACACCATTATGGGTGGAACTGGCAACGATAAATTGGTTAGCGGTGCTGGTAACGACACACTTGACGGCGGGACTGGCGATGATTATCTGAACGCTGGCGATGGCGATAATTATCTCGACGGCGGTACGGGTGACGACATGATTATCAGCGGCAATGGCACTGATTTTATTTATGGCGGCACAGATAACGACACAATCTACGCTAACGCAGGTAATGACACAATCGACGGTGGCACTGGCATTGATTATATCGATGCGGGTGCGGGTAATGACAGCATCGATGGCGGTTCTGGTGCCGATAGTATTATTGGTGGCATGGGTAGCGACATCATGACCGGCGGTTCTGGTGCAGATGTATTTATTTATAGAAACCTCGGAGAATCGTCACCCAATAACATGGATACGATTGTCGATTTTGTACACAGTGACCACGATAAAATCGACTTATCATCAATCGATGCGGATGTGAATCAGCCTGGTATGCAGCGTTGGACCTTCATTGGTTCAAATAGTTTTAGTGCGTCAGGTCAAGTACGTTTTGATTCTGTTACACACACCTTGTACGCAACCAATAATTTTGGAGGTGCACACAACAATGCTTATGGAAGCACATACAGCGATAATTATGGAGGTACATACTACAATAACGCAAACAGTCCAAACACTGTGTACGGGGCGGGTACATACTACGACCCAAACAATCCAAACACCGTGTACACGACCAATGGTAATGGTGGGACATACAACAACTCAAACGGTTCAAACACCGTGTCCACGACCAACAACTCAAACGGTTCACAGACCGTGACCACGAGCAATAACTCAAACAATTCGCCCGTGTTAGAAGTGCAAATGAGCGGAGTGCCGAGTTTAGACGTGACGGATTTTATTTTCGACAGAGCTGGCTCATATTACGGCGGTTATAGTGTTAATAACGGTTCATACGGTCTTTACAACAATGGCAACGGTGCTTATTACAGCAACGGATTGTCTAATCTTGTAGATGCGTCTAATTTGTTAGAAGGCGACACTGGTGCTAACACGTTGATTGGTGGTTCAGGTGGTGACGTATTAAACGGTTATCCTGGCAATGATGTACTCACCGACCTTCAGGGTAATAACAAATTGTTCGGTGGCACAGATAACGATACTTTAACCACGGGTGCAGGAAATGACTGGTTAGATGGTGGCACAGGCGATGACCGGTTGTACGCAGGTGAAGGCAACGACGTTTTAATCGGTGGAACGGGCAGTGATTATCTTGATGGAAGTGCTGGCAATGATAGCTTGGACGGTGGCACAGGTGACGACACTCTTATCGGTGGTTCTGGTAGAGATACTTTAACGGGTGGCACAGGCGCAGATACCTTTATATTCGGAAGCTCTTCTGATGCGGCTCAAGACACTATTACCGATTTCAATAGCGTTGACGGCGACAAAATCAATATTTCAAATATCGATTCGAATACCTCCATTTATGGCTTGCAACAGAATTTTTCGTATCTAAAAAGCGGCCCATTTACACAGCCTGGTCAAATCAGTTTTGATGCGACCTCACACGTTTTGTCTATCAACACCAATGCGGATGCTACGCCTGACATCTCAATAGTATTGCCAGGAGTCAGCAGTTTTAATTTGTCTAACGTTGTGTTTGGTACCGATTTGTCTAATCTTGTAACGAATACAAGTACAGCCAATGTAGTTGAAGGCAATACTAACGATAATGTATTGAGAGGTGGTTCAGGTCCTGATGTCTTAAACGGTTATTCAGGCAATGATTCGTTGACGGATATGTATGGCGACAACAAATTATTCGGTGGTCCAGATAATGATACGTTGACGACGGGTGATGGTAATGACTGGTTAGATGGCGGCACCGGCGATGACATTTTAAATGCGGGTGAAGGCAATAACTGGTTAGACGCTGGCACGGGTGACGATAGATTGTACTCTGGCTCAGGTAACGATACGTTATACGGTGGCACGGGGAATGATTATCTCGATGGTGGTTCAGGCAATGACTTCTTAGACGGTGGCACAGGTGCCGACACGCTTATCGGTGGTCCAGGTCACGATACCTTGAACGGCGGTACGGGTGCAGATACCTTTGTTTTCCAATCTACTTCTGATCAAGATACTATTTTAGATTTCAATGCTGTTGACGGTGATAGAATCGATTTTTCTTATATCGATGCGAATTACAATTTACCAGGATTGCAACAAAACTTCTCTTATCTGAAAAGTGGACCGTTCACGAATCCTGGACAATTTTCTTTTGATGCAAAGTCACACGTTTTGTCAGTCAACACAAATGACGATGCTATACCAGAAATTTCAATAACATTGCCTGGCGTGAACCAATTCAATTTGTCGAATTTGATTTATAGCAACCCCGTCACGTCGAACTCCGGCACGTCGAACTCCGGCATGTCGAACATTGTAACTGGAACCTCTAATTTGCTTGAAGGCGATACAGGTGCAAATACGCTCATCGGTGGTTGGGGTGATGACGTGTTAAACGGTTACCCAGGTAACGATTTGCTCGTGGATATGCAGGGCAATAACAAGTTATTCGGTGGCACAGATAACGATACGTTAACGACGGGTAATGGCAGCGACTGGTTGGATGGCGGCACGGGTGATGACATTTTAACCAGCAACGGTGGGAATGATTGGCTCGATGCTGGCACGGGTGATGACAAATTGTATGCTGGTGCGGGTAACGATACGCTTTACGGCAATACAGGTGACGATTATCTCTACGGTGGTACCGGCAATGACTTCTTAGACGGTGGTACAGGTGTTGATCATCTTTATGGTGGACCGGGTAGAGACACGTTAATTGGCGGCACGGGCGGCGATTACTTTGAGTTCGATTCTTCATCGGATTTCTCTCAAGATACGATTGTTGATTTCAACGCTACTGATGGTGACAAAATCGATGTTTCCAATATGGATTCGAATTACAATTTACCAGGCTTTCAACAAAATTGGTCCTACCTCCAAAGTGGGCCATTTACTGCACCTGGTCAGTTTGAGTTTGATCCAAACACGCACATGTTAACCATCAATAACAACTCAGATGCTACGCCAGAAATTTCGCTGTCATTACCAGGAGTTAGCACGTTTGGTTTGTCGAATCTTATTTTTACACCACCAGAGTTATCGAGTATTGTCGATGGCGCGTCTAATTTAACGTTGAACTATGGTTCGAATGGTTCGAATGGTTATTATGGACAGACATCGCAGAGCTATGGTTCATACGATTATGGGCAAAATGGTTATTATGGACAAAATGGCTATGGCAATTACGGCTATGGTTATGGTCCTGGTTATACAGGGCAAAATTACACCGGGTTAATCGAAGGTGATACTTTGAATAATACGCTTCAAGGTGGTCCTGGCGACGATGTGATGTATGGTTACTCAGGTAACGATACGCTCACCGACCTTCAGGGTAATAACAAATTATTTGGTGGCACCGACGATGACGTATTGACGACGGGTAACGGTAATGATTGGCTTGATGGCGGCACGGGGAATGATGTTTTAAACGCTGGCCAAGGCAACAACTGGCTAGACGGGGGACCTGGTGACGATAGATTGTATGCAGGTTCAAGCGATGATACGTTAAACGGTGGTACAGGCGATGATTATCTCGATGCAGGTGCAGGCAATGATGTATTAGACGGCGGCACAGGCGTTGATAATCTTATCGGCGGTATGGGTCAAGACGTTATGACCGGTGGCACAGGCGCAGATATTTTCACTTATAACTCACTAAATGAGTCCGGTATAACGGCTAACACCAGAGACGTTATTACGGATTTCGTACACAGTGACGGTGACAAAGTCAGTTTCCGTGGCATTGATGCGGATATTAATTCGAATAGTGTTCAAGGTTTCACTTACATCAATACTGCTGGATTTAGCGCACCGGGTCAAATTCGTTTTGATCCATCAACCAACACGCTGTATGCCAGCAATGATAACGATACAGCACCAGAGTTTTCGTTGACATTGACAGGTATTACAACCTTCCAATTATCGGATCTTCTTCTCTAATTGACGTAACACAAGACGGAGCAATCGCTAGCGATTGCTCTGTTTTAAATGAAAATTTTTGTGACATCAAATGAGAATTAAGGAATCGATATGCACCCGATACATAGTGTTATCCAAGAATTACAAGAGTTAGTTGAATCAAATCATTGGGAAGAAAAATTCAATGAAGCTATCGCTAATGCACATGAAAAAAATGTGCTGCAAATTCAACACATCAAAGACTTTAAACATTGTGTTGTATGGTTAAACGAATTGCTTTATTGGGTTCCAACAGATGATTATCCAGGTCGAGAAATTTACAATCGACTTTGTGAATTTTATTTCATTCTCGACCAATCCCCCATTTTGGAATTACAAAATAAAATCATCCCTTACGATAACGTCCCGCTATTAACACCACTGTCAGCATGGATGGTTCATTATGTTAAAGCAATGGGCGAATTCCTCGATACACCTGAATCTTTAACGCTTGAATCCATTGAATCGTTTTATCATTCACCCAATCACAATATGGATGATTACATTCGTCCGCATGGTGATTGGAAAACGTTTAATCAATTTTTCGCTAGAAACCATAAACCTGGAATGCGCCCCATTGCTGCGTTATGCGACCAAACGATTATTGTGTCGCCAGCCGATGCGATGTTCAAAGGGCAATGGGAAATTCGTTCGAATTCGCATATCACCATCAAAAATATGCACTGGAAAGTTGCAGAACTCATGGATGGCAGCCCATATAAAGACCGTTTTATCAACGGTACTTTCATGCACAGCTTTTTAAATACTACCGATTATCACCGTCAACATACGCCCGTCGGGGGACGTGTTTTAGAAGCTCGCGTTATTTCTGGACAAGTTTATTTAGACGTTCGAACCGTTGTTGAACAAGATGGTAATCATATTTTAAAAGGCTTTCGACAATTTGAAATCCCTGACGACGCAGGTTATGAATTTGCTCAAGCGCGTGGTTTGATTGTGCTTGATACGCCAATTGGTTTGGTTGCAGTTTTACCGATGGGAATGTCACAAGTTTCATCGGTCATTGTGACAGCTGAAGTGGGAATGACACTGCGAAAAGGCGAAGAAATTTCGTATTTTCAATTTGGGGGTTCTGACATTGTGGTGTTGTTTGAAGCGGCAAGTAACGTGAGTTTTACCGCCCAAACGGATGTCCATTACAAACAAGGCACTAAAATCGCCCAAGCGTTCCCTGTTTTATGAAAACGGCTATTCATTCTGTCCACGCCAGAGAAATCCTTGATTCGCGTGGAAATCCAACCGTAGAAGTTGATGTGACATTGAAAGACGGCACAACAGGACGCGCTTCTGTTCCGTCAGGTGCATCGACGGGAATTCATGAAGCCGTCGAATTGCGTGACAATACTTTTCGTTATCGCGGCACAGGCGTTGCGCGAGCCGTTAATCATGTCAATGTGGATATTGCCTCCGCGATTTTAGGCATCGATGGGTTAAATCAAACGCTTGTCGATGAAGCCATGTTGGAATTAGATGGCACACCAAACAAATCGAAAATCGGGGCAAATGCCATTTTAGGCGTAAGTTTAGCGGTGGCAAGAGCCGGCGCAAATGCTTGCAATATGCCGTTGTTTCGTTATTTAGGTGGGACAACGGCTTGTCGATTACCTGTGCCGATGTTCAACATTCTTAACGGCGGTGTTCATGCGAATTGGCAAGGCACAGATGTTCAGGAATTTATGATTGCTCCAATCGGTGCGCCTACGTTCAAAGAGGCGTTGCGTTGGGGATCGGAAATTTATCACTATCTAAAAAAGCGACTTCACAATGCCGGTTATTCAGTGAATGTTGGCGACGAGGGTGGTTTTGTGCCAGCATTAAAACGCAATGCTGATGCACTGGAATTTATTGTTAAAGCAATTGAAGACGCGGGGTATCGTCCTGGTGAAGATGCTGTTTTAGCGATTGACCCTGCTTCGAGTAGTTTTTACAAAGACGGTCTTTATTGTTTACATACTGAAAACAAAAGAATTGATGCGGCTGAAATGATTGCCATGTATGACTGTTGGGTGGCGAATTATCCAATTTCGTTGTTAGAAGACGGATTAGCCGAAGATGATTGGGAAGGTTGGAAGCTGTTAAATCAAAAACTGGGTCATAAAATTGAAATTGTGGGCGACGATATATTTGTCACGAATGTTGAGCGAATCGCTCGCGGCATTAAAGAAAACATCGCCAATTCTGTCCTAATTAAACCCAATCAAATTGGCACATTGACCGAAACAATTGCCGCTGTGCGAATGGCTCACAATGCAGGTTGGGGCGCAATGGTTTCACATCGTAGCGGTGAAACCACCGACAGTTTTATTGCGGATTTTACGGTGGCACTCGATACAGGACATCTCAAAGCGGGCGCACCCTGTCGTAGTGAGCGCGTTGAAAAATACAATCAACTATTGCGAATTGAAGAATTACTCGGTGAATCTGCAATATTTGTAGGTCGTAGAAATGTGCTACCACGCGCATCTTGATTAGAAGGTTAAGCGGCTATGCAAAAAAAAATTCGCAATGGATCTGTTACAAAAACAGTTATTGATTTACAAAATATCAGTTACGAATTACGCACGCCGCTTAATGCCATTTTAGGGTTTGCTCAATTACTTGAAACAGATTCCTCCGTTTTAACTGACACGCAAAGGGAAAATGTTAATCAGATTCTAAAAGCAGGCTGTTCTATGCTCGAATCTGTGAACAAAATTTTCGACCTGACTGAACAAAATTCACTTTCATTTAACTCCGAAATTGAACTTAGCCATCCCCAAAAACTAACACCACCTGTCGCCCGTAAATCTGTTTTAGTATCAAAGATTGAAGATATTTTTAACGCGAAAATTTTGATTGTGGATGATCAAGAAGCGAATGTTTTATTGCTTGAGAAAATTCTTCATGAGGCAGGTTATACCGCAATTACTTCAACGATGAATCCTTATACAGTGGGCGGGCTACATCGTAAAAATGATTACGATTTAATTCTGCTCGATTTACAAATGCCCGGATTAAATGGTTTCCAAATTATGGAAGATTTGCAAAAAACCGAATGTGAAGGTTATCTCCCAGTGATTGTGGTTTCTGCTCACGAAAAATATCGCATTCGAGCTTTACAAGAAGGTGCAGAAGATTTTATCAGTAAGCCATTTGATTTATATGAAGTTTTGATGCGAATTTATAATATGTTACAAGTACGTTTGCTTCATAAAGAATCGAAAAATTACAATTTAAAGTTGGAAAAAATCGTTTGTGATTTGCGTGAAACAGAATCAAATTTACTCAGTGCTGAAAATGTTTTATCGCAAGAAAAAGAGGTATTGAACGTGAATGTCATGCAGTTGCGCGAGGCAAATGCAATGCTTGTTTCAGATAATCTCAAAGCGTATACGCTCGCTGAAGAAATAGAAGAAGCTAAACTTAAAATGACAGATTTGGCGCAACACGATGTACTGACTGGTTTGCCTAATCGTTTGTTATTAAATGACAGACTTGAACAAATGATTACTTTGGCAGATCGTCAAAATAGTTTATTTGCCGTGATGTTTTTAGATTTAGATAATTTTAAACTTATCAACGATGTGCATGGACATTCTGTTGGCGACCAAGTGCTGCAAATGGTCGCCAAACGCTTACTTACTTGTGTTCGCCATTCGGATACAGTTTGTCGTCAAGGTGGTGATGAATTCGTTATCTTGCTTACCGACATTGAACATCCTGAATATGCCATAAAAGGGACAAAAAATGTTGAAAAAAAAATCCTTGCCGCTTTAGCGAAACCGTATGTCATTGGTGAACTTGAAATTCAAACCTCTGCCAGTATGGGAATCAGTATGTATCCCGATAATGGTTTAGATGGAAAAACCTTAATCAGAAACGCCGATACGGCTATGTATCGCGCTAAAGAATCTGGACACAATAGTTATCAATTTTTTGAATAACTAAAGCACCTCTCTATTTTTCGATTTCTCCAAAAGAGGTTTGAATATGTCGCCCAAAAAAACAGAATTACCCATGCCCATTCTCAATAACGACGCATTGCCAAAAGCGATTACCGATAACCTCACGCATGACAACACCGAAGACAATGTGCGTCAACAAGAAGAAGATGCGATTCGTACGGTTTCTGAATACTCACGCAGTTTAATTGAAGCGAGTCTTGATTCGTTTGTGACGATTAGTGCGGAAGGAAAAATCACTGATGCAAATCGCGCGACTGAATTAGCCACAGGCGTTGATAGAGAAAATTTAGTGGGTAGTGATTTTGCCAGCTATTTCACTGATTCCGACAAAGCCCGCGAAGGTTATCAACTGGTTTTTTCGCAAGGCAGCGTGACAAATTATCCACTCGTGATGCGTCATATTTCAGGAAAAGTGATTGACGTACTTTATAACGCCAGCGTTTATCGTGGGCGTAATGGCAATGTTTTAGGTATTTTCGCTGCGGCGCGAGATGTCACAGAGCGCAAAAAAGAAGAAGCCTTAATCAAAACGGGCGCGTTACAAAATGCAATTTTCAACAGCGAAAATTTTTCCAGTATCGCCACCGATGCCAAGGGTGTCATTCAAATTTTCAATGTCGGTGCAGAGCAAATGCTCGGTTATGCCGCGACGGATGTGGTGAACAAAATTACCCCCGCCGATATTTCTGACCCACAAGAAGTGATTACTCGCGCTCAAGCCTTGAGTGATGAACTCGGCACATCGATTACCCCAGGTTTTGAAGCGTTGGTATTTAAAGCCTCACGCGGTATCGAAGATATTTACGAACTCACCTACATTCGCAAAGATGGCAGCCGTTTTCCTGCCGTTGTCTCGGTCACAGCATTACGCGACGCGCAAGGAATTATTATCGGTTATTTACTGATTGGCACCGATAACACCGTCCATAAACAAATCGAAGTTGAACAAACATTGCTCGCACAACGTCTACGCGACCAACAGTTTTATACTCGCTCGTTGTTTGAATCGAATGTCGATGCACTGATAACGACTGATCCGTCGGGCATTATTACCGATGTAAATAAACAAACCGAAGTGCTGACAGGTTGCACCCGCGACGAGTTAATTGGTTCACCCTTTAAAGAGCATTTTACCCATCCCGAACAAGCCGAAGCGGGCATTCGACTGGTGATAAATCATAAAAAAATTACTAATTACGTTTTAACTGTTCTTTCAATAGACAATAAAGAAACCGTCGTTTCTTACAATGCCACGACTTTTTACGATCGAAATCGAAAATTACAAGGCGTATTCGGTGCGGCGCGTGATATTACGGAACTCAAACGTTTAGATCAGGTGTTGCGTGAAAAAAATATCGAGTTGGAAAATGCCACGTTAGTGGCTGAAAAAGCGAATCAGGCAAAATCCGATTTTCTTTCCAGTATGAGCCATGAATTACGCAGCCCGTTGAATGCCATTTTAGGTTTTGCGGAATTGATGGAATCTGATTCCATTCCGCCAACGCCAAGTCAAAAGGCAAGTCTTGCTCAAATCGTGAAAGCAGGCTGGCATTTACTCACGCTGATTAACGAAATTCTCGATTTAGCCAAAGTGGAATCACGGCAAATACCCTTATCAATAGAAGCGGTTTCCTTATCAGAAGTGATTTTGGAATGTAAAGCCATGATTGAACCGCTGGCAAAACAGCAAAACATAAAACTGACTTTGCCGTTGTTTGAAGCGCCGTATTTTGTGATGGCTGACAGAGTGCGTTTGAAACAAATTTTTATCAATTTGCTCACTAACGCCATTAAATACAATCGTCCTAACGGCACGATTGTTGTGGCTTGTAGCCATATTTTAGAACGCACTCACATAAGCATTACTGACACGGGTTTTGGTTTATCGCCTGAAAAAATCAATCAACTCTTTCAAGCCTTTAACCGTTTGGGTCGTGAAGCAAATAGCGAAGAAGGCACAGGCATTGGGCTTGTGGTATCAAAACGGATGGTCGAAATCATGGGCGGTACAATTGGCGTTGAAAGTACCGTTGATGTTGGGAGCGTATTTTGGTTTGAATTCGAGTCAGCGTCAGAACCTAAACATCTTTCGGATGAAGCAAGTGAATCGCCCATCTTTGTTTTACCCGCTATTTCTAGCGAGTCGTTATCAACCGTGCTTTATGTCGAAGATAATCCTGCTAATTTAAAATTAGTTGAGCAAATTATGGCGCGGCATCCAAACATCGATTTATTAACGGCAACTAACGGCAAATCCGGCGTTGAACTTGCCCAAGAAAAATTGCCCGATGTCATTTTAATGGACATCAATTTGCCTGAGCTAACGGGTTTTCAAGCGTTAGAAATTTTAAAAGATGATGTGAAAACAAGGCATATTCCGATTATTGCAGTAAGCGCAAATGCCATGCCTTGTGATATTAAAAAAGGCATCGACGCAGGGTTTTTTCGGTATATCACCAAACCCATTCGCGTGAATGAGTTAATGGCAGTGCTGAATTTAGCACTCGAATCTATACGGGAGTAAATGTGATGACGCTGCACGCCATAAATTCATCGAGCATTCTGGAAAGCAAAGTGCTAATTGTCGATGATCAAGAAGCTAATGTTATTTTGCTTGAACAAATTCTTTTGCGTGAAGGCTATGTTTTCATTACGACGACGATGAAACCGCGCGACGTTTGTGAACTTCATCGTCAAAATAACTACGACTTGATTTTGCTTGATTTGCAAATGCCTGAAATGGATGGTTTTGCGGTCATGGAAGAACTCAAAAAAATTGAACAAGAAGGTTATTTGCCCGTTTTAGTCATCACTGCCCAGCCAGACCAAAAACTACGGGCGTTAAAAGCGGGAGCGGAAGATTTCATTACCAAGCCGTTCGAAATGGCAGAGGTACTGGTGCGCGTTCACAATATGTTAAAAATTCGCCTGCTGAATAAAGCGCTGCACAATTACAACGACGAGTTAGAACGGCGCGTGCTTGAAAGAACCGCCGATTTAAAAGAAGGTTATCAAGAAACGATTTTTACGATGACAAGAGCCGCCGAACATAAAGATGAAGACACCGGCGCACACGTTCAGCGGATTAGTTATTACAGTCGTGTGCTTTCAGAAGCATTAGGAATGGATGAAGAATTTATTGAAAACATTTTTTTCGCCAGTCCAATGCACGACATTGGCAAAATCGGGATTCCCGACCATGTGTTATTAAAGCCGAGTGATTTTGTGCCTGACGAGTGGGAAATCATGCGAGAACACGCGGCGATGGGTGCAAAAATCCTTGGAAATAGTAAATCACCTTATTTAAAAATGGGGGCAGAAATCGCACTCAATCACCATGAACGCTGGGACGGTAGCGGTTATCCCAGCGGCAAAAAAGGCGAAGAAATTCCCATTTCAGCGCGAATTATGTGCATTTGCGATATTTACGACGCGCTTCGCAGCAAACGTCCATATAAACCCGCTTTTGACCATGAAAAAACCGTTGAAATTATTATTAACGGTGATTCGCGCACGCAACCACACCATTTTGACCCGTTAATTCTTGCGGCATTCAAACAGCATCATCAGGCGTTTTGCGACATTTTTGACGAATACGAGGCACAGAATGATGAATAATATGCAGGATATATTGGAAGCGAGCATTTTAATCGTTGATGATTCAACAGCCGATGTCGTGTTGTTTGAACAAATTTTACGGAGTGCAGGTTATAGCGAGATTACATCGGTGCATCCGTGCGAGGTTTTTGCCTCGCATCTAAAAAATCGCTATGACCTCATTTTACTGAATTGGCAAATGCAAAATTTAGACGGACTTGAAATCATGAACCGTCTTAAAGAAATCGAAAAGGAGGGCTGCTTACCCGTCATTGTGATTACTTCCTATCCAGAAGAACGCTCACTCGCCTTAAAAGAAGGCGCAAGTGATTTTATCAGCAAGCCGATTGAAATCGCAGAAGTGCTTGCGCGTGTTCACAATATGTTGAAAGTTCGTTTGTTGCATCATGTGTTACTTAATTACAACACTATGTTGGAGCAAGAAGTCAAAAAAAAAACGCTTGATTTACAACTTAGAGCGGCTGATTTACAAGAAGGGTATTTGGAAACGATTTTCACCATGACGAGAGCCGCCGAACTAAAAGATGAAGACACAGGCGCACACGTTAAACGTATTAGTTATTACAGCCGTGCGTTTGCAAAAATTCTCGGAATGGATGACACGTTTATCGACGCTATTTTTTATGCGAGTCCGATGCACGATGTTGGCAAAATTGGTATTCCCGATTGTATTTTGCTCAAACCGTCTGGTTTGGTGCCAGATGAATGGAAAATTATGCAAGAACATCCAGAAATGGGTGAACAGATACTTGGTGATAGTAAATCGTCTTATCTGAAAATGGGAGCTGAAATCGCACTCAGTCATCATGAACGTTGGGATGGTGGCGGTTATCCCAGTGGAAAAAAAGGCGAGGAAATTCCTATTTCTGCTCGTATTATGTGCATTTGCGATATTTACGATGCACTTCGCAGCAAACGTCCGTACAAACCCGCTTTTGACCATCAGAAAACGCTTGAAATCATTATTTGCGGCGATGGTCGCACCCAACCAGAACATTTTGACCCCGTTATTCTTGAAGCATTCAAGTTAAATCATCAAATGTTTTGCACTATTTTTGACGAATACGAAGCATCTTGACATCCTCTCCGCCCTGAACGGTGAGGTTTTTCTCTACTTAGGATAAAAATCATGGCAACTTACAGTATTACCTTTAATTTCGACAAGACAGTAAACACAATTTATCAAGCTGTTTTTCAAGCCGCAGCGGCTCGTTGGGACAGTATCATTACCGCAAATTTACCTGACTATGGAGGTGTGCATGACCTTAACATCAGCGTTTCAATGCCTGCTATTGATGGGGTCGGCGGCATATTAGGTCAATCAGGGCCAACGGTATTGCGTCCAATTACAAATTTGCCTGCCGAAGGCATCATGGAATTTGATATTGCTGACGTAATCAATATGGCGGCAAAAAATCTCTTGCCTGATGTTATTTTGCATGAAATGGCTCATG
>CAINHO010000035.1 GCA_903848935.1 uncultured Pseudomonadota bacterium | reverse complement strand
CGTTGTCGCCGCTGTCGGCGGTATGAATACGAATTACAAAATGCAAACGACGGCTTTAGGTAACTCGTTTAATTACCAGAAAGATACCACTTCATTTATTTTTGAAACTGGGATTGGGACGACTTATAACATCGCGGATTATCTAGCGTTACGCAGTGATGTGCGTTACAGATTAAATACGTTTCCGATGAGCGTGGGTGGTACTGAAACTAGTATTTTTAATGATTTGACGGTGAATTTTGGTTTTGTAGTGCCGTTGTGAAAACGAATCAAAACACAAACATTTCTCGAAATTTATGACATACACGCGATGCTCAAATTTGAAAGTTGAGCATCGAGTATTCTGTTTAAAATCATACTGCACAAACTCAAAAAATCCTCTTCATCGATACAAACGTTGCTGATAAACAAATATAATTGAATAACGGTACACGTCATTCAACGTCAAATTACATCCGCTGAAATACAAGGCACAAAACATGATTAGCAAATACTTCAATCCATACACCGATTTTGGCTTTAAAAAATTATTTGGCGAAGAGGCAAATAAAGACTTATTGGTTGATTTTTTAAATCAGCTTTTGCCGCCGCAACATCAAATCGCCGAATTGAGTTTTAAAAATCCCGAAAACATAGCGGAAACGATTGATGAACGAAAAGCCATTTTCGATATTTATTGTCAAAGCGCGACAGGCGAGCGTTTCATCGTTGAAATGCAAAAAGCCAAAATGCAATTTTTCAAAGACCGCTCGTTGTTTTATTCCACTTTTCCGATTCGTGAACAAGGCAAAAAAGGCGTGTGGGATTTTCGCTTATTGCCTGTTTATTTCATTGCCATTTTGGATTTTAAATACGACGAAAGCGCAGAAGAGCGTAAATTTCGCCGAGACGTGTGTTTGAAAGACCAAGACGGCGATGTTTTTTACGACAAATTGCATTTCAAATTTTTGCAAATGCCGCTTTTCACCAAACAAGAACACGAACTTGAAACCCATTTTGACAAATGGGTTTATTTTTTAAAACATCTCGAAGATTTTGACCATATTCCGACGATTTTAAATGAGCCAATTTTCCAAAAAGGCTTTGATATTGCCGAAGTGTCGCATTTGAGCAGCGATCAATACGACGATTATCTTAAGAGCATGTTGGAATATAACGAAGCGAAAGCAGCTTTAGATTCTGCATTTATGGATGGCGAGAAAAAGGGCAAAATCGAAGGCAAGATCGAAGGCAAGATCGAAGGCAAGATTGAAATTGCGAAAACCATGCTTGCCGAAGGTTTTGACATAGAAACGATTACCAAAATTACAAAATTAACCACGAAAGAAATTGGGGCTTTGAAATGAACACCATCCAACCTTCTAAAAACGAAATCCTCTTCATCGACGCAAACGTTACGACAATAGATTGATTTAATGAATCTTTCAAAAAAAAATATCTTCTGGCAACAGTCTTCAATAAAACTCGAAAATCGACAAATCAAAAATGGTCACGCTGGGGCTGTTTTATGGTTCACAGGTCTATCGAGTTCAGGAAAATCTACGCTAGCACATAACGTAGAAAAACATTTATTTGATCTAGGAATGCAAGTTTATGTGTTGGATGGTGACAACGTGCGACATGGACTTTGTGGTGACTTAGGTTTTTCAGTCGAAGACAGAATTGAAAATATCCGTCGAATTAGCGAAGTTTCTAAATTATTTATGAATGCTGGTTTTATTGTGCTGACCGCGTTTATTGCGCCCTATCAAATTCAACGAAAACGGGCAAAAAAGCTCATTGGTACGACTAATTTTCTTGAAATTTATTGTCAATGCCCGTTAGAAGTTTGTGAGGAAAGAGATGTAAAAGGACTTTATAAACAAGCGCGAAATGGGAAAATTAAAGACTTTACTGGTATTTCGTCGTGTTACGAAGAACCATTGTCACCTGATTTGGCTGTTAACACCGCGCAATTGTCACTAGAAGAATCTACAAATAAGGTTATCAATTTATTACAAAATCGAGGAATTATTCATGGCTGACGTTGGATTACAAAATGTCGTTGCACAAGAAAAAGCTGAAAAGCCTACATTAAACGCTTCGCCAGAATTGGGCGCATGGCTAAAAGAAGTTGGTGGCAGTTTAGCTTTCACGACGTATCAATCAGGGCGTTTGTTTTTAGCTTCACCAGCTGAAGACGGTCAAACTTTGGCGTTAGAGCGCGTGATGGGCGCAGCGATGGGGCTTGCTGTGGGCGATGATTTTTTTTGGGTAGCAAATCAGCAGCAAGCGTGGCGTTTCACTAACGTTGGCGCACAGAAAATTGGTAAACAGGATTTTGACGCGATTTATATGCCACGCAAAGGTTATTTTTTAGGCGGCTGTGATGCACACGATATTTTGGCAGATGTGACTTTTCAAGGTGAAAAACACGAATTGTTATTTGTGAATACGCATTTTAGTTGTATCGCTGCTATCGATAATCACCACAACTTTCGTCCGATTTGGAAACCTGATTTTGTGTCTGAAATTTCAATGGGTGATCGTTGTCATTTAAACGGAATGTGTGCCAAAGATGGTGAGTTAGCTTATGCCACATTATGTGGGCGTAGCGATACGGCTATCGGTTGGAAACCAATGAAAAGTGACGGCGGTTGTGTAGTTGATATTGCGACTAACGAAATTGTCTGCGAAGGCTTATCAATGCCGCATTCACCGCGTTGGCACAACGGCAAATTATGGTTGCTCAATTCAGGTGTGGGAGATTTTGGTTACGTTGATTTTGAAACCAAAAAATTTGTCACCGTTGGAATGTGTCCAGGTTTTGCACGCGGACTTTGTTTTGTCGGTGATTATGCAGTTATTGGCGTTTCTAAATTGCGAGATAACGCTTTTGCATCGGGATTATCGATTGTCGAGCGATTAGAAACACAACACATTCGCCAAACCTGCGGCTTATTGGTAATCGATCCGCGTGACGGCAGTTTAGTGCATTGGCTCACGATTGATGGCGCAGTAACCGAACTTTATGACGTGGCATTTTTGCCCAATGTGCAACGCCCTTTCACACCTGGTTTTAATGAACCGCAATTACATCGCGCTTTATTTTCAGTTCCCGAAACGGCGTTTTCTGTTACGTTGCCTGAATTCACCCCAAGTACAATTGAGGATTCAAAATGAAACAAGTTGCTTCACTTCAATATGGCGTTATTTTTAAAAAAGCCTTTTGTGACGTAGATATTTTCAAAGGCTTTGTCAAAGCCGTTTTGGATATTGATTTAGAAATCGATGTTGTAGAAACCGAAAAAGCCTTTAATCCTGTGATTGGCAAGGTCGATTCGCGTTTTGATTTGTACGCGCAAGATGAGAAAAATCGCATCATTGTCGATATTCAACACGTCCGAAACAAAGACCATTACGACCGTTTTCTGCACTATCACTGCGCGGCAATGTTGGAACAAGTTGCCAAAGCAGAAAATTATCGTCCGCCTTTAAAAGTTTTCACGATTGTGGTTTTAACGTCTGGCGATAAACATCAAAAAGATGTGCTAACGATTGATTTTGACCCGAAAGATTTAAACGGCAATGGAATCAATGAAATTTCGCACAAAATTATTTACCTTTGTCCAAAATATGCGAACGAAAAAACGCCCGCTGCTTACAAAGAATGGATGGACGCAATTCAAGACACGTTAGACGGTCAAGTCGAAGAATCGAATTATCACGAATTGCTAATCCAAAAAATCTTTGACGCAATTGAAAACGACCATATTTCTCCCGCCGAACGCGCTCGAATGTTTGATGAATTTAACGATGAAGAGCAAAAACAAACGCTTTTTGCAAAAGGCATTGAACAAGGCAAGCTCGAAGGTGAAAAACTCAAAGCACTTGAAATCGCAAAAGGAATGCTCACTAAAGGTTTTGATATTTCTACAATATCCGACATTACAAAATTAACCACGACAGAAATTGAGACTCTGAAATGAAATTTGTCGATCCCAAAACAGACATCGCCTTTAAAAAAATCTTTGGTAACGAAGCCCACAAAGAAATTCTGATTGAGTTTTTGAACGAAATTTTAGAACTCGAATATCTCATTGCCGAT
>CAINHO010000034.1 GCA_903848935.1 uncultured Pseudomonadota bacterium | reverse complement strand
ATTTTTGAGCAATGAAGGCTTGTTTTTCAGCGACCGATAATAAGCTGTTAAGCACTACATTTCCTGCTAAAGTCAATTTACCCGCAGTCCATTTACTCGTAATCACGTTTAATTGTGTAATCGACGCAGCACTTTTATCACTAGTCGCCCAAACGCGAATTTTTACAGCAACTTTATTTGAAGCCAACTTTTGAGCTGTTTTCGTTTCTTTCGCTTGGAAGGTGATGGTAAAAATTTTGTTTACTTGCGCGGCAGTCGGTATCCAAGTGAAATCGATGGACGGTAAACCCGCTGCGTCTGGATGCACTGCACTGAATTTAGAACCCAGAACACTTCCCGTTATCATAAACGCATCTTGTTCGGCATCTTTTACAGACAATGGAATGGTCAATAATGTGCCAACTTGCGCGTCCCATTGTTGCGCGACAGCATTCAATACAGGTGCTGTATCTTTTACTGCCACCACTGATGCAACACAAGCGGTTTTTGCTGAGTTTAAGATTTGCGGTGCCACACATTTGAGTGCCACAACCGGTTTTGCCACACATACATTCGCGGTTAAAACTTGTGTACTTGAACAAACTGGAACCACGGGTGCGGGAGGTGCAACACAGGCAGTTTGTGCTGAATTCAAGATTTGTCCACCGGTGCAAGTGGGTGCAGGAGGTGCAACACACGCAGTTTGTGCGGAGTTCAAAATTTGTCCACCAGTACAAGTGGGTGCGGGAGGTGCAACACAGGCAGTTTGTGCTGGATTCAAAATTTGTCCACCGGTGCAAGTGGGTGCGGGAGGTGCAACACAGGCAGTTTGTGCTGGATTCAAAATTTGTCCACCCGTGCAAGTTGGTGGCGGAGGAGTAACACACGCAGTTTGTGCTGAATTCAAGATTTGTCCACCGGTGCAAGTTGGAACAACAGGAGTAGAAATCGCTAAATGATTCCAACTTGCACCAGGTAATACATTTCCTCTGCCTGGATTATTTTGACTGGCGTGACAGCCTGTACAATCTGGATAAACACCGAGCCACATAGCATATTGAGCTTGTGAAAATGCCATTGGTGAGGCAAAAATTGCCGCTAATCCTAAAATCACGCTGGCGGCGGTAGTAATAATTTTATTTTTCATAAAAATTTCCTAAAGTTAAATTTGTTGCAAATTATTGATTGGCATTAAGCACAGCAATCATTTTTTCAGTCGCTTGATAATCGGTGCCTGACCATAAAACCGAACCGTCTGCTTTCACAATCGCAAAATACGGCAAGCCAATTTTCAATTGACGATGCGCGGGATTTTCACGGAACTTTTCAAATTCAGGTTCTTTATCTACCAATTTCACCGCAATGGCTTTGGTGCGTAGAGCTTCATTTAACGCGGCATTGTTTTTTGTTTCCGCTTTGAAAGCGACACAGTTTGCACACCAGCTCGCATAAAAATCGATGAAAATCGGTTTGCCAGTTTGTTGAGCGAGTTTTTGTGCGGCATCAAAATTACGATACCAATCAATACTCGCTTCGGTTTCAATAAATTCACTTGCGTTTGTACCAACAACAGATTCGGCGGCACTGGCAGATTTAATCGCTGATTTTAGAATGGGTAAATGTCCAAAACTGGTCACAATCAACCAAACACCAATCAGCATCGTGATAACGCCCATGAAATGCGTAAATTTATGATTCGGTTGTGCGTCCGCAGGAATTAAACTCAGCACGTTACAATGTACAACCGCAATCCACACGAAAAGTGCGCCCGATGCTAAAACTAAAGTCGTTTCTGAATCGACACCAAATACTCCCATCGCTTTATTTAAATACGCATAAGCGAAATACAAAATGAGAAATCCAAAAGCGTATTTGATTTTATTCATCCAATAACCCGCGCGGGGTAATTTTTTGAATTTCACGACACTGACCAGAAAAAATGGTAAACCTACGCCTAAACCAAAGCCCGCCATCATGACACTGCCTTGTAGCGAAATCGTGAATTTGTCGGCGAAGGTTAGAGCCTGATTGATTTGTGCTAAGGCGGCGGCTTTGTCGGCGATGTTGTCCGCGACTTGTAAAAGTAATGCAAAAACAATAGGCCCGACACAAGGTGAAATCACCAAACCTGCAACAGCTCCCATCATCCACGTTCCCATCAAACCGCCTACATTTGACGATTTTTGGTCTAAATGATGAACTTCATTTTGCATAAAGCCGAGTTCGTAAAATCCCAACAATGCTATGGCAAAGAAGGTGAAAAACAGCGCGAAGGCTAAATTTACCCAGCCCGATTGCATGAAGGTATTAAACGCGCCGCCTGTCATGCCCGCCATCAAACCAAGCAACATATAAGTACAGACGATGCCAATCACATAAACTAGAGCGTGTTGTTTTTCTTTCGCAGCGACACCATTGGCGCGACCTACAATAAACATCGAGGTAATCGGCAACATCGGATAAACACACGGCGTAGCAACTGACAACATTCCCGCGAACAACATCAAACCAAACATAATCAACACGTTGTCTTTGTTGTTTTTGAATAAGCCTAGTAGTTGGTCGGTAAAACTTTCGTCGCTGACCGATTCAACTTTTTTTGCGGCGGAACTTGCAGGTAATTTCAAATCAACCGAAACGGTTTGCGGACGAAAACATTGGTGTGTCACGTCGTTGCAAAGTTGGTATTTCACCGAAAGTGGAAACGTCGCCCCATTCGCAGAACCTGAAAGCGTTAACAAAAACTCGCCCGTATCGCGCAAAACAGTCGCTTTAACAGCTTCTTCATAAACGCCTGCTGGTTTTTTCAAATCGTCAATTTTCAAACCCGCACCAGCTAACCCTCCATTCGCATCAAATGTGATGGGAATGTACATTTGCTCGTCGCCTTTGTCCAAATAGGCGTGATGTTCCGCAGGAACGGTGAAATCGATTTGATATTGCGCTGGAAAAGTCGCATTTAAGGTTTTAACTTGTATATTCGCCGTTGGCGCGTCTGCTATTGCAAACGAAATGACGCTTAACCACAGCGTGAAAATCGTAAAAAATTTATTCATAATTTAGAATTTTAAATTGATTGATGCGTTGATTAAGTAATAACTAAAATCCGCAAAATTTCCCGAATTGTTGCCACCTAATTGATATGCTGCGCTGTGGTCGTAGTATTCGACACCGGCTTGGAGTTTCATTTGTTCAATAGATTTGTGCAGTTCTGTAAAAGTTTTGGCGAGTTTCAATCCGCCCGAAATTGCACCAAATCCCGCTAATCGATAATCGCTAGAATACGCGGTGTAATCTTTGTGCGAACCTGAAAAAACAGCCGAATAAAAATCTGCTTGGTCTTGTGAATAATAACGGAAGCGAGGAATGATTTGCCAACCCGGACCCACTGGCTGATGCCAACTTAATTCGGTCGTGTGCGAATTGACACCCCAATCATCCGTCGCAAACCGGTAATCAACGTGCAATGCGGCGTTATTCAAACCTTCAAAATTTCGGACGTATTGTGCGAGCCACGCAAACTGTGTTTTTTGACGGGGGCGTTTATCGGATTGAATATCTGACACGTTATTGCCGTTATAAAACCAAACGGTTTTGTATGGATCAGACAAATAACCGTCGCTGTAGTTGTAAGTCATGTTGAGCTGAACCAACGAATCCTTGTCGATGATTTGCGTCACACCGAGCAGGTATTGTTGGCTAGTTTTATGACAATCGGCATTATTTTTTGCGGTGCTGCAATCACGATTCATATTTGTTGGTTCAACGACATCAAATGCAACTGAACCACCCAAATTCAACGTGGTCAATTTTTTATTAAAATCCCAACTCAAATTACTATTAGCAAAACGTGAGGTGTAATCTTGTTCCTGCGAAAAACCGCCCCCGAAATTTAGTGCCGCGTTATCAAAGAAATACGTCAATGCTGAATTCACACCGTCGCGTTGATCGCAAATTGAACTGCCGCAAGGGCTTGTTTTTGCGTTGCCCGATGCGCCACTGAGAACTTGATGAACTTGTCCTTGCGCGTTTTTTTGATTCGTTAAAGGCGAAGCCCCTGAAATAACGTCGCGAACGGCACTGCCTGAAAATGTCATATTCTTTCCAATCGGGGCAGAAACTGCCATATCAAAAATATCGATACTCATACGATTACCGCTTTCTGAATAATGCCCGTATTGGAAACCACTGTCGTAATTTTCTTCAACTCGCCCAGCATTTGCGTCCTGCATCACACCCGTCAATGCAAGTGCCGCTAAGTTTAACTTTGCCAGCGCAGCAGTTGTTTTATTTTTTTTCATTTTTCTTCTCTGTTAGTTACAACCACAACCACCACCGCCGCCACCATAGCCACCGTTTGCGGCTTCTTTACTGAGTGCTGTGTGTTGACGCAAACCAAATTCGAGCGGGTCAGGTGTCAAAGCCATTTGCGGTAACGCCAAATTGCCGCGTTGACGAGGTAAAACCTCGCTACAAGCGGTCAACCCAATCAACAAAATGAGCGCAATAAGTTTCATTTTTTTGCCAATAATTCGGTGATTTTCGCTTCGAGTTCTTTAATGTCGTCGCTGCTAAAACCGTGATGGATTTTTTGTACAACACCGTTTTTGTCGATGATGAACGAGGTTGGCATAGACTCGACCACATATTGATCCGCCCATTCGCCTTTTGCATCGCGTAAAACGGTGAAATCAACAGGCACTTCTTGTAAGAATTTTTCGCCGAGCGTTTTGTCTTCGTCTAAATTCACCGCGACCACTTCAAAACCTTGTGCTTTGAGTTTAGCGTGTAATTTATTCAGTAACGGGAACGATGTTTTACAGGGTGAACACCACGAAGCCCAAAAATCTAAATAAACCACTTTGCCTGCGAATTGTTTTAATGCGATGGGTGCGTCCGTTTTTAACGTCGGCAAAGTGAATTGTGGTGCGGGTTGACCAACTTCCGTGGCATTTGCTGTAAAAGCGAAAGCGGCGAGTGTAAATATAGCGAGAGTTTTTTTCATAAATTAACCAATTAAAGTTTTTAGTATAGTTTGATTCTAAGAGCAATCTCGATGCCAAAGCAATAACTATCTGTAAGTTTAGGATTGTTAGTGATGCTTTTCATTTCTAGATTTTATGATGGATTTAATTTTGTCAAAGCTTGCTTGAAACTTTGAATACACTTGCTCGAAGTCTTTAAATCTTTTGGATGTCCATTTCGATTGAAAATTAAAAATGGAATTGAAAATAAACTGTTGGATAACTATTTTCGACACCCGTAGTCGAAATTCTAGGCTTACTAAAATTAAATACCATCAAGTCATACCAGTGATTTCCCCCATGAGACTATAAAGTAATCCCAACCCAAGTGGATTCAAATAACTAACGGATGTTACGCCCTCGCGTAACATCCGTGAATAACTATCTGTAAGTTTAGGATTATTTTTGAATTGCGAAGAAAAGCGTGTGATATGCCCCATTAAATTGGGTCATATCACCCGCTTTAACACCAGCATCGCGCCAATTCGGCAAGTATGGTATCTTTTCGCGCCAACAGGTCACGTTTTTAAAGCCAACACTTCAGGATTATTTCATGCCTTCAATTACGCCTTTAGCCGAATTAAGAGAAAAAATAGACGCGGTAGACGCGCAAATTTTACAGCTCATCAATCAACGCGCTCGTTACGCCGAAGAAGTCGCCAAAACTAAACTCGCGCAAGGTGAATCGGGTTCATTTTATCGCCCAGACCGCGAATCACTGGTGTTACGCCGCATTCAAGATTTAAACCCCGGGCCATTGTCAAATGAAACCGCCATGCGTTTTTTCCGTGAATTGATGTCAGCGTGCCTCGCTTTAGAAAAACCGTTAGATGTGGCGTTCTTAGGCCCAGAAGGGACGTTTTCACAACAAGCCACTTTCAAACATTTTGGTCATGCGGTTAAAACCATTCCGGTTGCCAGCATTAGTGCGGTTTTTAACGCGGTCGAAAATGGCAGTTGTGCGTTTGGTGTGGTGCCGATTGAAAATTCCACCGAAGGGGTTATCAGTCACACGCTAGATTGTTTATTAACGTCAACATTGCAAATTTGTGGTGAAGTTGAAATTCGTGTGCAACAAAACTTACTGACACACGCTAAAAATTTAAACGAAATCACTGATATTTATTCACACGCACAATCATTAGCGCAATGCCGTCAATGGCTCGAAACGCATTTGCCCAATGCTCGGCAAACGCCTGTCAGTAGTAACGCTGAAGCCACCCGTTTAGTTGCCACGAATCCAAATACGGCGGCGATTGCAGGTGTTATAGCGGCTGAGATTTACGAATTGCCAATTTTTGCGGCGAATATCGAAGACGACACAAATAACACCACGCGCTTTATTATCATCGGTGAACAAATAGCGACGCTCACTGGTTACGATAAAACCACACTCGTTGTTTCCATGGATAACCAAACCGGCGCGTTATATCGAATGCTTGAACCCTTTGCAAAAGCGAACGTAGATATGTTGAGCATTGAATCGCGTCCATCTCGTCAAGGACTTTGGGATTATGTGTTTTTCATTGATATTGTTGGACACAGCGATGATGATAATGTGGCGCAAGCCTTAACCGAATTAAAAACTAAAGTGTCAATGTTCAAACGATTAGGTTCTTACCCCCAAGCTGTTTTTTAAGGAAATTTTATGACTATCAAATGGGATAATCGTTTTAGCGTAGATCATTTGACGATTGATGCCGAACACAAATTATTATTGACCACGATTAACGCTATTGAAGTCTCATTGCGGCATCCTGAAGACACCGAGCCATTGTTGTTTTTTATTGATCAATTACATGAATTCGCACTCACGCATTTCAAACATGAGGAAATGCTTCAACTCAAACATAAATATCCCTTTATTGAAGGTAATAGCAAAGGGCATGACAGTTTAATTGTAGATTTAGATCGTATTCGAGATGACGTACACAGAATTGCAAAGAAACCGACTTTGTCGGTTACGGACATGGCTGATTTGCATCACCATGCTGCTTATTTGGCGAAAGATTGGTTAATCGCGCATGTACTTAAAGAAGATTTGAAAATGAAAGGATTTATGGGGGACGGCTATGACGAATGACGAACTAAAAATTGAAAATGGCTTAGGCTTCAAATTAAGTCCGGATGGTAATAAATTACTGGCGGTGTGCGTACCCGCTGCAGACAGAATTGAACTTACGGCCAACATTTTCAAAGAACGTTTAGAAGCCGCGCAATTCGGAAATTTACTTATTCAAGAACACTCTATTGCTGAGTTTTTGCGTCATTATAAAACTGCGCTTGATAATGAATCTTTTGAAGTTGAAATCGGTGAGCGGCACGATGCCCGTTGCGACATTAAAATTGCGGACAACAAAATGAAAGTCCATTTTATGTTAACGCCGAGTTTTGGCGGCAAAGTGATCGTATTGGCAGACGTGCAACAATTGTTACAAGACAAAGGTATTGTTTGGGGGATTGCACCGACTGAAACGATTGAAGCGGTTTTGGAAAAAGGAAGTGCGACGGATTTTATTATTGCCGAAGGGCTTGAGCCGGTAACGGGTATTGATGCCAAATTTTTAAGTTCGATGCCAGAAGCACACGAACGAAAACCGATGATTGATGAAGACGGTTCGGTGGATTATCGCGAGCTAGGTGACATTGTTATTGTGCATAAAGATGACGTGTTAATGCAGCGTATTCCGCCTATTGAAGGTAAAAAAGGGCGTAACGTGTTGGGTGAAATAATCAATCCTAGCGGCGGTGTGGATATTCCATTTTCTAGTGATAAAAAAGGCGTTTATTTAAATCCAGAAGATAATAATCAGTTACTTTCGGCGATTACTGGACAACCGGTTGCGATACCAAACGGTATGATTGTCTCGCCAGTATTGACGGTAAAAAATGTTGATTTTGCATCAGGTAATGTCCGTTTTGATGGCTCCGTTATTGTGTTAGGGGATGTTGAAGAAGGTATGAAAGTTTACGCGCTTGAAGACATTACGATTGACGGCAACGTGACTGATGCACAAATCGAATGTATGGGAAATTTGGTCGTGAAAGGCGGCGTAACGGGTAATAGTGAATTGATTGCCAATGGCGACATTAGTGTGAAAGGCGGTGTTCAAGGGCAACAAGATGCCGATGAATCAGAGACTGAGGCGAAGGAACACGAGGCAAAAGTTATTGCACACGGTTCGGTCATTGTGGGATTTGTAGAAAATTTCAGAATCGAAGCTGGGGTTGATATTGTTGTAGATAAATATGCGCTGAATAGTCACTTGATGGCAGAAAATAAAATTGTCACCGGCGCAAAAAATAGCGGGAAAAAATCCTCTATCATGGGCGGCATAACGTGGGCAATGATGCTTGTAAAAGGGACAATTTTTGGTTCTAGTGTCGGTATCAAGACTCATATTCAAGTCGGTTCAAATCCTTATCTTCACCAACGTCTTGCCGCGATAAAGCAAAAGTTAATTCCGAATGAAAAAGAGCAGAAAGATATTCACACAATTTTAGATTTTATTGGGATTCATCCTGAAAAAGGGAATCCAGAAATGTTAGAAAAACTGCACCATACATTGAGTAAGTTAATTATTGAAGCGGATTTGTGTCACGCTGAACAAAAAGATTTGGCGGCGAATATGTCCATCATTGATGATGCGAAAGTAATCGCTGACCGTGGTGTTTATACTGGCACGGAGATTCAAATCAATAGTGTGTTTTGGAAGGCGCAAGAAAATCGCGGCAAAAGTGTTTTCCGAGTCGAGCATCGTGAAATGACTATTAACACGCGCTAAATCGAACGATAATATGCCATCTTTAAGTCTATTAAATTAAATCGGGAAATAAAAATTATGAGTAATGTTTTTTCATTTACTGGAACGGTTGGAAGTGATGCCGTCGTCCGTTATTTACCTTCTGGGCAGGCGGTGTTAAATGTGTCCGTGGCAAATAACGTCGGTTTTTCTGATAAGCAACAAACCCTGTGGATTCGCGTAGTTCTTTGGGGAAAACGTGCCGAAGGGTCTCTCAAAGATTATTTGAAAAAAGGACAAGCCGTTTTCGTATCTGGTGAATTAACGATGAGCGAATACAAAGCTAATGATGGCACGATGAAAACCAGCTTGGAATTGAATGCTAATATTTTGGATTTGGTTGGAAAACGTGCCGAGGCTTCGGGCTCGAATGATTATAACGCGCCAGCTCCAGCGGGAAGTTATGCACAACCGCAATATCAACAACCCGCGCCAGTTTATCAACAACAGCCACCGGCTCAAAACTACGCGCCGCAACCCGCTCAAAATTATACGCCACCACCTGCGCCAAATTACGCGCCGCAGCAACCTAGACCCAGTGCGCCAAATGTTGACGCACCTTACGATGACGACATTCCGTTTTAATTTATTCATGTTGTCCGTCACATAAAAAAGCCCCGCTGACTCGATGAACAGCGGGGCTTTTTTACTATTCATTTAACGGTGGTGGCGACTATGATGGACTTTGGAAGTCGTATGTTTTGCTACATGATGAAAATGTCCATGACGATGATGGCGCACTTCGGGTTCGATATAATGCGCCGCACCACTTGCACAATCTAATTGATGAGGTGGCAAACCAGCGGATTGTGTTGGCATCGTCGCAAGGTTGCCGATTACATTGTAATCACCACCAAAACCGTGATTCATTTGGTTAATCATCATGTTGTAACGTTCGTTACTTGTTCGCCCACCCAAAACCACGCCGATAAAACGCCGTCCATTTTTAGAAGCAGAACTCACCAAGTTGTAGCCTGAATTACAAGTAAACCCTGTTTTCATACCTTCTGCACCCTCGTAAGTCGCGGTAAATCGGTTAATGCCGTTTAATTCACGCCCTTTAAATTCAAAACTATGTGCGCCAAAATAACCATAGTATTCTGGAAAATTGCGCTGTATTTTCAACGCCAACAACGCCATATCGTGAGCAGTTGTGACTTGCCAATCGTTTGGTAATCCAGTTGCATTCATAAAATACGAATTATACATTCCCATCGAATGTGCTTTTGCAGTCATACGAATCGCAAAATTATCTTCCGTTACCGCTAAATGTTCAGCTAAAACGACTGACGCATCATTCGCCGAGCGAGTCACAAGAGATAAAATGGCTTCTTCCACCGTGATTCGTTCACCATGATGTAAACCTAAACGACTTTGTGGCTGCCGTGCGGCATGAGGCGAGGTGTGCATGGTGTCGTGTAAATGAATTTCACCATTATTGAGCGCATCAAACGTCATATAAAGCGTCATCATTTTGGTCAATGACGCGGGATACCAAGATTGCGTGGCTTCGACTTCGTGTAAAACATTGCCATTTTCGGCATCGATTAAAATTTCCGCATGACGCGCTTGACTGGTTTGTGACGCAAGCAATAGACACATGGCGTTTAAAGTAAGTAAAAATAATTTCACGTTGAGTTTTTATAGTGGTTAAGGTTTGAGTGAAATGTGGCAAGTATAAGGTGGCGTACTTTCACATAAGCCCCAAAATCGCCCAAAATCACCCTCTTCATTATTGGCTTTCCAATTTTCTGAAAATGCCTCAAATGCTACCGCAGAAATTTTCTTTTCTGCTAATTTTTTAAAGGTGGATTGTACAACGAGTTGCTGATTTTTTCGGCTTGCAATGCCACATTCTTGTTTAGTTTTTAAGTTAATTTGCCCTTTGCCTTCAGGGGCAGAAACCCAACCAAATTCGGTCACAATGACTTCTTTGCTGGGATTGGTTTTTTTAACTTCTTGCCAACGTGCCAGATGAAAATCTGCCGCTTCATTCGCATTCACGCACGGAAATAAATCGGCATGACGATTCTCCCACCACGGAAAAACGTTAATGCCAATCCAATCAACTTGTGCGCTGAATTGGTTTTGATGACACGGTTGTGTGCGATTACACCATTCCCACCAGGTATCGATTACGCCAATTGGCTGCGGCACTTTTGCTTCGCGCAAAGCATTTAAACAACGTTCAGTTTCGCTGTCGAACGCATAATTGTGGCGCGTCCGAACTTCCGAACCACAACTTAAACGCACAATGGTTTCAGGATATTGCCGCGCCAACGCGATACCGTGAGCAATTGAATCGGTATTGACGAGTTTGTCTTTATCAATCCACAAAATCGCAATGACTTTGATGCCGCGTTTTTTTGCCGCTGGAAAAATTGCCTCCAGCCCATTCAAAACACCATAACTCATGATACAACGAAACGGCGTTTCTTTAATGAGCGTGTCGAGTAAAGTGTCGATAATTTCAGTATTCGGTTTCGTGCCATAATTCGGTGTGAGTTGATTCACATACGGACTAAAAGCCACGCATTGTAACGGTTGTGGCGGATTTTTGGCGTGACAGTTTTGTGTAGCGAATAACGCGACGCTTAATAATAACCAACGTGTATATTTCATAAATTTCAAAAATCGATGCCTTTATTTACATGGTAAGCGATTTCACCTAATTCCGTCGCATTACGTATTTAAATCAGCAAAATTATTGTTGCCTGCCTTGAATCTGAAATCTGCATCCCCATTTTAGTTTCCATCGTTATTTTTAATTTCATAGGAAAACGTATTACATGAGTACAACAGAAGAAAATTTAGTCGCACCAGAAGTGGAAATCGACTTACATGAAAATCATACCGAAGTCGGTGAACACGAATACACCATTGATGAATTAAAAACCGAACTTGCAGAAGCGAAACAGGCGACAAATGATGCGACTGACAAAATGTTACGCACATTGGCTGACATGGAAAATTTGAAACGTCGCACCCAAAAAGATTTGGAGGACGCGCACAAATTCGGATTAACTAAATTCGCCAACGAAATGCTGCCCGTTTTGGATAGCTTATTTATGGGTTTACAACTTGCCACTGGCGATAGCGACGAAGTGAAACGTTTTCGCGAAGGTTGCGAATTGACGATTAAACAATTTGAATCTGCTTTTGAAAAATTCAATGTCGTCACGCTAGATCCAATGGGAATGCCGTTTAACGCCGAGCAGCACAACGCCGTTAATATGCAATTCGTCGAAGGCGTAGAACCGAATACGGTTATCAATGTATTCCAACGCGGCTATTTATTGAACGGTCGATTATTGCGTCCCGCAATGGTTGTTGTCGCTAAAGTCGCAGACTAATTCATCACAACTTTTATATTTTTTTAAATTATTTGGAGCAAATATCATGGCTAAAATTATCGGTATCGATTTAGGAACGACCAATTCATGCGTCGCGGTTTTAGAAAACGGCGTAGCAAAAGTAATTGAAAACAGCGAAGGCGCGAGAACTACACCATCAATCATCGCGTTCAGCAGCGACGATGAAGTGTTGGTGGGTCAATCAGCAAAACGTCAAGCCGTTACCAATCCTAAAAACACGTTGTTTGCGATTAAACGTTTAATCGGTCGTAAATTCAAAGAAGAAGCCGTTCAAAAAGACATTCACATGGTGCCTTACACTATCGTCGAAGCCGAAAATGGTGATGCGTGGGTGGATGTTCACGGTAAAAAAATGGCTTCACCTGAAATTTCAGCTCGCATTTTAATGAAAATGAAAAAAGATGCTGAAGCGTATTTGGGCGAAGAAGTGAATCAAGCGGTCATTACGGTTCCTGCGTATTTCAACGATTCACAACGTCAAGCCACAAAAGACGCAGGACGTATCGCAGGTTTAGAAGTTTTACGGATTATCAACGAACCCACCGCCGCCGCATTAGCGTTTGGTATGGATAAACCGAAAGGCGATACCAAAATCGCGGTTTATGATTTAGGTGGCGGCACATTCGACGTTTCAATTATTGAAATTGCTGAAATCGACGGCGAACATCAATTTGAAGTTTTGGCGACCAACGGAGACACCTTTTTAGGAGGTGAAGATTTCGATTCGCGCGTGATTGAGTATCTCGCAGACGAATTCAAAAAAGATACGGGCGTGGATGTTCATAACGATCCTTTGGCGTTACAACGTTTAAAAGAAGCGGCTGAAAAAGCAAAAATTGAATTATCGTCCAGCCAACAAACTGACGTAAATTTACCTTATATCACTGCCGACGCTTCTGGCCCGAAACATTTAAACGTCAAATTGACTCGTGCAAAATTAGAATCATTGGTTGAAGAATTGATTTTAAAAACCAAAGCACCGTGCCAAATGGCGTTAAAAGATGCAAAAGTTTCGGCATCCGATATTGACCATGTGATTTTGGTGGGTGGTCAAACTCGTATGCCGAAAGTCCAAGAAATGGTCACAAGCATTTTTGGTCAAGAACCTCGAAAAGATGTAAATCCTGACGAAGCGGTTGCGTTAGGCGCAGCGATTCAAGCGGGTGTTTTGGCGGGCGACGTAAAAGACGTGTTGTTGTTAGACGTTATTCCGTTGTCATTGGGTATTGAAACAATGGGTGGAATTCTGACTAAACTGATTGAAAAAAACACCACGATTCCCACCAAAGCGCAACAAGTGTTTTCGACAGCGGACGACAATCAAACGGCTGTGACGATTCACGTTTTACAAGGTGAACGCGAAAAAGCGAATGCTAATAAATCGTTGGGTCGTTTTGATTTGTCGGATATTCCACCTGCATCACGCGGCGTGCCACAAATTGAAGTGTCATTCGACATCGATGCGAACGGTATTTTGAATGTGTCGGCAAAAGATAAAGCGACCGGCAAAAAACAATCAATCGTGATTAAAGCCTCAAGCGGTTTGTCGGATGAAGAAGTTGAACGTATGGTGAAAGATGCTGAAGCGCACGCGGATGAAGATCGTAAATTGGTGGAATTAGTTCATGCTCGCAATCATGCTGATGGTTTGATTCATGCGACTGAAAAATCGTTGAAAGATTTAGGCGATAAAGTTCATGCCGATGAAAAATCGCACATTGAAGCAGCCATTGCCGCCGCAAAAGAAGCGGTAAAAGGTGACGATAAAGCCGACATTGAAGCAAAAACCGAAGCCTTGACTGAATTGTCAGGCAAATTAGCGGAACGTGTTTATGCTCAAGAAGGCGGCGCAGAAGAAGGTCACTCCCATTCAGATGACGCTCATCACGCGGATGATGACGGTGTGATTGATGCGGATTTTGAAGAAGTGAAAAAATAAAATCACTTTAGCGTTAAATCAATAAAAAGCCCCGCTGGATAATTCAACCAGTGGGGCTTTTTTGTTGCAATCACCGCAGAATGACATACTTAGCTTGTGCGATAATGACGCATTATTATCTTTTCCTATCAGCGATACTCTCATGCCTTTACGCTATATAAAAAAAATACTGGGCGCGTCCGTTTATGACGTTGCCATCGAAACACCTTTAGATTTTGCCAAAACGCTTTCGCTTCGTACTCAAAACCAAGTTTTCTTAAAACGTGAAGATTTGCAATCGGTGTTTTCGTTTAAATTGCGTGGCGCGTACAACAAAATGAAGTTACTCAGTGATGAGCAAAAAAAATGTGGTGTCATCGCCGCCTCAGCTGGAAATCACGCACAAGGCGTAGCGTTATCCGCGCAACGTTTAGGCATTAACGCACTCATCGTCATGCCAACCACAACGCCTGAAATTAAAAGCCAATCCGTCAAAGCGATGGGCGCAGAAATCATTTTGTTCGGCGATTCTTACAGCGAATCCTGCGATTACGCTTACGAATTGGCAAAAAAATCAGGGCGCGTTTTCATTCATCCTTACGACGACGAAGATGTGATTGCGGGTCAAGGCACGGTTGCAATGGAAATTTTGCGTCAACACACTGGAAAAATAGACGCGATTTTTGTGCCTGTCGGCGGCGGTGGTTTGATTGCGGGAATCGCGGTTTACGCAAAATTTGTGCGTCCCGATATTAAAATTATTGGCGTTGAACCCGAAGATTCTGATTGTTTAAATCAAGCCTTAAAAGCCGGAGAATCCATTGAATTACCAGTAGTCGGTCTGTTTGCCGACGGTGTCGCGGTGAAAAAAATTGGAATAAAACCATTTGAGCTTCTATCCATTTCTGCCCCAATAAAATATGTCGATGAAGTGATTACGGTTTCGACCGACGAAATTTGCGCCGCAATTAAAGATATTTTTGACGACACCCGTTCGATTGCTGAACCAGCTGGCGCGTTAGCAACCGCAGGTTTAAAAAAATATGTCAAACGCGAAAATTTGACAGGTCAAACGCTCATCGCTATCGACAGTGGTGCGAATATGAACTTTGACCGTTTACGTTATGTGGCTGAACGCGCTCAAGTGGGTGAACATCGAGAGATTTTGTTAGCCGTGACAATTCCAGAAGAAGCAGGAAGTTTTACAAAGTTTTGTGAATTGTTGGGTGATAGAAGTATTACTGAATTTAACTACCGCTATTTTGATGACAAGATTGCAAATGTTTTCGTTGGTATTTCTAGCAATGGATTGGAATCTGACCGTGCTGCAGTGATAGCTCATTTAAAACAAGAAAATTCTGAAAATCCAATTATTGACGTTCGTGATATGACAGAAAATGATTTAGCAAAAGAACATATTCGTTACATGGTTGGAGGACATTTGCCACAAGGATTACCCAATGAATATATTTTCAGTGTGGAATTTGCTGAACGTCCAGGGGCTTTGTTGAAATTTTTAAATCAATTCGGTGAAAGGTGGAATATCACGTTGTTCCATTACCGTAATCATGGAGCTGCATTTGGTAAGGTTTTAATTGGAAAACAAATTGATTCAGTAAAGAAAAAACAGGAATTTGAAAAGCATCTTAAAAGCCGAGGTTATAATTTTCGAGAAGAAACAAATAATCCTGCCTATCAATTATTTTCAGGTGGAAAATCTAACTAATGTGGCACAGTGTTTTATTTGTAATTTTCGTACTTTTATTCAATACAGCAAACGCCAACGAATACGCCGCTGAAGTTAAACAGGCTGAAGTCAGTGTACGAAATGGCGAATACATTTTAGCGGCATATTTAGGCTATCACCTCAGTCCACAAGCGAATGATGCTTTACAAAATGGCGTGCCGTTGTTTTGGAGTATCAAAATTAAACTCCAACAACAGCATGATTTTTGGCTTAATAAAACGCTTTCAAAACAAACATTGCGTTATCGATTGCAATATCACGCGCTGTTGAATATGTACCGTGTGAGAAATGAAAACACGGGGATAATGAATAGTTTTTCAACGCTTTCGGCGGCGTTAAATGCAATGGCGACAGTGCGTGATTTGCCGTTGATGGCGACGAAAGACTTATTGCCGAATGTCCATCATCTGGTGGCGATAAAAGTGCTTTTTGAAGATGATGCTTTGCCATTGCCGCTGCAAACCCAAGTGATTGCTAACCCACAATGGCAATTGTCCAGCGATTGGACGCAGTGGAATTTTCCGACACAACATTTCCTTAACTTTTGAGAATTTTATGAAAAATGAAATTGAAACTATCCGCGCCACAGCGGAATTACTTCACAGTAAATCTGAAGTCGAAACCGCTTTAGACACGATGGCGCAACAAATTAACCAATTGCTCACGGATCGAAATCCACTAGTTTTGTGCGTGATGAATGGCGGTTTAGTGGTGGCGGGGCAATTGCTGACGCGCTTAACAATGCCACTAACCATCGACACGATTAACGCCAGCCGCTATCACAATAAAACAGTCGGTGCAGACGTTGAATGGATTGTGAAACCACGCACCTCGCTGAAAAATCGCACCATTTTATTGGTCGATGATATTTTGGATGCGGGCATTACCTTGGCGGCAATTTATGATTATTGCGTCGAACAAGGCGCGAGTTCAGTTTATACGGCAGTTTTGTTGGACAAAGATTTGCCGCAAGCTAAACCCATTGCGGCGGATTTTGTAGGTTTGAAAGTGGTT
Organism: uncultured Pseudomonadota bacterium; assembly: GCA_903848935.1. Taxonomy (GTDB): domain Bacteria; phylum Pseudomonadota; class Gammaproteobacteria; order Methylococcales; family Methylomonadaceae; genus UBA10906. The sequence goes on along the minus strand of CAINHO010000034.1, from coordinate 37,217 downwards.
GATCGTTACGTTTTTGGTTATGGCATGGATTACAAAGGTTATTGGCGTAACGCCGATGGCATTTATGCGTGTGCGGGGTTGTAAAAATGACTCAATATTTTGGCGCGGTGATGCTCGACATTGTCGGCACCACGCTTGCAGATTCTGAACGCGAAATTCTTAATCATCCCAACGTCGGCGCGGTGATTTTATTTTCGCGAAATTACGAAAGTCCAGAACAAATCGTCAATTTAATCCAAAGTATTCGAGCGGCGCGAAATGGTGAAATACTTATCGCCGTTGATCAAGAAGGTGGACGTGTTCAACGTTTTCAAAACGGTTTCACACGCCTACCGCCAGCGGCATTGTACGAAAATGAACCCGAACTCGCCGAAGTTGCCGGTTGGTTAATGGCAGCAGAATTACTCGCTGTTGGCGTAGATTTTAGTTTCGCCCCGGTTTTAGATGTAGATTGTGGCGTGAGTACGATTATTGGCAATCGAGCCTTTTCGCAAAAAGCTGAAATCGTCACCCAATTGGCGAGTGAATTTCGACACGGTATGGCGCGTGCTGGCATGGCAGCAACCGGCAAACATTTTCCAGGTCATGGCGCGGTGGCGTTGGATTCGCATTTAACTTTGCCGATTGACGAGCGTGATTTAAATATACTTCGCCACAATGATTTACAACCGTTTCGCCAACTCATTGCCGAAGGTTTGGAAGGTATCATGCCGGCTCACGTTCTTTATTCACAGATTGACGCGCAACCCGCAGGATTTTCGGAGTTTTGGATTCAAGCCATTCTGCGCGATGAATTAGGTTTTGATGGCGTAGTGTTTAGCGACGATTTGAGCATGGAAGGCGCGGCGAGTGTGGGCGATTTTTCACAACGCGCCAAAGTCGCGTTACAAGCAGGTTGCGATATGGTTTTGGTTTGTAATAATACGACGGCTGCCATCGAAGTTTTGGATTTTTTACCGATTGAAAATAATCCTGAGCGTGAACGACGTTTACAAAAGATGCGCGGAAAATTCACAGTGAATCGTGAACAATTACAAGCCAGTAAAATGTGGCAACAAGCGGCATTTTCGGTTCAAGATTTCACCAAACGTTACGCCTAAATTTAAGAATCTTACAAAAAAAGGGCTTCAATAAGAAGCCCTTTTTGATTTTAACGAATCGCCTTAAAGCCAATATCGGTGCGGTAATAAACACCATTCCAACTGATTTTATTCGTAAGTTCGTAGGCTTTAGTTTGAGCGTCTAAAATCGAATCGCCTAACGCACACGCGCATAAAACCCGACCGCCATTCGTCACGACATCATCCGCAATCTGTGCCGTTCCCGCATGAAAAACTTTGCAATCAGCGCTTTCGTCGGTCGGTAAACCCGAAATAATTTGTCCTTTCGCGTAAGCATCGGGATAGCCGCCCGCCGCTAAAACCACACCTAGCGCAGGACGTTCGTCCCATTCAGTTGTTGTTTTGTCGAGTTCACCCGCTAATGCGGCTTGGCAAAGTTCAACAAAATCACTTTTTAAACGCATCATAATCGGTTGCGTTTCAGGATCACCAAAACGACAATTATATTCCAACACTTTAATGTCGCCATTCGGTGAAATCATCAACCCTGCATACAAAAAACCCGAATACGGATGCCCTTCGCTCGCCATACCTTTTAAGGTCGGTTCAATCACGTCACGCATGACTTTTGCGTGAATTTCTGGCGTAACAATCGGCGCGGGTGAATAAGCACCCATGCCGCCAGTATTCACACCTTTATCACCATTTTGAAGCGCTTTATGGTCTTGTGACGTTGCCATTGGCAAGGCAGTTTTACCATCTGAAATCACAATAAAACTCGCTTCTTCACCGTCTAAAAATTCTTCAATAACCACCCGATGACCAGCTTCACCAAAAGCATTTCCCGCCAACATATCATTCACAGCGGCAATCGCTTCGGCTTCGGTTTGCGCGACAATTACACCTTTGCCCGCCGCTAAACCATCGGCTTTTACGACAATGGGTGCGCCGTGTTTTTCAATGTACGCAATCGCCGCATTCGCATCAGTAAAACTTTCATAAGCCGCAGTTGGAATACCGTAGCGAATCATGAAATCTTTGCAGAACGATTTTGAACCTTCTAATTGTGCGGTGTACGCCGATGCGCCAAAACACGCTAAACCTGCCGCTTGAAATTGATCAACAACGCCTAACGTCAAAGGAACTTCGGGGCCGACGATAGTCAATTCAATCGTGTTTTGTTGAGCGAAAGTTTGTAACGCATCGAGGTTATCGACCGCGATTTCGACATTCTCAATGCCCAATTCTAACGCTGTACCAGCATTTCCAGGTGCCACAAAAACACGGCTAACTTTGGGCGATTGTTTAACTTTCCATGCTAAAGCGTGTTCGCGTCCGCCGCTTCCAATAATTAAAACATTCATAAATTCTCCTGGTTAGTGACGGAAATGACGCATTCCGGTGAACAACATCGCAATCCGATATTCGTCTGCCGCATCAATCACTTCCTGATCACGCATCGAACCGCCAGGTTGAATCACAGCCGTAATACCTGCTTCAGCCGCCGCATCGATGCCGTCGCGGAACGGGAAAAACGCATCGGAAGCCATGACAGAATTCGGCACGCTAAATCCAGCGTCATGTGCTTTAATTCCGGCGATTTTTGCAGAATAAATACGGCTCATTTGTCCCGCACCCACACCGATTAGTTGCCCATTTTTACAATATACAATCGCATTCGATTTCACGAATTTTGCAACTTTCCACGCAAATAATAAATCCGCCCATTCTTGTTCCGTCGGGGTGCGTTTCGTGACAACTTTCATGTCGTCTGGCAATACAATTCCAGTGTCTTTATCTTGAACGAGTAAACCACCTGCCACCCGTTTATAATCAAATTCGGTGGGTGTATTCGTTTGATTTGACCACTCGCCCACCGCTAAAACCCGTACATTTTGTTTCGTTGCTAATACTTGCTGCGCGGCTTCGCTGACACTTGGTGCAAGAATCACTTCCACAAATTGTCGCGCGACGATTTCTGCCGCTGTTTTTTCGTCGAGTTCGCGATTAAACGCAATAATGCCGCCAAATGCCGAAGTCGGATCTGTCGCGTAAGCTAAATCGTAAGCGGTAAAAAGATTGTCCGCTTGTGCCACACCACATGGATTAGCGTGTTTTACAATCACACACGTTGGCTGTTCGGTGAAGGCTTTGACGCATTCCAATGCCGCATCAGCATCGGCAATATTGTTATAAGATAATTCTTTGCCTTGCAATTGTGTCGCACTGGCAATTGTGCCGGACGCAGGATTTTTTTCAACGTAAAACGCCGCATTTTGATGTGGATTTTCGCCGTAACGCAGAGTTTGTTGTTGGTAGAATTGCAGGTTCAACGTTTCTGGAAATGGAACGTTAGTTAATCCGCTCAAATACGTTGCAATTGCCGTGTCGTAACGCGCCGTGTGTTCAAAACTTTTTAACGCTAAACTGAAACGAGTTGCGCTCGATAATGCAGCTTGGTTTTCATTTAGTTCAACCAAAATTTCAGCATAATCGGCTGGATTCACGATAATCGCTACGTCAGCATGATTTTTCGCCGCCGCCCGAATCATCGTTGGGCCACCGATGTCGATGTTTTCAATCGCGGTTTCAAAATCACAATCGGGTTTCGCAATCGTGGCTTCAAACGGATACAAATTCACCACGACCATGTCAATGGCGCGAATATCGTTTGCTACCATCACCGCATCATCAATGCCGCGCCGCGCTAAAATTCCGCCGTGAATTTTTGGGTGTAGCGTTTTAACACGCCCATCCATCATTTCGGGAAAACTGGTGTAATCCGACACTTCGATTGCCGCGATATTATTTTCGGTTAAGGTTTTAAACGTGCCGCCAGTCGATAAAATTTCGATACCGAGCTGATTTAACATCCGGCAAAATTCAACGATGCCAGTTTTGTCAGATACGCTCACCAAAGCGCGAGAGATTTTTTTGTTCATTTAAGTTTTAAGTAAAGTTAATAAAAAGGAATTTTGTTGATAATTTTAAATTACCACATCAAATCATCAGGGATTTCAAATGCTGCATAAGGATCGTCCACGACGATTTCTGTTTTGGGTTCGTTCCACGCTAACACCCGTTTGTCGTCACGTTCTTTAATTTTTTGGGCAATTTCACTACTGACCAGCGCGTAACCGTTTTCAGCTTTCACAATCGCCAATTTGCCTTTCGCTAATTGGTCGCGCAACGCTTCGGTGACATAAAGTGTTTTGACTTTCGGTGCGTCGGTGAAATGGTAAGCGATTTCAGCGTGTCGCGTGTCAATTGGCACCTGATTTTGCTCAATCATTTGCTTAATTTGCGCCTGCAATTCTTTTTGTATGACTTGCGCTTGTTGCTGTTGATTGAGTAATTTATCGCGTTCAACCTTTTCGGCTTGCGTTTGTTGCACGAGCTGCTTCGCTTCATCGATAACTTCAATTTTATGATGGCGTTGCTGTTGAACTTGTTTATGTTTTTCAGTTTTAATGCTTTTTGCTTTCGAGCTACTCACCAATCCCGATTTGAGTAATTGCTCTTGCAAAGACAAGGGCTTGCTCATTGTGAATCGCTCCCTAATTCAATCGCGTCAAAATCACGCACTTGCCAATGTGACGCTTCTGTTTGTGGCATATCATCACGAATCAGCCAAATCGTCTGTAAACCGGCGGTTTGTGCCGCATCTAATTCGCCTTCAATGTCTGACAAAAACAACAGTTGTTCCGCCGGCAAACCAATGTGTGCGACGATATTTTCATACGAACTGCTGTCTTGTTTATTGCCAATATGCGTGTCGAAATATCCTGAAAACAATGACGTTAAATCGCCCACTTCGGTATGCGCGAACAACAATTTTTGCGCGTATACCGAGCCAGAAGAATAAACATACAAATCAAAACCCTGTGCCTTCCAATCTTGCAAATTACGAATGGCATCAGCGTATAAATGTCCAATCAATTCACCGCGCTCGTAACCGACTTTCCAAATCAGCCCTTGCAATGATTTTAATGGCGTGATTTTTTGGTCGTCGTCTATCCATTGAATCAACTGTGTTATCGCTTGCTCTAACTCTAATTCCACGCCAACTTCAACATTTACGTCGGCAAGCAATTTTTGCACGATTTCATTCGTCACATTTTCACGCAGAAATTCACTAATGTGAGCGCGAGCGTAGGGAAATAAACAGTCTTTCACAAACGATAACGATGACGTGGTGCCTTCAATATCGGTAATAATTGCCCTAATCATGCCGCCAATTCTCCTTGTAATTCGTCTAAGGTCGGAAAGGATTTTGAAATGTCGCTATCGGTAAAATTTGCCACCCAACCATCAGGATTGGTGAATAAACGAATGCAGGCTAAATGCGGATTTTCACCCATATCAAACCAATGTGTGACATTTGCTGGAACGCTGATTAAATCGCCTTGTTCACATAAAAGACCATAAACTTTTTCACCGACGTGTAGATAAAACAAGCCGCGTCCTTCGACAAAAAAGCGTACTTCAAATTCGCTGTGTGTGTGTTCGGCGAGAAATTTTTGGCGCATTACCACTTTGTCGGGATGCGTTGAATCTAATTTAATTACATCTGCTGATTGAAATCCGTATTGTTGTTTTAAACGTTCAATCGAATCAGCGTAAGCATTCAAAACATCGTCATTGCTAGCTTCATTATTTAAAACTTGCGTCGCTGTCCAGCGTTCAAACTGTATGCCAATCGGTTTTAATTTCGTTTCGATACTATCAAAATCCGTAAAACGGTCGCCCTGTTCAGGCGTATTTTCAGCATAAATCGTCAATATACTCATTTGTTTTTAATCCTGTTGTTCATTTAATTCACAAGCAAATAAAAAATCTAAGGCTTCTAAATAACGCAAGGCTTCCATCACCGAACCGCCCCATGTATATAAACCATGACCGGCAAGCAAATACGCATAAATTTCCTCGTTATCGTCCATATAACTTTCAACGTGTTCAGCTAATCGCGCAATGTTTTGGTCGTTGGCGAAAATCGGAACAACGACACGACTTTCGTGCGTACTAATGCCGCTAAAGGCTTTGAGTAATTCGTAATTTTTCAGCGTGACTTTGCGTTTGTGCTGCCGTGAAATCAACGTACTGTTCAACGAATGCGGATGTAAAACTGCATGAACATCTGGAAAACGCTGATAAATTTGAACGTGCAACAAGGTTTCTGCGGACGACACTTTGCCGTCGAGCGAATTACCTTGGGCATCAATGAGCATGATGTCACCGTGTTGCAAATGCCCTTTGTGTTTGCCGGAAACCGTAATCGCAATCGTGCCGTCAGATAATCGCGCAGAAAAATTGCCACTCGTTGCGGGAACCCAACCTTTACTATCAATAAACTCGCCCGCTGAAATGAGTGCGTCTGCGAGATGGTAAAAGGCTTCTGGGTAGTGATAATGTTTCATGGATGATTCTCAAAATAGTGTGATAAAAGTTAACTCAGTTTTTCCATTCTTCGGGAGCTTGCCAATTGCTTGCCCACGCTTCAAAAGTTTTCGCTGGCATCGGTTTAGCAATCGCATAACCTTGGGCGCAATGACAATTTAATTTCGATAACGCCACACCGTGTTCGATTGATTCTACGCCTTCAGCAATGACATAACGCTTAAACGAATGCGCCAAACCAATCACGCCTTCGACAATCGCTAAATCATCTGCATCATCCAACATATCACGCACAAATGATTGATCTATTTTTAAAATATCCGCCGGCAAATGTTTTAAATAACTCAACGACGAATAGCCTGTGCCGAAATCGTCTAACGCGAATTTAACGCCTAATTTTTGGCAGGCAATCATAACTTTCGATGTTTGCGTTAAATCATCTAAAGCTTCCGTTTCTAAAATTTCTAATTCAAATAATTCGGGTTGAACGCTAGGATATTTTGCCAGCAGGCACTGTAGCCGCACGACAAAATCATTCGATTGTAAAGACCGCGCTGATAAGTTTGCGCTAATTGTCCACATTAAACCGCGTTTATGCCACTTCGCCATTTGTGTTAACGCAGAATTCATAACCCAATTGTCTAAAAGAATGGCGAGTGCATGATGTTCAATTAACGCTAAAAATTCCCCTGGCATAAGCAAACCACGTTCAGGATGTTGCCAACGAATTAAGGCTTCCGCGCCTAAAATTGTCCCTTTACGCATATCCACTTTAGGTTGAAAAAATAACTCAAATTCATTTTGATTTAACGCTTCTTCAATCCGAACAAGCGCACTTTGATTGATTTCAAATTCTTGTGCAATGGCGGTGTCGTAAATTTTAAAATAATCTTTGCCGTTTTGTTTAGATTCATACATTGCCTGATCGGCATGACGCAACAACGTATCGGCATCGGCGTTGTCATTCGGGAAAATAGTTACGCCAATACTTGCAGAAATAGAGACAAGATGATGCTCTATTTGAAACGGTGAACTAATGCTTTTGAGTATTTGATGTAACATCATTTCGCATTCTTCCATTGACGTTAACCCTAACAATAAAAAGGCAAATTCATCACCACCCAAGCGTGCAATCGTATCGCCTTCGTGTAGCGTATTTTTAATACGTTTTGCTACTTCAATTAACAAATAATCCCCGGCTTTGCGTCCAATCTTATCGTTCACACTTTTAAAACTATCTAAATCGATATAACCCACTACCATCAAACAATGTTCGCGGCGAGTATGCGCCAAAGCCAGTTGCATTCTGTCGGCAAGCAATAAGCGATTTGGTAAACCTGTCAGCATATCGTGATGAGCAATATATTCAAGTTGCTTCGAATGGGCTTTGAGTTCCGTAATATCTTCGTAAATACCTAAAATACCAATGACGTTTTGTTTTTCATCATGCAATGGCACTTTTGAAGTGCGCGACAAAATTTTGCATCCGTCTGATAGTATCAACGTTTTTTCGTAATGAAACTTCGGTTCATTCTTCGCAATCACGCGCAAATCATCAAAACGATAACTGTCGGCGCATATCTTCCAATCTAATTCGTAATCGGTTTTACCAATGAGTTCGTTAATTGAATGTACCCCGGCATCTTTGACGAAATTAGCATTACCGCCTAAATAACGACCGTTTAAATCTTTCCAAAAAATGCGAATTAACGGCACGTTATCGAGAACTGATTTAAACAAATGAATCGAGTGTTGTAATGCCGTTTCAAGTTTTTGACGTTGAGCAATTTCACGCCGCAATCGAAAATTCCAATAAATCACCAGCAACATCAATACAAATAATGGCAACGTGTATTTTACCAAACGTTTCCAATCCAAATTAGCTTCCACTTTCAAACTTAGCCAACGATTTTGAATCTGCATTTTCTCGGTTTCAGGAATCGCATTTAAAGCTTTCGCTAATAAACTAATCAATTCGGGATGAGTTTTAAGTGCGCCCATGCGGTGATTACTGCGATATTCTGTTTCACCGGCGAAACGTAAATTGAGCATTCCACTTTTGCGGATTTCATAATTTACTGAGGCAGCATCGCCGACATAAGCGTCGGCTTCGCCTTTGCTGACTAACCGTAACGCCTCTTGTTCATTTTCGCTCGTAATAATTTCGATTTTTGGATAATCATGTGCAATCAATTCCCCAATGAAATAGCCTTTTTCAATCGCAATTCGTTTACCAGCAAGTTGCGTCAAACCACCAATAAAACTATTTATACCGTTATCGACAATAATGATTGGGTTACTGATATACGGTTCTGTGAAGTTTAGATATTTTTCACGGAGTGGTGTTTTATTGACATCGGTAATCATGTCTAATTCACCATGTTCTGCCATGAGAATGGTTTCGGAGAACGATTTAGTTTTTACAATTTCAAATTTAACACCCAATAGCGTTTCCACTTGATGCAAATAATCGACACTTAAACCGACATAATTATTTTTTTCATTTAACCACTCGTAGGGCGCGAAATGTGGGTCGATACCCACACGAATAATAGGATGTACTTTAAGCCATTCTATTTCGGCATCAGTCATAACCAGCGGTGTATTTTGTTGTCCGTAAATAAAACCTTTTAGATTTTCAGTGGATTTGATTAAGCCCAATTCTTTGTATGTTGCGGCGATACGTTCAAAACGTTTAGTGTCACTGTGTCCGACTGGAATACCTTGCGGCGCAATCATTTTGATGGTTTCACGGGCTTCGAATTTCAAATGGTCGAGCGTCAATGGCTGCGTGTTGTATTGTGTGAAAATCAGTTCGACGATTTCGTCAGGATGATTAACTGCATATTCCCAACCTTTAAGCGATGCACGCATAAACTTTTTAACCCGTTCTGGATGCGTGTTAATTTCTTGTTGAGTGGTAAATAAATTGTCGCCTAAAAAATCTACACCATAATTGCGTGGCTCAATAACGTTAACTTCAACGCCTTGTTTTTTATAATGGTCGGGTTCATCCGTCAAATACGCCGAAACCACATCTGTTTTGCCTTGAATTAAATCTTGAATGTTTGCCGAATTGGGAAGATGAATAAAATCCTTTTGAGTTAATCCTGATTCATAAAGCATCGCTTGCAATGACGCTCTATCGTAATCATCGTCCATGATACGTTTGCCGCGCATTTCATAAGGGCTGACAATACCCGATGATTTAAGTGATACATAAACCAAAGGACTGTGTTGGAAAATAGACGCTAAAACCACAACGGGAACACCGTTTAAACGTTCAACTAACAAAGCGGTATCCGCAACACCGTATTCGCTTTCACCGTTCATGACTTGGTGAATGTTATTTACACCCACTTTTCGTTCACGAAATTCCACCTCTAAATTTTCTTCCGCGTAAAAACCTTTCGCTTTAGCGGCGTAATAACCGGCGAACTGAAACGAGTTTAGCCATTTGAGTTGTAAACTAATTTTTTCGGGTGCGATATTCTCAGCCGTTGCGAAAAGCGGCAAACTGAAACTTAGTAATAATCCTAAAACAAAAAATCGCAGTAGACGCATGAATGAATTTATAAAAAGAAGCGAATTTGAAAGCTGAATTTTAGCATTTTTAAACGTTAGCACTATTGATTTAAACCTAAATCGACTTATAGTGGCGCGATTCAAAACTAAACCTTAGGAGTTTTCATGAAACATTTTAAAGCGTCATTTATTATTGCGATTGCTTGTTTGAGTGCCGCATTTTATTGGGGATTTTCATCAGGCGGTATGAACGCAGGCATGACTGCCGCGTCCATTGCATTGATTTTAGGGGTATTAGAAGTCAGTTTGTCATTCGATAATGCCGTGGTGAATGCGTCGATTTTGAAACGTATGGATGATAAATGGCAGCAGTATTTTTTGACGTGGGGGATTTTAGTCGCGGTATTTGGCATGCGTTTGTTATTTCCAATTGCGATTGTAGTGTTCGCTACCGGCATTGATTTTATGAGTGTCGCGCAAATGGCGTTACATGATTCCGCAAAATATGCAGAACATTTAACTGGCGCACACGTTCAAATTGCGGCGTTTGGTGGTATGTTTTTGCTAATGGTATTTTTCGGATTTTTGTTCGACAACGAACGCGAAATTCATTGGCTCGGTTATTTGGAACGAAAATTAGCAAGTTTAGGTTCGTTGGAATCCATTGAAATTATTTTGTCGTTGTCGATTTTGTTGGGAATGCAAAATTTCGTCAATCCCGAAGATCGTTTAACTGCCTTGGCTTCAGGCATTGCAGGCGTAGTTTTATTTGTCATTGTAGACAGTATGTCGGCGTTATTTGAAGACGAAGAAGAAGGCCAAGATGTTTCCACGGTAATTAAACGTGGTAGCTTGATGAGTTTTATTTATTTAGAAATTTTGGACGCTTCATTTTCATTTGACGGCGTGATTGGCGCGTTTGCAATTACGCAAGACGTGGTGATTATTATGTTGGGGCTGACAATTGGCGCGATGTTTGTACGGAGTTTAACGGTATATTTAGTCCGTCAAGGTACACTCGACGAATATGTGTTTTTAGAACACGGCGCACACTATGCGATTGGCGCATTAGCAGGCATTATGTTGGTCAGTATGAAGCACGAAATTCCCGAAGTCGTTACGGGTTTAGTGGGCGCGACTTTTATTGGTTTATCGATTCTTTCGTCTATTTTTTACAAACGCAAACACGCAACGGTTTAAGTTTTTATGTCAGAGATTCAAAACGCTTTAATAGCTTTAAAAAATCACATTGCCGAAGAAATTATTGGGCAAGATGTGTTGGTGGAACGGATGTTGATTGGCGTGTTAGCTGATGGACATATTTTGGTGGAAGGCGCACCGGGATTGGCAAAAACACGAGCAATTAACGTATTAAGTCGCGGCATCGAAGGTGATTTTCACCGTGTTCAATTTACGCCCGATTTGTTGCCCGCCGATTTAACAGGGACAGAGATTTATCGCCCTCAACAAGGGACATTTGAGTTTCAAAAAGGGCCGTTGTTTCATAATTTGATTTTGGCAGACGAAATCAACCGTTCGCCTGCGAAAGTTCAAGCTGCATTACTCGAAGCAATGGCAGAACGACAAATTACTGTCGGGCAAGCGACGTATAAATTGCCCGCGTTATTTATGGTAATGGCGACGCAAAACCCGATTGAACAAGAAGGAACTTATCCATTACCCGAAGCGCAATTAGATCGGTTTTTGTTACAGGTAAAAGTGGATTATCCGAATGCTGAACACGAAAAGGCGATTTTACGTTTGGTGCGTGCCGAAGCGCGACAAGTCAGTCAAACCGTGAAAAAGACGTTTACGCCGATTTCGCAAGCGACCTTGTTTGAAGCGCGAAATGACGTTTTAGATTTGTATTTGGCTGAACCGCTAGAAGATTATTTGTTGCAACTCATTTTAGCGACTCGGAAGCCTGAAGTTTATGGCGATGATTTGGCAAGTTGGTTGCAATACGGCGCAAGTCCGCGTGCGAGTATTGCCTTAGATCGTTGCGCGAGAGCCAAAGCGTGGTTGGCGCAACGCGATTATGTGGCTCCCGAAGATATTCAAGAAATGGCGTTTGATGTATTGCGCCATCGGTTGATTTTGTCTTATGAAGCGGAAGCGGAAGGCATGACAACCGATGATGTAATTAAAGAATTGATTGCGCGAGTACCGGTGCCTTGAAACACAAGGGCTAACGCTTCATTGCGAAACGTTAGCCCTAAATTTTAATGCGCGAGTTTCTCTTTTGCTTTTTCTGCCAAATCATCAATGATGGAATGACCGTGTTCTTCGTTGTGTTCAAATTGATCGAAAGGACTTTCGCCTTTTTTGGTGTAAACGTAAATAAAATAACCCAATGGTGCAAACGCTACTGACGCAGCAATTAACATAAAAACCGATATTTCAATAACAGTACCCATAATTTTCTCCTTTTAAGATTTATTATTTTAATTTTTAGGTGAATGTGAATAGTACACCGTTTTTTTTCGTCAACAAATGAAACTTATGCCAACACTTTTGTCACATTCCGAATACACCACCGTTACGCTAAAAATGCTTGTTGATTTGGCACGTCCAGCGGTAGGTTTGACCTTTCATAAACGTGCGATTCGTGCCAAACAAAGTGGCGGCTACATTTCGCGTTTCAAAGGACGCGGCATGGAATTCGACGAAACTCGTTTGTATCAAGCGGGTGATGATATTCGTAGTATTGATTGGCGTGTCACGGCGCGAACTGGCAAAACCCACACCAAAATTTTCCGTGAAGAACGAGAACGCCCTGTTTTTATTTCGGTCGATTGTCGCGCGACGATGCAATTTGCGACACGCGGCGTTTTTAAATCTGTATTGGCGGCAAAACTCGCGGCATTACTCGCGTGGACAGCGCATCATCATGGCGATAGAATCGGCGGACAATTGTTTTTTGACGATTATTGTCATGAGTTAAAGCCCCAAAATGGCAAACAAGCCGTTTTACATTTTTTGAATGCGCTGGTGAACCCGCCAACCAGTAAAATTAAATCCGAACACGATAATTTAGAACCCGTATTGAATCGCTTATTGCATCACGTTAAACCGAGTAGTTTGGTTTATATCATTAGTGATTTTCGCGGGTTAACCGCTCACGCCGAAACGCTTCTAGCCAAACTCGCTAAACATTGTGACGTAGTTTTGATGTTTATTTATGACGAGTTAGAAGCGACTTTGCCGAACACAGGGCAATATCGTTTTACGCAAAATGGTCAAGATGTGATTCTTGATGCGAATGCAGAAAAATCGCGTGATTATCAGCAGCATTTTTTAGCCAAACAAGAACATTTGCAAGCGTTAGCAAAACAACGCAACATGATTTTTATCCTCGTCAACACACAAGCCGATCCGTTGGCTTGTTTAAAAATTTAACCTTTCGCCATGCCGCCAATTCAAGATTTACCGATTCGCGATATTCATTTACCCGAAGCCATCGGCTGGTTTCCACCGGCTATCGGCTGGTGGTTCATCGCTATTTTTGTGCCGATTTTTACTTATTGTTTGATTGCACTGATTCAAAAATTATTTCAAAAAAGCGCGATTAAAGAGGCGAAAAAATTACTCAAGCAATTACAAACCAATGCCATGCTCACGCCTTTAGAAAAGGTCTGCGAATTATCGATATTGCTACGTCGTGTTGCGGTGAATCATCATCCAGAAGTTGGTGGATTAACAGGACGAGCGTGGTTAGATTATTTAGATGCTTCACTCAAAAATGCGGAATTTAAAAACGGGATTGGTCGTTGTTTAGCGGATGCGCCTTATCAAAAAGAATTGCCGCCCGACGTAGATTTGACCGCGTTATTTCAACTCGCACAAACGTGGCTAAATGCTCAAAACTCAAACACTCTTCGACTTAAAAAAACGGCATGATTCAATTTCTCACCCCGTGGTTATTTGCGGCATTACCTTTTCCATTGCTGATTTATTGGTTTGTACCTGCAAAACTCAACGCAAATCAAAGTGCCTTGCGTGTGCCTTTTTTGACGGATTTTACCTATAGTTCGCCCGTTAAAATCGCCACTCCAAACCGCTCGCGCTTATATTTAGCAGTATTAGCGTGGATGTTTTTGGTTTTCGCTTCGGCTCGTCCGCAATGGTTGGGCGAACCGATTGAGCAAGCTATGAACGGACGCGATTTGATGTTAGCGGTCGATTTGTCGGCAAGTATGCAAGAGAAAGATTTTATTTTGGGCAAAGATTACGTTGACCGTTTGACAGCGATTAAATCGATTGCGACCGATTTTATCAATCGGCGCGTCGGCGATAGAGTAGGACTGATTTTGTTCGGCACACAAGCCTATTTACAAACGCCGTTGACGTTTGATCGCAAAACTGTGGCGACACTTTTGGACGAATCCGCGATTGGTTTGGCGGGCGATAATACCGCGATTGGCGATGCGATTGGGTTGGCAGTAAAACGGTTGCGAAATGAATCACAAAATAGTCGCGTGTTAATTTTGCTGACGGATGGTGCGAATACCGCTGGCGAAGTTTCACCCTTAAAAGCGGCTGAACTTGCCGCCGCGAATCATTTAAAAATTTACACGATTGGCATTGGCGCGGATGAAATGTTGGTGGGTGGATTTTTTGGTTATCGCAAAGTGAATCCTTCTGCCGACATTGACGAAGGCACGTTAATCAAAGTCGCGGAAAGTACGGGTGGTTATTATTATCGCGCCAAAAATTTAGATGATTTGAACAACATTTATATGCGTCTCGACGAACTCGAACCTGTTGAAAAAGATAAGCAATACTTTCGTCCAAAACGGGAATTGTATTTCGTACCGCTGGCAATTGCGCTGGCATTGGCAGGTTTGTTAAGTTGGAAGAAAAACCTATTTAATTGATAAGAATGGCATTATTTGTGCCTGACATGATTAGCTGCCTAATGTGCCAAATGTCTGGCATACAACACAGCGAAATTCTAATTAACTAAGGACAAAAATGACCACTCTAAAAAAAGCCATCTCACCAAATACCTCAATAATTGCAGCGGTTCAACCAGCGAACAACACACCTAAAATCGTTGCACCTGATGCAATCACGAACGTCGAAATGATGCTGAATTTAAACGGCACTGATAAACCCGTGAGCAAAGCATTTTCATTTTTGCAACACACTAATGATGCCGCGCCTTATGTGCCAAATCCTGAAACGTACACCAACGTTGTATCAATGAACATTGCTGATCAAAATGGCAATGACCACGTTTTTTCGACGTACTTTGCGAAAACTGCTGTGGCGAATGAATGGAATGCTTATGTGTTTGTTGATGGTAGAAATATCGACACCGTTAAACACGTCGAAACTGTTAATAATGATTCATTTCCGCCCCTCGATTTATCCAAGATTCAAATTGATTCTTCTGCAATTGGTTTATCTTCGGCGGCTACGGATGTGAATCTTGGAACTTTTACAACCCCGACTGGAGCATTAGTGTTTCAAGGAACAGAGCAAGTGCCAGAGCAACAAGCCAGTTATTTATCATCGGTTGTTTTGGGGGCAGGTGAAATCACCGCGAATCCTTTAAAAATATCTTTTAACAGCAATGGACAATTAGTTAATGTTGCGGATGTAAATGCCATAACGGGTTTTAGCGTAATGAATGGCGAACCTCTTACAACTACGCGCACATATTTTGACAACGTCGATTTATCTACAATCAACCCAACTTTAAAATCCGCACCGTTAAACATCGGTTTAGATTTTGCGAATTCAACACAATTTGCAACGCCATTCACGGTTAGTGATTTGAAACAAACGTGGAAACTGAGTGGCACAGATGGAAATGACACGATTTCGGGTTCAGCGGGAAATGATACGATTATTGGAAATATGGGCGCAGATAAAATGACGGGCGGCATGGGGGCGGATACTTTCTCATTTTATAACGCGGAAGAAACGGGATTAACCGCAAAAACTCGTGACATTATTACCGATTTCAAACACAGCGACGGCGACAAAATCGACGTGTCAGAGATGCTCACAAATCCTGTGATGCACGATTTTACATTTATTGGCGCACAAGCCTTCAGTAAAACGGATGCAACGGGACAATTACGTTTTGATGCGACCACACACATTCTTTATGGCAGCACTAATGCCGATAACAAACCCGAATTTTCGATTCAATTAAACGGTGTAAAAAGTTTGGCTGCCGACGATTTTGTTTTGTAATTTGTGTGACTATTTTTAGGGCGTGATTTTTGTCACGCCCTTTTTTTGTTTTTAATGGCTAGATTATTGAATTGGAGAAAATTCAAATGATGGAAATTTTAATAAACTTTCATTTTTTAAGACCTTACGCTTTTTTGACGTTGATTCCACTGATTTATTTAGTGATAAAAAATTATCGTCATGGTTTTAATTCTACCGCGCATTGGTCAAAAGTTTGTGATCGTGAATTGTTGCCGTATTTACTTGAAAAATACAGTAGCAAACATTCACATTTCGCATTTTGGTTGGTAAGTTTTATGGCATTCACCGCAATTTTCGCGCTTGCTGCGCCAACATGGCAACGTTTACCCGCGCCGGCTTTTCGGAATAATGCGTCATTGGTCATTGCGTTAAATTTATCCGAATCAATGAATGCTGAAGATGTGAAACCCAGTCGTTTGGTGCGAGCGCGTTACAAAATCGCCGATTTACTCGCGCAACGCAAAGACGGTCAAACCGCATTATTGGTATATTCTGGCGCGGCATTCACGGTTACGCCATTGACCAACGACATCGAAACCATTCACAGTCAATTAGAAGCCTTAACCACGGACATCATGCCGAGTGCGGGCAATAATCCTGTGGCAGGTTTAACAAAAGCCGTTGAACTTTTGAAACAAGCGGGTTTGCCACAAGGACACATTTTACTCATCACCGATAGCGTAGAAGCCTCGCAAGCAGTGCCGTTTGCAAAGAAATTGGGTGCGTATCAGTTATCGGTTTTAGGTGTTGGAACAACCGACGGTGCGCCGATTGCTTTGCCAGAAGGTGGTTTTGCCAAAGACGAATCTGGACAAATTCTGGTGCCAAAATTACAAACCGCAGAATTAAGCGAACTCGCAGCGGCAGGAAATGGACGTTTTCAAATCATGACGGCAGACGATAGTGATGTGAAAAATTTATTACGAACGTTCGACACGTCTTTAACGCAAACGTCGTCGGATAAAACAAATTTGTTTCTCGAACAATGGGAAGACAATGGTTATTGGTTGATTTTGTTGATTTTACCTTGGGCGGCATGGCAGTTTCGAAAAGGTGCGTTTTATTTGGCAATTCTATTTTTATTGCCGTTACCGAAAAATAGTTATGCGTTTGATTTACAAAATTTATGGCAAACACCCGACCAACAAGCTCAACACGCTTACGATAAACAGCAGTTTTCACAAGCGGCTGAAAAGTTTGAAAATTCCGAATGGAAAGCTGCCGCGCAATACAAGGCAGGTGATTTCGATAAAGCAACTAAGCAATTTCAACAGTCGAATAATTTTTATAATCAAGGCAATGCGCTGGCAAAAAAAGGGCAATTAGCTGAAGCATTAGCCGCTTATGAACAAGCGGTACAAGAAAATCCTTACGATAATGACGCGAAATTTAATAAAGAAATCATCGAAAAGGAATTAGAAAAACAGAAACAAAATCAAGAAAATAAACCGCAAGATTCTCAAAAGTCTGAACCACAACAAAACGAAAAATCAGACAAGGATTCACAGAAAAAAGAAGGCGAAAATAAAGAATCGGATTCAAAACCCGCTCAAAAAGAAGAACACAAAGCAGGTGATAACTCGGATAAAAAAGAGGATTCGGCAGAAGAAAAATCAAAGCAAGAATCTGAACCTGAAAAACAAAATGAATCGAAAGACAAATCTAAAGCTGAAACGAAGAAACAAGTTGAAGCTGAAAAAATAACCACTGAACAACAGCAAGCGAATGAACAGTGGTTAAAGCGAATTCCTGACGATCCCGCGACGTTGTTGAAACGAAAATTTAAATATCAGTACAGTCAGCAGCAGTGATTTACTTATCTAAACCGACAAAATCCCACACTTGATGTGACATGGTTGTGCCTTTATTTTCAGTAACCGGCGCACCATTTGGATAATTTAAATCGTAAACGCGCTTTGCATCAGTCGCTAAATCTGTCATACCTAATTGAGTGTAAGCGTCTTGTAAAATTTCTAACGCAAACGGTAACGCAATCGAACGTGGATATTTCTCCATCACAGTTTTGGCGCGATTTACTGCCGCAATATACGCCGCCCGTTTCATGTAATAACGAGCAATGTTGATTTCGTGCATCGCCAAATTATTTTTGATAGCGATAGTACGTTGTTGAGCATCCGCAACGTAATGACTTTTGGGATAACGGCGCATCAATTCCGCGAAATTTTCCAGCGCGTCATTCGCATAAACCTGATCCCGTTGCGACGTATCGGTTGGCAAAAAACGATCAACGAAGGTAATGCCGCGATTGTAATTCACCAAGCCTTTCAAGTAATACGCATAATCGATGTGATTATCACGCGGATAGGTTTTGATGAAGCGATCGGCCGCCGCAATCGCCGCTTCAGCATCGTTGTTTTTATAATACGCATACGCGCTATCAAGTTGCGTTTGTGGCGCGGCATTATCAAACGGATAACGAGTTTCTAGGGCTTCATAGAGCTTAATCGATTTGTCATAATTACCTGCTTCCATTGTGATTTTGGCTTCGGAACGGAATTTGTCCGCGTTCCAACCGGCGTAAGTTTCCTCATCGGTTGCATTGCCGCCGCCCGTCAAACTTTGTAGCGTTTCGCAACCCGTTAAAACCGATAAAAAGAGAATTAAACAACAAGCGGTTAAAAATTTAATTAGAATGGTGTGCATAAATTGTAAGATTTAGAAATGAATTTGCGCCAATCAAAAGCCTGTAAATCGGCGTATTTAGTGGCGCGAGTATAACTTAACAACCCATGAATTAGAACACGGCGTTATGACGATAGAATTATTAACCACAGAAGTCCCTCACGAAATGGCGGGAATGCGTTTAGATGCAGCACTCGCCGAGCTATTTGACGATTATTCGCGCAGCAAATTACAAACTTGGATAAAGGCGGGACGTGTAAAAGTAGACGGAGAGAATTTAACACCCCGCGATAAATTGGCAGGTGGTGAATGGATTACCCTAGACGCAGAACCCGAAGTGGTCATTACTTATGAAGCCGAAAACATTCCGCTCGATATTATTTTTGAAGACGATGACATTTTGATTTTGAATAAACCAGCGGGTTTAGTTGTGCATCCTGCGATTGGCAATTGGACTGGGACGTTGTTGAATGCGTTGTTGCATTACGCGCCACAACTCGAAACCTTGCCCCGCGCGGGCATTGTGCATCGAATTGACAAAGACACCAGTGGTTTGTTGATGGTCGCGAAAACGTTGCAAGCGCACAATGATTTAACTGAACAATTACAAGCGCGAACGATTCATCGTGAATATCAAGCGATTACGCATAATCGCATGATTGCGGGTGGCACGATTGATGACCCGATTGGGCGACATCCGACTGACCGATTACGTTATGCCGTGAATCGGGATGGCAAAGAAGCCGTGACGCATTATCGCGTAATGACACGCTTTAAACGCCACACGCATATTCAAGTCAAACTCGAGACCGGACGCACGCATCAAATTCGAGTTCACATGGGACACGTTCGATTTCCGTTATTGGGTGATCCACTTTATAGCGGACGCTTCAAGATGCCTGCAAAATGTGGTGAAGCATTGGAAGAGGTTTTACGCAATTTCAAACGTCAAGCGTTGCACGCAGCAAAATTAGGGCTAGTGCATCCGACCACTGGTGAATACATGGAATGGGAACAACCGTTGCCAGAAGATATGGTAAATTTATTAGTTGCATTGGCAAAAAATGATGTTGAAGAAAAACGCTAATTACATTTTTCCGAATTGGAACGCGCCGCCGAATGTTCATGCAGTAATGACAACGCGCCTCGGTGGTGTGAGTAAATTGTCTTTCGATAGTTTCAATTTAGCGACGCACGTTGGCGATGATTTAAAATCTGTTTTAGACAATCGCCATTTACTCAAAACAGAATTATCGTTGCCTGCTGAACCGTTTTGGCTAGAACAAATTCACAGCAATATCGTCGTCGAAGCGTCCAAAGATTTGATTTTGCCTCAAGCGGATGCGAGTTTCAGCAATCAAAAAAATGTGGTTTGCGTGGTAATGACGGCGGATTGTTTGCCCGTGTTAATGTGTTCAACGGATGGCACACAAATCGCCGCGATTCATGCAGGTTGGCGCGGTTTAGAAAGTGGCATTATTTCAAATGCCGTCGCTGCCTTGAAAACCACCGATTTAATCATTTGGCTCGGTGCGGCGATTGGCGCGGAATGTTTTGAAGTAGGCGACGATGTCCGCGATACCTTTTTGAAAAAGTCAGCGGATTATGCGAAGGCTTTCAAAGCACATGAAAAGGGTTGGCTTGCAGATATTTACGCATTGGCACGAATCGAATTGGCACAGTTAGGTATTACACAAATTTATGGTGGCGAATTTTGCACCGTGACTGATGCAGAAAAGTTTTATTCTTATCGCCGTGATAAACAAACGGGGCGCATGGCAACGTTGATTTGGCGAACTTAATTAAACATGATTATCAAAAAACTTGGTGTTCAGCCTTACGAAAAAGTGTGGCGCGAAATGCAACAATTCACCGAAATGCGCACGTCTGAAACGTCTGATGAAATTTGGCTGGTTGAGCATTTTCCCGTTTATACTTTAGGTTTGAATGGTAAACGTGAACATTTATTAAACGTCGGTGAAATCTCCATTATTCAAACCGATCGAGGCGGGCAGGTGACGTATCACGGGGAAGGGCAGGCGATTGTTTATGTGTTGCTCGATTTAAAACGCCTTGGATTAAACAGCCAACAAATTGTTGCCCACCTCGAAAATGCCATGATTCAAACGCTCGCCGATTATCAAATATCGGCAGTGGCGCGATCTGATGCACGGGGCGTTTATGTCGAAAATAAAAAAATTGGTTCAATCGGTTTGCGAATCAAAAAAAACGGCTGTTATCACGGCTTGAGTTTGAATAACAACATGGATTTAACGCCGTTTAATTTTATCAATCCGTGCGGTTATGCTGATTTGAAAATGACGCAACTTGCTGATTTTGGCGTTGTCGTCGAAACGAACGAACTCGCACAACAAATTTCTTCCAACATTATCAAAAATTTAAATGACTGATTATCAAGCACCATCCCGTGCCACACCCGAAACGCATCAACGCAACAGCGAAAAATTGGCGCGTATTCCAATCAAAGTTGAAATCACCGAAACGCTGTTACGCAAACCCGACTGGATACGAATTAAATTGCCGTCGGGACAAGAAACGAGCCGAATTAAACAGCTTCTGCGTGAAAGTAAATTACACACGGTTTGTGAAGAAGCGGCGTGTCCGAATCTTGCTGAATGTTTCAAACACGGCACGGCGACGTTTATGATTATGGGCGATTTGTGTACGCGCCGCTGTCCATTTTGTGATGTTGCACATGGAAAACCGCAGCCGCTTGATGTCAATGAACCACACCAACTTGCCGAAGCAGTGCAGAAAATGGCGTTGAAATATGTGGTCATTACGTCGGTGAATCGGGACGATTTGCGTGATGGTGGTGCGGGACATTTTGCCGATTGCATTCAACAAATTCGTTTGCAAACACCACAAACGAAAATTGAAATTCTCGTGCCGGATTTTCGGGGACGGATTGAAAAAGCGGTTGATATTCTCGCCGTGCAACCGTGCGATGTGTTTAATCACAACATGGAAACTGTGCCGCGTTTGTATACGAAGGCTCGTCCGGGCGCGGATTATCAAGGTTCGTTAGAGTTGTTCCGCCAATTCCACGCCACCAAACCAACGATTCCAACGAAATCGGGTTTGATGTTAGGTATTGGCGAAACAGTTGAAGAAGTTGAAGCCGTTATGCGCGATTTATTAAGTGTTGGTTGCTCGATGTTGACATTGGGGCAGTATTTACAACCGAGCAAAGCGCATTTAGCGGTTGAAGAATATGTCACACCCGCGCAATTTGACCGTTATGCTGAAACCGCTAAAGCCTTGGGTTTTAAACAAGTTGCCAGTGCGCCGTTAGTTCGTTCTTCTTATCATGCGGATTTGCAGGCAAAAGCGATGGTTTAATGCCGATTTTACAACGCAAAACCGGGTCTTTTCACCACGTTATCCAGCGCGAGCAAGGTTTCTAACAATTCTTCCATTTCGTGCAACGCCCACGAATTCGCACCATCGCTTAAGGCTTGAGCAGGATTTGGGTGCGTTTCCATAAATAATCCAGCAATTCCAACAGCCACCGCCGCGCGGGCTAAAACAGGTACAAATTCACGTTGACCGCCTGAACTGGTACCTTGTCCACCTGGTAATTGCACTGAATGGGTCGCATCGAAAACCACGGGACACCCCGTTTCGCGCATCACGGCTAACGAGCGCATATCCGAAACCAAATTGTTATAACCAAACGACGCGCCGCGTTCGCACACCATAATTTGCTCATTGCCGGTCGCTTTAGCTTTGTTGACAACATTCACCATATCCCACGGTGCAAGAAATTGCCCTTTTTTGATATTTACAGGGATATTTTGCGCCGCAACCGCTTGAATAAAATTAGTTTGCCGACACAAAAACGCGGGCGTTTGCATCACATCAACCACGGATGCAACTTCAGCTAACGGCGTATCTTCGTGAACATCTGTTAAAACGGGTACACCAATTTGTTTTTTCACTTTTTCAAGAATTGCCAGCCCTTTTTCAACACCTAAACCTCGAAAACTCTCGTGCGACGAACGATTGGCTTTGTCGAACGAGGACTTATAAATAAACGGAATCCCTAAACGGTCGGTGAGTTCTTTCAAATAGCCCGCCGTGTCTAACGCCATTTGCTCACTTTCAATCACGCATGTTCCTGCGATTAAAAAGAAACGATGTTCTAAACCGATTTCAAAATTACATAATTTCATTTTCTATTCTCAAACGCCGCTTGCACAAAACCGCTAAATAATGGATGCCCCCGACGTGGTGTGGAGGTAAATTCGGGGTGAAATTGGCACGCGATAAACCACGGGTGTTCTGGAATTTCAATCACTTCCACTAAACGTCCATCAATCGATTTTCCCGAAAAACGCATTCCACCGGCTTCCAATTTTTCGATGTATTGATTGTTGAATTCGTAACGATGACGGTGCCGCTCGGTAATTACGTCTTTTTGATACACTGAAAAGGCTAACGTATCTTGCAACAAACGACATTGCTGACTACCTAAACGCATAGTGCCGCCCAAATCTGAATTTTCGTCACGAGTTTGCACGTTGCCACAATCGCCCATCCATTCGGTAATCAAACCAATCACAGGATGCGGCGAATTGGGTAAAAATTCAGTGCTGTGTGCGCCTTCTAAATTCACTACGTTTCGCGCAAATTCAATCACCGCCGTTTGCATTCCCAAACAAATGCCTAAATACGGGATTTTGTTTTCACGCGCATAACGAACTGTCGCAATTTTGCCTTCGACACCGCGTTCACCAAAGCCACCAGGCACCAAAATCGCATCGACATTTTTCAAACGCGCCGTGCCTTCTTCTTCAACCAATTCAGAATCCACATAAGTGATTTTAACTTTCAAACGGTTGCGAATGCCTGCGTGGATTAACGCTTCGTTGATGGATTTGTAAGCGTCGGTATGTTCGACGTATTTGCCAACAATGGCGATGCTGACCTCTTGTTCCGACGCGGCGATGGCTTCTAAAACAGTTTGCCATTCGTGTAAATCAGCAGGTTCAACATCTAAACGCAAACGGCGCACTACGAGTTCATCTAAACCTTGTTCGTGCAACATCAACGGAATTCGATAGATTGTGTCTGCATCGATAAGCGAAATAACAGCGTGTTCATCAACATTGGTAAAAGACGCAATTTTGCGACGATCGCTGACGGGAATCGGCAACTCTGAGCGGCAAATCAACACGTCTGGCTGAATCCCAATGGTGCGTAATTCTTTCACCGAATGTTGCGTGGGTTTGGTTTTGATTTCACCTGCGCTGCGAATGTACGGCACAAGCGTTAAATGTACGAATAACGAGCGTTCGCTGCCGAGTTCAAAACGCATTTGGCGAATGGCTTCTAAAAATGGCAATGATTCAATATCACCTACTGTGCCGCCAACTTCAATCAACGCCACATCAACGCCTTCTGCGCTGGCATAAACACGACGTTTAATTTCGTCGGTAATATGCGGAATCACTTGAACCGTGCCGCCTAAATAATCACCACGGCGTTCATTTTTAAGCACAGAATCGTACACTTGACCCGTGGTGAAATTGTTCTTTTTCGACATCGTGGTTTTTAAAAAACGCTCGTAATGTCCCAAATCTAAATCAGTTTCCGCGCCGTCTTCGGTCACGAAAACTTCACCGTGTTGAAATGGACTCATCGTGCCTGGATCGAGATTGATATACGGATCGAGTTTAGTCATCGTGACTTTCAAACCGCGAGCTTCCAAAATCGCAGCAAGTGAAGAAGCGGCAATGCCTTTGCCTAACGACGACACCACGCCGCCCGTTATAAATATGAATTTTGTCATTTATGTTTTTGAATTTTTTGAAGTGGGAGGAATGCGGTGCATTTTACGCGACGATAAACTAGCCACGCAAACTGGATTGAATCGCGCCGAGACGGAATCTAAAAATCCGTAATTATTCGTTGAGTCATCAGCGAGCTGCTTAACATCTATAAAAAAGGGCGAGTTTTAAGCTCGCCCTTTTCCATTATTTAACGACTTCTTTCCAATTCAACTGACCTTTTGAACCCACTGTGCCGCTTGAGAAACAGTGGTTTGAATTGCTAATCGTCGCACTGGTTAGTGTGGCATTTTCAACCGTACCAAAAGTTTTCACTTGCTCGGCTTCTAAATCCATCATGCCAGACGTTATTGTGCCTACGGTGCAAGTAGGATGAACACTTTTATCACAACCAACTGCTGTTATACCCCCCACTGTTGTTACCGTCGCGCCTGTAATTGTTGCATTAGCTAACGTTCCTTGAACTCGTCTGCCTTTCGTCAATACCTTATCTGGGTTATTTACGTCATTGTTAATGTCATCGACATAAAGCCCATTTGTGATGCTACCTCTTACTGGATTGCCACTTGAATCAGTTCCTGACGTAATCATGCCGTTGGTAATTGTGGCATTGAAAGTCGTTAGATCCTTTCTCGTCGAAGTGGGTTTTGTAATTCCACCTGTTAAGGCGATGCCGCTATTGCTTGCATCTATCACATAACCCATCGAATCAATATAATCGGCGGCAATGTCAATGTATGCTCCCGAAAGTGTTGCTCCTGTAATGGTGACATTCTCCACATAACCATTATTTTGATTCGTTGGATTGCTAACATTGCCCTGTACAAGAGTTCCATACATTATATTCATGCCGTTTAAAGCAGTAGAGGCAAACGCTCCATCCCATGTGGTGGCGTTCGCAATTCTTGCCCGTTTGATGGTGATGTTATTCATAGCATCAGAATAACTTCTTATCCCGCCATCATCGCAAACCCCTAAATCACTAGGTGGCTTAATCAATTCCACTACTTTCGCATCTGGTTTTGTAGGAAGAACAGTCTCTTTTATAGGATCTGGAAGAGACGACGTACATCTACCCGCTGCATTAGTTTGTGGACAAGCGGGCAAACCACATTCGCCAAACGTATCAGGCAATGAAACTGTTGACGGACATTGAGTTGTCGCACCATTGATACAACATGAACCACCAATAACAATTAGCTCACCACTTGTTGTATCGGGCGTTGTATTTCTCACCGCATCCACGTCATACGTTCCCGCATTTAACGTTTCGGGAACGCTTAAACTCCACGTTGTTGAAGTTGGAAATAAAATTTTAGTTTTGTCATAAACAATGTTGTGAACTTTTACTGTGAAAGTATCGTTGTTCGTCAACGCGGTATCGCCCACCGTGCCTGTTAGCACAGCTGGTTGTTGATCTCTGGTAAGCGTCAACGTGTTCACTGTAGGTATAAGACTTGGTATCTCACATTTGCCCGTCGTGACGCTAACAACCTTTCCGCCACCGCTGCACTGCGTAATTGTCAATTCATTGCTCGTCGTGTCTTTATCAACGCCATTTCTCGTCGCCACAACATCATAAGTCGCAGGGGTTAGCGCGTTAGTCAATGGAATATCTAAACTCCATACTAAACCACTAATGAGGATTTGCGTTTTCGGATAAGTCTGCCCATTCACACCCACTGTAAAATCATCCGCATTGGCTAAAACGACATCGCCCACTGTCCCTGTAATAGTTGGTGTCGAATCATCAGTCGAAAGTGTATTAACAGTTGGGAATGACGCTACTGAAGCGCACCCCGTTTTGCTAGTGTTTGGCACAAGCGGCGAAACACACGCCAAGTTAATCACCAATTCATTGTGCGTAATATCTTTTGAAGTGTTATTCCGCGTCGCTTCAACTTCATATACGCCAACAGGAATCGCTTTCGCCGTCGGAACGGTCAACGTCCAATTCAATCCCGTCACCACTAACACAGTGTCAATGTTGTAAGTATAAATTTGAGGCGTTGTTGTGTTGATAGTGACTGAAAAAGTTTCAGCTGAAACCGCATTTGCGCCTGTTCCCGAAGCACTTCCCAAAACCGTGTCGCCCACCGTTCCAGTAATGACAGGTGATGCCGTTGTGCTGGTATTTAACGGCGTGATTTTATTCACCGTTGGCACAGGTTCAGCGCAAGCTCCCGCCGCATTAACTACTTTCGGCAACGCACACGGATTAATCGTTAACTCACCATGTGTCTTATCAAGCACTGTCGCCGATGCCGTAATGCGTGCTGCTTCAACTTCGTAGTTTCCAGCGTAAATTTCTTTGCCTTTTGGAATCGTCAACGACCAAGTCAAATCGGATTTTATCGTTAAATCTGTCCCAACGCTGTAGGTTTGGCTATTCACTTTTACGGTGAATGTTTCACCCGAAGTCGCTAACGCCGAGTTGCCAATCGTACCCGTGATGGTTGGTGTGGTATCAAACGTTGACAATACATCTACCGACGGAACGGCTGTGGATGTTACCGTCAATTCACCCGAAGTGGCATCAACTAAACTTCCATGCGTTGTGTCACCTTTCGCTTCAACATCATAAATCCCTGCAACCGTAATTGGTGCAGTGGGGGTAAATGTCCATGTTTTATTCACTGTATCAAGTACCGCCGCGCCACTCACTGCTGGCGTGGTATTTTTCACGGTAATCGTCAACGATGTACTTGTCCCTGTCGAACCACTCAAAGCGGGTGCAACTTTATCGGTAGTTGTCACACCACTCGTGACGGTTGGATTCACTGCCGTTTGTGACACCGTCAATTCACCCGAAGTGTTATCAACTAAACTGCCGTGCGCTGAATCACCCGTAGCAATAATATCGTAAGTTTGTCCAGGAGTTAGCGCACCAGGAAGTGCTGCTGCTCCTGTCACTGACCAAGTATTCACAGAGGTTTTTGCTATCGTACCAATCGGATAAATTACATTGGTCGTTGAATTTGTCGCCGTAATTGTCAACGACGTACTCGTTCCAAATGTACCTGTAAGCGTAGGCGCAACTAAATCCGTAGCCGTTTTAGGATGGTCAACAGTTGGAATAATCTGCAATTGCGTAACGGTTAATTCACCCTGCGTTATATCCACCAGCCCATAATTGTCCGTGGCAATAACATCATAAATCCCGGCCGTTAATGTTGTTGTCGTCGTTAATGTCCACGTTGTTGAACCTGCTGATTTAACTGCCGTATGAGTAGACAAGGTTTGAGTGTTACTAGATGAATTCTTGATAACAATCATTACCGACGTTGCGGCACTATCTGCTGTTCCATTCAGTGTTACTACTGTGTTGTCGTCAATGGATTTTGGAACAACGGTAGGTTTTGTTTTACAAGATACAGCTGTTGTAGGACAGTTTGAATTACTACTTTGCCAAATGGTATCGAATCCACTTGGAGTGTAATTGTTCAAACATGCTTGTGTCACTGAAACGGTTGTATCCGTTGCATTGCTAAAACCACAAACTTTTATACTAGGAGTTACAGCACCCCAGCTCCAGCTCCCTTGGTTATTGTTACAGTTATTATCATCAGATGAATAATTAGCCCCTGTTGGCAATGAACTAGGTAAAGGATTCGTTGCAAGCGTACACGCATTACCAGTTTGCGTTCCTGTTATGGTTAATTCATTTGTCGTTGTATCAACCAAACCTGTGTCACCAGTCGCTACGACATTATAAGTTCCCGCAGGAATTGTATTTGCAGTTGTTAATGACCAAGTTTTATTTGGTGCTATGCCAGTGAGCGTTGGTGTTCCCGTTGCATAAATCGCCCCTGTTATTGAATCTTTTACAGCAATTGTTAGCGACGTACTGGCTCCAACTGTACCTGTGAGCGTAGGTTTTTGTACATCAGTAAATATTTTGCCGCTGTCTACAGTTGGAATTGTAGGCGTAGTACAAGTAAGTCCCGCGCTGTCTGGGGTTGCGGGTGACGTACAAGTTATTGTGACTTTAAGCTCTCCCGAAGTGTTATCAACTAAACTGCCAGAAGCTACGTCGCCTGTTGCAATTACGTCATAAGTTCCTGCTGGAAGAACGGTTGCACCCATCATTGTCCAAGGTGTAGTTGATGCCGTGCCGCTTTTCGTAACCGACCCCATTGCATAAACCGTGTTGCTGATTGAGTTTTTTGCAGTAATCGTCAATGACGCGCTTGTACCGAATGTACCGCTCAAAATGGGGACGATTTTATCGGTGGTCGTCGCGCCACTGGTTACAGTTGGAATTACCGTTGCCGTGACACTCAATTCCCCTGTAGAGGTATCGACTAACCCCGTATCACCAGTGGCAACGACGTTGTAAGTTCCCGCCGCAAAGGTGCTTGCAAATGTGTATGACCACGTTCCCATTGCGGCATTGATAGTTGCCGTGCCACCTACGCCGTTAATCGTAATTTTTAACGACGAGCTTGTGCCGACATTACCCGTCAAAGTTGGAAGGTGTTTATCGTCAACCGTTACTGAAATTACCGTAGGAATCATGGGGGCGATACAACCCGTTCCCTGTGAATTAACGACTTGACCTGTTGGACACGCTAACGTCACAGTTAATTCGTTGTGCGTTGAATCTACTAAACTGCCGTGTAAAGCATCGCCTGTTGCGATGACTTCATACGCTCCGATGGGTAAAAGTCCAGGTGAGTATGACCACGTTGTACCACTGATTGTTGCTGTACCACTGACACCATTCACCGTAATCGTTAATGAAGAACTTGTGCCGACGCTACCCGTTAAGGTTGGCGCAACCAATGTAGTGGTAGTTTTTGTATCAACGGTTGGCGACACAGGTACATCACAACTCGTCGAGGTGGCGGGACAATTTTTATCACTTTGCCAAATCGAATCACCGTGATCGTTCACATGCGTAGAAAGCGCGTTCAAACTGACTGAAATAAGTTGAACATTGTTAGGATTACCAGGAGGGAAATGGCAAATACTGATTTTTTTACCATCATAATCTGTGTTTGTAGGTAATACAGTAGGCAAAGGACTGGTGACTGCCGTACATGCTGTGCCGTTGGTTACAGGTGTAATGCAAGCTGTTGCCGCTGAGTTTAAAATTTGAGGTGCAAGACAAACGGGAGATGGAGTCATACAAGTATTAGTTGCAGGATTGACGACCGCTGGTGATACACAAACAGGTGCGTCATCTGGGCAACTTTTTCCAGACGCACCATTACCTGCTTCTTTATCGTCTACATGTGTTTCGTGACCATTTATACCAGTCGAAGGAATAATTTCTTTAACGTAATGGCGAAGTGCATCATCTTTGCTGTCTTCAACCCCGTCGCCATTTCTATCTCCCATATCACCGGTGTGACAAACAACCGTATCTGTAACGCTAGGCAATACACAGGCTGTTAACGTTAAATTTAAAATTTGCGGTGCGACGCAAATTGGCGTGATGGTTAATTCGTTATTCGTTTGATCAATTAACCCTCCCGTGCGTGCTGCGGTGACTTCATAAGTGCCAACGGCTAACGCGGTGGGAACATTTAGCGTCCAGTTGATATTGTTAATAACTAAATTTGCATTCGGTGTGGTATAGGTTGTGCCATTTAAAGTAACCGAAAGTGTTTCACCTGCAAGCAACGCGCTGCCTTGCGTCATACCCGATACCACGCCGCCGACAGTGCCGGTGACTGCTGGTTTGGTGTTTGACGTGGTCAGTAAATCAACCGTTGGCGCGGTAATTTGAACAGGTGGCGTTGTGCTTTCAACAAATCCATCTTGAGCGAAGATTGCACCGTAATAACGAACACTGGTGTTGGTACACGTTGAAACCGCAGTGCCTACGCCCGTAGGTACTGTGCCATTAGCAAACTGTCCCAACGTTAATTTTAAGCTAGTGATGGTCTTAAAAAACGTTTGAACGCGGCTTGAATCGGTAATGTATAAGCCTGCATTACCAGGACAATTGGAATTAGAAAAACGAACTTTCCCCCCCAACCCTGCGCTTGCTACCATGTGCTGCACGGTGTTTGTTTTATAATCACTGGCAAACGCAAAAGAATTGAAACCACCAAACTCATTGTATTCAACGCTTTCATCGTCTAACGAATTGTTATAGACATTCTGTAACACAACGGGTTTGCCTGCTGTGTCTTGAAATGAAATGGTGAAATCGACGTGTGAGTCAGCGGTATGTGAAGTGGCTGTCAATTGCGGTGCAAATATCGCACCTTCAGGAACAACTCCCCCAAATGAAGTCACATAATTCACCGTTGTGCCAGTTAATGTTT
This sequence comes from uncultured Pseudomonadota bacterium, assembly GCA_903848935.1. Taxonomy (GTDB): domain Bacteria; phylum Pseudomonadota; class Gammaproteobacteria; order Methylococcales; family Methylomonadaceae; genus UBA10906. The sequence continues at coordinate 6,272 of CAINHO010000034.1, read as the reverse complement.
TTCTTTTGGCATCTTTTGGGGTGGGATTAGGTTTCGGATCATCAAATTTTGTGATTGTCATATTGACGATGCTGTCCACGCTAACAATTGCATCAATTTGAACACCATCGACCGTAATCACGTTTGTATATTTGAACTTAGCCCCCACTGAAGCAGTACCTGCGCCAGCAGCAACTCCCGCACCTGCAATCAGAACAGGATTAGAGAAGTTTAATAAAGCTCCTTTCGTATCATGTGCCGTGAAGGTAAATGCCGCCATTGCATAATTCGGCAATAAAAAGGTCATCACTAAAGTCATGATGAGAAATAAGAAATTCTTTTTGATGTTCATTTTGATGTACCTTTTTTACGGCTTGAATTTAAAAATGGTTGCGGACAAAATTTGAAAAATTACAAACGCTGTTGCGTTTGAATAGGTTTTATTTTTGGCAATATGTCGTGAAGTTTATCTTTTGCAATCGAATGATTGTAATCTTCTTGCAGTCCAGTCCAAAAACCTTCAGAAACATCAAAATAACGCGCTAATCGCAAATCAATTTCTGCGGTCATTGGTTGCAAGCCTGTCACAATTTTTTGTGCTTCATCTTGGGAAATACTGATTGCATCAGCGAGTTCAGAATAGGTAATTGCCAACGGATTTAAAAATTCTTCTCGCAAAATTTCAGCGGGTGAGGGGTAAGGAATCGTACGCATTTTGTTCTCCTCTTTAGTGATAATCGACAATTTTAACATCAAACGCATTGCCAATTTTCGCAAGGCAACAGATTCAATGTTAATAAATTTCGGAATTCGTTGACCAAAAAATAGGGCTTGTGTGTTGCTATCTTTGAACGATTTAATCATTTTTCTTTTTGATGTTCATGTGATGCACCTTTTTTACAAATCATTTTCGGTAATGTTGGCAATTTTCATAAAATTTTTAAGTATGCCAATTTTTAAATCTTGATTGCCATGAATAGGTAATGAAATTCGAGCCGAACTACCTTCACGCATATAAACATGATGACTTCCATTTACTCGAATTAAACGCCAACCGTGATGCAATAAAATTTGTGCGAAACGCTTTCCCGACACGGCTTTCACATTGCTACTTCCATGATTCTATCGCCTTTAGAAAGCGTAATATGTTCCAAATCAACAGAAAGACAGGCTTCAATAGCTTCGTGCAAATTTTTTAAAAGTTCCTCGATAGTTTCGCCTTGCGTTGCACAGCCTTCAATTGCAGGGACTTCTCCCCAAAAACCACCTTCTTCTGCTTCGTGAATAATTGCTTTAAGTTTCATTTTTTATTTCTAATTTTTACTGCTTAAAGTTAAAAAGGTTTGTATGATTCGGCATTTTACGCTTGCGGGTTTCTAATTCAATTAAAACCTACCAACAAAGTGGAATAAAAAAAGGCTGATTTTCATCAGCTTTTTTTGTGTTCCGAAAGTTGAAAAACTTATTTCAACAAGCCTTGCAACAACCCATTCAACTTATGGACAAACGCTGCTGGGTCGTCTAAATGTCCGCCTTCGCTCAAAATCGCTTGGTCAAACAAAATCTGTGTTAAATCTGCAAAACGAGTGTCATCTTGTTCAACTTTCATGCGTTGAACCAGCGCGTGGTCTGGATTGATTTCAAAAATTGGTTTTTTGTGCCACCAAAACCGCCGAGAGAGAATGTAATGTAAATTGCGACAATTTGTCGCATTGTTTCATTTTATTGATGGAGTAGAATTAACATTATAATCATGCGTGCCGTGCTACAAATCAAAGATAACCAAATGAAAAACATAACTATTAAGCAAAGTGAAAATGTTATAGCACTCATCAGGCGACATTATGTCATAACGATTCTCTTGCCAGTTCTATTTGTATTCAATCTCACAACAAGAGATGTTTTACACGTAGGAAATCAACATTCTATTTTTGCTGAAATACTTAATCACCTTAATTGGGGAATAATGCTCTTATGCGTTGTATTTTTTTTGATTTTTTTATTTCAAAAAAAATGGAAAGCATCATTTGTTGTTTTATTAACGCCCGTTGCAACTACAGCATTCATATTCATATTGCTAAATAAATATGGAATCGATAGAGATACCATCTATTATCAGTTCAATAAAAATAATTATTTGACCATCATAGAAAATTCAGCTTCTGTAGCACAAGATGGAAAAGCAAAATTAGTGCAAATTCCTATGGGAGGAACTTATTTGGGATGTGAAAAATACCTGATTTACGACGAAATAGATGAAATGGCAAATCCAAAAGGTAATTTTAGAGGAATTGATTATGTGACTGTATACAACTCAGTGGTAAACAAATCCTATAAAGAAAAAGCCTATAGAACAATGGCAAATAGTGTGGACAGACATACTTATGTCGTCTATTTTTGTGAAACTAATGGACAAGAAAATCTTGTGATTGGAGATTAAATTATGAGTGACCAATTGAATGTAAATGATAGTATTTTTAAATCTGCAATTAGAGGTAACACGGATAATGGGTGGAAAATTGTAGGATATGTTGATTCTACTTATTTAAGAATATGTAATCAATCCAGCGACAGGAAGTCCTTATATTGTGCCTGTTGGATATAACCCTCAAGATACAATAGACAGATTTGTGAAGTTTGACCAAAAAAATTCTGTTTTTCAAAACTTGTATCAATATAAAACAAGTGGTGATTTTAATTTACAAAGAGGGTTAAACGGTGAGAAGTTTGGTGGTTTTGTTGAAGATTATAGAGCTATTGCCTCTGTCGATTTTGGTTTAGCGTTGTCAGCAGGAGGGTTAAGTGTCACAACGGGCGAAATAGGCGGGGGAGCAGTCAACTTAAAAAATGCAATTCAAACCTCCTTAGCAAAGGTAGCCAAAATTACAAAGGCTGAAATACCAGACACTAGCGGTGACTTTTTTAATAACCCAGCCAATATACCCAACATAGAAAAAGGCTATTCTGCCTACAAAAATGATTCGTTGCGCCTTCTTGATATTTTGAGAGAACAAGTAAAAACTGATGCCAATTTGTTAACTAACCAAGATTTATCAAAAGAAATAGTTAAGATTTTTGATGGTGCTATTACAAGTGTGAATGATGGTATTCACGGAGCAACAAATGCTGATGAATGGGAAACTCATTTCAAAGAATTGTTCCCAGCTCTTGATAAACTCAGACATAGCTCAACAGACAAGCAAACTGTAGACAATATCAAAAACCAAGTTCATTCGGCAAAAAGCACCTCTTCACCTATCGTACTTGACCTGAATAATGATGGAATAGAAACCACAGGCGTAAAACAAGGCACTTATTTTGACCATGCGGGGGATGGCTTTGCCGAACAAACAGGCTGGATCAATCCAAATGATGCCTTGCTTGTTCGTGACTTGAATAATAACGGTTACATTGACGATGGTGCAGAACTGTTCGGCAATGAAACCCTAATCAATGGCATTAAAGCCGCTAATGGTTTTGAGGCTTTAAAAATCCTAGATAACAATCATGACAACCAATCACTAGTCAAGATACTGACTTTAACAGCCTTAAATTATGGATAGATGCCAATGGAGACGGTTTTAGTCAAAGCAATGAATTACACACACTTGCTGAAGAAGGCGTAACTGCCATTTCAACCAATTATCAGAACAGCACTTTTGTAGATAACAACAGCAATGCTCACAAACAAATAGGTAGCTACACTCTAGCAGATGGCAGTCAAGCTACAGCAGAAGATATTTGGTTTGCTGTTGATCATACTTACAGTTTGGCTAAAACATACATTTCCATACCGGATGACGTAACAACACTTTCTAACTTGTCGGGTTATGGTGTTGTGAGAGATTTATGGCAAGCTATTGCCTTAGATACCAGCAACACATTTAAAACTTTAGTTGCTAGTTATCAAACTGAAACCGATGAAGGACAACGACATTCTCTTGTCAACAACATTCTTTATCACTGGGCAAGTGCAGATACGGTTGCACCGCAAAGTCGGGGTAGTTATGTAGATGCACGGCAACTCGTTACCTTAGAAAATTTCTTAGGAGACAGTTTTTATCAAACAGACTGGGGAGTAAATCCTGGGGATACCGCAGGCAAGAAAATCGCTGTCGCGTTTAATGACTTATCTGATGCAACCTTTGCACAATTGGAAGCTCAAACACGACTTACTGATTTATATGCTCAAGTACGTTGGCAATGGGATAACACAACACAGACCTTACAACCTGACCTAATAAACATTGTGAATACATTACAAAATCAACTCACAGCTAATCCTACTCAAGGTTTAACGCTATTAGACGGTTTTGCACGAAACTTGAAAGCACTAGGTTGGACAGATTCTTCTATTTGGCAAAGTCTCAATGATGGTTTTGCTAATAATACAGATGCTCTGAATGTTTTACAGCTTGTTCAACTCGATACTTTAACAGGAAATGCAGAAGCTAATTGTTTGAATGGCAGTGCTGCGCTAATGAACGCTTGCTCGGTTTTGGTGGCGACGACGTATTGAATGGGTCGGGCGGTGATGATGTACTTAAAGGTGGTGATGGTAACGACACGCTTGAAGGTGGATCTGGGAATGATACGTTAGAAGGTGGCAAAGGGAATGATGTGTTAGATGGTAATGCAGGCAGTGATATTTATGTTTTTCAACGTGGTTTTGGCAATGACCACATTCATCAATACGATTCAGCTTCGGATGCAATAGATGTTGCTCATTTTTCCGACTTATCCACGCAAAATGTAGTTCAAACAATCAGACAAGACGATGATTTAACGCTTATTTTACTACAGGTGATCAACTTACTGTTTACTGTTGACGGTTATTTTGAAACTGCTGCTCGCAGAATTGATAGTTTTGATTTTGCCAATGGTGAACATTGGGATTTAGCCGCCATTAAAGCGCATGTCGATACATTAGGCACGATAGGTGACGATTCGCTGTATGGTTATACAGCGGGGATTTGGTTTAAGTGGCAATGATGAATTGCATGGCAATACTGGCAATGATTTAGTCGATGGTGGTGACGGGAACGATACACTTTATGGTCAATCGGGTGATGATACGCTCGATGGTGGAGCAGGTGATGACGTACTGAAAGGTGGCACAGGTAATGACACTTACAAAATAGATGCTATCGGCGACAATGTTGTCGAGGCTACAAATGCTGGATTGGATACAGTACTGAGTTCAATCAGCTACACTTTGGCGGCTAATATAGAAAATCTAACTTTAATGGCAAATGCTGGAAATCTTAATGCCACTGGCAATTCACTAGAAGAAGTAACTAATTTGTATGGATCAGTAGCAATTAAATCTAGCGTAATCCATCATAAAATATGGTATTTCACGCAACATTTATTAAAATCAGGTCATATCACATAGCTCAAATGTATTGATGCAATCTACATTTTGATATTGAAAATAATTTTTCAAATAAAAACAATTGATTATAAACCGACATCACAATGGCATGTGTTCTGCAGAAGAGTAGACAATCTTGCGAATTCTTACACAGTCGTTTGATGTTTTTCTGCCATTTTAGCCATTAAATTAAGGGTATGAAATAACGTGATTTCATGTATTAAAAATAATCCTATCAAATCTGTTTTAGCAATTTTTCTGACTGCAATTCTAAGTTTGAATTATCTTGGCTTTTGCTTTGGTCAAAATCGTTTTTTGTCTAACGAAGAAAAACGTGACCTGGTAATCGAGTATGTTATTAAGGGCGAAAAGGCTAATCTCGAATATTTTCGACATGTTAAAGCCATGGCTAAAAGCGATAAATATAGGTTATATGCAGAACAAAATTTAGGGAATGAGCCAATTCCTTATCGTGATATAGAAGAGTTTTTGGCATTAAATCCAAATTGTTGTCAAGTAACATTGAACTATATCACAACAGGATACGAAGCTAATCCAATTAGTTGCTGGGAGCGTTTAACAGGTTGGTCTGCAATTGTAGGCATCAGGTATGTGTCCCGATACCGTGATAACAAAGGCATAGCCCAAGTAAAAAAAATTGAAATTTTTCCAAGTATTAGCAACTGCGGCGAATTAATTTGGGAATTAGTATAACCGTTATTTTTATCATTTTTGGAGAACACTTATGAGTCTACTAACCGCTGAAGAAGTAACAAATCTTTATTTGTATGGCAGCAAGACAAAACCTGCTAGTATCGAGAATGCCCCATTCGCCCTAGTAACAAGGTAAAACCTCGGGGTCAATTTAATGCTTGAATTTATTATCTTCTTTGTTAGCATTTATTTATTTATTTATTTT